>JAQYET010000051.1 GCA_028723525.1 Prevotellaceae bacterium
AAAAGCTGCTTGTTCAGTGCATTGGCTGTCGATTGATATTTCTTGTGAAATGCGTTATAGTAGTAACGAGGAGTTAATGATCCAGCACCTGTCTCCATCGTCATAAACTGCTGCATGATGTAATTCTCATGATGTTTTGTGACTTGCACATACCCTTGACTGAATACGGAAAGGACAATCAACTGCAGCCCGAGTAAAAGGATGATTCTATTTCTTTGCATGATAGGTATTCTTTTATGTTTAATGCCAGCTTCTGCCTCCGATGATTCCGCCACCGCCTAAAGGGGCATGTTGGAATGAGCGATGTTGCTCCAGACATTCAAATGCTTGGATGGAGTTACCAAGCCAACGCCCCAAAGCATCGTTGGCAATATCCTTGATGCTTCTTGCCATGAATATTTCTTTTTTCCAAAAGCCCATCCGGACAGTCATATATGCCCATAACTCTGTGTAGGAACGTCTGATGCTGTCGTCTATCTCGTCAATGGAATTGTTGATATCACCCAAAATGGTCATTAAATCCGAAGTGGTACAATTTCTTACACCAGTCACAATTTCGGCTAATTCAGAGTAGGACTTCCATAGCTGTGAAGCTCCATGATAAACACCCTCGACGGCTCGTTGACTGGCTTTGATGATTATGGTGTCGCTTGTCCAGATGGCTCCATGTTGGAGGATTTCCTTGTTGTAGGTATTCAATAGATCATAATAGGCTTCGAGATTACTCTTGCAACTCTTAAAACTGTTATAAGCATGGAAGCCAGTGGCGGTTGAGTTCAAAATGAGGTTGATAATATTGAAACACTTTCTATATTTGTCCAACTTCTTGTTGACCGCAGCGTAATCTTCCATAGAGTGCATACTCTTTTCATGATAAGTAATCACGCCTTCCTCGGCAAGGGTACGCAATTCCAACATAGCCCTGACGGTCTTGTGGTTATGGATCATTGCTTCCAACGAGACGGGGTCGGTCGGGAAATCCAATGCCTTGACTTCACTCGGAATAAATAGAAGACAAAGGCTCATCACCAGTATGTATACCAATTTATTCATGTTTTCTATTATTTATGCTATGTCTTAATTTTCGCTTGTTGTGGTGTTGTTTTGTAAAGAGGTACTTGCGGAAGTCTTCTTGGCTTTGTTACTTGCATCGTTCCACCGTTGCAGCGCATACTCGGCAATAGTTCCTCGTGACTTTCTTGTAATGGGGTTGAAGATGTGATTGGTCAAGAAATCCTTGATGGTCTGACGATCATTCATGACTTTTTCCAAAAGAACCAGCTGGGAATAGATTAAACTAAGTTGGTATTCCACGTTTCTGGCCACATCTAAACGGTCGCTGGCCCAAAGCAAGTGAATGGCATCTGGGTCTTCTTCGTTTGCCAAGTTCTTGGCATAGTTGTATCTTACCGAAATAGAACAGTCAGGCATGTCTTCCATCAATTGCTTTTGACGCTCGTTGACCTTTGCTGCACGCTCTTTCTCCGATAGATTCACGTCAAGTTTCATAGTCTCTATGATATTCTCTGAAGAAAAAGAAGCAGAGAGTTTGTAGTCAACGCTCAATATGGCACGGTGAATCCTTATAAGATTCCATCCAAACCAAGGTATAAGATAACTTGGAGGTTGAGATAACGTGAGAGTGGCGGTGTAAGTTACCTCACTCTTTACCTGTGCACAATAAGCATGACGCACGAAAATATATTTATTGTCACCATTGGTCCACTCTCCGTCATCCTGCCAGGATAGCTTGTAAAGCCCTTCCAACTCTCTCATGTTTGCAGGAATACGATAAGGATCTCCATTGTCCTCAGTAAGATCTTTATAATATTCTGATATGGCAGTGTTTATCTTACCAAGATAAGACTGTATCTGCGAAAGCTGACGTTTTGAAGCTGCCTGATTTTTACTAATGGTTTCATAACGTGAACGTAGCTCGGAAACCTTGTTCTCATCATTTGCCATTTTGGCTTGTTTTATCTGCTCTATCAAGGCTCTCATCTCCCTATCCATGGAACGGATTTGCTCATTAATATTCTTAATATCGGCTTGATATTCTAACTTCTTTTTTTGCAGCATCTTGATATCATCGTTGCCAGACTTAGGAGAGGCTACCATGGCAAAATTCTTTGACTTGGGATCTTCCAGATGCTTTCCCTGATTACCGTTCTCCTTCCAGTTGAAGGACCCTTCTGCAAGGGTAGAGCCGTCGGCACAGCTGGCGGAAAACACAGCGGAATTGCAACCTTTCATCTTGTTCTCATCTGCCATTGTGTAGTATTTAGGAGCATCGTAGCCTAACTTGTAAACAACTTGCTGAGAGGGTTCTTTGTCACTCTCTAAGCTGTTGTAGTATTTGAGCTGATTATCCATTCTTTTCTTGAAAGTATTCTCATCCATAGACTCGGAGTCAAACACTTCTGAATAGACTTCCTGCTTGGAACTCCAAGACTCCCTTACTGTCATGTTCACAGTCCAGTGCATGCCACGCCAATGCGTTGAATGTTTCCACATGTTGCCATCTTTGTCTCTAATGTAGGAATAGGAGTCCATGGTATAGTCAATAGTGATGGTATGACCAGGATGTTGATGCTCATATTGACTTTTTCGAGCTGCATTCCAACCTGTCGACATTTCAGCTTGTCTTTTGAGTTCATTATATTCTTGTGGGGAAAGGGTGGGGAAAGACGGTGTGGTCTTTCTTTCAAAATTCTCTTTATACTTCCAACCTGTCCATGCGGAGTTGTCATTAGTATTCCTCGGATGAGAAGGCTTGTATTCAGCGAGAATTTTATTACCACTATCTTCGGAATAGATGTACCATCTTTGTCTATAGTGTTGCCCCTTTAACTCTTTTACATAATTGCTGATATAGCCTGATATGTTATAATCGTCTATCTGAAAAAGACGTGACACAGCATCTGCATCCGTCGATTGAATAACGCTCATCAGAATTTCCTTCACATTCCCTGCGTTGCGTATACTTTCATACTTGCTTCGGAAGGTCTTGTATAGCTGGTAAATTTCGGAGGGTTTTGATTTGAAGATCTTACCTATTGCCGAAAAATCCTTGAGATTCCCATTAACAGCATCTTTTCCAGCGGTGGCAAGTACTTCTCCGATATTGCTTATATCTTTCTTAATGTTTTCCTTGGCGGCTTTGATGTCAAAGTCGCCGATCTTTTCCAAGAGGTCTTTCCAGTTGACATTCCCCAATTGAGACACGTCGAAGATTTTCCGCAACTTCTCGTTGATAACCAAGAAAACTACGTCCTTGAAAGATAGCTTACCATTTGTAACAACAAGTTCGAACTGTTTGCATAGCTGTTCGACATTTTGAGTAGTCTTGAATAGGTAAGGTCCCCAATAAAGGGCATTGTCGGGCTGCTTGACCATTTTGACAGCAACAACAATGAGCTTTGGCATGATGCCGTCTTTCACTAAATAAAGGATGCGCTGATAATAATAATTCTCATCACTACTGAACAGCCCTGCATCACGCATGGCGTTTCGGTCTTTCAACTTTGACAGGTAGATGCCTGCGGTGGAAAGACTTGCCTTGGTGTAATGGCCTAAGATGGAATCTACATCGGAAACGGTTAGACGCTCGGTTTCCGACTCTATTGCGTATGCGGCAGTCATGGCAGCAACTGTACCCTCGTCAATGTTGACGGCATGATACGACTGGGCTGACATAGCTGTCACCGAGAGGATCAAAAGGATGATGGCAATGATACGACGCAT
>JAQYET010000052.1 GCA_028723525.1 Prevotellaceae bacterium
TTTGTTAACGAAGTTCCAATCTCATCAAAATCAATTCTTGATAACCAGAGCTTCGCAAAACAAAGCCCCTCGGGTTTCTTCCGTACTCAACAAAACCCATCTTTTTGTATAAAGCAATCGCAATCCTATTATCTGCGACGACCTCTAACTCCAGCTGCCGATAACCCGCTTTTGTTGCACATTCTATGCATGCTGCCGTAAGCGCACTGCCGATACCAAGACTCCAGTAGTCCTTCTCAATGCTGATACCTAATTCTGCCCGGTGGCGTATTTTCTCCCTTGCTCCAATTGGGCCGACACCTGCAAGGCCTACAATCACATCACCAATAAGTGCACAGAGTTGTACCTCGGCAGCACTTTCTTCTTTCTTGCTTAGAAAGCTCTTTTCTTCTTCAAGACTAAACCCCTTTTCATCCGGATAGGTGAGAAGAAAATTCGTTTCCTCACGAACTTTTTTTAAATTCGAAAGAATGTCCTCCGCATCGTATGCAGTTGCATTTCGTATAAGACATCGTCTTCCGTCTTTAAGATTAATTATTTTTTCGTATTTCATTATTTCTCACCTATTATTCAAACCTAATTCATTGAATTGATGTTCCAATCCTCATGTTTAATCTCCACTCAGGGATTTCTCCATCATCAGCCCAATATTCATCCATCTCGGAGATCAGCTCATCTTTGATTTTAATAAAACTGAGAGCATGGAATGACGCGCTCTTGTCTTTTGGGAAAACGCGTACAGCTGTGATAAATGTTTCACCGGCTTTTTCAATACGCTCTATCTCTCCATCCCATTCGCCCGGATAATCACAATTGACTTTAATATACTCCTGAACACTAAATTTCTCGTTCGTGCAGTGCCAGCGGATAACGGCATCCTTACAGAAATAAGCTTGCAGGGCTTCTCTGTTCTGGGAAAGCACATCCCGCCAGAAAGCTTTTACATCCATCACTTTTCCTCTTCATCTTCTATAACTGTAAATACGTCTTCTATCGTTGAATTGAATACCTTCGCAATGTTCCATGCCAGAACCAGTGAAGGGTTGTATCTACTCTTTTCAAGATTTCCTATTGTTTCTCGTCGTACTCCAACTCTAACAGCAAGTTCTTCCTGATTCATATTATATTTTGCACGGTATTCTCTAATTCTGTTTTTTATCATAACGCTCACTCTTTAGTTTATTTCTTTCCATTCAAGAACAGCAAGGTACACTGTAAAAACAAGTATCGAAATTGCAAAGCAGACTCCAAAAGCACTCTGAATATATGTTTGAGAATCTAATGTGAAGTACATGAAAAAGAGAAATATTGGCAGGCAAATCATCTCTGCAAGAAATGCTAAAGTAGATGATTTCTTAATATTATCCCAGAAGTTTTCATCTGGGATTACATAGAAGTATTTTATATAGTACAAAAACCCTAAAAATCCGTACCATCCACTATTTTGTGTTACGATGCCTAATATTGAAATGGTTGCAAGAATGGATAAAAAACCGACCGGATTTTTTTTTTCATTTTAACCCTCCTATAAGATATGTATTTCGCTCTTTATGTTGTAAATATATCACATTTTTTTTGGATTGTCAATAAAAAAATAACCCCGCCATATCCTGACGAGGTGACTCACTTAGCCCTATTTGTCTTATCCATCGACTTCTATTTCTAATCCTGATTTGAATTTCACAACCAGCTTCTCATCATAAACCGTAATCTTTTCTATAAGCCGTCTGACCAGAGCTTCGGAGTATTTTGTAATTTCCCTGACCTGCTTGTCGAGAAACTTTGTCATATCCTCCATCCTCTCTATCTGCTCCTACTTCAGAGCTGATTCCATCATGATTTCGTGTTTTTCTTCCCGCAAGCTAGGGAATGCTATTTTGTTCTAAAATAGCAGGTGTTTTTCCCTTTGCCTTCTCTTTTCAGTTCGCCGGAAAACACTAATTTTCGAAGGGCTCCTTCGATTGAACTAACACTGAGCGATGGGCAAAGCTCTCTAATATCCTGTTTGGTAAAACTGCCTATCTTGCTTCGAGTTGCAAGCCTAACCGTATCAAGGGCGGAACGCTTTGTTTCTACGAGTGCAAAGCGATCTTCAAAATCCCGATAGGCTGAGAGGATTGTTCCAAGCAAATATTTTATAAATGGAACAGGATCATCCGTTCCTTCATGCCACCCAATCTGTGATTCATAGAGCGCGTCATAGTAAAGATCCTTATTCTTTGCGATTTTTGCCTCAAGTGATATATATCTTCCTACATAAAACCCATTTCTGTAAAGAAGCAGCGTAGTTAGCAATCTACTCATGCGTCCGTTCCCGTCATTAAACGGGTGAATGCAAAGAAAATCATGAATGAAGATGGGAATTACAATCAGCGGTTCTAGCTCCATATTCCCAATCACACGATTATACTCTTCGCAAAGCCGATCAAGCGCATCCGGCGTTTCATAAGGCGCAAGCGGAGTGAACAGCGTTTCCGAATGCCCGTCAGGATAAGACGCAGTGATATAGTTCTGCACTGTTTTCGTTCTGCCAGCTACGGGGTTATTCATATAACTGTATAAAATCTTGTGCAGCTGAAGAATGTAATTCTGCGTTATCCGAATTGTATCAAAGCTCTCATGAATAATGCCAAGCACATCCCTATAGCCTGCAATTTCCTGTTCATCACGGTTCTTAGGTGTTGTCTTTTCCAAAGCAAGTTGTCTGATGCGTGTATTTGTTGTGACAATTCCTTCAATGGCATTCGATGCCTCGGTACTTTGTATTTTTGCAATATTCACCAGTTTTTCGAGTTCTTCCGGCCGCCTTTTTAAATACATCTCCTGCTTACCGGCTTCCTTATATATTGCGGCAATGAGTTCCAGCATCTCTGAATCCCACTTGTTTTCTCTTATCAAAGAGTAGTTGAACTCTCTCATTCCCTTACCCCCTAACTTATTCCCTTAAATATTAACGCAAAATAAGGGAATGGCCAAGAGTGAACTGTGAATTTATTATGCAATGGACTGGCATTTTTAGGGATATTATATGTTTTCACCCTTCCCGTGACATCAATACTACCGTCTCCACGTGTATCAAGACTACCCTGATGATAACCATGAATCAAGAAGCCTGTCTGTACGCTCATTGCAGGAGGTAGGCCGGCAAGAGGAGTATCGCTGGAGAGTATGTGTCCAAGTGCGCTGCGAACTTGGATTTATTAAGCTCTTTCATATGTAATGATATGTTCAACTCCGATATGATCTGATTGGAGATATTCTTGCATAAAAGATGGAAAAGCTTTGTAATTATAAATTTCATCAATAGGTATCCAATGCATAGTCTCTTTTACGCTGCCCATAGTAACGCTCTGGCTGTTAAGATTCTTATTGCCCTTCGGTTTCATCATGTAATAGAAGGCAATCTCATGGCAGTCGTAGCCCTTTAAGTCGGAACTCCCAGCAAAGAAATTCTCGTGTACCACAGCAAGATAATCCACCTCATATTTGACCCCGGTTTCTTCAAATACTTCCCTTTTTACGGCCTCCTCAGATGTTTCCCCTAAATGAACTCCTCCGCCTATGGAGTAGTAATAGTCATTGACTTTATTTCCTGCAAACAAGACGCAATTATCTTCGACTATAATTGCTGCTGCTCTATATCTAAACCACTTATCTCCATCTCTGAAACAACAGTCATGTTCCATCGCTATACTCCTTTAAATTCAAATTCTAAGTTATTGTTCATACATAGGCTTTTGCTATTTCAGCACATCCCATTTCGTTAAAAGTATGAATAAGGGAAGAAATCCATAGATCGACTTTTCGCCTTAAATGATTTCTTCAAGCCTGGTCTATAATTTTGGAATATCGTTCATCACAGTATCCCAAACGATCTCATCATCGATTTTAACATAGGCATGTGCCAGAATATTACGGATAGCGTACATTTGGCGCCAGGGAATATCTGCTATAGTACTCTGGGTTTCTTCAGAAATCTTATTGGCGAGTTCACCGATTTGAAAGATATTCATACAGACTACATCCCGGTAGTCTGGATCGTTAGCAAAATGTTCGAAGCTCGCACCGAATCGTATCCTGGCTTCTTCAATTCTTTCACAATATTCAAGTATCCTGAGCAGGTGAGATCTATCTCTGTCTTTCAGAATCAAACCAGTACAATCCTTTCGTTTTCGACATTCTTCTTAAATATCAGATCTGCTTTTGTCCGGCTCCGGTCAAGGCTTGCCTGTGTCACAACATCCACATTTCTGTCGAGGACCGATTTCATCTCATCAATCATATTCATATATTCAATCAAGCCCTGATAATTTCCTCCATCAATCAGAAGATCAACATCACTGCCTGGCTTTGCTTCATTTCTTGCGTAGGAGCCAAAAATGCTGACCGATTGGATGTCATAGCGATGAACGATCGGCAACAACAAATACTTAATAGAATCCAATGATAAAACACTCTCCAGATTCCACATGTCTTTCCTGACCAAATCCTTGCTGAACGCGTAGATTACGATTTTTGATGACCGCCTGTGGAATTCAAATCCGGGATCACAATCGAAATTGAAGCATAAAAAGGCTTCTCGTCACTTAATCTAATCAATAGTGATGAGC
Source organism: Prevotellaceae bacterium (assembly GCA_028723525.1). Classification (GTDB taxonomy): domain Bacteria; phylum Bacteroidota; class Bacteroidia; order Bacteroidales; family Bacteroidaceae; genus Prevotella. Next base: position 4,611 of record JAQYET010000052.1, read on the forward strand.
TTTGGCCTGTCATATAAAATTCCAAGTTGCAGTTCTACCTGCCATGATTGACATACTCTTTTTATGGCAAAGTTATACGGCAGTCGCAAATGCTCGGAAAAGTAGTATTATATACTTAACCCTATCATAGATTGAGTGAATCATATAAATTTATGAGGAGAAAAGTATGTCTGATAATTACATCCGGGTATCGGGTGCGAGGGAACGAAATCTTAAAAATATTAATGTAGCGATACCCAAAAAGCAAATCACGGTTTTCACGGGAGTTTCCGGATCGGGAAAATCATCTCTGGTATTTGATACCATAGCGGCGGAATCGCAAAGAAGATTAAACGAA
>JAQYET010000053.1 GCA_028723525.1 Prevotellaceae bacterium
AAAAATTATTTTTATGAAACAATGCCCAATTTAGGTAATCCCTTAGGTCTGTCCGAGCGCAGTGCTCCATTGATAGAGAAAATTCAGGAAATCCTAATCGAGGATTTTCTTGGATTTCTGGCAGTTCGTCAAGGAATATATCCCCAATCTTGGGATGAATCTCAAAAAAAAAAACTTTCTGAAGAAGCTGCCGAAAACGGCTTGACACTCGATCCTTTGGAAAATCTTGAAATTGATATTCACAGTTATGACATCAGTCGAGAAGCATCCGTCTATTTCGACACAACTGGGACACGCTGTTGGACAAAAGCGTGGTTCAATGGCAGGGAAAGAGGAGAGAGAGCAATAGAGATCACTCGTCAGTTAGCTGTGAAATTCATCAATGATGAAATTTTATTGGATGATTGGCTTGCACGTTTCTATCCAAAGCAGATGAACGTTTGTCACAAAGCCATCGAGCAGGCACGTAAACAGTTCTTGGGAATCTAAAACTCCATCGTATGGCAAATAAAAATCAACATTTCGGAGAGCTGGAGTATTGCTTCAATCAATACTTCAGTAAATATTGCGCTCCCGTCATCACCAAGGATTACAGATATTATCATCGTAAGCAGAACGAAGAGTTCTATAAGGCTTACAATAAGACACCAGCCATCATCGGTGCAGGCTCCGTTTTCCAGGGCATGATACGTATACAAACTGCAAATGTAAGAGCTGCATCGGAGGGGAAGTGGAGTAAAAAGAATCTCGATGATTTTATAGACGGTGTCGTTAAGAAAATTGTTGCTGGCAAGAATTTCCAGAATGATTGGGGAAATTTAATTGATAGATACAGGGAATCCCTGATTGCCAAGTTGGGAACAAAAGGCTATCTTCACGTTGCTGAACAATTGGGGAAAACCGAAGGTCAGAAATTTATAGACCCAGCTATTCACTATGGTCAGTTACGCTTCATGGAGTTGCTCAAAGAACATTTGGCTCGGACAGACATGCCCAAGTCCTCCATAGAATACATTCTGAAGGAAGGAATAAACAATTCTATCTTTATGAGTTTAGGTAGCAGGTTTATGCGTGGTCGAGACCTCTCTCCTTCAGAGGAAGAAATTCACGAGCTGGGTAATAGAATTTATAAGCCGTCAAAAATGGAGAAAGCTGGATCTATTGTCCTGGGAGCCGCAATGGATGCTCCGGCGTTGGACGGCATTGGTACCGTAGCTGCCGTTCCCTTGAAAAGCGCAGCGAAAGGCGTAGCTGGATATGCCATGAAAAATGGTGCGGTAAAATTTGGGACTTGGATGGGAGAAAAATCCGCTTACAAAGTGGCAACGAGGGCTTCTTATGCAAAAGGATTGATTTCAAGCACGATGGCAGATGCCGGCTTCAATTATTGGTTTTCTTCCAAAGTTAATCTTGACACCGCCAAGAAACAATACAGCCAAGCGGTTTTCGGCAATGAGACCACATTAGGAAAGTATCAAAAAGGAGCCTTGGCATACAGAAAAACAGGTACTGAATTTATTTCCAATGTTAATGATGGTTTGGGAAAAAAAATCAAGGTTGCTACGATTCGTCCCCATGTGAGTAACTCCGTTACAAAAAAAGAAGCAGTACAGCTCTTGTCTTCGGCAAAAGGGAGTTCAGGAAAACTCCTGAAAACAATCACTGCTGGATTAAGTCGTCAGGCTATGCCTTATAACAGTCATGCGCACATACCATCATGGATGCTGAATAAGACAGCCAAACAATGCCGTGCTTTTGCTACCTCGTTCTTTTCCATTGCTAAGCAGATGTCTGTACAAGGATTGCATGTGTGGAATGTGAACGGCAAAAATATGACACTTACACAAGTAGCCCAGCGTGCCAATGATTATGCCAGAGCTGCAGTTCAAATCGACAAGACTAATGCGGATAAAAAAGCTGCAAGAGTAATGGCATCCAGTAGGAATCACCCCGAGCCAAAGCAGTCGAGAACAAATAATGATGAAATCACAGTACATGCTTCTGGTCGCTCCGTCTCACAGCCCGTTATTTCAAGCACAAGTACTCCTTCCGCTCAATTAAACGCCAGTACATCCCAAGGTTTCTCCATGCCATCGCAGCAAACATTAGATACTCCGTCACAGGTTTCTCCTTCTTTCAATACGTCCCAAACGGCAGGATGGGGTAAATATTTAGATCATGCAGGATTGAATGGGTTTAGTGATATAACCAAGAACTTAGGGTATGTTTTTGCGATGCTTCCTGATATGCTTATCGGTATGTTTACTGGCAGGACATCATCATTTACCGTAGGAAACAATATATTACCTTTGGCTGCCATTGCCGCAGGAATGTTTACAAGGAATCCGCTGTTAAGGCTTATGCTAATGGGATTTGGAGGTGCTAATCTTCTGAATAATGCTGGTCACGAGGTTTTAGAAGCACACACACCTAAAGCTATTCCAAGAAATTACAAGCAATATGCAGATGAGCCTCTCAATCCAAGGCTGAACAATGTCTATATGAGAGGACGTTCCTTGATTGCGGACATAGACAATCGACCTGTTGTCATTAATATTTCCGACAATGTTGTTGACGCATATGAGAAAAAAGCCATACCTTTGAACACGTTAGCAAATGCGGTTTTAAGAAAGTATGATGAAAACAGTGAGAAAGCATCCAACACTTATGACCGTGAATTGTCTTCTTTGGAAAGTCAAGAACAACAAAGAGCTTATGGAATAAAATAGTATTTTACATCAAATACTTGTTAGCGATCCCTGCTGGCGTAGATAGTTGCGTCGGTGGGGATTTTTGTATGGATGATAAATTATTATGACGAACTTAGCGTCTATCTTCAACTTGTGTAATACGTTTAAGCCAAGCAAATAATAAAAAAAGAGCGGCTTAAATACCGCTCCCATATTAAACATAACTTGCAATAAGTTTATCACAAATCATTCTACGGAAAAATCGAAGCCAAATGGAGCTGTCTTAAAATACTGATTGTTGAGACCGTTCTTATAGAAGAAAACGTATTCTCCCGGTTCCAATGGTTGAGGAAAAGACACTTCAAAGGTTGTGTTGTTAATTGTTTTAATTGTGAAATCTACCATTACTCTGGAACTTGCGTTACTTCCCTCAAAGCCCATTACGGTGTAACTCATATTATCAGGGAATATCCTTCTGCCACCTTTCTTTTTGGCTTTCACCGTCATCTTTACACATTGGAACTCGTTGGGACTCATAATATCGTTCATTACAAGCTCATAAAAATTGCCGCCATTCTGCTTAAAACTATCATCAGAATTATGATTAAAATAGAATCTAAATACAGGTTGTGTGGATGCCGTTGTCTTGGCTTTAGTGCCAGGTAACATCAACTTCTTGATATCCTTGGCAGATGTCATCAGAACACTTGTCCCTGCAGCTACAGCAGCAGCCTCTCCTCCGCTTGGAATGTGTCCTCCAAAAACCGATCCAGCTACATAGGTGCCAAGTGCTGCAGCTCCTATCGCACCAAAATTAACTCCTTTCGCTTCTTTTTCAAAATTTGTACGATAGAGTTTTTCGGGCTTGCCATTAGCAACATTCCAGAGGTAAACTCCCTCGTAACCCATATCTTTCTTGGCTATCTTTTGAAGATATGTCGTCAGAGTAGCGTCAGCACCTGCAGTTTTCAGCTGGCGCATAAAATTGATATCGAAGGTAATAGTGCGAGTTGAGCTGTTGTCAATAGCACCGATAATCTCTTCAGAGGAAAAACCTTCTTTTAACAAATCAAGTACGGTCTGGTTGGTAATGGTTTCATTCTGTGCATGTAGACCAATGGCCATTAGCATCAGATACGTAAGAAGTAATACTTTTTTCATTGTTGACTTTGTCTTTTTATATTTGTAGAAATCTTTAATAACTCACGTTAAAATATTCAATTTTGGCATCAATTAAAACTATAAGAAAATATAAAATACTGCTGGCAAGTAAATTGCTTATTCGTAATCAAGGTGAATGTTTTTTTCAGCCAAATTAAGCTGCACTTTGGGGGCTATAGTTTCATAATGCGTATATTTTTTTACTACCTCTTCTAATTCTTTCTTAGTAACTTTTCTGCGAACTAACCAATCACTAAAAGAATCCTTTTCTGCTAAAATAAACTCCCATCCTTTTAATTCCAGATAATTAAGCCCATCCAACATGTTATCAAAGATAATACTTCTCCCGTCATCAGTTTTCATGATACTTGGTTTTTGTTTCTTGCCAAGTCCTGGAGATTCCAATATAACGAAGCATGGTTCGCCAGTAGCCTTATTTGCCCATCGCACCTGTATCCATGAATACATATAATGATCATGTGCGTCGTTGTCTTTCGTCTGTGCACCACCTGTTGTTGCTAAACACATCATGATGGCAGCAATAAATAATTTCAGTTTATTCATCGTATTTATAATAATAAAGTTATGAGTACGCTGATTAAAGCGTACTCACTTAAATGATTATATTGCCGCTCTGTACCCAATCAGATCCATTTGATTCGAGTATTTTCATAGTGAGGTCAGGCGAAATGTG
>JAQYET010000054.1 GCA_028723525.1 Prevotellaceae bacterium
GAAAATGAGACACTTGAATGAATATCAACATCATTTACGTGTGTTGCTTGAGCCGTATGATGCGAAAGTATCACGTACGGTTCTTAGAGGGGAAAGCCCCAGCAATGGGGCTGACCTACTCGACTCTAGTGGTGACCCCGATACGAGCAAGACCGCAGCCTCTTGGTTCGGTGCGTGCATCTTCCTCATCGTGGCGGCAACCATCCTACGTTCTTTCTTCTTGTAACAATGGCTGAGTGGGAAATCAACAAAGGTGTAGGTCGGACGGTAGAGTTCAAGGGTTTGAAGGCACAGTATCTTTTCCTCTTTGCGGGAGGGCTGCTGGCTCTCTTCATCCTCGTGGTCATTCTCTATCTCTGTGGAGTGAGCCAGATAGCCTGTCTGGTCATAGGCATAGTGGGTGCCTCCCTTGTGGTATGGCAAACGTTTGCCATGAATCGAAAGTACGGGCAATACGGACTCATGAAAAAGGGAGCCGTGAGAATGCACCCACGCTACCTTTTGAACCGCCGGACGGTCTATCACCTTATCCGTAACCTTCAACCCAAAAGAAAGAAGCAATGAGAAACAACAGTAAGATAAGTACCTTGGAGTCGAAGTTTCCACTGCTCTCCATCGAGCAGGGCTGCATGGTGAGCAAGGACGCAGATATTACGGTCGCATTCCGTGTGGAACTGCCCGAACTCTTTACCGTCACTTCTACAGAATACGAAGCAATGCACTCTGCCTGGCATAAGGCAATCAAGGTGCTACCCAATTACAGTATCGTACACAAGCAGGACTGGTTTATTAAGGAGGACTATCAAGGAAAGCTCTTCGATGGCGGACTGAGTTTCCTTGCCCGTTCCTCTGAGCGGCACTTCAATGAGCGTCCGTATCTCCACCACTCAGTCTATCTCTTCCTTACCAAGACGAACAAGCAGCGTATGGCACAGCAGAGCAATTTTTCTTCGCTTTGTCGTGGACATCTGCTGCCCAAGGAGATTACCAACAAGGATGAGGTGATGAAGTTCATGGAAGCCGTAGACCAGTTCGAGCGTATCATCAACGATACGGAGCAGATAAGGATTGTCCGCATGACTGAAGAAGAGCTGGTTGGCACAAATGAAAAGGGCGGACTGCTCGACAGGTATTTCTCTTTATCTGAAGAAGGGCATGCGTCTTTGGAGGACATCCGTCTGGGCGCAGACCTTGTGCGTGTGGGCGACAATATGCTTTGCCTACATACACTCTCCGACACGGACGACCTGCCGACAACGGTGAGCACGGACAGCCGATATGAAAGGCTCTCCACTGATCGATCGGATTGCAGGTTGTCCTTCGCCGCTCCCGTGGGCTTGATGTTGCCGTGTAACCACATCTATAACCAGTATATCTTCATCGAGGACAGCGATGCTAACTTGGAACGCTTCGAGAAGCAGGCAAGAAACATGCACTCGCTGGCACGCTACAGCCGTAGCAACCAAATCAATGAGGAATGGATACAGGAGTATCTCAACATCGCCCACTCGCAGGGACTGACCTCCATCCGTGCTCACTTCAACGTATTGGCATGGAGTAGTGATAAGGAAGAACTGCGCCAAATCAAGAATGACGTGGGCTCTGCCCTTGCCTTGATGGAGTGCCACCCTCGCCACAATACCATTGATGCGGCAACGCTCTACTGGGCGGGTATTCCCGGCAATGCAGCTGACTTTCCCGCAGAAGAGTCATTCTATACTTTCATCGAGCCTGCCCTCTGTTTCTTTACGGCAGAGACGAACTATAAGGACTCGCTCTCTCCCTTCGGTATCAAGATGGCAGACCGCCTTTCGGGAAAGCCCGTCCACTTAGACATATCGGATTTGCCAATGAAAAAGGGAGTCATCACCAACCGTAACAAATTTATCTTGGGTCCTTCGGGTAGTGGTAAGTCTTTCTTTACCAACCACATGGTACGCCAGTATTACGAGCAAGGGGCACACGTCCTCTTGGTTGATACGGGTAACTCGTATCAAGGCTTGTGTGAACTCATCCACCGCAAGACCAAGGGTGAGGACGGCGTATATTTCACCTATACTGATGCACATCCTATCTCCTTTAATCCTTTCTATACCGATGACAATTTCTTCGATGTGGAGAAAAGGGAAAGTATCTGTACGCTGCTGCTCACGCTCTGGAAGAGTGCCGATGAGCATATCACCAAGACCGAAGCAGGCGAACTCGGTTCTGCCGTCAATGCCTATATCGAACTTATCAGGACGGATCATACCATCGTTCCCTGCTTCAATACCTTCTATGAGTATCTGCGGGACGTGTACCGCAAGGATATGGAAAAGCGTGACATCAAGGTAACGCTCTCGGACTTCAATATCAATAATCTCCTTACGACATTGAAGCAATACTACAAAGGTGGTCGCTATGATTTCCTGCTGAACTCCGACAAGAACATCGACCTGCTCTCCAAACGCTTCATCGTCTTTGAAATCGATCAAGTGAAGGATAACAAAGACCTCTTTCCTGTGGTAACGATTATCATCATGGAAGCCTTCATCAATAAGATGCGCCGATTAAAGGGTATCCGCAAGATGATACTCATTGAGGAAGCGTGGAAAGCCATTGCTTCGGCAAACATGGCAGACTACATAAAGTATCTCTATAAGACGGTGAGAAAGTATTTCGGGGAAGCCATTGTCGTGACTCAGGAGGTGGACGATATCATTCAGTCGCCCATTGTCAAGGAGAGTATCATCAATAACTCTGACTGCAAGATACTGCTTGACCAGCGCAAGTACATGACCAAGTTTGACGGTATACAGGCGATGCTCGGTCTTTCGGAAAAGGAAAAGAGCCAGATACTCTCCATTAATCAGAACAACGACCCGAATCGACTCTACAAGGAAGTTTGGATAGGTCTGGGCGGTATGCAGAGTGCCGTCTATGCTACGGAAGTGAGCATGGAGTAATACCTGACCTACACCACGGAGGAAACCGAGAAGGTGGAGGTGATGAACAGGGCAGCACAGCTTGGTGGGGATATCGAAACGGCTATCCGTCAGCTTGCCAATGAGAAAAGAAACCATAAAAAGAAATAAGTAATAAACCATCAAAACTATAGCAACAATGAAAAAGTACATTTTCATGGCTCTCTTAGGATTGAGCCTTTCAGTTCCCAAAGCTCACGCACAGTGGACGGTCTATGATCCCGGTAACTTTGCCGGCAACATTGCCAATACGGTCAAGGAGATTGCCACCGCCTCGAAGACAGTAAAGAATACCCTTGATGGATTCAAGGAGGTGGAGAAACTCTACAACGACACCAAAAAGTATTACGATGCCTTGAAGAAAGTGAATAACCTTATTGGCGATGCCTATAAGGTTAAGGAGTGTATTCTCATGGTGGGCGACATCTCGGAGGTCTATGTCACTTCCTACAAAAAGATGCTCTCGGACAAGAACTTCCGCCCGACAGAACTCGCTGCAATGGCCTCGGGCTACACCAAGCTTCTCGAGCAGAGCGGTGAAAGCCTGAAAGAACTCAAGTCCATCGTCAAGAGTAACGTCTTCTCCATGAACGACCACGAGCGCATGCAGCAGATAGACCGTATCTATACCACACTACGTGAATACCGCTCCTTGGTGTTGTACTATACAAGGAAGAATATCTCCGTGAGTTATGTCCGTGCTCGTGAGAAGAACAACCTTGCCTCTGTCAAGGCGCTCTATGGTAATACTGCAAGCAGGTATTGGTAAATCCACAGAC
>JAQYET010000055.1 GCA_028723525.1 Prevotellaceae bacterium
GCTCTCAATGCTGAACCGCTCAATACGTCAAATCCCTTTGCCTCTACATAAGAAGCATAGTCGGCAGTATTGCTTAGCGTGAGTCCATCCTTATCGGTTTCATACTTATTGGAGGATTCGAGGTTTCCCGTTCGGTTATTATAGGTGTGGTTTGCTTTGGCATCCTCAACGGCTTCTTCACCAACTTTAGCCATTGCGCTTTCCACATCCAACTCTCCGTCCTCAAAGAATTTATCTACATCCGAAAAATCACCGTCTATAACCATAATTCAGAATAATTGAAATAGTTGGTTTTCTTTGAAATATAGACCTTTCCCTCTCCACGCACGCAATTGCCTTCAAGACATCTTACTTCTGTTCCAGCTTTTATATTTACACGCATTTCGCATACTACATGGTAATTCGGTCGGTACACTTCTCCATTGGCTGATTTGAACTCCTTTGTGGTGTTGTCATCACAACGACATTTGCACAACGCCTTCCAACTCACACCACCCGTATTAGGGATAGGATGCCCAAATTCATCCTTTTGAAGAGGTGTCACTACTTTTACCTGTAGAATGTGTGGAGCATACATCATAGGAATCGTATTTTAGGACTATTCGCATCAAGTTCGTTTCTCAATCCATATCGCTTGCACATTGCGTTATAGAAGCTCAAAAGCGCATCCTTGTCCCATGACATGGAGAACCCACTTTCGCTAACTGACGACGGTCTGCTCATCAAGAAAGGAACATATTGCACCAAAGCAACAATGACATTCTCCAAGTTATCGAAACTTATGTCATCATCGAGTATCACATTGGCGCTGAATGATATATCTAACAAGTCAGCCTCCGACACCTGTATGCCGAAAGACTGAAACTTGTTTGATATATATTCCTTGATGCTCATTAAGCGTTCACATTAGAGAGGTCAATGTTCGTAATCAACGTCGGGTCCGCAATCTGCGGAATCCACTCTGCGGAATACTCAAGATAGCGCCCGTTGTGGTCTCTGTTGGAAGCCACAATCAAATCGCCAGCACCAGCGGGAGTGTAATTCATGCCGGGAACTGGATCGGTGACCTCGTAAGGAGTATGAAAGCGCATGTAGCCTATCTTATCCTGCGGAATCATGGTAATGTAGCCGTCTGCATACACCTGAGCGTTTTTGCCGTTCTGCTCCTTAACATAATCTTCCTTGATTTCGATTGCTGGCAGACCGATACCAGTAAACAACTGCGATGCAAGGTCGGAAGTAACTAATCCTGTGGATAGATACATCTGATTCTGACCGAGCTGCATCTTGAACATTTCCCCAAACTCGCTCGAGCCGAGAATATTCTTCACAAAAGTACCTCGAGACATAATCATCTTGTTGTACTTTCCATAATCAGGAGCAATCTCGTTGAGTTTAGCCTGCAACCAAGACACCATTTTAACCTTACTGTCTACGACAACATCATTCTTCTTTGGAGCGATTACGTTAAATGGTAATTCGATGTTGAGGAACTCGGTAGCATTCTGGTCTGAAACTGCTTTGTCCTTATTGCGAACTACAGCCTTACCAGTCATTATGAGCGAGCCAACAACCAAGTCCATACGCTTGTAAGCTGCAAGCATTACCTGTCTGTAGTCGTCATAGATGCATGCGATGATGTCATTCAGAGCGGAAACTTGTCCTGCTGCATTTGCTGCGTTGTACTTATCAATGAGGTCTTGGAGGTCTGACAGACGGTCTACGCTCATCTGATAACGGTCGCCAAGATAGGCAATCTCGCCATATCCGCTTCCGATGTTCTGACGCTCACGGATAGGCTTCTCACCAAACTGCGAGTTGATGCTACCTGCCATAACGCCACGGACGGAGCCAATGTAATCTTTAAACACTCTGGTTGTAGTACGTCGGAAGTCGAGGTACTGCTGCCAATAAATAGCATCCTTACGGGTCTGAAGGACACGGTTGATAACTGCACCCACGATTGCGGGTTCGTTAAACAAAGTCTGTATAGTCAATGTCATAATAGTGTGTCCTTTCTTTTATTCGTTAAACTGAAAATGAGGGAGGTTTGCCTTGTCTGCTGCACAGAATGGCATCACCAATTTCTCTGGTTCTATCTCAAAAGCACGCATCAAGAGTGCAACGCTGTTGATACCTTCCGTTACTTGATGATTTTCGTACAGAGCCGAATTAGCGACAGCTTTGGGAGTAGTTCCTCCTTCTGCCGATGCCTCAAACAGAGTATCTCCTGTCTTTACTTTTGCACCAAATGCTGCTGCGAGGGTTACTTCGTCATAGTCGGCATTGGTGCGGTCGATAGATTGAACGACTGCGCCATTCTTTCCAGTGCCAAGTGTCATGCCATCCTTGATATAAGGGTTCTTGGCTACCTTGATTTTCGTTGCTGCTGTGTCTGCTGCTTCAACGACCAGCGCACGCACGACAATCTTTGCGGTCTTAGCTTTCAAGTCCGCTGCAATTGGTAGGAAAGAAGGAACGTAACTTCCTATCTCCAACCCTGCTACATCGAGGATATAGTTCCCACGACGACGAATGCCAGTAGAAACGTCGTAACGTTCCTCCTGCACTTCTTTTGGCTTCAAATTATAAACAAATCCTGCTGCCATAATTTTTACTTATTATTTTGTTCTACAATCTCTTTTGTTCCTTTTTCGATTTGCTCAGCGATGGAACTTATCTCGCTTTGATGTTCGTGGTTTCCCTCTTCGGGAGACTTGACGAACTGGAAACCGCTGTTCTGCATCTCCTGCTTCAAGTCAGTGAAGTACTGGTTAAGGTCTGCATCATCGGCGATTTGCTTGCCCTTGTAGGCAAATTCGGGAATGCCAAACGACTTCGCTACCTCGTCAATCTGCTGGTAACGGATGTCCGCCTTTGTCTTGGCGTCCATGGCTGCCAACTTCTCACTCAAAGTCTTGTTGGAATCAATAAGGCTCTGCGCCCATGCTGGCACTTCCTCTGCTGGCTTAGGCTGCGGAGTAGGTGCAGGTGTCTGTGGTTGCTGTGGTTTGGTTTCCTCAACAGGCTTACCGTCCTTGATGTTGTACTTTTTCTCGTAATTTGAAATTGCGGTCTTCTGCGCTCCATCAGCCCGATAGTCGCCATAACTGGTCAATACGTCATGAAAGGAGATACCCTCAATGATAGAGTTTACCTTGCTCTCGTCCGTTACTCCCTCTGACTTCTTGCTTGCAATCCGTTGGAGGGTGGCATCCTCAACCCCTTGAAACTTGGTTTTGAGAGCTGCCAAAATCTGTTCGTAAATGTTCATACTTTAAAGTGTTATCCTGAAACAATCTTTTGTTCAAAATTACGTCTTATCCTATATGTTACGAAGTATTTTACAGTCATAAAAACAACAATTGGTTTATTGTTGCGAAAAAGGTATGAAAAAGGGCTGTCCACCATACAGTGAACAACCCATAAAAGTATATTTCCTCCGTTTGCACGGACAGGAAAAAGCCGCCTACACTCACGTGCAGACGGCTCAAAGAGTTCATTTAATATATGAAATACACCGAACTTTAGAAAGATGCAGCATGTAATTCCGCTTTTATCTGCTCAATGCAAGAAGACAAACGCTCGTAAGTCTTCTCGCCAGCCGTTTTCACTCCGCTGGTGTACTGGCGCATCAGCGAGGGATTGATACCTGCTCGTTTGGCAATGTCAGATACGTTGAGGAAACTGAAATAATTGAAGAAAGAGCGCAAATCATATTTGTACTCGAAAGACAGTCCATTGTACCTTTTGTCATCGGGGTAAGCCTCCCGGCACTCGTCCACTGCCCTTAGAAAATCTGCCTTTGCTTCTTGGACGGTCTTGCCGTCGCCATCAACGAGCGCATAATCTCCTATGGGCGTTTCGCTGTAACAGGAGTAAGTACCGTCCTCACCATATTCAACCGTTACCAAAATCTTCTTTCCCATATCCTTATATATAATTGTTTACAAAATAAAATATATAATTGTTTACAAAATAAAGAGTTCTTAAGACACTTAATACACCGAACTTTCAAAAGGGGCGGCACGCCCAGACGATTAACGTCCGAGCAGTACCTTGTAAATTCTCTTTAACAGCCCCGTCTTGACTTCATGGCTGCCGTGCCTTGGTATTCTGATTTTCG
>JAQYET010000056.1 GCA_028723525.1 Prevotellaceae bacterium
CTCTTTTTACAATTCCAATTACTGGCAAATTAGTTCTGCTCTTTATTTCCTGAATATCTTCTTTCGAATTTGCCCGTATAGCACGAGCTCCACCCTCTTTTGCAGCCTGTGCCATTCTTCCCATGATATAAGAGGAATGTAATGGTTCATGAGATAAAGCTTGACATGAAACAATTAAGTGGTTATGGATGGCATCTAACACTCGGTCTTTTTCAAAGGGATATTCTTCTATCCCACTCACCTTAATTTTAACTACAATTTTATCTATTTCCCTCGGTTCTGTTTCCATCATTCCAACCTTATGTGCATCACTTGGATAACATACCATAAAATCGCCTTTTTTTAGAAAATATTTCCCCTCTTCTTTTCCTGTATAGAAGCATATATCTTTCCTAGCCTCATATGGTGTATCCACATCTAACTTTAAAACATTAGACGTAGCAATTCCCTCTACACCTTTCCGGATAAAATGCACATCTATATATTTTTGATGAGCTTCATATTTGCATTCATCTTCCGGTTTTGAAATAAACTTTACAGGATTACAAAAAATTCTGCCCTGAACAAGAACTGTATTAGGCTTAACCGTTTCACTTTCATCCAAATTTGCCAGAAATTTTAATACTCCAAATAATTCTGGATACCCCACATAGTTTTTATACTATAAATGAGCAAATCCAAAATATTGCACAAAATAAAGACACCCTCTGATGAATGATGTATAATTGAAGTATCAACAAACAACATACTCACTCAAACAAGGGGGTGTCCATTGCAAACAGTATACATCATTCCAACCATATTTACAATTACTTTAAGACATTAAATCTCGGATTATTTTTATCCGATGTGTATCTGAACCATTTGATGACCATTATCCTTTCCGTTTTTCTCCAGGGATACCGCGGGAAAACTGTGGATTTCCAAGAAGTAAGCCATTGTCACAGGACTACCACGGCTTATTTTCTGAATCATGGCAAATGGGATGACATTGCTTTACAGGATACCCTCAAAAGGAGTATCCTCCATATTATTTACAGGGAAGCTCAGCGTTCCGGACAGCCTGTTTACTGTATTGTGGATGATACCATTGCTTCACATACCCGGCCTTCGTCACTGGCTCTACATCCAATCGAAGCAGCGTATTTTCACCAATCACATTTAAAAGGCCGTCAGGATTACGGGCATCAGGTTGTTTCTGTCATGCTTTCCTGCAATGGGATTACCCTGAATTATGCAGTCATACTATACGATAAATCAAAATCCAAGATTCAGATCGTAAAAGAGATTGCAGAAGAGCTTCCCATTGCACCGGTAGCTTCCTATTTTCTTTGTGACAGCTGGTATACTTCTTCAAAGGTAATGGACAGCTTTATACGGAAAGGTTTTTATACGATAGGTGCGTTAAAGACCAACCGTATTCTCTATCCATGGGGAATCCGCCAGAAAGCCAGTTTGTTTGCCCTTCATTTGCGGAAAACAGATCCGGGAGTCAGCCTCGTGACCGTTGGCGGCCGTCAATTCTATGTGTACCGCTATGAAGGGGAGCTAAATGGCATTCCCAATGCAGCTGTTATCATCAGCTATCCGAAGGATGCGTTTGGGAATCCCAAAGCACTGCGGTTGTTTCTCTCTGCGGATGTCAGTCTGTCAACTCTGGAGATACTGGAGACTTATATCAAACGGTGGCCGATCGAAATATTTTTCCGTCAAAGCAAAAGTAAACTGGCACTGGATAAATATCAGCTCCGCTCCCGTCAGGGAATCCAAAGATATTGGTTGATTATGTCGCTGGTTCATTTTCTGTGTTGCATGCATTCTGGAAGCTATTGTGCTTTTGAAGAAGGTTATGCTTTTTTACAGAAACAGCTAAAGCAGGAACAACTCACAAATCTGTACCGGTTTATCAAAAGCGGTGCTTCAATGGAAGCTGTTATGGAGTTAGCAGGATAACTTTGTGCAAAATTTGATATTTGCTCATTTATAGTTGTAATTATGATTTGGAAAAGATGAAAAGGAGGTAGCAAAGGAGGAAAAAGTTATGAGAAAAACCATTTCTAAAATTACAGCCGGCCTGATTGTTTCAAGCATGCTTGTGGGGACTTCTTCTGTCGCATATGCCAGGGACGCAGACATACCACAGGCAAAATTTCCCTTGCCGCAACCGATTTCCAAATACAGCGGTTGTTCCTTGGCAAAAGGACTTTGTGGGTTTTCCCGAAGAATTGCCGGATTTTCAATTAACAACTCGGCGCAGGCGGCAATGCGTTCTGCACCGTGTTTTTTCTTGCGCGCCCGCATCAGACGTTAAACCGGAAGACGACAATATCGCCGTCCTGCATCACATAGT
>JAQYET010000057.1 GCA_028723525.1 Prevotellaceae bacterium
ATTACAGAGCCATGAGACAGAATGGAAGAAAATACACAGTGCTATGGGGTGTCACCGCCATGTTAATCCTCGCATTGGGAGCTTGCAAAAAAGAGCTTCCGAACCAGCCCGAACCGCCGAAGCCACAGCCGAAAACAGAGCAGTATCGTGTGAGCGTCCTACTGCTCACCTCTGAGCAGGTGGCTAAAAAAGAACAGGGGCTTGAGTACAGTGAACCAGTGGAGCTGGATCGGGCTGTTCTGAGTGGATCGTTCGGTGAAAAAGAAAAAGGACAAAAGGCAACGGTCACCATACAGCCTAAAGAGGGGTATATCTTAAAGGGGATCTATTTTGCCTACGACAAAGGGCAGTACCCGGGTGACCAATTTCCAACAGGCCCCGAGAAAGCAATCAGGGATAAAAACGAGATTGAGGTAGCCGTCCAAGGCAACCTAAAAGTCATTACTATTCTAGACGAAGAACCCTACGTACAACAGTCCTACACCAAGAATGTGTTGGTGAATGAGTCCTATTGGAAAGAACAAAACCAAAAGGCATGGAATATGATCTATCCAAACATCAGAAAGGAAGACTACAATACAACTAAGCGGTGGATGGAGCGTGTGTGGCCTAACATGAGAAACCTCGTTAAGACAGATACCATATACACCGAAGAGCCAACTGTGATGGCATGGGCACTGAGAACCGCATATCTGGCAAACTCGAAAGAGGTGAAGTCCAATGAGATACTCTACCGAGTGGCTTATGCACTGGCAGATCAAAGTGGTAATATAGTAGAGATATACCCGCCGGCATATTGGGACACCTGCCCGGGGGCTATACAAGGAACGGTGGTGTTCCCGACAGTCCCAGAAGGGGAGTATCAAGAACGGGTGTTGGTGAATCTGGTCGGTGAGAAGGAGTGGTACGACCTGCCCATCCTTGAAATGCATGCAATAAACAATCTGCCGAATAACCCGAAGGTTTTCCCGGCGTTTGACACCTACTATTATAAGCTTTTCAAACCCGGAGTCAAGGTCTACAAATGGGGAGAGGTGATGGATCAAAAAGACCTCTGGACATCTGATAAGGTCAGAATCAGAAAGGTGATCAGAAGAAACAGCCAAGACGCTTTGCCTGTTCCTAGGTGGAGCAAGCCTAAGATGTACTCATCCACAACCCCATCACCACAAACCAAACTAATATACCTCGAAACAGGACTAGGTGCCTTCTATTACGCCCGAGAGACAAAAAGTATTGAGCTGGAGATAACAAATGGATGTAACCAGCGCATGAAAGGGGAGATTGTCTGCGTTGTGCGCCAAAAGCACTGGCATGACCAGAACTTGGACGATCTGGACTATGCGCAGAGAAAACTGAAGGAGGTGATGGAGACCATAGATCCTGTCGGCTACAGTCAAGGAGAGTATGAGCCAAACAACCTTGTGCTGTGGGAGGTGGAGCTGGGAAGAGCTTCCGTGAGCATAAAACCATCCGCAGACGGTGAGGTGGCAGTTATCCCGTGTGATGGAACACTGGTTGATAAATACCCCTCGCCACGATTGATGACCAACCTAAACAGCGATGACTTTACGTTCTATTGGGTGCCGGAGGGGTCTGCCGAAAGGTTCTTTATGATGCAGGCTAACCATAAGGCTCTAAACCTGCAAGAGAAATCATCGATCCCTTGGGATGGATGGTTCATAGGAAGTTACACCGACCCGTCAATGGGGCATACCAATCAAATCGTTCTACAAAGGAGCCTTTATGACGGGGGTGAGGAGCTCGGAAACAGGGTTAATGCTAATCCAAGATCATATTATTAAGGGAACTCTTGTGGAGGATAACACATTATGAAGTCAATAAGTAACATGGGAAATGCAGGGCTGGGGAGAAGAATGGCACCTGCACGAAGTGGCTGGGAAGAAGCAGCTCGAAAGATGAGTACGAATAGAGATGATGAGCTTCTGATTCCCGACGTTTTTGAGGAGGATGGCTTTGAGGAATGGTGAACTTAAAAACGAACAAACATGCGTAGATATTGAAGTATATTGGGTGTGAACACAACCACCAACAACTAATATAAGAATCGAGTAGGAGGAAATTTGTTTTCCTTCTACTCGATTAGCGTTATTCCCGTCTACTCCAAGCAAAGCATTTCGGAGTATACTATAGGTCAATCACTTTTTCTTCCAGATCTCGTGCTGTTCTCTTAGTACCATTACGGACTCTTTGATGAGATTCTCTAAAGCTGTACAGTCTTCTATGGGGAAGATTGAGCTAGGGTCTGTCGCAACAGCCTTGAGACGAGAGTAGTCTATATTGGTATTGCCGGTGCTTATAATCTGGAGAAGGGCGGAGGGGTCAGCCCCACGATACCGACTTAGGCTCTCTAACTCTTTGATGCACGTTTCTAGTGCAACGGCAACATCTCGATAAGCCTTAGAGTCGTAACCTATTTCTATGAAGTAGCGGTACCGTGCTTTCTCATAGGCTGAGTATAATGGGCTTAGCTCTGACAGCTTCTTGTAAGGATCACCCTGAGATGCTTGCTCCATCTTTGCACATTTTGTAAGTTTTTGAAGCTCTTCAAGGAGGGTGACTGACCGAATAATCTCGTTTGTGGGTATGGTTGTTACATGATCCCGACGATCCGAGATGCTTATTATTATAGCCAGTCCATTGTTCTTGGTGGCTTCGTCAACTGCTATCCTCAAAATAGCAATGGCTCTGTCGTACAGGGCTGTGCTAGAGCTAAAAGGTTTTTGCGATCCGGCATTGGCGAGATCAAGTCGTGGAAAGTCCATCATCTCGTTGAGATTGCGATAGTCTATCGTCACGTACACCGCATTCTCTACGGCATTGCCTGTAGGGATCTCTTGAACAGATCTCCCCTCCGGGCTTATCAGTAGCTTCAGGGGATCAGTGGACTTGTAGGTATTGACATTCATAGGGACACGAGTGTATTCTTGTTCTTTGGTATAGCGATAGCCAAAGTCTCTAAGATAAGCTCCGGGTTTAGCATAAAACTTTAGCCTTATGGGGATCCCTTTGATTTCTGCCCAATGTTGGACTTGAATCAAACCTATGTCATCTGGGTTGCCGGTATATGGAACAATCGCTTGACGCTGTTCGTCGCTAGCCGGCTTCCCATTTACCGTTACACTCTCTATTACTAGGCGAATTGCATCGTCCTCTTGGGTGGAGTGCTCCACGCCATTTGTGGATTTGTTGTTGTCGGGTTGATTGGGATTGTTTGGCTTATTAGGAGTTTTGCAACCCGATAACAGCATGGCAGGCAACAACAATGCCCCTAGAATGCTATTTTTGATGTGTCTTTTCATGATTACTACCTTCTCGTTTATTTCCTTCTTATCTTGCTTTTGCTCTTCCTTGGCATCAGCTCTGTCCAACCCCATCCTTTAGGGGCTCGGGTCACAAGCTCAGCTTTCTGCTTTGCTTCCTCTCTTTCAGAAGACGGGCTTCCGCTTCTAGGGCTTCTTCAATGGTATCAAACATGAACATTTTTGCCGGCTCAAACCCGTTAAAGAAGTAGCAAACGCTTTGTTCGTCGCCTTCTACGTCTAGTACAACGACTTTGTAAATGTCATCTTCCTCGTCATCATAAATACGTGGCAGATCGACACGTTCCAAAAATTCATCAAAGGACTCTCCATAGGGGGAGTCGTTCCATTCTTCGGTCATCCTGAGGTTCAGCTCTATGTTGTCGGAGATGTCGATCTCTAGGTTAATGCCATCCGGCTCGCAGGCTGCAAAAGGTGTTTCTGCCGAATAAAACATAGTTTCGATAAGCGCATGAGGAACATATTTAGTGATCACTTCCCGCTTTGCTTCTGTTTTTTGTGTCATGACTTTATTGTTTTCCATTAGAGTATTTGGTTTACCTTTTAGGATAAGGGAACTTTCCTCCTATTCAGAGGTCTCAACACGTGTTGCTTCTACTTCTCCGGTATTAGCATAATACACCCATCTTGTAGCAGATGTTTTTTGTAAACAGGCAATGAGCTAGCCAAGTCCTCTATTGATGGTTCTACGGAATAAGCCGACTCCATTAACGCCCTAAAAATAATAAGCATAGGGGTGTACTCATCCTTAAACTCTCCTTAGAGTTCAAATTCGACGGAAATTAGTTCTTGATTGATTTTTAGCGACCGTATCTCTATCATATTAGTTTTTCTTGTCTGCTTTTTGGATCACAGGTTTTGTTGCCTGCGTGCAAAAGTTATTGTTTTGGCTCTTTTAGATAAAACCTATGTAAAACTACAGTATTTGATTGCCCTTGAAAAAAAAAACGACCGGTGCGGTCATATTGTCCACTATTCTGTACTCTGTAGATAACGATAAGTGCAAGAAACTTTCGGGAAAATCAAGGGAAAGTCCTTAAACAAGCTTTGAATGGGAAAGAGATAGTTCTAACAACAAGGGATTATGGCTCATTCCGAATCATTCCGGTGCAAGAAGAGGACTCCATTATCTCTGATGCGGAGCTCGATCAGCTAATCGATACAGCAATGCAAGAGCATAGAGAGGGGAGAACGAAAAAATACACGATAGAAGAGCTAAAGGAATAGCCGGTTTATGACATACCAACTTGAGTTTTCCGGAAGGGCAGATAAAGACTATCGATTTATCGTAAAGAACTTTCCAAAGAGTACTATCAAAAAGCTTATTAACATCCTAAGCGAACTAACGACAAACCCTAGGACAGGTAGTGGGAAGCCAGAACGACTCAAGCATTATGATGGAGAGGTGTGGTCTAGAAAAATAGATAAGAAAAACCGAATATATTACTCCATTAATGATGATGAGGTTATTGTAATCGTTATATCTATAAAAGGTCATTACCGAGACAAATAAAGTTCCACAAGGAAAGAAGAAGAGAGTGTGTTGGGTACCCAGCACACTCTCTTCCGTTCGAAGCCGTGAGGTTATACTACCGGTGGCTCCTCCATATTATATCCACCAAAACGTCGTCAGTCGTGATAAGACCTATCCTGTTTGTCCCAAAATACAACACCCCAAACCAATCATCTAAGATAAATCTTTAAGATTTTCTCTTTTCCTCCGGACTTATAGGTTATCGTTGTTTTGTGTGATTCGTAAATAGAAGAGGGTACAGTAAGACTTGAAATAAATGGAGTTGGGTTGTTGAAATATGGGCCATAGAAGATTCTCTCATAACCTCGATTAGCAGTGTCAGGAGGGGGTAATTGGAGTCCAAAAGCCTTTGCAAGGCTATTGGCATCTATTGAGCAGCGGCCGTTGCTGTCAAAGGTTAAAACCATATCTTTTCGGACACCTTTTAACCCTTTTAGTTTTTCAACATCGAAGGTACTCTCTATTTCCTCAAGTGTTATCGGATCTGAAACTATAGTGTTACAAACTTGGACAAGATCATTCTCTAAGTGAAGAGTTACAGGGATTTTTACATTCAAAGGCTTTCCTGACGGTGAGGAAAGAGAAAAGGTATGTGTCACATCATAGTATTCTACAAAATATCCTGTGTTCTTTAGTTCAAACACATTACTCCAATACTCTTTTTTCCAACCACCATCATTACCATTCCACACCCAGCTCTCATTAATAGAATCATGATCGCTTTCTCCGGAGATAGATGTGGACATTGTCATTATATAATCAGCCGTCCGTGCGCTCTCATAGTCCACGGTCACGTAAACCACATTCTCCACGGCATCTTGGGTGGGAACAGGCTGGAACACTCTTCCTTTCGGGTTTTTCAGTGGAGTCAACGGTTCGTTTGACTGATAGGTGTCGGCTTCCATGGCGACACGGGTGTGCTGTTGCTTCTGAGTGTAGCGATAGCCATAATCTTTGAGGTAGATATTAGGCTTGGCATGAAATTTAAGCTGTAAGTCAAGACCTCTCTTTACTTTGTTGTATTGGATCTGGATTAGATCGTCACCGTCAACGTCACCGGTGTAACGCACCACATCCGTGCGCCCAATCGCACGAAGGTCTTCATCCGTGGCCGGTTTGCCATCCACGGTCACACCCTCGATAACCACACGAACCGTCTCGTCTTCCTGAGTAAGGTTCTCATTTCCGCACTTTGGCGTGCCGGGATTGTTGCAACCGGATAGCAATAGAGCCGGGAACAGTAATGCTCCCATGATAAATGTTTTTGTTGAGTTTTTCTTTTTCATATCGAATTCTAATGTTAAAGATTAAAAACTATGTAAATATACTAGATTTAATGCCATCGAGAATAAAAAAGGCTCTTGGGAGCTATTTTGTCCGCTATTATAGAGGAAAGCAAGGAAAAAAGGAGGAAAGGGCTAGGTAGCAGGCGAATATAGAAAAAACGTTCAGCGAAATAAAAATGCAATTTTGTGATGAAATTACTTGGTTATGTCATTATGTAATTGTATATTTACAGTATGAAAGAAATAGGAGTAGGCATCTGAGTAGGTCGGGTGATACGTTGACTATCAGTATATTTGCAGTGTAGATAAATAAGAAGAGCTATCTCAAAAATTACAGAGCCATGAGACAGAATGGAAGAAAATACACAGTGCTATGGGGTGTCACCGCCATGTTAATCCTCGCATTGGGAGCTTGCAAAAAAGAGCTTCCGAACCAGCCCGAACCGCCGA
>JAQYET010000058.1 GCA_028723525.1 Prevotellaceae bacterium
GTCTTTGACTCCACTTTGATGTAGCCGAGCAGTTGGTCGTAAATCTCGTATCTGTCTAAAACGCTGATACTTCCGCTCTCGATTAAAAGCATAAGATTTTCAACGAGTTCTCTCTTGTTCGTTCCGTGTTCCTTGACGGGTATAGCCGTCACGCCCTCTTTTTCAAAAAAGAACGATAGTGTTTCTCCGACCCCCGCAACCCCGTAATAAATAATGGCGTTGTTGTAAATTCTCGACACTTCCGAAACCCTTTTCGTCTGCTCCATATAGTCCTTGCCGTCTAAAGGGTCTGCATAAACCATTTCGCCCTTGTAATTAAAAACTACAAGCGGATGACCGTCGTTCTTTTGAGCGGGGTCATAGCCGATAAAATATCTAGTGCCTTTGTCGACTTTCGCAATCTCCGAGAAAAATTTCATTACGTCGGTTCTGCCGACTTTTCTGTCGGGTTTAACCATAACGGCATCAAGATTTTTAAAGACTGCGTTTCCGCTGAAAATAAACTTCGCCATATAGTCCTGCTCGTACTTATCAATCGACATCGAGGCTTTGATACTTTCTTCTTCGGTCATAGGCTCTCCGATAGGCTTGCCGTTCTCGTCGACATTTATGTTTCTGTAACGTTTCTCTGCCATATACGGGTTATCCCACGTGGTGAAGTTAAAACTCTCATAGCTTGATATTCTGTCTTTCGAGCCGACTTTCCCCATTTGATAAAGTTGATAGAAGAATCGATTACTGCGCGGATTTTCCATATTCGGCGTTGAATTTATAATCGCCACGCCGCCTTTGCCCTTGACCCCTCTTTTCGGGGAGTTGAGCCTTTGCATAATATTAGTCCACGTTGCCTCTAAATCGGGTATTCTCGCCGCTTCTGTAATCGTTGCAATATCCAAACCGACCCCTACAAGGCTTTGGGAATCGTAAGCACTTCTGACCTCGATTAACCCGTCGTTAAAAGTTTTCATCGTCATTTCGGATTCCTGCATTTGCCCGATTAATTCTTTCGGGAATAACGCCTTTAAATCTCGCCAATTCTGCTTTGCCAAATTTTCACTCGGTGCGATTATCCACCAATGCACTTTCGGATTTAGTGTGACGGGTCTGTCCTCCATACACATTTCGATAAACTTTTTAATACTGTCCGCAATGGAACATAGGTCTTTGCCCCAACGATTTCCGCAAACCAAAATTTTAAATCTCGCCTTGCTGTCGTGAACAAAAACCTGCGTCTTATGCGGAGAATACGGGATATTGATATATTTCGTGGTGCTTGCACTCAAAAGACTTTGTGCCGACTTTTTTCTACAAATCGGGCAAGTTTCATACTCTGTAAAACTGCCGTCTTTATTTTCTTCTTGAAAAAACTCGTCTTTGCAAACTCTGCAAATGCTCTTTACTTTGTGCATTTTAATCACCACCTCAATTTTCAAACTAATATATATTGTTATCTTTTTCAATAAATAAGCAATAAAAATAGTCGAAGTTGCTACTCTCCGACTATCTCTAATGTGCATAAAATGCGTATATTGTTTTATATTGTAACTATATTGTTATAATCTTTCTCGCAAGTGTTTCGTCTAAACCGACCAACTCGACGTAATAAAGATAACTTTCTTTTTCACTTTCTGACAATCTATGTTTATTGATTGACAATTTCTTTTTCTTATCGACAATTTCGAGTGTCTGTAAAAAATTCACACTCTCTTTAATGAACCCCGCATATCCTAAATTCCACTCTTTGATTAAAAACTGCCTAAGTGCCTTTACGGTTGCTTTGTCGCCCGATTCTTCAAACCCTATAATCGCCGAAGTGATAACCTCTATCGAGGGGAGTTTTACGGCGGTCAATGCCCAAAGATTTAAAAAACTGAAATTGTCGAACAAATATCTCTTTTCGAGCGGACTTGCTCTGTCAAAAACCCGATTCATTCCGAGTAATTTTTTTGCGATATATTTTTCAGTAAAACCTGTGTCTAAAAAGTCCTTGACTTTCGGCTTGCCCGTCTTTTGAAGTTCGATGTATTTTAAAAGCATATCCTTTTCAATGCAAGCGGGCATAGTGTTTACCGCCCTCATCTTCTCGTATTTGTCTATGAGTAAATTCTCGTAAAACATTAATAGCCCCTCGAAAATACGACGAAATCGCCGCCGCTAAGTATAGACTGATATTCCTTGTTTTCTCTCATAAACTCGCCTTTAATGATGATGTCAATATGTCCGAAATATCTGCCCTTGACAATCTCCGTAATGTTTGTCAAATTGCCGTCGCCCATAAAAGTGAAAATGACCGCCTTTCTTTCCCAATCGTCAATTTTTGTTTCGTCACTATACTTGTATATACCTTTGCCGAGCCTTTTCAATATGCCTGCTTCGGTGAAGATATACATAGCATTACTGACGGCGTTTGCAAGCGACAATTTTGTAACGCCTAAATTCATTCTCTCTCGCACTACCCTCGCTCTAATCTCGCCGTCGTCTTCTGAAAAGTTCATTTCCTCTAAAACCGTTTTAAGAAACGGAAAAGTCTTTATAAGATAACAACAGATGATAAAGTCCGTTTCCGTAACTCCGCCGTCTGCAAGCTTTTTAATAAACTGCTTATTCGCCTCAATCGTCTGCCTTATAATTCGCATAAGTGCCAAGGTCTTGTTCTTGTTCTTTTGATATTTGAAAAGATAATATGCCTTAATATCCGCATCCGCCTCGACCATATCGAAGTTATGCTCCTTATAAAGCCTTAAACCCTCTCTAATGTCGTCTAAACCGACCCTCGTATTAAAACCTAAATTCATCTGTAATCGCCCCCTAATTGTCTGTAACCTCAACCGTTATTCCGTTCGGTTCGTCGATGTCTTCCGAGTTAAGCGGTATAAAATACTCGTCTTTGAGTTTGTTCGTAAAATCTTCCGCCTCCGAAGAGTCGAAACCCGAAAACTGAAGTTTGTCTAAAAACTCACGTCTCGCTTTTTTTGTGTCCTCAAACTCCGCCTCATCGTACAATTCTTTCGCTTCACCGAACAGATAAAACAGCCTTATTTTTCTCATTCTTTCTCACCTGCGTACTCGACTTCCACATCGTCTTTAAAAGTTGTCGCTATCATCTTAAAAAGCATATATGCGTTCAATTCGTCGTAAAACTTGATATGCCTCGTTTCAATCTTTTTCGAGAAAATAAAAATCATCTTGTCGGTATTAATATTTTTAAAAGCTACCGCCCCGAAACTGTATTTGAGATAATTTAAATTGTTACAAATCTCCTTTAGTTCCCCGTCGGTAACCTTATTCGCACCGTTCGCCAAATAAGCATATAGCTTTATTTGCTCCAACTTTTCTCTATCTTGTTCAATTTTATCCAAATCCAAATCAATTTTTTCTCTAATTGGCGTTCTTCTCTTTTTCCCCACTTGCATAAACCTCCGTAAGTCTGTTTAAATAGTCCGTTGCTTTAAGCAAATCGCCTATTCCGTTTTTGTTGTTAAATCTAACCAAATATTTGAGCGTGTTGAAAAGATAAATTCCCTCTTCCGCACTCAAATGGTTCGCCTCTACAATTCCGACGATAAATTTCATACTGTCGTCGCCGTTAATCTTGTAATAATCGGGCAAATTCTTTTTCATAGCTTCACTCCTCACTTTTGCAGTTCAAT
>JAQYET010000059.1 GCA_028723525.1 Prevotellaceae bacterium
ATTAAACAATTAAAATATTGCAATCATGAAAGTTATAGATTTCAAAAACAAAAAATTAGATCTTGACGGTGCATTATTCATTCATGCTGAAAAAGATTATTCAGCATGCACAGCAACAGTAAGCAGCAGAAAATTTAAGACGCTCAAAGGCACGATACAGTGGCTAAACAAAAGAGGTTATACAGAAGCATAAAGTAAAAACATAACAATCCGCCTATTGTTGTTTATTCAACAGGCGGATTTTACATAAACAACATTATTAATAGTATCTTTGGATACACAAAAAAGAGAAAAGTTATGAAAGTTTTAAATCTAATCATCAAGCAAAAGTATTTCGATGCCATACTTGCAGGTCGTAAGGTGCAAGAGTTCAGAGAGGTTCGCCCAACGACAATCAAGAAACTATTACAGCTCGATGCAGACGGTTTTGAGGTAGAAGATGAACACGGCAACGCACAGCCAATCAAGTATGATGCCATTCAATTTTATGTTGGCTACAACAAAGATCGTGACAGCGCACTTGTAGAGGTTCTTGGCGCACATTGCGAGGTATTCGTAGATGCTGACGGCAATCCAATCACATACGAGTATGGCAAAGACAAAGACGGCACTCCACTTGAGTGGTGGGCAGAGCAGGTAGTTTATGATTTAGGTAAAGTACTTTCACACAATATTAGAGACAAGTCGAAGACGATTTAGCAATCTAAAGGTAAAAAGATTATGGCAAAAAAACGTGGCATTCAGCGCACTGGCTATTCAACAAGTGAGTATCGTGGTGGTCGCAAGGCTCTCACTGACAAAGCAACAGGTAGCGCAGGGCGTGGCAATAGGTATGTAAGCCGTAGACAGCAATATTATGATATTCGAGTAGGTCTCGGCATGAGTGGTGGATAACATGAACAAATTACAGGAGGCACATAAGATAATCGCAGGCGTTCGGCAAAAGTCGGACACCTGTGTTGTTTTTTGTTCTCTCGGTAAAGATTCTATTGTGACTTTGGATTTGGTTTACCCTTGTTTTGAGAAGGTGGTATGTGTGTTTATGTACTTTGTCAAGGACTTGGATCACATCAATAACTGGATAAGGTGGGTGAAGAAGAAATATCCAAAGGTTGAATTTATGGAAGTTCCTCATTGGAATCTGACGTATATTCTTCGTGGTGGTCTGTATTGCGTGCCTAATCCAAAAGTGAAGTTGCTCAAACTCACAGACGTGATAAAGGCAGTCAGACTAAAGACAGGCATTTACTACACGTTCTTAGGAATGAAGAAGGCGGACGGAATGAACCGAAATCTTATGCTAAAAGGGTACGAAGCGCAAGAGTACGAGAATAACGGATTGGTCTATCCGCTTGCATCATGGACGCAAAAAGACGTGAAAGCGTATGTGCGCATGAAGCGACTTCCGCAACCTGTTCTTTATGGGAACAAAGCATCAAACGGTTTGGGCTTCAATGTCGATTGCTTCACATGGATGCAGCAACACTATCCGCAGGATTTACAAAAGATATACAAGGTTTTTCCAATGAGCGAGCGCATCCTTTATGAGGAAAATTATAAACAGGATAACAATTAAAAATTATGGCAAGAAGAGCAAAATCATTGGTAACTGATTACTCTCGTTTTAATGGGAGAAATTTATCTAAAGCTTTCGACATGAAAGCATACGCACGTAAAACGAGATACGGTGTACATCTGGGTGCAAAGTCCACTAAGAGCGGTGTTGCAGCAAAGGCTCGTGGCGCAGTTTCAGGATAACAAATTAAATTTATAGAATTATGGCAAGAAAAACAAAAGAGCAAATCGGTGCACAAACCATGCGTATGCTTATCGCTGATAGCAACACGGGAGGAGGTAGGCGCAATATGATTTTAAAAGCAAATGCGAGAGCGTTACTTCCAATATATGCTCGTGAGGGAAATAGGGACGCAGTAAAGGCTATGAGGGCAAGATTAGGCGCAGTTTCAGGATAACAAGCAAAGGAGACAAGTCAGATGGACAACAAATATTTCACATCTGTGAGTGTAGAATTGAAACGCTCACAGATAAAACTTCACGATAAGAACCCTCGTACGATTCCTCCAGAGAATCGCAAGGCTCTCAAGCGTGGTATCAAGAAGTTCGGTATGGTTGGAGGTATCGTTGTGAACAAGCGAACAGGCTTCACACTTGTCAGTGGACACCAACGGCTTTCGGTCATGGACGAGCTTCAAAAGTACAACATTGACACAAAGGAGAACGATTATATCATTCGTGTGGACTTGATAGACGTTGAGGAGAAAGAGGAAAAGGAGTTACTCATCTTGCTCAATAACCCATCAGCGCAGGGTGAGTGGGATTATGACGCTCTTCGAGAACTTATCCCCGACATTGACTACAAGGACGCAGGACTTACGGAGCAAGATCTTGACATCATTGGCGTGGACTTCCATTTTCAAACTGATGAAGAAAACACTATTGCTGGAGAGCTTGACAATCTCATGGAGCCAGTACGAGAAGAACATCAAGCAGATTTGGCACAGAGACAAGCCGAGAAAGCTGAAAAGGTGGCACGCATGAAGCAGGTTAAGCAAGAAGTGAAAGAAGCTGCTACAAAGGCGGCTGCCAACATGGATGCTTACCTCATGCTTTCGTTTGACACATGGGAAGCAAAGGCGGAGTTCTGTGAGAAGTTCGGATTTGACCCAGAAGAAAAGTTCCTCAAAGGCGAAGTGTTTGGAGACAAGATAGAAACACTTTTAACTGAATAATATATGGCAAAATCAAAATATGATTACGACAGCGATTACTTCTACCAGCGCATACAAGAGAGTGCGGACAGGCAGATGCAGGAGAATCATATCATTTGGGATAAGGTCATAGCAAAAGACCTCGATTTGGAATCAAGCGTCTTTTCCGCAATGAAAAGTGGGTGCTACCCTCAATGGACGAAAGAGGAGAATGAAAGAAGAAGTGAACAAATAAACAACGTATTATCGCGCGCCCGTGCGGGTGTAGAGCCAGAAGTGTGGAAGATGGTACTCGAAATGGGGCTTGGAAAAGTACAGGCACAGGACATCACCTTTGACAAGATTGGCGACAAGATACAGGACGAGCAGCGCATCACCGTCCACAAGCTCCCTCCCAACCTTAACGCCTTGCAGATGTGGTTAAGACACCATTCGCAGATGTACCGAAGTATAGAGAGTGGGAAGTTGGGGGATGAGGAAAACAGCGACATTCCAACGGATATCAATCATGGCATTGATATTGGCAAGTGGATAGAAAAGGAGGTGAGTGATGATTAAGACGCATAAGGTCTATTATCCTATATATGCCAACAAGGACAAATTCATCATCCTTATAACAGGAGGTCGTGCATCCGGAAAGAGCCATTTTGTGTCTTCATTCCTTGAGCGTCTGACGTTCGAGATGACACCAGTGGAGAAGATTGTGCATCAGATTCTTTATACCCGCTACACGATGGTATCCGCCAACATTTCCATTATCCCAGAGTTCTTGGAAAAGGCTGAATTGGACGGCACGCAAAAATACTTTCGATCTACTCGTTCCGATGTAACCAATCGAATGACAGGAAGCACAGTGATGTTTAGGGGACTGAAAACAAGTTCGGGAAACCAAACGGCAAAGTTAAAATCTATTCACGGTATCACTACTTTTGTCGTTGACGAGGCAGAGGAATGGGTATCTGAGAAAGAATTTGAAACAATCATGCTCTCCATACGTCAGAAAGGCATACAAAATAGAATTTTTATTATCATGAACCCTACGGATAACAACCACTGGGTTTACAAACGTTTCATAGAAAACACACATAAGGAGGTGATGTATGACGGCATTCCTGTTCAGATAAGCACGCATCCTAATGTGTTGCACATCCATACCACCTACTTGGATAACCTTGAGAATTTATCACAGGAGTTCATCAAGGAGGTGGAGGATATGAAAGCTAATAACCCTGAAAAATATGCTCACACCGTTATGGGTAGGTGGGCAGATGTCGCAGAGGGTGCGGTGTTCAAGCATATCAGTGTCGTTAAGGAGTTTCCGAAGTGGTGCAAAAAAGTGGCAATTGGTCTTGATTTTGGCTATACAAACGATGTGAGTGCTGCCATGATGTGCGGAATGATAGACGACAACCTTTATGTTGACGAGTTGTTTTATCGGACAAGCATGCTCTCTTCCGACCTGATTAAGGCTTTGCACAGATATGAGATGAAAGTCTTTTCAGACAGCGCAGACCCACGTCTTGTGCAAGAAATTCATAACGGTGGAATAAAGATATACCCTGTTGAAAAGGGCGCAGGCTCAATTATCGCAGGAATCGACAAAATGAAGTCACTTAATATCTTTGTCACCGAAAGGTCTTACAACCTCAGAAAAGAGTTCCTTAATTACGTTTGGGACAAAGACAAGGACGGAAATTATATCAATCAACCGATAGACGCATGGAATCACGGAATTGATGCTACTCGCTACTGGGTTTTAGCAACACTTTTAGGTAAGATACAAAAACCAAAGGGCGACATCGCAGCAGCGTTCGCCAGATAAACAGGGTAACGATATGAAGGAATATATAGTGAAATCTTGGTCTTCCGCACATGGGAAGCAAAGGATAACGAGAGTTGAAGCCGAATCGGAAGAAGATGCAAGGCAAGCCGTAAGAGTTTATTACCGTTTTGATAGTATTGAAAGTGTAACATTAGCAGGATAACGATATGTATATAGTTCAAAGCAAAGATTTATTTGGCTTCCGTGATGAGTTTTCAGCAAATCATCCACATATAGCATTTTCGTATATGAAAGATTTAGAACACACCTATGGTAAGCGATACAGGATAATTAAGAAAGGATAACGATATGGA
>JAQYET010000060.1 GCA_028723525.1 Prevotellaceae bacterium
CAGGGCATGCGCCTCAACCAAAGTTGGGAAACACTACAGAAGGGATTGTATATTGTGAATGGAAAGAAAAGGATGAAAGAGTGAAAGTATAAAATCATTATTACTTTTCGCTAAAACTTCCTTATCTATTATTATAAACAAGGGCTGAATTCCAAGCAACGGATTCAGCCCTGATTATTATCTTGTATGAGGGAGTGTCAAAAGGTAAAACTTTGGCACACTCTCACAAACAAATCCTTGCTAACGAACACCTGTGCAGAGTAATGAACGGTTTAACTCTTCCTTTATAAATTTCGCAGTATATCCCTTGTTGCTTGCTGCCACAAACTCCGGAGTGCCTGACACTACGAGTTCTCCGCCCCCTCGTCCTCCTTCCGGTCCCATGTCTATTATATGGTCGGCAAGTTTTATGACGTCGAGGTTATGCTCTATCACTATAACCGTATTTCCACGGCTGACGAGTTTCTGCAGCACATCCATCAACACCCTTATATCCTCAAAATGCAGTCCGGTGGTGGGCTCGTCTAATATATACAGTGTCTTTCCCGTGTCTTTCTTGCTCAGTTCTGTGGCAAGTTTCACGCGCTGGCTCTCGCCTCCGCTAAGTGTCGTTGACGGCTGTCCGAGTTTTATATAACCCAATCCCACATCCTGTATGGTCTTTATCTTTCTCAGGATATCGGGCACATTCTCGAAGAACTCCACTGCTTGGTTAATGGTCATGTCAAGAACGTCGGCAATCGACTTACCCTTATATCTCACCTCAAGTGTCTCGCGGTTGTATCTTTTGCCGTGACACACCTCGCAAGGCACCAGCACATCGGGCAGGAAATTCATTTCAATGTTCTTGTAACCATTTCCTCCGCAGGTCTCACATCTGCCACCCTTTACGTTGAATGAAAATCTGCCCGGTTTATATCCGCGTATCTTTGCTTCGGGAAGATTGACGAAGAGCGAACGTATATCGCAGAAAACTCCTGTGTATGTGGCAGGATTGCTTCGCGGTGTGCGTCCCAACGGGGTCTGGTCAACGCTAACCACCTTGTCCAAATTCTCAATTCCTTCGATACTGTCGTAGTCCATAGGGTTTTTCAGGGAGCGATAGAACTTCTGACTAAGTATCGGTTGCAGAGTCTCGTTGATGAGGGTGGATTTTCCCGAGCCTGAAACACCGGACACCACTATCAGCGTGCCGAGCGGGAATTCCACTGTTACATTCTTCAGGTTATTGCCTTTCGCACCGGATATTTTCAGAACTTTTCCGTTCCCACTCCTACGTTCTCCGGGTAAATCAATGCGCATATCACCGTTGAGATATTTTGCGGTGAGCGTCTGCCCTGCTTCTAACATCTCTGCCGGAGAGCCTTGGAAAACCACTTCACCTCCCTTTCTTCCGGCCTTCGGACCAATATCTATTATGTAGTCTGCAGCAAGCATCATGTCGCGGTCGTGCTCAACCACCACCACCGTGTTGCCGATGTCGCGCAGTTCCTTGAGCGAATTTATCAGCCTCTCATTGTCGTGTTGATGCAGTCCGATGCTCGGTTCGTCAAGAATATAAAGCACGTTGACAAGTTGCGAGCCAATCTGCGTGGCAAGTCTTATGCGCTGACTCTCTCCGCCCGACAACGAAGCCGCCCTGCGGTCGAGTGAAAGATAATCGAGTCCCACTTCGAGCATGAATCCCAACCGAGTCCGGATTTCCTTTATTATCTCCTCTGCTATCTTCTTTTGATTGTTGTCAAGATGTTGTTTTGCCTCGCTCAGCCACTCGTTAAGTTCGCTGATATCCATCTTGGCGAGTTCACTGATATTCTTGTCCCATATCTTGTAAGACAGACTTTCCCTGTTCAGTCTCATCCCATGACATTCGGGACATTCACACGTGGCAAGGAACTGGTCTGCCCATTTCTGCCCACTTGCACTCTCATCGTTTTCCATAACATTGCGAAGATATTTTATCACGCCGTTATATTCCACGAAATAGTCGCTCGTGGTGTGTACAAGTTCCTTGTCGATACGCACATTCCCAAGTGCACCATACAACACCTCGTCCATTGCCTCGGCAGGAATATCCTTCACAGGAGTCTTCAGTTCGCATTCATATCTTTTCAGAATGGCATCAATCTGCCAGAAAATCATCTGCGACTTATATTTCCCCAATGGCACGATTGCACCTTGATATATCGAAATGCTTGTGTCGGGTATCACTTTAGAAATATCTATCCGGCTTATCACTCCAAGCCCCTTGCAAACATGGCACGCCCCTTCCGGGGAATTGAAGGAGAACTTGTTGGGTGCAGGGTCTCCGTAGCTGATACCGGACGTGGGGCACATCAGTCGCCGACTGAAATATTTCGCCTCACCGGTATCTTTGTCTAATATCATTATCAAGCCGTCGCCTTGCTTCATCGCAATGGCTACGCTTTTCTTTAACCGCGAGTCGATAAGAATGTGTCCTTCAGTGCTTTCAACGCGCTCTTTCACCAGCATTTTGTCAATCACTACTTCAATGTTATGATTTTTGTAGCGATCAACTTTCATGCCTCTCTCTATTTCGCTTATCTCTCCGTCTATACGAACATGCAGATACCCTTTTTTCCTAAGACTCTCGAACAATTCCCGATAGTGTCCTTTGCGGTTTCTTACCACCGGCGCGAGGATGAAGATGCGCTTGCCGGAGTAGTCGTTGCCAATCATTTCAAGGACCTTCTCTTCGGTGTATCTCACCATCTTTTCGCCTGTCATGTAACTATATGCGATACCGGCACGAGCATAAAGAAGTCGAAGGAAATCATATACTTCGGTTGTAGTGCCAACGGTGGAGCGAGGGTTCTTGTTGGTGGTCTTCTGTTCAATACTTATCACCGGGCTAAGTCCGGTAATCTTATCGACATCAGGGCGTTCCATGCCTCCAAGAAAGTTGCGTGCGTATGCCGAGAAAGTCTCGATATAACGTCTCTGCCCTTCTGCAAAAAGAGTGTCGAAAGCAAGTGACGACTTCCCCGAACCGCTAAGTCCGGTTATGACAGTGAGGCTGTCGCGTGGAATTTCCACGTTTATGTTTTTGAGATTATGTACGCGAGCACCCCATACATTTATCTTTTCCGATTCGTTGTTCATTCGTGTTGTCAGTTTTCCGGCATGCCGGTGCTCTCGGTATATCCTCTCAATAAATTCACGTCACGCCGTATGTTGTATTTCCTTCCGTCGGAGCCCACAGCCTTTACGACAACGAAATACACGCCCTGCTTCACTTCCTTACCATTGTAAGTGCCGTCCCAGCCGCCTTCGGGATTGTCCCACTCGTGAAGTTTCTGCCCCCAGCGGTTGAATATGGCGGCATGAAACTCCACAAGGCTCTTGTAGGTTTTTGCTTTGTAAATGTCGTTATATCCGTCGCCGTTAGGGGAGAAGGCGTTAGGCATGTCGAGAGAACTTTCGCTGATTGTCACTCTTATCGGTCCAGTCTCCCGCCAGTATTCTTCGGTGTATTCTATTTTGTCGTTTCCTTTGGTGAACGTCACGTAACACACTACAGAATGTGTTCCGGCGTCGTTGAATGTAAATTCGGTATTTTCTTCATGCCTTATCATGTATGGAGTGGTCTCGTTCTCACGAGTGAAACGCCACTCATAATATGCGGTGTAATCTCCTTGGTTCTGCGGACGAGCCTCGAAACGCGCAGAGAGAGGGGCGTCGCCGGAATAATTATTGCTTTCTTCCTCATCGCCTTCGCTGTTTATGAATTTGGCAACAGGGGCTATTGTAGGCATTTCTGTTTGAGAAAAAGCCCCTCCGTGCACACATAATGTAAAGCCTAAGAAGGCAATCAAACGGTATGTTTTCATCATTTTTTCTATTTAATAGATGCAAAATTACAAAAAAACAGCGGTTAAGTCAACTTTATTGTTTATTTTTGCAGAAAATTTAGGGAAGTAAATAAGAATTAAACCGATTATGATACATTTTTTAAGATACTCGTTAGTGTTTGCCTTGTTGCTCGTATGCTCCGCCTCTAACGCTCAGGTGGCGAAGTGGAGAGAGATGCACAAGGTGGCTAAAGGGGAGACTATGTATGGCATATCGCATGAATATGGCATCACCGAGGAACAACTCAGGGCTGCCAATCCGGAGATGAACCAACCGGGGTATAAGTTGAAAAAGGGCGACTTTATTTTCATCCCTTACGCTAATGAGGCGGAGGCTTTGGCTGCGACAGACAAAGTTGTGGTGCGTAGCGGAGAGAAGTCAGACGTAAAGAACAGGGCTATAAGAATGGGGGTGATGCTCCCACTGCATAATGTTGATGGCGATGGTCGCCGCATGGTTGAATATTATCGCGGATTACTTTTGGCGTGCGACCAAATGAGACGCGAAGGAGTGTCTGTTGACGTGTATGCGTGGAACGTAGATATAAATGCAGACATACGCATGACATTGCTGAGCAAGGGAGCAGACAAGTGCGACATAATTTTCGGTCCGCTATATACCAAGCAGGTTAAACCACTTGCCGACTTCGCGAGTAAATATGGCATAAAGGTTGTTATACCGTTTTCGATAGAGAGTGATGCGGTGTCGAACAATCCGAATGTGTTCCAAGTGTATCAAAACCCTGCGTTCTTCAATCAAGAAGTGGTGTCACAATTTATAAAGCGTTTTGAGTCTTCTCATCCTGTATTCGTAGATTGTAACGACCCTACGAGCACCAAAGGCACTTTCACAACGCAGTTGCGCAAGGAATTGGAGGTAAAGAACATTGCATACAGCATAACGAACATAAACTCAGAGTGGAAGAATTTCGCGCGTTCCTTCTTGCCTGACAAACAGAATGTGATAGTGCTCAACTCCGAGAAATCACCCTGTCTGAACCGCGCCATAATGCGTCTCGACTCGCTCCGCGCTGCTAATCCACAACTGAAACTCACTTTATTCGGTTATACGGAGTGGCTGATGTATGCAAAATATAATATTGAGAAGTATTGCATGTTTGACACATATATACCTGCGCACTTCTATTATAACTCCATGTCGCAGGCTACCAATGCTCTCGAAAGGTCATACAAACAATGGTTTCGTAGAGACATGCAGGACTATCTGCCACGATTTGCAATTACAGGTTATGACCACGGTCTGTTTTTCCTTAGAGGGCTGCATCGCGACGGTATGAAATTTAACGGGTCAACGCCGGACAAGACAGCATTGCAAACACGTCTCCACTTCAAGAGGGTAGGGAAGAGCGGAGGTTATCAGAACACATCATTCTTGTTTATTCATTATAACAAGGACCATTCAATATCAACAATAAATTTCTGATTTTCGGATGATGCGGATATTAAGGATTTATTCATTCGCTTTCTTTCTCGCTGTGGCAGCGGCGGCTTCGGCACAGGTCGGTGAGTACCGCAACGATTTGAGCATCGGTGTCAATGCCGGCTACGCGCTCAGTAGCGTGTCTTTCCAACCGAAAGTCAGTCAGGTGATGCACGGAGGCATTACGGGAGGAGTAACGCTGAAGTATGTTTGCGAGAAATATTTCAACACATTATGCGCAGTTCTGGCAGAGATAAACTATGCCTGTATAGGATGGAAGGAAGACATTCTTGATATCCAAAACCAACCGGTAATCAACGCCGTGACCAAACAGCCGGAAGAGTATAAACGCACGATGAATTATATTCAAGTGCCGGTGTTTGCTCATCTCGCATGGGGAAAGGAGCGGGGAGGATTGCAGTTCTTCTTTCAGGCAGGTCCGCAACTGGGCTTCTTCTTAAACGAGAAGACAACATCCAATTATGAAGCAGCTTCTCGCAATATTGCCGACAGAGCAAATTCTGTATTCGAACAAGAGCAATTAAGCGTCGAGAAGAAATTTGATTATGGCATTGCTGTAGGAGCAGGTCTTGAATACAGTTTACCAAAAATTGGGCATATACTCTTTGAAGGGAGATACTATTATGGTTTAGGAAACGTATTTGGAAGTACTAAACGCGACTATTTCGGTCGCTCGAACCATAATACCATATATGTAAAAATGGCTTATTTATTTGATATAATACATACAAAGGGCAACTAATTATTAACAATTAAATAAATAAAATTTTATGTTTGAAGGACAACCGAAAGGACTTTACGCATTGGCTTTGGCCAATACAGGTGAACGATTTGGTTATTACACCATGATCGCAGTGTTTGCTCTTTTCCTAAGAGCTAATTTTGGACTTGACCCGGGTACTGCTGGGTTAATCTACAGTAGTTTTCTTGGATTGGTTTATTTCCTGCCTTTCGTGGGCGGTATAATGGCCGACAAGTTTGGATTTGGTAAAATGGTGACCATTGGCATTGCCATAATGTTCCTTGGTTATTTATTCTTAGCAATTCCATTGGGAAGCGGAACTGTGGCATTTGCCTGCATGCTTGCGGCTCTTTTGTTTATTAGTTTTGGTACAGGACTGTTCAAAGGAAACCTTCAAGTGATGGTGGGAAATCTTTATGACGCACCGGAACTTGCTCCTAAGCGTGACTCTGCGTTCTCAATTTTCTATATGGCTATCAACATCGGTGCTCTCTTTGCTCCTACCGCTGCAGTTAGGATTAAGGAGTATGCTGAAGTGTCTTGGGGCTTATCGGGTAACGATGCTTACCACTTCTCATTTGCGGTGGCATGCTTGTCTTTGATTATATCAATGATTATTTATTTCGTATTCCGTTCTACCTTTAAACATGTTGAGGGTGGGGAACGCGCAAAGACACAGGCTGATACCACAGAAGAACTTTCACCGGCAGATACAAAGGCACGCATTGTAGCACTCTGTTTGGTGTTTGCTGTGGTTATTTTCTTCTGGATGGCTTTCCACCAGAATGGTTTGAGTTTGACTTATTTTGCCGATGAGTTTACCCAGCGCACTGCTTCAGGTGTGCAAAGTATGGCATTTGATGTTGTTAACTTGTTTATGATTATCATCATTGTTTATGCTCTCTTTGCTCTTTTCCAAGGAAAAACCGGTAAAGCCAAAGGTATTGCAGGTGTTGTTATGTTGGCAGCAATCGGTGTGTTGGTTGCAAAGTATGTAAATCTTGACGGAGACGTAACCGTAAGTGCTCCTATATTTCAACAGTTCAACCCATTCTATGTAGTAGCTTTGACCCCCGTTAGCATGGCTATTTTTGCCAGTTTAGCAAATAAGGGCAAAGAGCCTTCCGCACCACGTAAGATTGCTTATGGTATGTTGGTTGCTGCGGCAGGTTTTTGCGTTATGCTCATCGGTTCTATGGGATTGCTTACACCTAACGAACAGAAAACAGCTGTAGAAGCAGGTGCAGGTATATTTGTTTCTCCAAATTGGTTGATTGGGACTTATCTCATTCTTACCTTTGGTGAACTTTTATTGAGCCCGATGGGAATTTCATTCGTATCTAAGGTTGCACCTCCTAAATATAAAGGTATGATGATGGGAGGTTGGTTTGTCGCTACCGCCATTGGTAACTTGCTCGTAATGGTTGGTGGTTATCTTTGGGGACCGCTTCCTCTTTGGGGTGTTTGGCTCGTATTCATAACCCTTTGTCTCTTGTCAGCCCTCTTCATGTTTACAATGATGAAACGTCTTGAAAAGGTGGCATAAATATAGAATACCATAGTTATAATGAGGATGTGTCAAAAAACAGGCACATCCTCTTTTGTTTCGTTTAACCTAACATTACTTGTTCTTTGTTAATTCCATTTAAATGAACATAACGCATTATTTCGTTGTTCCATAAAAAGACTATCTTTGCACGCGAACAAAAGAATTTCACATAAAATCAGTACGTGCACATGCAAAGGTCATTCGTGTTTTTCCTGCTACTCTCCTTGGCACTTATTTCAAAAGCGCAGAGGCATGTCGTGGTGGTGGATATTGACACGCATATTCCGATTGAGGGTGTAAGCGTGAAGACAGATACATGTCGCGCTATGATTACTGACAGTGAGGGTAAGGCATGTATCACGGAACGGTTTGATACTATTAGGTTCAGTCATTTAAAATACTTCTCCGAAAAAATTACATACGAGGAATTTACAGACACCATGTATCTCGTTGCAAAAAACATGATGCTACCGGAGGTTGTAGTAACAGGAATAAATCCTGACCTTATGAGAGCTATGAAAAAGAACCATGAACGCATGATGCTCGAACCAACTTCCACAAGCATACTAACTTTCGACTTTGCAAACTTCATCGACCGGCGGGCAAGGCGTGACCGCAAACATTACAGAAAAGCAAAGAAGATATTAAGAGAATGGGACTTGAAAAACTAATACATCCATGATTTTATACTTCCTAAATAAGGTTAAAGGTATTCATTATTACGCAAAAACTATCAAAGTTATGTTATAAATAATACGAATTTATTTATCTTTGTAGCCTTA
Source organism: Prevotellaceae bacterium (assembly GCA_028723525.1). GTDB lineage: Bacteria > Bacteroidota > Bacteroidia > Bacteroidales > Bacteroidaceae > Prevotella. Next base: position 8,408 of record JAQYET010000060.1, read on the forward strand.
TTTTGAGAAAAAGACTAAAATCTGGTAAAAGGGTTCTTGCCTGATAATGGTCTTAAATGAATTTATAGAACCCAACTTAAATTTATACTAACCATATTATGTTTAAAAAACTTTTCGCATTTGCAGTGTTTGTATTGCTGGGTACAATAGCGAATGCACAGAGCAGTTACGGCAGAATCTTTCAGCCGGGAAGCGATGGTCCATATTTTGAGTACGCAATCGAACAGGGAAAACCAAAGGAATATTATGATGCCGGAGGGCCTGATAAAGGAATGCGTGGCAACCTTGTTTATACACTCCTGCGCCTGAAACCAGTCAACTCAGATTCGCACATCACCATCGTTTTCAACGAAATGGATATAGACGACTACGACGAATTGCGAATTTATGATGGTCTGATAGAACTGAACAATGAGGCTAACGAGGACGGAGAATATGAATATGGTTGGCCAAAGAACATTGAACCTAATACGACAATAAAAGGAAATCCGTCTGCAATGCCGGTTGTGGTTAAGTCTGAGGCTGCCGACGGGGCTTTGTCGGTTGCGTTCTATTGCTTCTCTGATAAACCCGGATGGAGCGGTATGATTTATTGTGTAAAGAACGGCGATCCGGAGCCGGGTACTGCAGAAGTTTTTCCTAACTTCACGTTCAGAGTTGACCCAAATATTGTATTGGAAGAAGATGAGGATGGAGAGGAAGAAGAGTTGTTCGTAAATTTCGAGCTGAAAGGTGTTCAGGCTAATCAGGTTATTCAGATAGAGGATGGGTACGGAAAAAGAGATTATACCATTAGCAACAACACTATAGGCAGGGTTACATTAGATGTTAGCCCCGGCGATTACATAAAGATTTATGGAGACCTCTCTATGCTGAATGGTTCGGCTAACAAGTTCACAAAGGCAGAGATTGGCAAGAATGAGAAACTTGAAGTGCTGAATCTCGGTCAGAATAAGATAACAGAGGTTGACCTCACCAGACTTCCGGAACTCCGCGAACTATGGATTACCGGAAATAAGATTACATCAATAGACATCAGCAATCTTCCTAAACTGGAAGAATTCTACGGTAGTTATAATAATGTGGGAGCACTTCGCACTACGATGAATACAGAACTTAGTGTTCTTTCTTGTGTGGAAATGGGGCTAACAGAACTGAACTTGAGCAATAACCCAAAGTTGGAAATACTTACCGCAAGCAGCAATGCTTTTGAGGCAGTTCCTGATTTAACAAAGACACCTTTGATTAGGTCTCTTGATCTTGAAAATACCGGTATTTCAAGCATCGATTTGAGTATGCTTCCGAAACTAAAAAAACTTGACCTTTCAAACAACAGACTCGAAACAATCGACCTCACGAATAATCTTCTTCTTACAACAATAGATTTGGATTACAACAAGTTTAATGCTTGTGCCATGAATGATGTAATGTTCATGCTTCCGCAGAGAACAGAAAGTGATGAGGCAATATTGAGAATGGCAAACAACGAAGGGGCTGCGACCTGCGACAATACTCTTCTTGAAGGAATGAATTGGAGTGTCAACTTTACTGGAGACGGCACTGGATGTGAAACAGCAAAACTGCGTTTTGAATCAAGTGAATATGGAACAATTTCGACAATCGTTGATGGCGAGAACGTTCCCGAACTGACCCCGATAACAAAGGGTAGGGAGGTTAAGGTTCAGGCGTCTCCAATCAACGGATATAATTTGGATAAAGTGCTTTTGGATGGTATTGAAGTATCAAATAACACCTTCAATATCAGCAAGTACGGCGTCTTGGCTGCAGTCTTCACAAAGGTTAGCGGTATTGACGATGTTAATGCCTCGGGAATCAATGTCATAATGGAGGGAGAAAATGTTATCGTAAGCGGTCTCGTTGCTTCTGAAACATTCCGTATTATCGACCTTTCCGGCAAACTTTTATATACAGGAATTACTGACTCAAACGGTTTCGCCTCTGTGAATTTGCCTGCAAATAAGACTGTTTTGGTAAACCAAAGAAACATTGTAATCAAAATTATGAGATAAGAGTAACATCTTAAAATGTAAAGATTCGATTTTAAGATTTTGAACTAAAGACGGGTTTGATTGATTAACTCAACAAATCCGTCTTTTATAAATACCTGCACACTCCAAATTTATACACAAAGAAAATATCAAGGGCAAAAATAAGAAATAAAATAATACAATACAACTGATTGGCCATTATGCTAAATAGGGGCTCAGAATGACCAAACGTTGTTATTCTTTGATGTTATTGGGGTTATTGGTGGTCTTTTCTTAAAAGATCATTGACATTCTTTACCGGATTGAAAGTTTCAATGGGAACCTCTACAAACACTGTATTCCAATCGCTCATTGCGCCGTTCCATAATCCTGGAAGTTCGAGAGCTTTGAGTTCTTTTCCGTTTTTACTTTTTATGCTTATAAATCCGGTTGAACTATCAACGAAATCCATTATATTAAATTTATTGGAAGTATAATCCTTTAATGAGCATACAAGGTCAACGGGATTGAAATGTGTGCCATTATGGAACATCTTCGCATATTCCACATTATTTTTATCTATTTGGCTACTTTCAAGAATTTGCAGGCTGATTGTCCCGTCTTGATTATAAGTAAGGAATGGTCCGCCTCCCGGTTCACCAACGTTTTTAACCACACCACATACTCTGATAGGACGATTAAGTTTTTTCTTTAAATAGCAAATCAATTCTGTATCACTAAAATTTTTAGCGTCATTATTTCTGCAATATAAATCATTTTCAACAAATTGAAGAACCTCTAACAGTTTGTCTCTTCCGCATGAATTACTATTAAGAACTTTCAAATAGTCAAAAATTTTATTCTGTAAATCAACCAACAAGCCTGCAATAACCTGTTTATAAGTGACGGTCTCTGCCTTTAGATAATCCGGAACTACATTATCTATATTCTTTATGAAGACCACATCGGCATCAATTTCGTTAAGGTTTTCAATCAATGCTCCATGCCCACCGGGTCTGAAAAGTATAGTTCCGTCATCATTACGGAACAGTGTGTTATCCATATTCGCCGCGACAGTATCAGTACTTTGCTTTTGTTCGGAAAAACTGATATTGAACTTAACGCCGAATTTGTCTGCATATATCTGTTGTTTCTCTGCAACTTTTTGCTGAAACAAGTTCAGATGTTCGTGACTTACTGTGAAATGAATATTGGCAGCATCTCCGCTCACGGCATATAACGCAGCCTCTACGAGATGTTCTTCCATAGATGTACGTGCACCTTCATCATAATTATGAAAAAGCAGCAATCCCTTGGGTAATTGCCCATAGTTAAGCCCAGCCTTGTCAAGCAGCCCCCTGAGCACATCTTTATAATTACCCTCGGAAATCAGTTCTTTGACCGTCTTGGCATAAATTCTCACGCAAGTTTTATCCAATTCTTCATAGAATGCGAACTTCTCTATATTATCAAAAAACGTTTTCTCGAATTCTGTGGAAGGAACGTCAGACGAGGATTCTATGAAATGGAACAAATCCTTGAACATCCTACTTGCCGCTCCACTTGCCGGTACAAACTTCACAACCTTCTTTCCACTTGACTTATATTCTTTCCACAAATTTATATAGATTTCACGCTGTGCCTCCGTTGTCGTTATTATCCCATTGCCTACAGACGCCGCGTTCTCAATTTTCAGGAAAGGAAATCCTGCCTTGAAGTTTTCTATCTGTTTTTCTATCTGTTTTTCAGTAATACCTTTTTCAGATATTTGTTTTAAATCCGACTTTGATAGCGTAATCATGTTATTCCTTAATTTAATTATCCATTTCAATCGCAAATATAGTTACTTTTTCTTAAACGAGAAAGAAATGCAGGAAAAAACAATAACTTTGCAATAAAAACGACATATAAGTTATGGAGAATAATTTTAGTTTTACAATAGAGGAGCGTCGTGAGACATACAAGATTGTCAGAAAACTGTTGAAAACCGTGGGTTCCACGTTCAGCAACGAGGATAAACGACTTGTTGTAAAACTTCTTCATAACGGCTATAAAACGGGCTGTTTGCAGCGAGACATATTTGGAATGAATCCTATAGTGACAAGCCTGCAGACTGCATTGATTGCAACCGAACAGATAGGTTTGGGCAAAGAGGCCGTCATTGCCACCCTACTCTATGGCTCATGCAGCAAAAACTGCGAAAGCGAAACTCTTAACTCATTTGGTACCGGAGTCACAAGAATTATGTCCGGGCTTTCACGAATACAGCAACTATACATGAAAACCCCTGTGATAGAGAGTGAAAACTTCAGAAACCTACTCCTTTCTTTCGCAGAAGACATGCGTGTAATATTGATAATGATTGCTGCGAGGGTCAATCTGATGAGACAAATCAGGGACTATGATAACGCAACCGTAAAGAAACGAGTTTCCGAGGAGGCAAGTTACCTGTACGCACCGTTGGCACATAAACTCGGATTATACCAGCTGAAGAGCGAGCTCGAGGATTTATCGCTGAAATATCTTGAGCACGATGCTTACTACATGATAAAAGACAACCTGAACGCAACTAAGAAAAGCCGCGATGCTTACATAGAAAAGTTCATCACCCCAATAAAGGAAAAACTCGATGCGGCAGGTTTCAAATATCACATTAAGGGGCGTACTAAGAGCATACACAGTATATGGCAGAAAATGAAAAAGCAGCAATGCGGTTTTGATGGCATCTACGATTTGTTTGCAATACGCATAATCTGGAGGCTGGATGAAATAGAAGATCCCCCAAAACACCATGCTTTAGAGAAGACTTTGTGCTGGCAAACATTCTCTATAATAACAGATATGTATCAACCTAATCCCCAACGCCTTAGAGATTGGCTGTCGGTTCCGAAGAGCAACGGCTATGAGAGTCTGCACATCACCGTTCTCGGACCTGAAGGAAAGTGGGTGGAGGTTCAAATCCGCACAGAACGCATGGACGAAGTGGCAGAGAAAGGTGTCGCCGCCCACTGGAGATATAAGGGCATCAAGGGAGAAACAGGGCTTGACGAATGGCTCGCCAACATACGTGCCACAATAGAAAACTGTGACGACTTGCAGGCGATGGACGAGTTTAAAATGAACCTCTACCAAGACGAGGTGTATGTATTCTCTCCAAAAGGCGACCTTTTCAAATTCCCGAAAGGTGCCACAGTGCTCGACTTTGCCTATTCCATACACACCGCCGTTGGCAACAGTTGCACCGGCGCGAGGATAAACAACAAGATTGTCAATTTGCGGCATGTGCTTAGCAGTGGCGACCAGATAGAAGTCATCACATCCGGAAACCAAAAGCCGAAGCACGATTGGTTGACTTACGTGAAGACAAGTCATGCAAGGAGCAAAATCCGTCTTGCACTCAAAGAGACACAAGTGAAAGAGAGTCTCATGGTGAAAGAGATGCTCGAAAGGAGACTTAAAAACAGGAAAGTGGATATTGACGAAACCGTTGTAAACCAGTTGATAAAGAAGTTGGGATTTAAACAGGCAACCGACTTCTATCATCAGATTGCCGACGGTACGCTCGATCCTAACGTGATAATAGATAAATACATCGAACTCAAGACCCACGAGCAGACACCTTCCTCCTCTCAAACCACGCGAAGTGCCGAGGAGTTCAGCTTCGATAACGCCGAAAACCTGTCCGCAAATGCCAATGCCGACGTGCTGGTAATTGACAAGAACCTTAAAGGCATAGACTATCAGCTCGCGAATTGCTGTCATCCCATCTATGGCGACAACGTGTTTGGTTTCGTAACCGTTAACGGCGGAATAAAGATACATCGTTCCGACTGCCCCAATGCTCCCGAACTGCACCGCCGTTTCGGCTACCGCATAGTGAAAGCACGTTGGAGCGGGAAGAGCGGTTCGCAGTATAGCATATCATTACGAATAATCGGCAACGACGATATTGGGATAGTTAACAACATCACAAGCATAATATCAAAAGAGGAGAAAATCGTAATGAGAAGCATCAGCATCGACAGCAACGACGGACTGTTCAGCGGTACGCTCGTGGTGAATGTTGACGACACACAACGGCTTGACTCACTGATAAAGAAGATAAAGACAGTGAAGGGCGTGAAAATGGTGGAGAGAATATAAAGAAGGTCAGTATCTCACATCTTCCAAGAACAAGGCATTTGCCGGCATACTCTCGCCGGCATTGGTGCGCTTCATGCTGCTCACCACGCTTTCAAACTGCCTGATGCTCATTCGCCCCCTGCCTACTTCTATCAATGTTCCCACTATTGCCCGAACCATATTTCTGAGAAATCGGTTTGCCGTAATACGGAAATACCATCTCCCCTCGCCTATCTCGTTCCAGCGAGCCTCTGTTATGGTGCATATAGTGGTTTTCACATCGCTTCCATTTTTGCAGAACGCAGCAAAATCTGCTGTCCTGATGAGGGTTTGCGCGGCAACATTCATCCGGGCAAAGTCAAGAGAATAGCCTGTAGCCCAGCTGTATGCCCTCGCAAAGGGGTCTTTACCCGTATGCACATAATAATGATACGTGCGCGAGGTGGCACTAAATCGCGCATGCAGGTCATTATCAACCTTTTCTATCTTCTTTATAGAAATCTCTCCCGGAAGAAACCTATTGAGCTTATAACAGAGTGCCTTTTCGTCAATATCATGCTCCGTATCAAAATGAGCGGTCATCATGTGAGCATGAACTCCGGCGTCGGTTCTGCCGGCTCCCACAATCTCAGTCTTGTTTCTCAACAGCACACTCAATCCCTTTTCAATCTCTTCTTGAACCGTAATGCCGTTTGGCTGTATTTGCCAACCATGATAACGGCTGCCATCGAAACATAAATAAAGGAAATATCGGTTCACGCCTTTTAAGGTATTTAGTGTATTTATGGTAAATAGAACGCAATGCAATCAGAATTCATCGAAGTCGCCCGGTGATAACGGAGCAAACGGAGTGTCCTGCATCGGTGGCATATCACTATCAATATTTATTTTCGAACCGATCACCTCTCCGTCATAGTTAAATTCGTTGTGCGAACTCTCCGGATTTTCAAAGCGTGTAAACTCGCCCTTGAAATTGAGCAGAACATCCCCCGTCGCACCCTTACGATGCTTGGCAATGATTATTTGTGCCTTTCCCCGGAGGTCTCTTCCGTGGTCATCTTGTAGTATGTGATAATATTCCGGTCGGTGAACAAATATCACCATATCGGCATCTTGTTCTATCGCACCCGACTCGCGCAAGTCGCTTAGTTGCGGCCGCTTGCCCTCGTTGCCTTCACGATTTTCCACCGAACGGTTCAACTGCGACAAAGCCAGCACCGGTATATTCAACTCCTTTGCCAGTCCTTTCAGGCTTCGGCTTATCGTTGACACCTCTTCCTGACGGCTTCCGAACCTTGCTCCATTAGCATTCATGAGTTGCAAATAGTCTATCATTATAACCTTTACACCCTTTTCCCTGACCAATCGCCGTGCCTTAGTTCTCAACTCAAAGATACTCATTCCGGGTGTATCGTCAATGTACAAAGGTGCCATTTGCATTTTTCTCACATTCTTGTCGATGCGTTTCCATTCTTCATCGTCAAGTTGTCCGTTAAGGATTTTCTTTCCCGAAATCTCGCAAACATTTGATAAAAGCCTGTTTACGAGTTGCACGTTGCTCATTTCAAGCGAGAAGAAAGCGGCAGGAAGGTTGTAATCCATCACTATGTTCTTTGCAAGCGAAAGGGCGAAAGAGGTCTTTCCCATCGCCGGACGTCCGGCTATAATCACAAGGTCGCTGGCTTGCCACCCCGAAGTCATGTCATCAAGTTTGTTATATCCCGTAGGAACACCCGTCAGCCCGCCAGCATTTGATGCAGCCTGTTTCAGTTGTTCAATAGCTTGTTTCACCACGGGCTCTATCTGCGTGTAATCCTGCCTCATGTTCTTTTGCGAGAGTTCGAAGAGCGAGCCTTCTGCCTCTTGCATCAGTTCGTCGATGTCTTGCGACTCGTCGAAAGCCATTGTCTCTATCATACTCGCAAAACCAATAAGCTGGCGTGCCATGTATTTCTGTGCAAGTATGTGTGAGTGGTAAACGATATTCGCCGAAGATGCCACCTTAGAACTCAATTCGAGAATATAGCCCGGGCCGCCAACCTCTTCCAAAGTTCCGTCCTTTGCCAGTTGGTCTGTCACGGTGATTATGTCCACCGGCTTCTCGTCCATGCTCAGGGTCTGTATAGCGCGGAATATCTTTTGGTTTCTCGGCTCATACATCGTTTCCGGGCGCAGTATGTCGCTTACCATACTGAACGCGTCTCTGTCTATCATCAATGCTCCGAGCACCACCCTTTCGGCATCCAAAGCCTGTGGTTGCAAATGTCCGTATGCTGGGTCTATAGGTTTGGTCTTCTTCTTGTTTTCCGCCATACTTTCTCTGTTTTGCTCGCAAAGGTAGTCAATTTATACCATATCCTCCAAAAAAAAACTTCTAATTTTGATTATTCGGAAATATGGATTAACTTTGCATTATCAAACGAAAATGCAGAGAAAGATATGATTGTATATCCTTGTGCCAAGATAAACTTAGGATTGAACGTGGTGAGCAAGCGTCAGGACGGATACCATAGTCTGGAAACGGTGTTCTACCCTATCCCTCTCTTCGATGTGCTGGAGATTGAACCCTCCCAAGCATCCACCTCGCTTGTGCTTAAAGGGCAGACGATAGAGGGTAATCCTAACGATAATCTTGTGATGAAAGCGTATGATGCAATGAGGCAGAGACGCCCCATCCCAAATGTCAGGATTACTCTCGACAAACGCATTCCCTCGCAGGCCGGAATGGGCGGTGGCTCAAGCGACTGCGCCTACACTATAACATCGCTCAACGAGATGTTCTCCCTCGGCATGAGCATAGGCGAGATGAGAGATGTTGCAGCATCTTTAGGTGCCGACTGTCCCTTCTTCATAGCCCCCGAACCTTCCTTTGCCGAGGGCATTGGTGAGAAACTTACGCCGTTGCCTTTCTCTCTGCAAGGCTACTGGATTGCGGTAGTCAAGCCTCCTGTTTCTGTCAGCACGCGCGACGCATTTTCTAAAATTGTCCCAAAGCGACCGTCAGAGCGATGCGACTCTATTGTATTGGGCGACATCAGTGAATGGAAAAACCGTCTCAAAAACGATTTTGAAGATAGCGTCTTCGGGATATACCCGGAACTATCTGCCGTCAAACAACGTTTATATAACATGGGAGCGTTGTATTCATGTATGAGCGGAAGCGGCTCCGCAGTTGTTGGAATATTCTCTGAAGAGCCGCCAATGATTGATGATGTGGAATACTATAAAATGCCGTTATAGCACAGAGCACTTACCGCTCAGCCAACAAGAAATTAGCGTTTTGTCGGTATATGCCTGCCGTTTGATTACCAACGACTCGGGAAAATCACATCTTTCATGAAGCAAAATCGGCAGGATTGCAAAGTAAAATCGGCGAATTTAGTAAGCAATTTCGGCGAAATTGTTCGGCAAAATCGGCGAATTTACTCAATTAAAGGTATGCTTTGCCACGATTATATACAAGGAATTGTGTAGCGAGTGGGCATATATGCCAAGTTGAGAGATGCCCATGTATGGGGTGTAATCAGAGAAACATGTTGAAAAACATTATCAATCCGTGACTTTAGATATAGTATATTTGTTGTCGTCAGTAACTATTATCTTTGCCATGTAATTGCTCGGAGTGTCGGGAATACCTACTTGTGCATAGAAGTGAAAGCCTTTTTCGTCGTGATGTTCATAGACGATGTCGTTGAGAATTGACTGCGAAATAATGCCTGCAGTTATCACACCGGCAAACTCTTTCTTGTAAAAGTCGTGGATAAAAGTCTTAACGCCGTTCTTTACTATGCAGATACTCACCGTGTTATCGTAGTAAACGTTATCCACCCTTACGCCTTCGCCGTTATAGTTTGTCTTTATCACCCTGTAAGTTGTGGGATTTACCTGCACATACAGGTGATTTCTCACATTCGCCAACATCACTACCGTGTCGTTCTTTATCACCCTGCGCTGATTTATTACAACCGGTTTGCTCATCTCCATTCGCTCCCGCATGTGCAAGCTTAGGTTCTCATCCTTGGTGAGCCTAACCTCATCGCCGTTCTGATTGATGAATACAAGGAGACTGTTGGTGAGTTTCACTATAGGATATTTGGTGGTGACTGAGCCGTTCAGACACAAGGAGTCGCCTATAATCGAGAATGCTACCGGCTGGCTGGTGGAGTCTGTATAGAATATTGTGTCACCTTTCACGCTGAACACCACGTTCTCTTCCAATTCGTCGAACCACGCTCCCTGCATCATCTTCTTGGCGTTTTGGTCTTCCTGTAAGTCCGTACCGCCCCTCTTCCCCTCGTTGCATGAGGCGAAGAACAAGGCGTAGAGGGATACCGTAACAAAAATACTTATAAACCGAGGCGCGTTCATTGAATTGTTTTTTTAGAAGAGTTCCGCTTCAGAGAGACTTTTCCCCTCCATATCTTTCGGACTTAGCAACATCTCGCTCGCATCGATAGGCCACTCTATTCCTAATTCGGGAGCATCGTACCTTATAGATGCCTCTGCATTGGGAGCATAGACATTATCCACCTTATACGTGAATATCGCTTCATCGCTCAAAACCAAAAAACCGTGAGCAAAACCACGAGGGATGAACAGTTGTCGTTTGTTCTTGTCGCTAAGTTCCACCATTACATGCTTTCCGAACGTAGGAGAACTCTTGCGTATATCCACGGCAACATCCACAACAGTGCCTTTTATCACACGCACAAGTTTCGCCTGCGAAGCACTACCCTTCTGATAATGTAACCCGCGGAGCACGCCGCGCGATGATTTTGACTCGTTGTCTTGCACGAAATCAACCTTTCCTACATGCTTCTCAAACTCTTCCTTCTTGAATGCTTCGAAGAAATAGCCACGAGAATCCTCAAAAACGTTCGGCTCGATTATGAACACACCGTTAATATCGGTCTTTAAGTAGTTCATCGTTTACGTTTATATTATATAATGGTATATGTTTATTTTACTGATGCAAAATTAAGCATAATATTCTGATTGGCGAAAGTATTTCCATTCTTTTTTCTGATTAGAGAAGCTTTTTCTTTGAAATCTCGGGGAAATTCACTACTTTTGCAAACGTGAACAGTTTGGAAAGACACATCGAAATTTTGCTCCTCAGCAATGATTGCGTCGTGGTGCCGGGATTAGGAGGCTTCATGGCTCATCATGTTTGTGCAAGATATAACGAAGAAGACCACCTCCTTATTCCGCCATTGCGCACCTTGGGATTTAACCCAAAGTTGAATGCAAACGATAATCTGCTGGCACAATCATACGTGGAAACGCTCGATATAAGTTTCCCGGAGGCAATGCAGAGGATTGAAGAAGAAGTGGGCGCACTAAATGAGCGGCTTCTCAACGACGGCGTTTACACCTTAAACGGAATAGGAATGTTGTCGGTGAATGGCGACGGGAACATCGAGTTCACGCCGATAAAGGCAGGCTTGCTCACTCCTGAACTGTATGCTTTAGACTCCATTCCGGTGAAAATGCTGGCAGACTTGCCAAATAATAAGGTGTCGAAAGCCGAAGAAGCGGTAGTTGACAAGGAACCGGCTGTAACAGTTAAGACAAATGTCAACGATGATGTTAAACCGATTGGCGACAACATCAAGGATGATGCTATAAGTATAAAGTTGAGCGTTATACGTAACGCCGCTGCCGTAATCATAGCCTTGCTGGGCTTTTTCCTCTTCACTTCGCCCCTTGCTAAAGGCAATTTGGAAATGGGTATGGTGAACATCAATACCGACATGCTCTATCGGATAATGCCTAAGGTGCTGGTAACAGAAGGCAATGAAATCGCAAAGCCTGTCATGGCAGAGGGCGAAACGGATAATTCGCCTAAGATTGTTAAAGAAAAGAGCAAGGAAACGAGCAACAACGCAGAAGCAGCTGAAGCAAAGAAGGTGTATTGCATCGTGATGGCAAGTCAGGTGTCACGGAACAATGGCGAGGCTTTTATAGACATTGTGCACAGGGAAGGCTTTACTTCGGCAAGAATGATAGATAGCAAAGGCGGTCGCAGAATAGTATATGGAGAATATTCGTCAGAGACCGATGCTCAAAAAGAACTGAAGAAACTTCGCGACAATAAGTTCTTCGAGCAGGCATGGGTTTATGAGATTAAACAATAAACAGGTTAGATTATAACATGAAGAGAGTAAGATGCCCTAAGTGCGATAATTTCATAACATTTGACGAAACCCGATATAAAGACGGACAGTCGCTCATCTTCGTTTGTCCGGAATGTAACAAACAGTTTGGTATAAGAATAGGGGTCAGTAAGTTGAGAGACAGGCAAAAGGAGGAAAATCCGGAAGATTTGGTAGAGAATGACGACCTCGGTGCCATTGTGGTAATAGAGAATGTGTTTCACTATAAGCAAGTGATACCATTGCAGATGGGCGACAACGTGATAGGACGTTACCAGAAAGGAAATCCCATAAACACGCCTATAGAGACCGTTGACCCAAGCGTTGACAACACCCATTGCGTGATAAATGTGAGTCGCGACAAGCATGGCAGACTGAAGTATGTGCTCAGAGACGGACCGAGCAACACCGGAACGTTTGTTGACAACGAGATACTCGGTGACAGAGAGAGGCGGGTGATTGAAGACGGAGCATTGTTCACCCTCGGCGCAACGAGTATTTTGTTGAGAGGAGGCAAATGAACAGGTTAACTCCAAATTGTCATCATAGCACTTAATGATTGCATACGATTGTCGGACAGGTTGCCTTTGGGGGGTAAATAAGGCATAAAATAAGCACGAGGCAGGTATCTGAATACGACCTGCCTCGTGCTTTATAATCTAACAATCAAGTTCCTACATGCTTTCGCTGTCAAAGTTAAGCGGGAGTATGTCTTTGATACTTTCAATCACATAAACGTGGTTCTCTCCATATAAATACATGCGGATGTTCTGCTTGTGTAGGTTTTCCACCTCAAGGATTACCTGCCTGCACGAGCCGCATGGAGCAGTAGGCTCTGCCATGAAGCCATTTTCATTGCGTGCAGCAATGGCAAGGTGGGTAATGGGCTGGTCGGGATATTGTGTCATGGCTGCAAAAATAGCACTTCGTTCTGCACACACCGTGACCGAAAAAGCGGCATTCTCTTGGTTCGCACCGATAATCTCTGTTCCGTCGCCGAGCCGTATCGCAGCCCCTACTCTGAAGCGTGAATACGGAGAGTAAGAATTGTCTGTGGCTTTCTTTGCCTTTTCTATCAACCTCTGCTCGTCAGAAGTCAATTCGTTCATGTCGCAAATCTTTATCTTACTTTCAATCTTAACCTCTTTCATACGTTTTAAAAGTTATTTATGTTCATGTATTTAGGTTCACTCTTTTCTGAACTCGTAGCATCCCATGTCCGGTTTTTCATCGCGCGGAGTGCCATCGCGGTCTGTCCGTGTGGCAAACGATGCCGCAGCAGCATCAACAGCCTTTGACTTTTCCGAGAGGTGGAAATCGTAATGCTGTGTATTTAAATCAACGAGTTTGAAATTCTTATCCCCTCCGGAAACGGTGTCTTTCGGATTTTCCCATATCACGTTGAGGAAGTGCTTGGCTGTCTCTTCGTCAGTTATTTCCGGAGTTCGCAGTATGCAGTTGGTGAACATGTAATTGAATATACCTTCCGTTTCCTCATACTCTCCCTTCAATACATCTTCCGCATAGCCTGTGACAATACTGTTGACACATTGCATGTCATGAAGCGGCAGCGACTGTTTGTCGAGTATGTTGGCAAACCTTAGAGCCGCGCCACGTTTGGAATCGAATGGGTAGAACTGAGCGATTGTGGAATTGGCGACATAGGCATTGCCCCCGAAAACGGCTAAGCAATCCTTCAAGGTGTTCGTTATCTGCGAATTGTTTATTCTTATACTGCTATATACAGACTTAACACCATATCCCTGACAGTTATGTATGACAGAACTTTCGATGTCGAGTTTTAACTTTGAAACGTCGCCGGAGTCGCACACTATGGCATCCATTGCGCTGTGTACGTCGGCATATTCAATCTTGTTTCCATACGATGTTCCCATGAAACGTATGCCTTTCCACTGCCCGCTTACCAAATCATACGGCAGGTAATCGAACATATTGTCGAGCCGCGAGCCTCTCAACGTGACGTTATTCTCCGCCGTACCTTTCAATATCAACGTTCCGGAAACCTCAATCCCTGCGTTACTGCTGAAGTATAACGTCTGCCCGGCAGGTATTGTCAGCGTTGCGCCTTGTTCAACTTTAATCATTCCGTTTATGAGCAGTGGCGATTGGCTTTCAAGTGTGGTATCTTCAGAGACGATAAGGCTGTTCACCTCTTCCGCATCCCACGAATAAGCATCAAGCAACACCTCCTGAACGTTGCCGCTTTCGAGCGTAAAAAGCAACTTGTCCTGAAGACGTAATGGCTCGTGACTACCACTTTTCGGAGATGTCAATTCAACGAAAACCCTCATGCTGTCCTTATCTCTTATTTCCGCATTCTGTATCATATAACCGGCAGACGGACTGAGATATATTCCATCTACGTTCACCCTGTAACCCGTCTGATTACCATTCATAAGCCTGACACTGCTACATCTCAAATCGTTCCCCGACCTGTTGTAAACCCACATGGTACGAGTGCTTGACGGCACCTTTGAGAATATGGTGTCAAAACCGATTGTATCGGTGGAAAAAGTTAATCTCAATGATGGCGAAGAAGAGAAATCCTCATCGCTGCATGCGGCAACGCTAATCAGCATTGCCACCATAATTGCTATGTACTTGTATGGTTTCATCTCTTTATATAACGTCATTCATCTTTATTTATTGTGAGAAGGCATTTATATAAGAGCATATTTTAGAATAACATTAGTTTGTTTATAGACCCTTGTTTTTGAAGTTTTATTGTTAAAAAAAAATAATGGAGGACAAAATATAGGATGTTAATAGGATTTATATGATAAAAAGACGTACCTTTGCAGCCGTTGAAAAGAAACCATAATGGTACCATAGCTCAGTTGGTAGAGCAACGGACTGAAAATCCGTGTGTCCCCGGTTCGATTCCTGGTGGTACCACCTCCTCCTTTCACCAGCCCCTGTATTAGAGTTCACTCTGTGCAGGGGCACTCTTTTTAGAAGGTATTTACTGTGAATAATAGCGTGTATGCTATATTAAAACAATCTGAAAATGAAGAAAATATTTAGGAAAATAAAAACATGGCTTGCCTCATTATCATTCCGCACCGGCGTGATAATTCTTGCCATGTGCATACCTTTTTATATCATTTCATTTGCACAGGCAGCCCTTGATACATCTAAAGAGATGAAGGCAGTTTTATGGGTTGTCTTCTTCGGACTTGCAAAAACATTCCAATATGGCGGACTGACAATACTCGGAGTTGAGGGATTAAAGCGAGTGAAACTATATTTTAAGGAACGCATTCATTAACTAATAATGTTTTTTCATCGCGTGTTTGCATTTAAAATATCACCTTCCTGCCATTCTTAATATAAACACCTTTGGGAAGATTTTTCAGTCTGTTGTCACGCAGTCTTATGCCATTTATGGTATATATGACATTGTCTGAAAGTTCTGCTTCATTGTTTTCATCAGACAGGATGTCATCAATCCCGGCAGGAATAACGCCGTAAATTTTCACATCATCTATATTAAGACGGAACAAGTCCTTACTTTTATAGTGACGGAACGCTACATACCTTGTCCCTTCCGGCAAGTCTTTCTCGTAGTAATACCAACTGCCTCGTGCCTTCCTTGGGGCAACTTCGCGACAGACTGTTGTCGAACCTTTCAACGTTTCTTCGGCAACCAAAACAAAATCCTCCACATTCGTTCCTGAAGATGATGCCATTATTGCAAGCACCTCGTTGGGAAACCTGTCGTCTTGGGCGGAAGCATAGAACGCCACTTTGGTGGCACCTGCGACAAGGGGAGTAACCAACCAGTTGTCGGGTGTAAGTGCCTTGCCTTGAGATGAGGCAGAAGTAATGATGCCCGGCATGCCATCAGGTCCCGCAAGCCACGAACTCATGTCTGAAAGCAGATACCAGTTATACCCGTCATGGTCGTTATCTATTAGAACCCATCCGTCCGGAATGTCATTCGAGTTGCTCTTTGAAAAGGGTTCATAGAGTATGATGTCTTGGGCATTTGCTTCCATTGTCACAAATAAAACGCATATTAAAACATACACACATCTCTTCATCGTATTCCTGTTTGCAAGGTTAATAATCTGTTGCAAAAATAGTTATTTTATTTATAAAGACAAAAAAATAACACGTCTAAAAAACGTCTTTCCGCCAATATAGAATTGCTTGTCGAGACATTTGACGCATCAAAATGAATTAGAGAAGCAAAGGTTACGAAGAACTTAATATACTATAAACATTCAAGAATAAACAGCGTTAATTGCCGGAAAAGCATTAACTTTGCGATGTAGTAACAATAAAGGAAGGAAATATAATGCAAATAAGCGCATTGAAATCAGATGAGTTAAAAGCCGCATGCGACTCCTCTTTTGAGTTCTGCATATCACATATACAGCCCGAAAGTAAGGAATACAACGAACTCTTCCGCCCGCATATCAGTCAGTGTTACCGCATACTGTGGTTCATGGACGGTGATGGAGAGTTTGAGGTTGACTCCGTGCGCTATACATTTTCTGCCGGAACGTTGTTCTTTCTTACTCCGGGACAGGTGATTTCTTTCGTCGAAGGTAAGACACCCGGAGGTATAGGGATGCGTTTCTGCGAACAATTCCTTAGCGACGAGAGCAGCATGGAGAGCATATTCCTTAAATATGACCTGTTCGATACCAATTACCGACAGCCATATATAATAATAGGTGATGGAGAACGTGACACCCTTCTCACGCTCCTCAAAGCAATGCAGGATGAACTGAACCGCAAAGATGCTTTTGCACATAAGGACTACTTACAGCACTTGTTGCACCTCTTCCTTATAACAATACAGCGCAGGGGAAACAACGAAAACGAGAAACGACTGTGCATAAACTGTCAGGCTGACAGAATATTTGTACGTTTCCGCCAGCAATTGGAACATAATTTCCGCAAGAAACATTCGGTTCAGGATTATGCCTCACTTCTGAACATTTCATCAAAGACACTGACACGGGGAGTGGCAGAGGCTGCAAACACAACACCTCTGAAGATTATAAACAGCAGATTGGCACTTGAGGCACGGCGATTGTTGCAGTATTCCGATATGAAAGTAAAGGAAATAGCCTATCATCTCGGCTTCGATGACCCATCAAACTTTGTGAAGTTCTTCAAACGTCAGACTGGGAAGATGCCAACATCATACAGACAGTAAATGTCGTCAGGTAATGGTATATAAGAAACTTGATATGGTTAATTAAGGACAAGGTATTCTTCTCATATTTCACTTGTCCCGAATAAACCATAGATTGTCTTTCTTTAACATTGTGGTTTCTGCTTGTCATCACTACCTTTGCACAAAAAACAAAGGACATGACAAGAAACATTATTTTCACAATGCTTTGCTTTCTAACCATAATTGGCAAAGTAAATGCACAGGAAAGGCGACTTATCACACAAGATGAAGCCATTGCGAGGGCGTTGGAAGACAACCGACTTGCTCACATGGCACGCTTTGATGAGGAGAAAGCAATCCAAAACAGACGACAGACAGAGGGTATGTTCCTACCTCAGGTATCGCTGAATTACAGTGGTATGGTGACAAACAACCCTCTCAATGCTTTTGGTTTCAATCTCCAGCAAGGCTCTGTAACGCAGGACTCTTTCAATCCCGAGCTCCTCAATTCACCGGATGCTACACATCAATTTAGCACCAGTTTGGAAGTAAAAATACCAATACTGAACTTTGATTTGTTATATGCAAAAAAAGGTGCAAAGCATTTCGAGAATGCAACACGTCATCAGAGGCAATATATTTCCACCCAAATTTCCTATAACGTACACTACGCATACACTGCACTTCAAATGGCATACCGTTCGGTTGAAGTGTTGGACTCCACATTGAATGACATGAAAACAATCAGTCAAAACGTCACAAACTTTTATAATGAAGGATTAGTACAGAAGTCTGATGTTATGAAAGCGGAGGTTGAGATGCGCTCTATCGAGAGTGCTTTGGCAATGGCTCGCAATTCCGTTTCAGACGCTTCCGACCAGTTGAAACTTGCAATGGGAGAACCACTTGGCGGGAAAGATTACATGGTAACTCCACTACGACAAGAACGTAGCAATGCTTTGAAAAGAGACGCAATGATAAGCATGCGCGACGACATATTGGCATTACAAGCCGGTTTGGATGCTTCAGAGGCTGCGGTTAAAGGAGCGCGCGCCGCATTGCTACCTCGCCTGAATGCCTTTGGCTCCTATCAGTTCAACAGCCACAAAGTTCTTGGATTTGAAAAGGGTGCATATATGGCAGGAATAGTCCTGTCATGGAATATCTTCGATGGCAACAACTCTCGCGCAAGACTTCGTGCTGCAACTGCCGAATACTCACGTATGCAGGAGGTTTATCAAGCAAAAGTAGATGGCAGCAGAGCTGAACTGTATGCCAATGTCAGAAAACTGGAACACTTGCAAGCCGAAATAGCACGTAGGGAAGCCTCCGTTGAACAGTCGGCAGAGGCTCTGCGGGTAATAACAAACCGTCATGCTGAGGGACTTGACACCACAACCGACCTCCTCACTTCGCGCGCCACATTACTGCATCATCAACTTGAACAGGCAAAGGCAGTTATGAATTACAACATCGCTTATTATTATCAACAAATGCTTACCAAAACTTCAATAGAATGAAAAATATAAGAATGACAACCGTAATGACTTTATCAGTAGCCATGACGCTTTTAACTTCGTGCTCTGACGAGCAAAAGCAGGCAGAAACAGAGAAAATAACGACCGTTGAGGTGTATGCTCCCGGGCATTATGAGGCAGGAAATATCATCACGAGTGGTCGCATCGCTGCCGAGAATACCGCAATTATAGCAACACGAGTGATGGGATTTATTGATAAAATCTATGTCAATGAGGGTGACAAAGTAACAAAAGGGCAACTTCTGCTGACGGTTAATAGTACCGATATTGCGGCACAACAGGCACGGGCACAGGCTGCATTGAATACTGCTATCGCCGCATATCAAATTGCAGAACGCGACTACAACAGGTACAGCAACTTGTATCAGCAAGGCAGCGCATCGGCAAAAGAACTCGAGCGTATGCAACTCGGCAAGACCTCCGCGGCGTCACAGGTGGAAATGGCAAGACAGTCTTTAAGAGAAATAAGCAACATGTTTTCATACACTCGCATCCATGCTCCATTCTCAGGAACGGTGACTAAAAAGATGATTGACGTGGGAAGCATGGCAAATCCGGGCATGCCACTCATGGCAATAGAACAGGGTGGCAGACTGAATGTCAGCGCAATGATTCCCGAGAGCATAGCAGGAAGCGTGGCAGAAGGCGATAGTGTCTCTGTTACGGTGAAGTCTGCCAATGTATCATTTGTGGGATTTGTTTCCGAACTCAGTCCTTCTGCAACAATGACAGGCGGACAGTATGCTGCAAAAATAAGTTTTTCACAGGATATGTCATCGCGGTTGAAAAGCGGAATGTATGCCGACGTGGTAATACGCGGTAATAATGTGGGCAATAACAACAACACACTGACAATAGAAAAGTCTTCTATCGTAAATCAAGGACAGTTGCAAGGGGTGTATGTTGTAAGTCCTCGAAACCGTGTGGTGCTGCGTTGGCTGCGATTGGGGCACGACGACGGCAACAGGGTTGAAGTTCTTTCGGGACTCAATTCAAAAGATCGCGTCGTTAGGTCTCCTCTCTCTACCATGAAGACCGGCGACAAAGTAACTATTAAATAACAACAACCAGACAATAGATATAACATGGAAAAAGGAATATCAGGCAAGATTGCAGGAGTTTTCTTACAATCGAAACTCAGTCTGCTCTTGGTGGTGGCGTTCCTGCTATTGGGACTTTTCAGCGTGATTTCAATACCGCGCGAGGAAGAGCCACAGATTGACGTACCTATGGCAGACATGATGCTCGTATATCCCGGAGCATCGCCAAACGAGGTGGAACGAATCATTTCGGCACCGTTAGAGAAAGTGTTGTCTAACATAAAAGGTGTTGAGAACGTCTTTTCCACGTCGATGGACGGAATGGCTATGGTCACAGTGCAGTTTCATGTGGGTGAAGACGTTGAACGCTCTATCGTGAAACTCTACAACGAGGTTATGAAGAACATGGATCAAATGCCGCTGGGCGTTACGATGCCTCTGATAAAGACCCGTTCGATTGACGATGTTCCTTCAATGTCGATTACACTTTGGGGCAAAGACGATGGCTACGCATTGCGACAGGTTGCGGAAGAAGTTGCAGACCGCTTGAAACGTGTTCCCGACGTGGCTCAAGTAAAAATAACAGGTGGCAGGAAACGTGAGGTGCGCATAGAGCCTGACCGTGAGAAGATGTCAGAGGCTGGTTTGTCAATCGGCAGCATTGCACAGGCTCTTCGCGGGGAGAACGTAAGGAGCGAAAGTGGTGATTTACCCGTGAACGGTAGCGTAATGAAGGTTTACACCGGAGGTTTCTTCAGTACTGTAGATGAGCTCCGCAATACAATTATCGGAGTTTCCGGTGATATGCCTGTCTATCTGCATCAAGTGGCAACAATAACCGAGGGGGCATCGCTTCCGTCACAATATGTGTCGTTCGGTTATGGTAATGCGTTGAAGTCTTCACGCGTTTCCTTCCCCGGCGACTACCCTGCAGTTACACTGTCGATAGCCAAGACCAAAGGTAGTGATGCCATGCAGTTGGCTGAGTCTGTAAAAGAAAAAGTTGCTCAGATGCAAGGCAACATTATCACGGATGACATCAACGTGAACATAACACGCGACTATGGTGCAACGGCATCACACAAAGTGTCCGAACTGCTTATACATCTGCTGTTCGCAATCTTCGCAGTAACGCTCTTTGTCATGCTCGCAATGGGCTGGCGAGGCGGATTAGTGGTATTCTTATCCGTGCCAATAACATTCGCGCTGACACTTTTCTCGTATTATTTTCTCGGTTACACGCTAAATCGCATCACACTGTTTGCATTGGTTTTCGTGACAGGTATCGTCACCGACGACTCCATTGTGATTGCCGAGAACATGTATCGCCACTTCAAGATGGGTAAACTCTCACCTGTCAAGGCTGCCCTATTTGCAGTGAACGAAGTTGGAAATCCAACGATATTGGCAACACTAACCGTGATTTTTGCAGTATTGCCAATGGCTTTTGTGTCAGGAATGATGGGACCATACATGAGTCCCATGCCAATAGGTGCTTCAATAGCAATGGCATTCTCGCTGTTTGCCGCACTCACTCTTACCCCATATTTCGGTTTTCTCTTCCTGCGTCACAAAGCGAAGAATGAGAAGATCGGCAATGAGGAAGTTGCGGAAAGTTCTTCAGAACATACTAATGAGGACCTTGGAAATCACAATATGTTCTATCGTTTCTATGAAATGACTATGGTGCCATTGCTTGAGAGTCGCCGCAAGAGGTGGACATTCATGATTATTCTGGTTGTAGTGCTGTTGGCATCATTACTTCTCTTTCCCACGAAAGCTGTGCCTGTAAAGATACTTCCGTCTGACAACAAGTCTGAATTTCAGATTATCGTTGACATGCCCGAGGGTACAACGCTTGAACAGACCAATGCTGTGGCACGCGAATTGGCTGCATACGCAGGACAGGACAACGAGGTTGAGAACTATCAGATTTATAGTGGCACGGCTTCTCCAATCAGTTTCAACGGACTGGTACGCCACTATGACATGCGCTCCGGTAGCAACGTGGCTGACATTCTCGTGAACCTGACACCTAAAAGTGACCGCAGCGAACAGAGCCACGACATTGCACGCCGCATGAGAGAGCCTCTGCAGAATATCGGAAAACGCTATGGAGCAAACGTAAAGGTGGTGGAAATTCCACCCGGACCTCCGGTAATGTCAACCATTGTGGCAGAAATATATGGTCCCGATACCAACGAACAGCACAGAATTGCCGACAAGATGATGAATATTTTATCGGAAACTGACAATGTGGTTGACGTTGATTGTAGCAGGGAAGATAATCACACTCAACTTTCGATACGTATAAACAAACTGAAAGCGGCAACCTATGGTGCTAACACTGCAATGGCTGTGCAGGAGATGAGGGGTGCAGTTGCCGGAATGAACGTCGGAGTGATGCACAGCGCGACGGCACAGACACAGACCGAAATAAACATACGCTATCCCGAAATCACACGTTCATCAGTGGCTGACCTGCTCGCTCTTGCCATACCGACACAGGATGGGGGGAGTGTGAGACTTAGAGACATTGCCGACACCGTGACCACGGCGGCTCCGTACAGCATCTTTCGCAAAAATCAGAGACGCGTGGTGTATGTAACGGCAGAGGTGGCCGGCGACCCGGAAAGTCCTATATATGCCATGCTCGACATCTCGGAACGACTGAAAGAACTGCGCTCGACAGACGGAAATGCGGTGGAAGAACTCTATGTCGGCATGCCTTCGGACTACGGTTACAGTCTGAAATGGGACGGCGAATGGAAGATCACTCATGAGGTTTTCCGCGACCTCGGAATGGCATTTGCTTTCGTTCTTGTGCTCATCTACATACTCATAGTAGGCTGGTCGGGCAATTTCGTCACACCATTGGTGCAGCTTTCGGTGATACCCCTTTCGTTAATAGGCATCATTATAGGACATTGGGTGATGGGAACATATTTCAGTGCACCGTCTATGATTGGTTTCATAGCTCTTGCCGGAATTATGGTGCGCAACTCTATACTGCTCATAGACTTTATAGACATGCGTATGCGACAGGGTGTTCCGCTGAAACAAGCCGTGATTGACTCATGCGCTGTGCGCACAATGCCAATTCTCCTCACTGCAGGAAGTGTGGTGCTCGGAGCATTCATAATTCTCTTCGACCCTATATTCCAAGGTCTTGCAATATCGCTGATGGGTGGAACCATAACATCCACGATACTGACGCTTATAGTTGTTCCCCTACTCTACTACAAGCAGAAGAAAGGTAACGAAAAGAAGAAAGCCGAATGATATTTCAAACATAACCGGCAAAGGGGCAGCACCAATACATCATGTGCTGCCCCCTTGTTTTGTAATATTGTCTCCGCAAGGTATCAGTGATTTCTCGTCTATCTGTCACTCAATCATCAACACCTGTCGAAAACTATTTTTTTATGATGCCTTGCTCTACGAAAATGGCTTTCAAAGCCTGTACGCCACGCTCCACCTGCTCCTCTGTATGGGTAGCCATCAGTGCGAAACGAACAAGCGTGTCCTGCGGCGCGCATGCCGGTGGGATTACCGGATTTATAAACACTCCGTTGTCAAAAGCCAGTTTGGTCACGAGGAATGTCTTCTCCACGTCGCGCACATAGAGCGGTATTATTGGGCTTTCGGTGTCTCCTATCTCGAAACCTTCTTCACGGAAACGGCGCAGGGCATATCGAGTCACTTGCCACAAACGTTCTATTCGTTCCGGTTCCTTTCGTATTATGTGCAACGCTTCCCTTGCTGCAGCTGTGGCAGATGGTGAGTTGCTGGCACTGAATATATATGTGCGACAAGTGTGTCTAAGGAAGTTTATCGTGTCGAAATCGGCTGCCACGAAGCCTCCGATACTTGCAAGACTCTTAGAGAACGTGCCCATTATCACGTCAACATCATCGGTAACGCCGTAATAATCGCATACACCGCGCCCTTCACGACCGAATACTCCAAGTCCGTGTGCTTCATCCACATATATGCTTGCATCATACTTCTTCTTCAGTTTCACTATTTCCGGAAGATTGGCAAGGTCGCCCTCCATTGAGAAAACACCGTCAACGACAATCATCTTGATAGATTCCGGACGACATTTCTGCAGTTGTTTCTCCAAATCTTCCATGTCGTTGTGCTTATATTTCAAGCAAGTGGCAAACGAGAGTCGCCTTCCGTCAACTATGGATGCGTGGTTGCGGTCATCACATATTATGTAGTCTTCGCGACCACATATACTTGCAAGCACACCTGAATTTACCGAAAAGCCGGTAGAGAATACCAAGGCTTCGTCCTTGCCCTCAAATTCAGCAAGTTCTTTTTCGAACTCCACGTGCAAATCAAGCGTTCCATTGAGGAAACGACTGCCTGCACAACCTGTGCCATACTGGTCGATTGCTGCTTTCGCTGCGGCCTCTACACGCGGGTCGCCGGTAAGTCCTGTATAAGCATTGCTCCCGAACATCAACACGTGATGACCACCCATCTCCACCTCTGTGCCTTGTTTCCCAACAATTTCCCTAAAATAAGGATAGACGCCGAGGCTGATAAACTTCTGCGGGTCACGATATTTCTTGTACCTTTCTTGTAATAGTCCCATTTATGTAATTTAAGAGTAGGTTCACTACCGATGTTTTAATTCAGGCTGCAAAGATACAAAAAAAAATATACCAAAGGCGTTTTTTGCTCGGAAAAGTGCGTTTTAATTAAATTTATAACCACATTTCTTGCGATTTAACCTATTTATGGTAATTTTGCAAGCGGAAAAGATGAAGAAGAAAATCATATTCATAATGAACCCGATTTCCGGTACTGTGAGCAAAACAGGGCTGCCTGAACTCATAGAACGAACCATCGACAAAGACAAATTCCAATATGAAATTGTCTTTACCGACTGGGCCGGGCATGCCACCGAACTTGCTGCAGATGCCGTAAGAAACGGTATCGACATCGTTGTCGCAGTGGGAGGAGACGGGACTGTGAATGAGATAGGACGGGCGTTGGTGCACACCGACACAGCAATGGCAATAGTGCCGTGCGGGTCGGGTAACGGACTGGCACGGCATCTGATGCTCCCGATGAGCCTTAAAAAGTCTGTCGAAACGATAAACCGCTGTGTAATACACGACCTTGACTACGGCGTGATTAACGGCATTCCGTTTTTCTGCACCTGCGGAATGGGCTTCGATGCTTTCGTAAGCATGAAATTCGCAGAAGCCGGTAAACGAGGACCTATAACATACGCCGAGAACGTGCTGCGCGAAGGACTTAGGTATAAGCCGGAGACATATACAATAACCGACGGGGAAGGAACAAAGCGGCTCAAGGCTTTCCTGATAGCGTGTGCCAATGCGTCGCAATATGGCAACAATGCTTACATCGCACCGCAGGCTTCCATGAGCGACGGACTGCTTGATGTTATAATAATGGAGCCTTTCGATGTTTTCGATGCACCACAGATAAGCATGGACTTGTTTGCCAAAACGATAGGAAACAACAGTAAGATAAAGACGCTCAAGGCCGACAAACTGATTATAAGGAGGGAGAACGAAGGATATATTCATTTCGACGGCGACCCTATAATCACGGGGAAAGAAATAGAGATACACACCGAACACAAAGGAATAAAGATTGTAGTAAATCCCGATGCCGACAAGTCGAGGCGCACTCCGGCAAGGGTTGTGAATGCCATAAGCGAGGCTTTCAATATGTTACGTGAAGACATCGACATCAATCGCCGCTCGATACTCGTGCTGAACAAGAAAATTTTGCGCCGCCTTAACAACCTGTAAGATGTTCTGTCATGGCACACTACAGCATCATAGGGCATACAAGTTGCCATATAATGCAAACCAATTTCGGCGATTTTACTCAACAATTTCGGCGAAATTGATTACCAAAATCGCCGAAATTGCATTGTAAAATCGCCGAAATCATATTCCGAAAGCAAATGTTATGGGTTGCGTTTGCTAATAAACACGAGGTCCGAAGATAGTGGTTCCCACCCGTACCATAGTGGCACGGCACTCCACGGCAATGCCATAATCGTGACTCATCCCCCATGAACGCTCGCAGAAATGGTCGTCATCGGCGAAATACTCTGCCTTTATCTCGTCGAAGAAATCGGCTGCCATGAGCATTTCCCGCCTTATGGTTTCGGTGTCATCCACATTACTTGCCATCATCATCAGACCGCAAATAGCCACATTTTTCAGTTCGCGCCATTCGCCCGAAGCAAGCATTGCACGGCAGTCTTCAAGCGAAAATCCATACTTTGTTTCCTCCTCGGCAATGTGAAGTTCTATGAGTACCTTTATCACTCGGTTGTTCTTCTGCGCCTGCTTGTTTATTTCTTTAAGCAGTTTCAGCGAGTCAACGGCATCAATCATGGATATGTATGGTGCGATATACTTCACCTTGTTGGTCTGCAGATGGCCGATGAAATGCCACTCTATGTCTTTTGGCAGGGCTTCAACCTTCTGTCTTATCTCCTGTTCGTGGCTCTCACCGAACAGACGTTGCCCTTCGTCGTATGCCTCTTTTATGTATTCGGTAGGATGATACTTGCTAACGGCAACGAGTTTTACGCCAACGGGCAGTTTGTCTTTTACCTTCTTCAGGTGTTCTTTTACGTTGAAGTTCATGATTTCTACGCTTCTTCATGTTGTTCCTTATCCTCTTTACCGGTAGCCGCGGTGTATTCAAACACGTCCATTATGAGCGTTTCTGTCAGACCGACAACTACATAGTCGAGCATCGTGGTGCCCATTACAAGTTCTATGTTCTTCAGAGCCGACTGTAAAGATGAGCCTTGCACGAGATAGTTAACTGCTGTGCGCTTTTCCTTACCGCTCTTCTCGTCGAGAGTGATGAAGTTGAGTTTTGCCCTAAACCATCTGTCGTCACTTGGGGCATCGCTGAAGAATATCTCATCATATGGTGTAGGACGTATGGAAACGACGTTAAACTCACCGCTTATATACGTTGACATCTCTTCCGTTATGCGCTGTTCAGCCTCAGTGAAGCTAAGCGCGTCCATCACATATAGTTCACTAACAAATTTCTGTTGCCCGTCTTCCATCACTTTTTCAAAACGGACTTTTGTTTCAAACCACTTGGTTGTTCTACTTCTCATATTATTTTTATTGTTCGAAAAACACTTTAATCTTAAATCAAACGACTTTTTATAACAGACTGTAAATATATCTTTTACTGCTTGTCATTTATCTTTTCCTCACTTGCTTCGGTGTTTTTTGTCGCCTTCTTTTTGGCAACACTCTTCTTAGCAACAGCCTTGTCGAGTTTCTGCTTCAACCTCTCCTCGGCAATCTGAAGTTTCTCCACCTTTGCCTGTAACCTCACAATCTCCTTTTCTTTCATTGTTATTTCGTCTCCTTGGTTCTTTATAGTGGTGAGCAGAGAGTTGAGTTCTTCGTTGTCTATCTCATCCGGATAAAGACTGTTGACGCGGTTCAGGAAGTCGCCCAGCACATTCATATAGTTTGTGAATGCGTCGAAAGGCGAACTGTATATTCCTCGGTCGAGTCCTACGTTGGAATGTTCCGTTGTCATAAAACGGAAATTGTTTGAAGCCTGAAGGTAGTCCCAGTCTTGATTTATTTTCGCATCGTTGGCAATGCGCACCCGATCGGCAATGCTGTATAGTTTGTTGAAAGCCTCCCGCTGCATCGAATTTCCGAGCCAAGGCGAGATGTCGCGCTCTTCGTTGACCCACGACATGGCGTAAGGTACGTTTATCGCACTCACGCTCTTCGTCTCGGATATTACCTCCGATGGTGTGGAGAAGGTGATACCTCTCTGCCTTGCGCATACAGGCATTGCGCGCAAGAATTCAAGGATATTCGACGACAGCGGTTGCGCTATGCCCAAAGCAGACAGTTCCATGAATATGTTTATCACGTTCTCGTCTTCCGGCATACGAGCTATACGCTCAACATAATTGTCGGCAAAGAGTGGATAACGTTCCCACTCTGTATTGCTAAATCGCAACGATATGTCGTCTGAAAGTTCCACATCGCGGAGCAATAGTTTCAGATTTGGTGCTATAGAACTGTTATATACATAGTGAGGTGACTTCCAGCCGAGTATATGCTTTGCTCCCTCTGTGAGCATACCTTTGAAGCCGAGAGCCGCAACCTGCGTGCCGATATCATCCGAATAGATAAGTGATGAGTTGCGCAGCACGGTGGGTTTCCTGCCGAAATATTGTTCTATCTTTTCTGCCTGCTTCTTCACGTCGGCAGCGAACGCAGCCTCGTTTGCAAGCGACGAAAGTCCGTGACTGTAAGGTTCGGCGAGAAATTCCACACATCCCGTGCCGTTAAGTTCCTGCAATTTCTCAAGAACTTCGGGCGCGTGCATTTCAAGTTGCTCCATTCCTACACCCGAAAGCGAGAATGCCACCTTGAAATATCCTTCCGAATCGCGTATCATGTCACCCAAAACATTGAGGGCAGGCATATAAGAACGTCTGGTGATGTCTTCTATAGTGCGCTCGTTTTCGTAGTCATCGTAGTAATAATGGTCTGTGCCGATGTCGAAAAAGCGGTAGCGTTTGAGATGTATTATCTGGTGAATTTCAAAATATAAGCATATTGTTTTCATACTCAAAGGCTCCCCTCTTATACCCAATGGTAAGCCGTTACGGGAGCATGGGCTTTCATGTTTGCGTTTATCTTACTTCTCTTTCTTGCCTTAAATAAAATGTCCTTGTCGTCAATCCCAACCGAGCGTGCGGAGGTAAAGCGTGCGAATCCATGCCCCAACCTTATCCCATGTGATGTTGTCAACCTCTCGTTTGCCTTCTTCCTGTAAATACTTGAAAAGGCTTTCGTTGTTACAGATGGAGTAGATGGCATCAGCAATAGCATTTATATCCCAGTAGTCAACCTTTATGCAGTTCTCAAGGATTTCCGCACAGCCACTCTGTTTGGATATGATTGTTGGCGTGCCGCATTGCATTGCTTCCAATGGAGAAATCCCAAAAGGCTCAGAAACCGATGGCATAACATAAACATCGGAGCCTTTCAAGCACTCATAAACCTGCTTGCCACGCATGAAACCCGGGAAATGAAACCTGTCTGCGATGCCGCGTTCTGCCGCAAGATTTATCATTGCTTCCATCATATCGCCCGAGCCGGCAAAGCAAAAGCGCACATTACGGGTGCGATGAAGAACCATATTGGCAGCTTCTACGAAATATTCAGGACCTTTTTGCATCGTGATACGACCGAGGAAAGTCACCACCTTCTCCTTTCCGGAGTGGTCGGGGCGTGGTATGTCTTGCAGTTCTTGCCGTAAAGGATAAACCGCATTGTGCACGGTATAACACTTGCGAGGGTCTTGATGATAATGGTTTATAACGGTCTGACGTGTAAGTTCAGATACACACATTATGCAGTCTGCGTTGTCCATGCCATTCTTTTCAATACCATACACAGTGGGATTAACCTTGCCTCGCGAGCGGTCGAAGTCTGTTGCATGAACGTGAATGCACAGAGGCTTGCCGCTGACGTGCTTCGCATGGATGCCGGCAGGATAAGTAAGCCAGTCGTGAGCATGGATTATGTCGAACTCCTCGGTGCGTGCCACCACCCCGGCAATTATCGAATAGTTGTTTATTTCCTCATGAAGGTTTCCGGGATAACCGCCTGCGAACTCCATTGCACCGAGGTCATTGACGTGCATATAGTTGAAGTCGGCATATATGTTTTCTCGCAGATGATAGTAGTATTCGGGAGACATTATATTGCCGATACGACTTTTCACATAGTCATATTCCACGTTGCGGTAGGCTATGGGCACTGCATTCATGGCAATGATACGCGCCGCATGGGTGCTCTCATCACCGAAAGGCTTCGGCAGACAGAGGGCAATCTCTATGTCGCCCTGTGCCTTCAGACCCTCTGATATTCCGTAATTTGCAGTGGCAAGCCCTCCGAAAACATGTGGAGGATACTCCCATCCGAACATCAATACTTTCATACATCCACTTTTTTATATGTGTATTTCTCCAAAATTTTCAGAGTTCTTAATATCTCCGCGACATTCATTGCAAACGACATTGCTCCCCGGGTACGGAACGGTGGGTTGCCATCGCTCATCTCCGGAATGGTTCCAAGGCAGTTAATACCCATCTCGTCTTCGTAGCCAATCATCTGTCTTTCGATGAAACTGAGACGTGTCTGTTTGTAGAGTTTTAAGCATGCTTCCATATAGAAACCGCCAAGCCACGGCCATGCTGTGCCTTGATGATAGGCAAGGTCGCGCTGAGCCTGCTCTCCTACGTACATCGGGGTGTATCCGTTGCTCTTTGGTGAAAGCGAGCGCAAGCCTTTCGGGGTGAGAAGTTCACGAGTGCAAACGTCGAGAACCGACTTCTGAACGCTGCGGTCGAGCGGCGAATAGTCTATCGCCACGGCAAAAATCATGTTGGGGCGAACGCTAAGGTCAGCCATATTTTCATCTACATAGTCGAAGAGATAGCCGTGTTCGTTCACGAAAGTGGCGACAAACGACTTTCGGGTCTTCTCTGCTTGCTCCTCCAACATGACTGCATCTTTCTCCGAATTGACGCAATCGGCAAGATTGGCGGCAAACTTCAGCGCATTATACCACAGCACGTTAAACTCCACTATGAAACCTGTGCGTGGGACAACAGGATGCCCTTTTACCGTTGAGTTCATCCACGTGACAGCCTTCTCCTTTCCTTCGGTGCGCAGAAGTCCGTTAGTTTCGAGCGTAAGATTGGGATGGTTGCCATTCATTATAAATCCAACTATGTCGCGCACCAGACTGCCATACATCTTTATACACTTCTCCTCGCCTGCTTCCTTGGCATATTGTTGTATCGCCCATATTGCCCAAAGCGGCACATCCGGCTGCTCCATTTCGCATATTTCCACCGTGAGCGGTTTGCCCTCCATGAACTCCCTCAGTCCGCGTTCTGCCGTCTTCATGGCAAGTTCGAAATAATGCTGCTCTTCGATGGCGAGCGTCAGTCCGGGAAGAGAGATGAAAGTGTCGCGTGCACGACATTTAAACCACGGATAGCCGGAAATTATATATCGTTCGTCTTTATTGGTTTGGTTATGGAACTGGTGTGCAGCGTTGACAAGACAGTGGAAAAGATTGTTGCGCGGAGAGCGTTCTTCCACCTCCTTGTCGAACAAAGCCTTCAGCGAGCGCGTCTTAACCTCACTTGTGGAAGCGGCGAACACCACGCTCTCACCTTTCTTTATGTCTATCTCAAAATATCCCGGCACGTAGAGGTCTTCATCAGAATAATACCCGCTATCCTTGTCTTTGGGATATTCCAAGGCACGATACCAATCGGGCACGAATGTGAAGTCGTTCTTCTTTGAGAACTGCATGTAAAGGTTCGGATAGCCGGCATACATACAGGTGCATATCCCATTGTCAACGTTATGGTATTCCCTGCTTGCAACGGAGTTCTCGTGGGTAAACTCCAGCACACTGCGGAAAGCGAGGAAAGGGCGGAAGCGCAGTTTCGTTGCCGAGTGAGCATCAACCAAGGTATAACGTATCAGAATACAGTCTTCATAATGCCGGAACACGACTTCTTTCCTAAGCATCACCCCGCCTACACGATACAGCGTGGTGGGAACTTTGTCGCAATCGAACTCGCGTATATACTTATGCCCTTTAGGACTATAGTTCTCACCCTTATACCGGTGCAGACCGAGATTGAATTCTGCTCCGTGCTGCACCACCGTGGCATCAAGCGAGGAGAGCAACACATGGTTTTCGTTGTCAAATTCGGGTATCGGGACAACGAGAAGTCCGTGATATTTACTCGTATTACAATCCACTATCGTGGAACATGAGTATGCCCCGGAACGGTTTGTGCGTAGCAACTCGCGCGACAAAGCCTCTCCCAAGTTGGTCATCATGGCCTTTTCAAATCGAAGATAACTCATATTCAGTATATATATATTCTACAACAACCATCCCCATAGTAATGGAGTATATTCTCAGACCTGCATTTTTGGGGCGTTTCTGTCGCCTCTTTTCAGCCGGGCATAATGAAGTTTATCACCTCCTGTTCAACCTCCACGCTGTAATCTCCATGAATGTTTTCGAGCATTCTTCCGTCGATGTTGACAGGCGCATGTGGCATATCAACGAACTTCACCTCACGTGTGCGATAAGGGTGAACGCTCTTATGGTTCAGGAATTTTCCGGAAATAAAAAGGTAGAAGCCCTCAAGCAGCTGCATAACCTCGGGGTGATAGACCACCGAAACGTCGAGCAGACCGTTGTATGGTACGGCATTCGGTGTCTGTCCGTAGCCGTGGGCATTGCCGACACACACTGTCATCACCTTACGCTTCACCACATCGCTGTTTATCTTGATGTGCATCTTGTATTCTTTTCTCTTGAACATCAGCAGTATGAAAGAGAAGACAAACGATAGTATGCGTGAACCGAAGAAGCGCAACGTCTTCCGCCGCATGTGCATTATGTCTGACAAGAAACCCACGTTGACACTGTTGAGGAAGTAGCGGTGCTTCCTGTTGTTCTGTTTATCTGTGTATCTGATGCAACCGATGTCGATTTTTCTCACTCGGCGTTTCATTATCCAATCTATCTGTCGTTCGATGTCGCCCTCCTCCATTTCCCAAAACGAGGCAAAGTCGTTCATCATACCGTTAGGTATCAGTCCCAACACTATTTCGTCGCGCACGTGCTTCTCCACCCTCATCAGGCAGTTGGCAGCATCATTCAGGGCAGAGTCGCCTCCCACAACCACAATGGTTCTGTAGCCATTGTTTATGAGCATGCTTATAAGGCGTTCCACACTCTTGTTGTTTTCGCTCTGCACGAAGTCATATTCCACCTTCTTCTCAATAAGGCAGTGTTCCACTTTCTCCCAGAATTTATGACGACGTTGCGCAGCATGCTTCGGGCAATAGACTATGCCCCATATCGACTGGTTTTCCATATTGTCACTCCATTTGTTGGAAATTACCTGTTATCTCTTTTCTGAAATTCAGAATACGTTCTATCTTTTCCTCCATAGTGAGACCGGCATCCACCCATTTTATTTCAGTTCCCCGGCGTTCCATTCCTCTGAACCAAGTCATCTGACGCTTTGCAAACTGATGTATTGCCGTTTCGAGAGCAAGAAACATCTCTTCGCGGGTGGTCTTTCCTGTCACATACTCTGTCACAAACTTATATTCAAGTCCGTAATATATGAGGTCACACGGCGCAACCCCGCTCTCTATGAGCCCCCTAATCTCTTCCACCATACCCTCTTCGAGCCTCTGTCGGAGCCTCTCGGTTATCTTCTTGCGACGTGCATCCCTGTCAATATTGACACCTATCACGAGCGATTTTATCTTTGGCATCGCCCTTTCTTCCGTATGGTTTTCGGCGTTATAGGTCTCTATCTCTATGGCACGTATTGCTCGCTGCACAGTATCTACATCGGTCTTGTTGTGCATAACGGAGTGATTGCGTGCCTTCAATTCGCGCAATATGCCGGTCAGTTCATCAAGAGACTTCCCCGCAAGGCTGTCCCGCAGCCCCGCGTTCTGTGGCACAGGCGACAAGGCATAACCTTTAAGCGCAGCTTCGATATACAGACCGGTCCCGCCACAGAGTATCGGTTCCACTCCCCTGCCCAGTATATCGTTGTAAGCATTATGGAAATCTTGTTGATACCTGAAGAGGTTATACTTCGTGCCCGGCTCGGCAATGTCAATCAGATGATACGGAATTTGTTTCCCGGCCACCACATAGTCGCCAAGATCTTTGCCCGTACCGATGTCCATGCGGCGATACACCTGCCGGCTGTCTGCAGAGATTATCTCTCCCCCTATACGTGCCGCGAGGTGCGCCGAAAGCGCAGTCTTGCCGCTTGCCGTTGGTCCGAGTATCGTTATCATGCTTGCAAAGATAAATAATTTATTTGAGAAATAGAAAGCTTTTCTGCATTTATGAAAAAAATATCACAGTAATTTTCTCTGTATTGTCCAAAATATTTCGGGGTGAATTATCACTACGTGTAGCCGCCGATTTAACATGTCATGCCTGTCGTCAATCCCACCGGTTTCGCTATTGACAGTCAATAGTTTTCCGGTTGATTGCCTAACGTTTTGCAAAAGCATATCTTTTGCTCGGTAAATTCGCCGATTTTGCAAACCAATTTCGCCGATTTTGTTCGGTAATTTCGGCGAAATTGCTATCCATTATATGCCGAAACGCAGGAGCATATACCGTTAACCAATGACAGATATGGAGTAAAACCGCAATATGCAAGGATTTATCCGACGATAGCGGGCATTATCTTGCATGTTAGTTTCTTTATTCTTTGCCGTTAAAAAAATATTGTTTACTTTTGCATTCGGAAAGAATAATCTTAAATGAAACACAGTCAATTATGAAAAAGAAAGTGGTAAAGATAATGATATTTCTCGCCATGATAATGTCTGTAACGACATCGTGCGAGAAAGGTTATTATGGTGAGGAAGAGGAGAATAAGACCGTGACGCCCACCGGGAATGAAGATAATGGCGAGAAAGGTGATGGAGATAAAAAAGATGAGGGAGACAAAGACGAGGATAAAGGAAAGGAAGGCGAGGACAAAGGGGACAAAGACGAGGACAAAGGAGATGATGAGAACGGAAACGGAGGCGAAGAAAATGACGACAGGTTCACCGTAAATCAGTTTATTACCTTAGACCTTACAGGACAGAGATGGGTGACAGGATACATCGTCGGGGCGTGTACAAAATCTATCAACAACGCCGACTTCGACCCTCCGTTCAATTATCCGCAGGCAATACTTTTGGCAGACAGTCCGACAGAGAAATATAAGGAAAATGTAATAAGCGTCGGATTGCCGAGCGGCTCGTCGGCAAGGAAGCAACTTAATCTCGTGGACAATCCGCAAAACTACGGCAGGCGAATTTCTATCTTCGGCGAGCGTGCCACCTATCTTGGTATTATCGGCATAAAGAAGCCCGACGGGTGGGAGTTTGATTAGCCGTAATAGGTGGTTGTAACACTTATGCTTTACATATTTTATATATAACAAGAAATGGCAATGGAGGTGCCCATTGCCATTTCTATTTTCTGTTATCAATTTTCGTTTTTCATTTTCTTTATTCCATTGTTGAGGAACTCCAAATACCCCTTTATGTCCTCTTTATATACGAAAGAGCCGGAGAGAGGCTTTCCTTCTGTATCAACAGTAACATAGAACGGTTGTGCGAGATAGCCGAACTTGGTTTCCTCAAGATAGCTCCACTTATCGCCCACGGTGCGCAATATTTTTTTTGTCTTGTTAGGCATAGTGACCTCAAGTGGTTCTTTAAGTGGTGTCTTGTCGTCAACATATAACGAAATGAGGATGTAGTCGTTGTTAAGACAGTCTGCCACCTGTGGGTCTGTCCATACGGCTGCCTCCATCTTACGACAGTTTACACAACCAAATCCCGTGAAGTCGAGCAGAACCGGTTTGCCGGTACGTGCAGCTTCTGCCATTCCTTCCTCGTAATCGAGATAGTGAGCCTCCACCACTTTCGTGTTCAGATTGAAGTCCTGTGTGTTCATTGGCGGTGCGAACGCACTGATAGCCTTACACGGTGCGCCC
Source organism: Prevotellaceae bacterium (assembly GCA_028723525.1). GTDB lineage: Bacteria > Bacteroidota > Bacteroidia > Bacteroidales > Bacteroidaceae > Prevotella. Next base: position 44,052 of record JAQYET010000060.1, read on the forward strand.
CAAAGTCCGGGTATCATATAGACTGTGAATGCCAGAGAAATCATTCCGAGCATTATTGATGCCACAGGCTTCGGTCCCGCATCACCTCCCTCTACATCACTTTGGAAGCGAAGGATGCCACAAAGATACAGTCCGAGCATTCCGAAAATGACAATCCACATACTGATGAACACCTCACGGTCGAGCAAATGCCAGCCGTATGCGAGGTCGGCTACGGAGAAGAACTTCAGGGCAAAGGCAAGCTCGATGAAGCCTAACGTCACCTTTATTGTGTTCATCCACGAACCGCTCTTAGGTGCTTGTTTCAGCCATGCAGGGAACATGGCGAAGAGGGTAAACGGAAGAGCGAGTGCTACTGCGAAGCCCAACATTCCGATTGCCGGTGCCAAAATCTTGCTTGACGTTGAGAAATCGACGAGCAGGAAACCAATGATAGGACCGGTGCATGAGAACGATACGATAGATAGAGTGAACGCCATTAGGAATATTCCCAGCAATCCGCCGGTCTTGCCTGCCTTAGAATCCACCTTGTTACTCCACGATGAGGGCAGCGTAAGTTCGAACCATCCGAAGAACGAAAGAGCAAACACCACGAGGAGCAGACAGAAGAAAATGTTTACATACGCGTTAGTGGCAAGGTCGTTAAGACGTTGCGCTCCGTAGAGAGCGGTAACGGCAAGACCTAACGACACGTATATCACTACGATTGAAAGACCGTATGTCACGGCATCACTCACCGCCTTGCGCTTGTTGTCTTTCGCTCTTTTGAGGAAGAAACTTACGGTCATAGGTATTATAGGCCATACGCATGGCGTCAGCAGGGCGATAAAGCCACCGAGAAAGCCCATGAAGAATATCTTCCAAAGCGAAGAAGTGCCTTCTGCATTTCCGTTAAGGGCGTTAAGTTCGTCTATAACCGGTTTCCATAATTCGCTGGCTATCTGCTCGGAAGTGACAGTAGCACTTGCGCTGTTTGCAGCAGCTGCATGCGTGGTATCTGCCTCGGCATCGTTCTGAGTATTGTTTTCTGCCGCGAGAGCCTTGTCTTCCTGTTCTTCGTCCTTAACCTGCTTGTCATCTGTTTTCGGAGCGTCGCCGTCATAACTGAAATCTACAGAGGTAGGAGGCAGACACATCTCGTCGTTACATGCGCCATATTCAAGTCTGCCACTGACATGATATTTCCCCCCGGTAGCCTTGAAACGCTGTGAGAAAGTGACATTATTCTCAAAAAATCTCACCTTCATTCCGAACATTTCATCAAATTCGTTATGCTCGTTGCCAATGGCTTTCAGTTTGCCTTCGGCTTTCGCACCATCGATTTTGTCAACCAAAAGTTTGGCTGAAGTGGGACCTCCTGCCGGCAATCCGATACCGTAAACGTGCCACCCTTTATCGATAGTTCCTGTGAAAATAACATCGAATGTGTTCTCATTGACTTGTTTTTTGACAGCCTTGAACCGTACAGGCTTGCCCATCATCTGTGCAGATGCCGTGCTTGCAAATACTGCCATGATGACGAATACGAATAACGTTTTTAATCTTGACATAATAGTAATTTGATATTTAATATTTTTAGAATGTTCAACATGTGATAACTAATACTACGCAGCGTCTTCTATAATCTTAGGACCTCTCACCTTGTCGGTCTTTTTCAGTCCGCTGCGTATCTCGATGTTCACGCCGTTGCTAAGCCCTGTCACCACTTTCCTGCGCTCGAATGACTTGTTCTCTCCCTCACCTTTTACTACATAGACGTAGGTTTCCGAGCCTTCAAACTCTATGGCACTCTCCGGAATGGCGAGCACTCCCTTGGCACTCTGCAACTCAATCTCGGCATTTGCACTGTAACCGGAACGCAACTTGCTGTCCGAAGGAACACTAACAGCCGCCTTTACCTCAAACTGGTTTGCTCCGTTATTTTCTATCGCCTTGGGAGATATGTATTCAAGACGTGCATCGAAACGAAGGTCTTGCATCGCACCGATGGTTATCTTCATTACCATTCCGTCGTGAAGTTGCCCTACCTCGGTCTCGTCTATGTTGCCACGGAATATCAGGTCACGCATGTCGGCAACGCTTGCAATCGTCGTTCCGTCGTTGAAAGCATTACTAAGAATTACGGAGTTGCCCACCTTTACGGGAATATCCAGAATTACACCGCTTATGGTTGAGCGTATCAGTGTGCTGCTCGCGCTGGCATTACTTGCCGAAACGCCGTCGCGCACCACCTGTAGAGCGTCGTTTGCGGCCTTCTTTTCCTCCTGTGCCTGTTTCAAAGCCTGATGCACTTTGTCGTATTCATCGGCACTGACCAATCCTTTGTCGTACAGCGTTTTTTCTCTCTCATAGTCTGTCTGCGCCTGTTTCAGATTAACGTTGGCAAGACTTAGCCGGCTCTGTGCAGAACTTAGTTGTGACATGTCGGGTATCACTTTCACTTTCGCAATCACCTCTCCCGCTGTCACCATGTCTCCCGCTTCCTTGTAAATCTCGGTTATAATACCGCTTATCTGCGGCTTAACGTTGATTTCATTGCGCGGCTCTATCTTGCCGGTGATTACGGTTGTCTTGCTGATATTTGTCATTTGGGGTTCAAACTCCTCATACTTGTCTTCCTTTGGAAGCGACTTCACGTATAAGAAAACGAATGTACCGAGGAATATCAGTACAACAAAGGCTGCTAAAACAAACTTATAATATCGTTTCATATATTTATGATTTACTTATTCATATTACTTAATCCCACTCAAAAACAACGCTCAACCATCGTCTCTCATAGCGTCAACCGGCTTTATGTTCATTGCTCTCAATGCCGGTGCAAGTCCTGCCAGAACACCCAACACACTTAGGAATGCGAGTGCCGCAAGTGCTGCCCAGAAACTTATTTGGAAGTGAGCAGCGAGAATACCGTCGGTGGTGTTACCCAGTTCGAGCATTTCCAAGACAAAGACAGAGAACAATATCCCCATCATTCCTGCCACCGTGGTGAGCAACATGCTCTCGGTTATTATCTGCGAGAGGATATTGACCGGCGTTGCTCCTATTGCCCTGCGTATTCCTATTTCTGTGGTGCGCTCCTTTACCGTGACCATCATTATATTGCTTACCCCTATCGCTCCGGCGAGCAGAGTGCCTATGCCGACAAGCAGTATCAGGAAATTCACTCCGGAAAACAAGTTGCTGATCATACCGAACATAACTTCCGAGTTGAATACGCTTATGGCTTTCTCGTCTTTCTGGTCGATGTAATGGGCTTTTGCAATCACCGAGCGCATATTGTCGGTAATCTCGCTTATGGTCACACCTTGTCGTGCCGTAACTGCAATCACATGCACGGTGTCGCCTTTATTGTAAGCCTGCTGCATCATTGACAATGGTACAGCCACCGCTTGACCGGCATTTCCGTTGATGTTGATATTACCGCTTGCGTAATCTACGCCCACCACGTTATAGTATATGTTATCAATGCGTATCCGTTCTCCGCATGGATTGCCCCCTCCGGGGAACAATTCCTTATATACATTCTTCCCGATGACGCATACCTTTCGGTTCTGCTTTATGTCCATATCGTTGAGAAACCTTCCGTAACGCAGTTTAGGACTTTCCACATTCTGATAGCCTGCGAGCATCCCTTTCATAGTAACTACGCTCTTATTGTCGCCGTATGTCGCCGTGCGTCCCCATTCGGAAATCATCGGTTGTACATCTTCAAGCCCTGCCACATGTTGTCTTAGTCTGACCACATCGTTATAGTTCATACTCCACCATCTGCCTTTTCGCAAACCGTTGAATGGTTTTGTTGTGGGCTGTGCCCATATCATCGCCGAGTTTGTTGCGAAACCATCGAAGTTGCTTGACAGCAATTCGCGCAACCCGTTGCCACCTCCGAGCAGTGCCACGAGCATAAATATGCCCCAGAACACTCCGAAGCCGGTAAGCAACGAACGGCTCTTGTTTCTCGTTATTGTATCGAGAATTTCTCTATGGCGGTCTATATCAAACAGTAACACCTTTCAAATTTTCCAAATTCAACTCATCATTCATTCCTCAATGCTTCTCAAACTCACTCCGCCTTTAATGCTTCTATCGGTCGTATCCTTGCCGCTTTGCGTGCAGGAATAAGTCCGGCGATAGTACCGGCAATCACCATCAACAGCGTTGCTTCAATGCAAACGTCGATGCCGACGGTAGGATTAAGGAACATTGTTGCCTCGAACACCCCGGAATTTACCGTTGTATGCCCAATCGTTGCATCCATATATTCGTTGGCTGCCACCCCGAGCAACATCCCCAAGTAGCCGAAGAACATTGTTATTATAACGCTCTCGATTATTATAAGTTTAAGTATAGCCCACGGTGTGGCACCTATGGCTTTCCTTATCCCAAACTCGCGTGTGCGCTCTTTCACCGTTATGAGCATGATGTTAGACACTCCGACGATACCGCTCAACAGCGTGAACAGACCAATCACCCACAATGCGGTGTGTATTATACTTATTCCCTTATCCATCTGCATGCTCTGAGTAAATCTGTTCCATATCCATATTGCCCCCTCATCGTCGGGAGCGGCGTTGTGATTGCTGTTTATTCTCGCCTTATATTGCTTTTCGAAATCCTCGTTTTCCTTTTCTGTCTTGAGCCCGTGGAACGAGAATACGATAATATCAGCCTTGTCACCTTTATTATATATGGTGCGGAATGTGGTGAAAGGGGTGTATATCCTTACGTTTCTGCCACTCTTGTCAGCCTTGTATATACCCACTACGCGGAATGCCATCTTGCCTACATTGACATATTCACCGATGAAATTCGTCAAGTCTCCGCTCCAAAGTTCCTTGGCATCATCGTTGCTCAGCACTATCACCTTGCGCCTTTCCTGCAGGTCGATGTCGTTGATAAAGCGTCCGCAGAGCATTTCTTTTTTGTCAATAAGTTCGTCGTCGGGATAAACTCCCTCCATTTGCGTGCTCACATAATTGGCTCCGCGACTCACAATGTTGCCCGATTGCTCTATTGAAGCCACCACTTTGTCTATAACCTTGCCAAATTCTTTGCTCGTGGTAGAGATGTCCCTATCGTTCAGTACTATCTCGCGTCCCTCTTTCAGCCCGTTGTGAGCCTTTGTTGTAGTACTTCCGCCCACCATCATAGAGTTGCTGAAGAAGCGCGATGTCTGTTGCATCTGTGCGTTTATCAGTCCGTTGCCGGCACCGAGCAGAAATATAATCATGAATATTCCCCACGCCACAGAGAAGCCTGTCAGTGCCGTGCGCAGTTTATTCCGCTTTGCCGTAGCAAATATTTCTGCAAAAATATCACGCATATTTAATCTTCAATTACCTCTCAATCACTCCGTCCTTTATCCTTATAACCCTGTCTGTCTGCCCTGCTACCCCCGGGTCGTGCGTCACGATTATCATTGTCATGCCCTCCTCTCGGTTCAGGTCTTTCAGCAGTTGCATCACCTCCACACTTGTCTTTGAGTCGAGAGCACCCGTAGGTTCGTCGGCAAGTATTATCTGTGGGTTTGTAATCAATGCTCGCGCCGTAGCCACTCGTTGCTTCTGTCCTCCCGACATTTCGTTAGGATAGTGGTGTGCCCAGTCTTTCAAGCCCAACTTGTCGAGATATTCCATTGCCATTTGGTGACGTTTGCGACGACTTACGCCCTGATAGAACAATGGCAACTCCACATTCTCCACTGCCGTCTTGAATGATATCAGGTTGAATGACTGGAAGATAAATCCTATCATCCGGTTTCGATATTCGGCAGCCTTACGCTCACTGAGATCCTTTATTAAGGTTCCTCCGAGTATATATTCTCCGGAATCATAGTTGTCGAGAATACCGAGAATGTTAAGCAAAGTAGATTTGCCGGAGCCTGATGCTCCCATGATGCTCACAAATTCGCCACGGCTGATGTCAAGGTCAATCCCCTTCAGCACATGCAATGGTTGCGCACCAAGATAAGTCTTGTTTACTCCGCTCAAATGTATCAAACTTTCCATACCGAACTTTTTCGGGTAGCAAAGATATATAAAAACAATAACATAGCAAACAAAAACACACTTTTTTATATATTCTTTAAGTGTAGAAAATAATGTTATGACATGCGTTATGACATTAAAGATTTGGAATAACTGTCGATATTAAGAGTTTTGTATGCCATAAAAAAACGTGTTACCGACCCCATTTGGTGAATGTCTGTAACACGTTTTTCATATCGTCAGGCAATTTACATGTCGTCAAGAATTACCTCTTCTTTCGGTTCTGTGGCGTTGCCATTGTTTTCTTTGTTGTCAGGCGGCAATATGGGATAGCCGTTCTCATCGTACTCCTGTTCTTCATCTTCCTCATAGATGCTGTCGTTTGTCTCTTGACGAGTGGGAGTCCAGCCGCCGCAGGAATACATATCCGGCGTTATTCCGAGCGATGCAGGCGACGGGAAATGTGCCCTGTAACGTTTGAAAGCCGGGTCGGAAAGCACTTTCTCAAGGAAAAGTCCGCAGATAGGCAATGCTGTTCGCGAGCCTTGCCCCAGTGCACCGGTACGGAAATGGATGCTTCGATATTCTCCTCCTACCCACGCACCAACCACGAGTTTGGGTGATACACCCATGAACCAAGCGTCGGAGTGATTGTTCGATGTTCCGGTCTTGCCCCCGAAGTCGGTATCTGTGAACCGGCTGACATACTGCCATAACGACATAGAAGTGCCTCCCGGCTCGCGCATTCCGCCCATGAGAAGTTGCTGAACAAGCCCGGCGGTCTTCTTCGGCACCGCTTCTTCCCCGTCAGACGGGGCAATGAAAACCTCCTCTCCGTTTCTATCGACGATGCGAGTAACAAGAACCGGCTCCACGTGTGTGCCGTTATTGGCTATAGTGGAGTAAGCGTTTGCCATTTCGAGGAGATTGACATCGCTTGAACCGAGTGCCAACGAGGGCTGGTCGTCGAGCGGACTCTTTATGCCCATGCGCTCTGCCGTGGAGATGATATTCTTTATTCCCATCTCCTGCCCCAGTCTTACTGCGATAGTGTTTATACTCCGTGCGAACGCCGCTTTCAGTGGAATGCTGTCTCCGGTGAACCTGCCGTCGGAGTTATGCGGAGTCCAGATGCTCGTTTCATGCTTTTTCTTGTCATACACTTCCATTCTTATATACTCGTCGCGACGCTTATCGCAGGGTGTAAGTCCTTGGTTCATCGCTTCGGTATATACAAAGAGTTTGAATGTGGAACCGGGCTGTCTCATAGCCTCCACCTTGTCATATTTCCATGAAGAGAAGTCTATGTCGCCCACCCATGCCTTGACATGACCGTTCTGCGGCTCCATTGCCACAAATCCGCAGTGCATGAAACTCACCATATAGCGTATGGAGTCCATCGTTGACATCTCCTTCTCTATGCTCCCCTTGTCGTAGTCAAAGAGTGTCACCTTATGCGGCTTGTTGAGATAATAGTCAACAGAGTCGGGAGAGTTCGGGAACTTTTTCTTCAGATATTCATACACCGGCAACTTCATTGCAATCTTTTCTATAAATCCGGGTATCACCTGCTGGTTCTCATCGCGCCACGGTTCGGCTCCCTGCCAGTGGTTCTCGAAGTTGCGCTGCACCTGTCGCATCTGCTTAAATGCTGCCTCTTCAGCATATTTCTGCATCCTTGTGTCGATGGTGGTATATATCTTCAGTCCACTGGTATATAGGTCGTAACCATTAAATTCACACCAATCCTTCAAGTGCTTTGCCACAGCCTCCCGGAAGTATGTTGCCTGACCGTCGTATGGATTGTCCACCTTCACGTCAAGTTTCATGGGAATATTCGATACAGAATCTTTCCGTTCCTTGGTTATGTCTCCCAATCTTACCATATTTTCGAGCACTACATTCCTTCTTGCAATGCTGTTTTCCGTGTGAGATATGGGGTTGTATGTTGTTGTTGCCTTCAACATTCCCACGAGCGTGGCAGCCTGTTCCAAGGTCATGTTCTGCGGTGTTGTGTTGAAATAGGTTTTGCATGCCGTCTTTATACCGAAAGAGTTAGACCCGAAATCCACCGTGTTGGCATACATGGTAAGTATCTCTTCCTTACTGAACAAGAACTCAAGTTTAACAGCAATAATCCACTCTTTGCTCTTCATTATCAGCATGCGTATGCCCGGAATTTTGCCAAGTATTCCCGTGCTGTACTGCGTTCTCACCCTGAACATATTCTTTGCCAACTGCTGTGTGATAGTGGATGCACCGCGGGCATCGCCCCCGAACACCATATCCTTTACCACAGCGAACAGTCCTATGGGATCTACACCGAAGTGTTTATAGAAACGTTCGTCCTCGGTATCTATCAGTGCGCGCCAAAAGTCGGGATTTACTTCAGAATATTTCACCGGAGTACGGTTTTCGTTATAATATCTGCCTATCAGCACTCCGTCGGCACTGTATATCTCCGAGGCGTCACTCGTCACCGGATTACTTATCTGCGCGAAGCCGGGTGACTTGCCGAACAGCCACAGGAAGTTCATATCCACTGCACCGAGATACAGCATGAAAAGCACCACAACGGTGGCAAAGGCTGCCGTGGTTTTGACATACCAAGGTCTGTTAACATACAAGCCTTTATACCATTTCTTTGCAACGGAAAACCTTTTCCTGCACCATGAGAATGTTTTGGATATTTTCTTTGAAAGAGTTTTTTTTGCCATCTTACTTTTCTTAAACACAAGATTGTTTTGCAAAAATACTAAAAAAGCGTATCAGTTGGTCACGCTTTCTATATAATTTATGATTTCTTCAACATTGTTTGGCGAGAACCACCTTATTTCTTTGTCGCGTTTGAACCACGTAAGTTGTTTCCGGCAATACCTGCGTGTATTGCCTTTGATGCGCTCTATTGCCTCATCGAGTTGCCAAATGCCGTCAAAATAAGCGAAGATTTCCTTGTATCCTACGGTATTCAGGGCGTTCTCGTTTCTGAAAGGGAGCATGCGTCTCGCCTCTTCCACAAGTCCTTCGGAAATCATACTATCCACTCGCGTATTGATACGTTCATAAAGTTCCTCTCTCGGAAGGTCGAGTCCTATTTTTATTATATTGAAATGGCGTTCTTTCTTCTCTCCTTTCCGGAACGAAGTGTATGTCCTGCCGGTCTGGTGGCATATTTCCAAGGCATGTATTACGCGCCGATAGTTTTTCTTGTCAACTATTTCATAATGGCAAGGGTCAAGCCTTCGCAGTTCCTCAACGAGCGCATCAAGCCCCTCTTCGGCATATCTGCGTCTCATCTCTGTGCGTATGTCTTCACGAATAGTCGGAATATCGTCGATGCCATTGCATACAGCATCAATATACATCATGCTTCCTCCAGTGAGCAATGCAAAGTCAGACGTTTCCAGTTGTTTTGTTATCAGTTCTAAAGCGTCCTGTTCGTATGATGAAGCACTATAATAATCGCAGATGTCATGGTCGGCAACAAGGAAATGTTTCACCCTCTGTTGCTGTTCGGTTGTAGGGGCTGCAGTCCCTATCGGTATGTCGCGGAATATCTGTCTGGAGTCTGCATTTATTATAGGTATATGAAAATACTCAGCCACACCAAGGCAAAGTTCTGTTTTGCCTACGCCGGTGGGACCGAGTATTACTATCAAAAAACCTTTCTTAGACACCTTATCTCAATATTCCCCGGTTGGAACTCTCCACAAATTCCACTATATATTTTATCTCTTCGGTCATCGGGAGATTTGTCTTTATTTCCTCGATACCCTCCGAAATAAGTCCCTTTGAATATAGGAGACGATAAGCTGTGTGTATCTGGTCTATCTGTTCGTTGCTATATCCGCGGCGACGCAGACCTATCAGGTTTACTCCTGCATATCGGATAGGTTCTTTTCCTGCAATGATATATGGCGGAATATCCTGCGACGAGCGGCTTCCGCCTTGCACCATTACATATCCACCGACGTGGCAGAACTGATGAATGAGCACCGAAGCGGAGATAATGGCACAGTCATCCACTACCACCTCGCCGGCAAATTTTGTGGAATTGCCGATGATGCAACCGGAACCCACAACGCAGTCATGGGCAATGTGAACGTTTTCCATCAACAAATTGTTGCTGCCAACGGTTGTTGTTCCCTTGCTTGCCGTGCCCCTTGAAATCGTGACATTCTCCCGAATAGAGTTGTTATCGCCAATTTCACAGAGAGAGTCTTCGCCTTTGAACTTCAAGTCTTGTGGCTTAGTTGAAATACTTGTTCCGGGAAATATCTCGTTGCCGGAACCGATGCGTGCTCCGTAATTCACCGTAACTCCGTTCTGCATCACGTTATTGTCGCCGATAACGGTGTTGCGGTCGATGTAGCAAAATGGTCCTATTATGTTGCCGTTGCCGAGTTTTGCCTCCGGATGAACGAAAGCTAACGGGCTGATATTGTTTGCCATAGGTTTAAACTTATCCCCCTCTAACCCAAAAAATGGGAAGACCTAAAAGGGATTTGGGTCTTTCTATTGTTATTATAACAGCCCTCGCGGGCGATCTGTCGGAGTGATACTCCTATTTGTTTTTCACAATCTGTGCCGTGAACGTTGCCTCACTTACTACTTGGTCGCCCACAAACATATATCCCTTCATAGACGATATGCCGTGTCTCACAGGTGCCAGCATGTCAACTTTGAATAAGAGTGTGTCGCCGGGCACAACCTTTCTACGGAATTTCACTTCGTCTATCTTTAGGAAATAGGTGCTCCACTTCTCCGGTTCGTCAACATTATTCAGCACCAAAAGACCTCCGCATTGCGCCATTGCCTCAATTTGCAGCACTCCGGGCATAACTGGTTCCTGGGGGAAATGTCCCGGAAAGAAAGGCTCGTTACTCGTTATGTTCTTCAAGCCCACGATGCTTGTGGCTCCCAAAGAAATTACCTTGTCAACCAGTTGCATAGGATAGCGATGCGGAAGCAGTTCGCGAATACGGTTAACATCCATCACCGGAGTTTCATTTGGGTCATAAAACGGAGCTTGTATCTCATGTTTGCGTATCTCCTTACGCATCATTCGGGCAAACTTATTGTTGATTGTATGTCCCGGACGTGTGGCAATGATGCGCCCCTTTATAGGCTTTCCTATCAGTGCCATATCGCCTATTATATCAAGTAGTTTGTGACGGGTACACTCATTCTCCCAAACGAGCGGTTTGTTCTGTATATATCCGATGTTGTTTGCATCCATGTGCGCCACTCCGAGTAAGTCGGCAAGTTTGTCAAGACGCTCCTGTGTAGTCTTACGCTCATAGATTACTATTGCATTATCAAGGTCGCCACCCTTTATGAGGTTAGCATTCAGCAGCGGTTCTATGTCGCGCACAAAGACGAATGTGCGTGCAGCCGCCACTTCCTTGGCATAATTTTCCATGTTATCGAGTGATGCGAACTGACTGTTTATGAACTTTGAGTCGAATGAGCACATCGTTGTGATGGAGAACTCTTCATCCGGAAGGATGGTTATTACGGAGCCGGTCTTTTCGTCTTTCACCTCATGCTTGTGGCGTATCACATAATAGTCTTTGGGAGCATTTTGCTCCTCGATGCCTATTTCCTTTATTTTTTCCACATACATCACGGCAGAACCGTCGAGTATTGGGAACTCCGGTCCGTTCACCTGCATTAAGCAGTTGTCTATTCCCATTGCATAAAGTGCTGACATTGCATGCTCTATGGTCGAAACCTTAACGTCTTTCTTTCCGATAACAGTGCCTCGTGTTGTCTCCACTACATTTTCTGCTACGGCATCAATCACGGGTTGCCCTTCAATGTCTATTCGCTGTACTTTATATCCCGTATTCTCTGCTGCGGGATTAAACGTTACGGTGAGACTCAATCCGGTATGGAGTCCCTTACCGCAAAGAGCGAAACTTCCTTTTAGAGTTGTTTGCTTTGACATATTTTGAGTATTTAATTTTCGTTTACTGTTATTGCATTTCGCTTTTGTTCTTCCTTCATTTGCTCCAGTTCTTGTTTCAACTGTGCGATTTCCTTGTACATCTGTGGCAGTTTCTTATACACGGCGTATGACCGGAAAAATTCTTTTGGGTCGGTAGCGGGGCTTCCTATAAGGTTCTCGCCGTTGCCTTTGGTGTTGCTTATGATTCCGCATTGCGCTCCGACAAAGGTCTTGTCGGCCACTGATATGTGCCCGGCAATGCCTGCCTGACCTCCGAACATGCACCATTTTCCCACTTTCGTACTTCCGGCAAAGCCCACCTGAGCCGAAACCACGGTGTTCTCGCCTATTTCCACGTTGTGAGCCACCTGCACGAAATTGTCAAGTTTCACCCCTTTGCCCACAACCGTACTTCCCATAGTGGAGCGGTCAACGCATGTGTTGGCACCTATTTCCACATCGTCTTCTATGGTTACGATGCCAATCTGCGGTATTTTGTCGTAGCCGTTCTCGTTGGGAGCAAACCCGAAGCCGTCGGCTCCTATCACACTTCCGGAGTGTATCGTGACGCGATTGCCCAAACGACAGTCGTGATAGACAGTGACATTGGGATAGATAACACAGTCACAGCCTATCTTTGTGCCCCTGCAAATAACAGTATTGGGATAGATTTGGGTGTTGTCGCCTATCTCTACGCCCTCCTCTATCACTGCGAACGGTCCCACATAACACCTCTCGCCTATCTTTGCACTTTCGGCGACGCTTGCCTTTGGGTCTATGCCCTTGCGTCCGGGTTGCATCTGTTGATAGATTTGCAGCAGTTTCGCCACACATTCGTATGCGTTGTCCACTCTTATGAGTGTTGCCTTTATCGGTTTTTCGAGCACAAGGTCTTTGTTTACCAGCACTATACTCGAGTCTGTATCGTATATAAAGTGTGTATATTTTGGGTTAGAGAGGAACGAGATAGCCCCTTTCTTTCCCTCTTCAATCTTGGCAAAGGAATTGATTTTTACGTTCTCGTCGCCCTCAATCTCTCCCTGTATAAACCCTGCAATTTGCTTCGCGGTAAATTCCATTGTCTTTTATTGTATATACATAAATATTTGCAAAGGTAATTATTTTTCCTCAAAAACGTTGATAACAGAGGTAATATTTGCGAATTTTTTTAGAAAGCAGTTCCACATTAAGTATTTCCGACGATTCCGATATGTCTTTTATAGTGCCGTCTTTGTATAGAATTGAGATGCGGTCTTCGTTCACATCATACATATCTTTCTGCACTGTGACAACACTTATAAGATATTCTGTATCAGCGATATTTACTCCATACGCTCTTGATAATTGTGCCCGTAGGGAGGCGATGCGTTCCTCTGTTATTGGCTCACTGCTCACTTCCACCTTGAAGATGTTCCTGCCAATCATGTCCGATGCCAGCAACGAGAGTATTTTGTCGTCGCTATGCGCCCATACTTTCATCGCACTCCAAATGTCGTTATCGTCAAGTTGTTCGTAGTTGTGCAATGGCTCCGGCGACTTTCTGAATGTCATGCCGTCAACATCCCTCGTGAGGAAATACTTCAGGCACGGCGGAGCGAAGATTTCCTTGCCCATAGATGCAAGGTATTTCGCGCGCAACAGTGTCTTGACAAGAACTTTCTCGCATGCCACGGCAGTCTTGTGAAGATACACCTGCCAGTACATCAGCCGCCGCGACGTGAGATAATTCTCTATAGAATATATTCCCTTCGACTCCACCACGAGTTGGTCGTCAACCACGTTGAGCATCTTTATTATCCGTGCCGAACCGATGTTGCCCTCGTTGACACCGGTGAAGAAACTGTCGCGGCGCAGGTAGTCGAGGCGATCCATGTCGAGTTGCGAACTTATCAACTGGTGAAGAAAGCGTTTGGGATAGTCGTCCTTGAATATCTTCAGGGCGAGGTTGAGCGCACCGTTCATCTCGCGGTTTATCTGTTCCATCATCATGAGCGAAATTTCCTCATGCGAGATGTCGGTTATCAGGGTGTTTTCGAGCACGTGAGAGAAAGGACCGTGACCGATGTCGTGCATCAATATCGCTGCTCCCACAGCTTCTGCCTCCGAGTCAAAAATGAATATCCCCTTTCCGGTGAGGCTCGTTATGGCTTCACTCATCAGGTGGAAAGCGCCGATTGAGTGCTGAAAGCGGGTGTGCTGTGCTGCCGGATAAACGGCGTTGGCAAGCCCAAGCTGCCTTATCCTCGTGAGTCTCTGCATCAGCGGATGTTTGACTATGGATAGGATAATGCCGCGAGGTATCTTGATGAACCCGAATACCGGGTCGTTTATTATTTTCGAATCATTCACGATGCAAAGGTAGTAAATAATATCATAACACCAAAATATCATGTCTAAATCGGTCATTAGACCATGTTCTGATTATGTTCCGATTGCCCGACAGGTTGGCAGCAGTTCTTATAGAAATCCCCGGTACTGCATCGGGAATATAGTGTGTACAAAGTTAAGACAATCGAGCAAGAGCAGCCGTCAGACGATGGGATGAAATAGGATGCAGGTATAAGTGGTCTTATAGACGATTTGTGCTGATACGTTTTGCAGTCTTCAATAGACTCAACAATATGTTCATGGTTTGCAAAATCGGCGAATTTACCGACCAAAATCGGCGAAATTGAAGAGTAAAATCGCCGAAATTGCTTATCAAAATCGGCGATTTTGGCGTTCAATATATGGTCTGTTATGAGCCGCAAGGTTATCTCGCAGGCAGTGTTTCGGCAATATTCTGCTCGCGGTGGCACACTCGAACCTCCACGCCATACTTTTTGTTGATATGCTCTGCGAGGTGTTGTGCGCTATACACCGAGCGATGTTGCCCCCCTGTGCAGCCGAAAGAGAACATCAGAGACGTGAAACCGCGCTCCACGTAACGCTCCACGTGCGCATCGGCAAGTTCATAGACGTGGGAAAGGAAAGTGAGTATCTCTCCGTCATCCTCAAGGAAACGTATCACAGGCTCGTCAAGTCCTGTGAGTTTCTTGTATGGTTCGTAGCGTCCGGGGTTGTGTGTTGAGCGACAGTCGAACACATAGCCGCCGCCGTTGCCGCTCTCGTCTTCGGGTATTCCCTTGTGGTAAGAGAAACTGAAGACACGCACCACGAGCGGACCTTGACCGTCATACTTTGAGAAAGTTGCCGGTCCGTCATTCGGATGGGCTTTATAAACATCGCTCTCGGATGTCTTATATCCGTCGGCACGCTCATTTACGATTTCTTCCTGCATGGCAAACCGTGGCAATTCAGTAAGGCGGCGAAGCACGCTCATCATGTAAGGGTATGGGAAAGCGTCAAGTTCCAACAGTTCGCGGAGGTTATGTATTGCCGGCGGTATGCTGTCTATGAAATGCTGCTTACGCTCGAAATAGCCCCGAAATCCGTATGCACCGAGCACCTGCATGGTGCGGAAGAGAACGAACAAAGACAACCTGCCCACGAAATGTCGCACCGAAGGCACTTCAATATAGTTGCGCAGGGAATTGTAATACTCGTAAACGAGCTCACGGCGCAGTTTGTGCGAGTATCTCGCCGATGCCTGCCAGAGGAACGAGGCAAGGTCGTAGTAGAACGGTCCGCGCCTTCCACCTTGGAAGTCAATGAAGTATGGCGAACCGTCGGAACTGCCGTCGGCATCGGTTTTCAGCATGACATTGCGTGCTTGGAAATCCCGATAAAGGAAGGTTTCGTAGTTTTCTTCAGTCAGGTCTTTGGCAAAGAGACGGAAATTTGCTTCAAGTTTCAGTTCGTGGAAGTCTATTCCGGCAGGTTTGAGGAAACAGTATTTGAAATAATTCAGGTCGAAAAGAACGGAGTCGGCATCAAATTCCGGCTGCGGATAGCAGTTGTCCCACTCCAGTTCTCGCGCTCCACGCACTTGAATGTTAGGCAGTTGGCGTATCGTTTCCACGAGAAGTTTCTTCTCCCGTTGGTTATATCTGCCCCCGGCTTCGCGTCCTCCTCTGAGGGCATCGAACAGGGATAGCGAACCGAGGTCTTCCTGAAGATAACACATCTCGTCGTCGGAAACGGCAAATACGCGTGGCACAGGCAGGCGGCGATGCTCAAAATGGCGCGACAGATAAACAAAAGCGTGATTTTCCTCGCGGCTCGTACCGATTACGCCTACAAGCGTAGAGCCGTCTTTTGCGGTAATTCTGAAGTAGCTGCGGTTGCTTCCCGCTCCGGCCATTTGTTCGGTTGCGGCAGGCTCTTCGCCCTTATAATGCCGGTAAAGTTCAATAAGTCGTTCCATCTTAAAACTATTTTCTCACCGGTTACAACAAGTCATTGTCGTCATTGTTGCGCTTCTTCTCCCATTGCACTATGAAGAAGTCGGCAAGCAGAAGCAGCATAAATATGCCCAGTGCCATAAAGAACGATCCCGTGAGTATCCTCAAGCCTACGGCAACCACAAAGAATGCCACCCATTGCCACGGACTTATTCTGTAATCCTTGATATTCATAAGTTATATTTTTCTGCAAAAGTAAATAAAATTATCCATATAAAAAAATATAACACACAGGTATTTGTAGCCTCATATCCGATTATGTAAGAAAAGCAGGCAGGCGAGACATGGGGCAAGAAAGAGGCGTTATGCTCAATAACTGTAGGTCAATCCAAACATTATGTATCCCGGCATTCTGCTGTAACTCTCTGTTGTGGTGTAGTATGGGGTCGTCATTGTCTGCCACCATTCTGTTTCACGCAGATTTAATATGTTTTTAACTGTCAGTGCAAACATTAACTTGTTTATCTTATAGTCAATATTGCAGCCAAGGTCATACAGATTGCTGCTGTAACCGTTACCCGCCACCCGGTAGTAGCCGAACTGCAGTTGCCCTCTGAAATTATTAGCGCGAAACAATAGTTTTGACACCACATCTATCTTGTCTGCATCGCTCCTTATGTCTGTAATGCTCATCACACTCCTGTTGTGGGAATATTTCATTGTGAGGTCGAAGTTAAATGATGATTTGAATTTTGTCGTAACATTCACTTCCGAAAAAAACGAATACATCTTTGTGGTGTTCATTTTGTCGTTGATTGCAGATATGGTTTTCATATAGTTTGCAGACAATGTTCCTTTCAGATTTAATGGAAAACGCCTAAACCTCTTGTCAATAGTTGTCATGAAATAGGCATGCTCGTTTGTCCCCGCACTCTCATATTTGGTGATGTTTACACTGTTGTCTTGAACTATATTCTGAATAACGGTATTCCGTATGGAAGATATATTTGCCAAAACAATAAAGTAATTCTGTTTGTCAATATTAAAATCTTGATATGACAACATAAGTTTGTTACTCTTGTTATATGGCGACATGACTCCCGAACCTATAGAAATCTCATTATAAGCATTGACTATATTCAGTCCGGACATTTTTTCCATGTCAATGAGTTCATTCTCACGTGTCAGTGTTAGCGATAAATTTCTGAACGTATTGAATTTGTAACCAACTTCCGCCAAGGGGTATATAGCCCATGAATGGTTTGAAAATCTCGACGTGTAACGGTTGTTTTCAGAAACCAGTATGGTTCC
Organism: Prevotellaceae bacterium; assembly: GCA_028723525.1. Taxonomy (GTDB): domain Bacteria; phylum Bacteroidota; class Bacteroidia; order Bacteroidales; family Bacteroidaceae; genus Prevotella. The sequence goes on from JAQYET010000060.1 coordinate 61,586, forward strand.
TATGCGGTACCAGATTTTATGTGCATCATTCTTCAGATAACATTTCAACGCCAACTCATTTATGTCTAAACGCTCGTCATTTCCTGCAATATCATTTATACGGGCAAGGCTTAATTCTTGGGTATCATAAAGATAATTCACGGAAGTTTCAAATTTAAAGTTGTCCTTTAAAACAAATGAATAGCCCAAAAATAATGTGGCATGCAGTCTTTCAGTATTCATGCTGTCGTTATAAAGATATACGTTATCCGGGGGCGGGAAATATGAAACAGGAAGAATTTGCGTGTTGGTGTTCAGTGTCATTGCCCGTTTCCAACGATTATATCTTATACTTGCCAAGGTTGTAAACATACCCTCCCCGAGACCTATCTTAGTCGAAATGTCTGCCTCTGCGGCAAAAGTCTTTTTGTTGTTATTTATTGCATATTAGGTCATGCCGCTTCCATCGGTTCTTGCGTCATTCCTGTCTTTCATTCCTGTCGCATCAAGCCTCACATTCATCAGCGTATGAACGTTGTCTCGTGGTTTCCAGTCGGCTTTAAGTTTTCCAATGAAGAAATTTCCGTTCTGTTCATTATCTGAGAAGGTGTTCACTACTGAAAGGTTTGAAAGAAAAACATCTTCTCTATGCGACCGCCCTGCTTGTCCGAAATGATTAAGCATGACATTCCCACTTAAAACTAACTTTTTAGAGCACTTATATTTAGCATCAAACAGCATGACATTGCTCAAATCCTTATGAACATTATCCGGCCTTTAAAAAAGGCTGCTTTCTGTACCGGACATGATCATCTTTATACTTCCGCCCGAAGTAAGGTCATCAATATCTATCACACGTTGAATGTACTCTCCGATAGTGAACAACGGCACACCGATGTTGTTGCCGGCAAGCAACGATGTGAAGGAAAATCTTTCGGCAACTCCCATTGTAAACGATTTAAGGTTATAACGATTTTCATATCCGTAGTTCAGGTCTGCACTTCAGGAAATTTTGCCAATCCCCTTTGTCTTTATGTTCAGCGCAAGCAGGTCTTTCTGACTGAACCTGTCGCCGATGTTACCTTCCTTGTAGTTTTTTATTATTTCTGCGCCGTTAACAAGGTCTGCCGCCATGTTTTTCAACACATATCCACAGGCATCTTTAGTAAGCAAGTCCTTACCATCTATGAGCAGTTTGTTAATCGCATCACCGCCATACGACACACTGCCGTCATCTCCCACGCTGACCCCCGGCAATGATTTAAGCAAATCGGAAACACTGTTTTCAAATCCGTTACTGAAATGTTTCGTGTCAAATTTAATCGTATCACCGGAAATTTTCACCCCTGAATAGAAACCCTTGACCACCACCTCACTCAACATTGTATTGTCTTCAGACAGCACAATGTCACAATCGTCACCTCCTGATGTTACCTCCCTTTTGTAATCCTTATATCCTATACTTCTCACAACCAGCCAATATGGTTGCTTGTCTTTTTTTGTATCAATCCTGAATGTTCCGTCTTGCTGTGTTGTGCCATAAGCCAGCATTGGCGGCGTCAGCAAACTGTCATTATACAATAATACGGATGCCCCCAACACCGGCATGCCGCCTTCTCCACGAACATGCCCTACAACATAGGTTTGTGAATATATGGCAATAAGGTGGAAAAGACAAAACGTCATAAACAGACAAACTCGTTTCGACACCTTCATGCAACCATTTACTAACACAATGAGGTGTTCAGTATTAACGCCCATAATAATTTATGTTTGTTTTTCTGACTATCTGTAGGATCGGAACAAAAAGGAAACGCGCATCTATTACTCGTAAACTTTCACGGAGGTGGCGTCTTCCATTTTCTTTTCAGTATCAATTTCCGCCATCTTATATAATTCGGCTTCCGTTATATTCTTTCCTTTAGTAGGAATCTCCAAATCTACTTCTCCCAACTCGGAAATCTCTTTCAAGTCAATATAATATGCAGAAAATTCCATACGGATGACAAGTCCCGGCAATCCATTGTAACCGAATGGGGCGTATGGGAAAAGAACATCGGTCGTAAACCAGACAATGATATTTGGATTATCCCTCAACACTGCCTTGGAACAAGGCTTACCAAGAATAGTGTCCGTTTGCGAAACAATATCCCAATCGTTTCTTTCAATCTTTTCCTTCGACAGATATAATTGTCTGTTACTCCGTCTGCCTGATGCAAGTACTGTCCTTGAAATCCATGAAAATATTCTTCACATCCAGTTCCATCGGCATTGCATCTATGGTTTCCGGTTCTTTCTTGAACAAATACCGCCCATCATAAACCGAAAGTGAATATACCTTCTTATCTTTTTTTATACTTTCCAGTATCATATTTCTTGCAATCTCATTTTCAATCTCCAAAATACCATTATGCATTATATATGTTGAGACGTAAGTACATCTTACCCCTTTCGATTGTGCATCAACCGAAATGGATATAATGGAAAGTAAAAACATTATTATGAATCTCATAGAAAAAAATTAAAAATTACACAATTAATAAATGATTCTGTTTAAATAATCAACCCCTATTGTTGGCAAATATAAACTTTATTTTTGAAACCGCCAAATATTTTTCTGTTTTTTTTCTTACTTCCCGACTTTAATTTATCTTTTGCATGGAATTTTATAGAATTTATTGGGTCTGAAGTTTTAAATCATTAACCGATATCTAAAATACGAACTATATACATTGAAGCAAAAAATCGGATGCCTCACGGCACCCGATTTTCAAAAACAAACTACTTAAAAACTAATCTACTAAAACAAATCAAAAAAATATCTTCAGACGGACTTGTGTCCGATACTATCTCATTGTTTCGCGTGCAAAATTAAAAGATTTGCCGAAATCGCCAAAACGTTTTTATTATTATTTGTCCAAAAAACGACCAAAAAAGCAAAAAGAGAGACTAATATCGACATATTAGCCTCTCTTTTGATATGTTTAGTTTGCAAAAACAGACATTTTGTTACATCATACCGCCCATTCCGGGAGCACCTCCCATCGGCATTACCGGCTTGTCTTCAGGCTTGTCAACGATGAGACATTCAGTGGTAAGGAACATTCCGGCGATGCTTGCGGCGTTCTCAAGAGCAACACGGGCAACCTTTGCCGGGTCGATTACTCCTGCTTCGCGTAGATCTTCGTAAACATCGGTGCGGGCGTTGTAACCAAAGTCGCCACTACCCTCGCATACCTTCTGAACCACTACGGCACCCTCGCCACCGGCATTGGTGACAATCTGTCGCAGAGGCTCTTCTATAGCACGCTCCACAATCTTGATACCTGTCTGCTCGTCGGCATTTACGCCTTTCAGTGCCTTTACTGCTTCAATGGCGCGGATATAAGTAGTACCCCCACCGGCAACGACACCTTCCTCGATTGCAGCACGGGTAGCGCAGAGTGCATCGTCAACACGGTCTTTCTTCTCCTTCATCTCAACCTCGCTGTTTGCACCGACATAGAGCACTGCGACGCCGCCTGCAAGCTTAGCCAAACGCTCCTGCAACTTCTCCTTATCGTAAGAACTTGTGGTCTTTTCTATCTCGTTCTTTATCTGTGCTACGCGGTCTGCGATAGCATCTTTCTCTCCTCCTCCGTTCACGATAGTGGTGTTGTCTTTTGAAACAACAACCTTATCACAGGTTCCGAGCATTTCAAGTGTAGCCTGCTCAAGTTTCAAGCCCTTCTCCTCACTTATCACAAGACCGCCCGTGAGGACTGCAATGTCCTCAAGCATTGCCTTACGACGGTCGCCAAATCCGGGAGCTTTAACGGCGCAAACCTTCAATCCGGCACGCAGACGGTTGACAACGAGCGTGGTGAGAGCCTCCGAATCAACGTCTTCTGCGATGATAAGCAGCGGCATACCGTTCTCTGCTGCAGGCTGAAGTACCGGCATAAGATCCTTCAGGTTGGATATTTTCTTGTCGTAGATTAGGATGCGTGGATGATCCATTACACACTCCATCTTGTCGGCATCGGTCATGAAATATCCTGAAAGATAGCCACGGTCGAACTGCATTCCCTCAACAACACCGATGTGAGTGTCGCGACTCTTGCTCTCCTCTATTGTGATAACGCCGTCCTTGCTAACCTGACGCATTGCATCGGCAAGCAATTTTCCGATTTCTGCATCGTTGTTTGCGCTCACCGTTGCCACCTGTTCAATCTTGTCATAGTTGTCACCAACGACTTCTGCGTGTTCTTTTATATATTCAACTACTGCAGCAACTGCCTTGTCGATACCACGCTTCAAATCCATTGGATTAGCTCCTGCGGTTACATTTTTCAAACCAACGTTGATGATGCTCTGTGCAAGTATGGTTGCGGTGGTTGTTCCGTCGCCAGCATCATCACCTGTCTTAGATGCCACGCTCTTAACCAACTGTGCTCCAGTGTTCTCGAAGCGATCTTCAAGTTCCACCTCCTTAGCAACCGTCACACCGTCTTTAGTAATCTGAGGAGCACCGAATTTCTTTTCGATAATAACATTACGTCCCTTAGGACCGAGTGTCACTTTCACTGCGTTTGCCAACTGGTCAACACCGTTTTTCAGCAAATCGCGTGCATCCATATTGAATTTTATATCTTTAGCCATAGTTATGTTGAAAGTTAAATGTTAAAAGTTAAATGCTTATTTGTTGATAACTGCGAGGACGTCGTTTTGCTTCATGATGAGATATTTAGTCCCCTCATATTCAAGTTCGGTGCCACTATATTTTCCATAGAGTACCTCATCACCCTCTTTTAGAATCATTTCTTCGTCTTTCGTACCGTTGCCTGCTGCTACAACTGTGCCGTGCAATGGTTTCTCTTTTGCCGTATCAGGAATGATGATACCGCCGATTTTCTCCTCAGCTGATGCCGGAAGAATCAGAACTCTGTCTGCCAATGGTTTGATATTCATAATTATTATATTTAAAATGTTTAGTAATCTCTGCCCACATAAATGCGAAAAACGTGCCAAACTGACATTTGACACGTTTTGTCACCATATTACTGAAAATTTGTCAGTACATCTGATAGATACAGTGAAAGGGCTACTGCGAGCACAAGTCCTACTCTATTATCTTGAACTTGGCAAATTTCAGCAGCAGCTGTTTTATGCCAACGTTACGGAAATCGACCGTAGCCTTGGTGTTTTCGCCCGTTCCTTCTATTTCCATAACGTTACCTATCCCGAACCGTTCATGCTCTATCGTGTTTCCGACCTTTAAATTCAAAGATGCGGAAGCCGACTTACTAACTGCATCAATCGGCCTGCTCGGCGATGTGATATTCCCGATACGCCTCATATTTCCGCCTGCCACGGCAAGTGTACGTTTAAAGGCAGGCGACAATGGGTCGGTTCTGCGCTCTTCGCGATGCACCGCTTCACGTCTTTTTGGGTCTGCCCGGAACTGTGATGCCACAGGGTTCGAATTCTGATAACGTTCTCTACCGTATGAACCGAATGGCGGACCGGCAGGCGATGAGAAAAAAGAACTTCCCGACTCGCTATCCACACGCATCAGAGCAGGGTCAATATCGGCAAGGAAACGACTTGGTGAGTCGAACTCCATCTTGCCATATCTGAACCTGTTGCGGGCACAAGTGAGAATGCAGTTGCGCTCGGCACGGGTTATTGCAACATACAACAGACGACGTTCTTCTTCGAGTCCGCGCTTTGTATCGGCAGACATCGGACTGGGGAAGATGTTCTCTTCAAGTCCAACTACAAATACAGTAGGAAACTCAAGTCCTTTTGCTGAATGAATGGTCATCATGGTGACTCGTGCAGCATCGGCATCATCGTCACTATCGAGGTCGCTAAGCAACGATACCTCCTGCAGATAGTCTGCAAGCATCAGGTGTTCGTCACCCTCCTCACGCTTGTTTTCCACGAAGTCTTGGAGCCCGTTTAGTAATTCTTCAAGGTTCTCCTGTCGAGATACAAATTCAGGCGACGACTCGCTGTAGAGGTCTTTCTGAATACCTGAAGCAGATATTATCTCCTTTCCGAGTTCGTAGGCATCGACCTGTTCTCTCTTTTCTACAAACCGCATTATAAACTCCTTGAAAGTTTGGAGTTTTATAAGTGTCCCCTTATTAACATCGATGCGTGCCTCTGTAGGGTGCGAAATAACTTCCCACATGCTCATGGAAGCCTCGTATGCACTTGCATATAACTTCGATATTGTTGTCACTCCGATACCGCGTGTGGGATAATTTATCACCCTTCGCAATGCCTCGTCGTCATCAGGATTTATCACAAGACGGAAGTATGCGATAACATCCTTTATCTCCTTCCGCTGGTAAAAACTCAATCCTCCATACACCCGGTATGGTATGTTGTGCTGACGCAACGATTCCTCGAATGCACGGCTCTGCGCGTTGGTACGATACAGTATTGCGAAATCGTCCCACTCGCAGCTCTCTCGTTTGCGTATTGACTTTATCTCGTTGCACACCAAGATGGCTTCTTCCCTGTCGCTGTATGCCGGTTTCAATATAATCTTGTTGCCATCGCCGTTCTCGCTGTATATATCTTTTGGTATCTGCCGTTCGTTGTGACGTATAAGACTGTTCGCCGCAGCCACGATATTTTGGGTACTTCGGTAGTTTCGTTCGAGTTTAAACATCCGAGTCCCCTCATACATTTGACGGAAATCGAGTATGTTATCTATATTTGCTCCCCTAAAACTGTAAATACTCTGCGCATCATCACCCACAACACACACGTTCTGTCTTTCCTTTGTGAGCTGATATACAATTTTTTGCTGCACTGTGTTTGTGTCCTGATACTCATCCACGAGCACATACTTGAAACGTTCTGCATATTTTTGCCTTATGTCTTCGTGGTCTCTGAAAAGACTGTAGGTCATTAACAACAGGTCGTCGAAGTCCATAGCATTAGCCTGTTTGCACCTGTCGGCGTATGCCATATACACCTTATATAAATCGGGCATGCGCTGCTGTCTGTCGCGTTCTATTGAACTGTAGTCGTTGGCGTAATTGTATGCCGTAACGAGACGGTTCTTTGCCATACTTATACGATTGTGCACGGTTGACGGTTTATACACTTTATCGTCGAGTCCCATTTCCTTCAGTATGTTCTTCACCAACGAACGGGAGTCTGCTTCATCATATATGGTGAAATTAGAGGTGTAACCGAGCCTCTCTGCCTCCACCCTAAGTATTCTTGAAAATATTGAATGGAAAGTTCCCATGACAAGTCTGCCGGCGACATCACCGCCCACAAGAGAGCCGATGCGCTGCTTCATCTCACGTGCTGCCTTATTGGTGAAAGTCAGAGCCAGTATGTTCCAAGGGCTCACTCCTAATTGCAGGAGATAGGCTATCTTGTATGTCAGCACACGGGTCTTGCCCGACCCCGCACCGGCAATCACCAGTGACGGTCCCTCGGTGTGCATTACAGCTTCGCGCTGACTATCGTTAAGTTGCGAAAGAATACTCTCCGTGTCCATAAATACTATTTCTTATATATTCCTCCCTTTACCGTACTCTTGTCTATATCCTCGTTTTCGGCAGGGAATTTCGGTATATATCTCATGTTTGCTTCTATTTTCCCACGCCTGCTACGCACATATTTGCTTGGTTCAAGCGATGAGTACTTTCTCGGGTTTGGCAGCGTGGCAGCTATCAATGCACACTCGGAGCGTGTCAGGTCTTTGGCAGACTTTCCGAAATGTAGCCGTGCCACAGCCTCCGTTCCATATATACCGTCTCCCATCTCTATGGAATTCAGATAGACCTCCATTATTCTCTGCTTGCTCCACATCAACTCGATAAGCACTGTGAAGTATGCCTCCAATCCTTTCCTTATCCATGTTCTGTCAGGCCAAAGGAACACATTCTTTGCCGTTTGCTGCGATATGGTGCTCGCCCCTGTCTTCTTACCGCCCGCAGCATTTTGCTTTGCGGCTTGTTCTATCTGCTTGAAGTCGAAACCGTGGTGTATTAGAAATCTTGCGTCTTCACTTCCCATCACTGCCACCGGCATGCTCGGCGACATGTCTTCAAGTGCCACCCACTTATGCTCTAAACGTGGCGCATGACCGTCAAAAATCTGCTCAACGCAGCGTATGACCATGAGCGGCGTTACATATACAGGCAAGAACTTGTATATAACAACCGATAGAATGGTAGAAACGAAAAACGTTGCCACCACGATACGCAATATCTTTCTTATCTTCTTCCACATCTTATCAGTATGGAGCGGTTAAAAAAGGAGGGCGACCATACAATAATCGCCCTCCGGATTGTTATTTGCTAAATTCAACTTAACGAAGATTTCCGTTGTTTGCTGCATTTATCATTGCCTCGCTTGCATACATGTAAACCTCTACACGGCGGTTCTGAGCCTGACCTGCAGCAGTGTTGTTAGAAGCAACCGGATTTTCCTCGCCGAAACCTTCGCAAGACTTAATCTGGCTGTACTTAACACCTTGACTTGTGAGATAGTTGAGAACGCTCTGTGCACGCTGCAGAGAGAGTTGCTTATTCTTCTCGTAACTCTGTGTCGCAGAAGACCCACGCCAACCCTGATTATCAGTATAACCTTGTATTGCAACGTCGGTGTCGGCAAACTCTTTCAACACACCTGCAAAGTCGCTAAGAGCAGCTTTTGCAGAAGGTTGTAAGTCAGACTTGCCCGAACTGAAAAGAATACCACTGTCGAAAGAAACCTTTACGGCCTTCAATCCGTTGGCATCGGTAATCTCTTCAACCTTAGCGTTATCTATTGCCTGTGCTCTCTCGGCAGCCTTGTCCATCTTCTTACCAATCAATGCGCCGGCACCGGCACCTACAGCAGCACCTACCGTTGCTCCAACGGCAGTGTTTCCTGCAAGTTTTCCTACTACAGCACCCAGCAATGCGCCACCACCGGTACCTATCAAAGCACCCTTGCCGGTATTGTTACAGCTTACCAATACTGCGAGACACATCAGAAGTGTCATTAACTTGAATTTCTTCATCTTAGAATGTTTTTAAATGTTAATATTATTATACTATACAATCAATTATACATGCCCATAGACATTAACATCTGCAAATTTAATTCTTTTTCTTGAATAACACAATTTAAACCAACTTTTTTTATTATTTTTGCACTCAAATTTAAAAACACGATATTTCAGACATGGCAAAAGAACTAAAAGAACTCACCAAACGTGCTGACAATTATAGCCAGTGGTATAATGACTTGGTGATTAAGGCAGACCTTGCAGAGCAATCCGCGGTGCGCGGTTGCATGGTGATAAAACCATACGGATATGCTATATGGGAAAAGATGCAGCAACAACTCGACATCATGTTCAAGGAAACAGGCGCACAGAACGCATATTTTCCCTTGCTCATCCCGAAATCTTTCCTATCAAGAGAGGCTGAACACGTGGAAGGCTTTGCAAAAGAATGTGCCGTGGTTACTCACTACCGTCTCCGCGCAAAGGAAGATAAGAGCGGAGTGGAGGTGGATCCTGCAGCAAAACTTGAGGAGGAACTCATCGTCAGACCCACCTCGGAGACCATTATATGGAACACATATAAAAACTGGATTCATTCTTGGCGCGACCTGCCATTGATGTGCAACCAGTGGTGCAACGTAATGCGTTGGGAAATGCGCACTCGGCCTTTCCTGCGCACAAGTGAGTTCCTTTGGCAAGAGGGACACACCGCACACGCGACTAAAGAGGAGGCGGAGAAAGAGGCAAAACTCATGCTTTCGGTATATGCGAAGTTTGCCGAGGAATGGATGGCAGTGCCCGTAGTTCAGGGTGTGAAGAGCGAAACCGAAAGATTTGCAGGTGCTCTCGACACCTACACTATCGAAGCAATGATGCAAGACGGCAAGGCTTTGCAGAGCGGAACGAGCCACTTCCTTGGGCAGAATTTCGCAAAAGCATTCGATGTTACCTATCTTAATAAAGACAACAAACCGGAATATGTTTGGGCAACATCTTGGGGAGTGTCAACACGTTTGGTCGGTGCGCTGATAATGACGCATTCCGACGACAACGGACTTGTTCTTCCTCCGCGTCTCGCTCCACTACAGGTGGTGATAATACCTATCGCCAACAAACCCGAACAACTTGCCGTGGTGAGCGAGAAAGTGGATGCCATTGTGAAGGAACTGAAGGGAAAGGGAATTAGCGTAAAATATGACGATGCCGACAATAAACGCCCGGGCTTCAAGTTTGCAGACTACGAACTGAAGGGTGTTCCTGTGAGATTGGTGTTGGGAGCGCGTGATTTGGAGAACGGAACCATTGAGGTGATGCGCCGCGACACATTAGAAAAGGAAACACGCAACATCGAAGGAATATCCGATTACGTTGAGACGCTGCTCGAAGATATTCAGAAAAACATCTTCAACAAGGCAAAGACTGCACGCGATGCACGAATTTACGAATGTGACAACTATGAAGAATTCAAGGAACGCATCAAAGACGGCGGTTTCTTCCTTTGCCATTGGGACGGTACTACGGAGACTGAAGCGAAGATAAAGGAAGATACTCAGGCTACTATACGTTGCGTTCCGTTCGGAGTTGAACAGACAGAAGGCGTGGATATGGTTAGCGGCAAGCCGGCAAAACAACGTGTGATAATAGCACGCAGTTACTAATCTGACACCTTATATATATTGTAATATGAATGGTGGGGAATCAACCTGTTCCCCACCATTATTTTTATGCTTGGGATTGTTCAACCCAACGGTTTGCCATTACGGTAGGCTCTCATTGTCCCGTCGTTGTCTTCTCTTACATCTATACGCCCCCCGAGCCACTCCGTGAACGGCAATTCGCCGGAGAAAGTGTAATAGTTCACCACCACACCGGCAGATAATTCCACTACGGCATTATAAATGGTTTCCTTTCCTTCCACGGCAATTTCATGGGCTGCGAACTTCCTTATGTCATCTCTCATAGGTCATCCTCTCTATTCCCTCGCCACTATTCATCGGCAGCACCGTGTCCGGTCTCATCTCCGGCCTCGCCATAGGCTCTTTATTAACTTGACTTGGCGGCATGTTCTTTGAGTTTTCATGGAAACGGATAAGGCGCACATTATATATAAATGCCAGTTTCAGCGTAGTCAAATTCTGCGCCCTTACGCCATCGCTCATATAGAAAAAACCGTTCACTTCCTTTATTCCGAGATGTCTGCTGTCTGCAACTTCGACCGTTCTATGCTCCGAACCGGAAAAATACACCACGTTAGAGGCAACGCTGTCGTTGGCAAACTTCACTGAAAGCATTGCCACACCGGACTGCACTCCGTCTTGGAAAATGAAGTCGGAATCGAAGTTCAATATCATGCGGTCGCCCTTATGATAAGCACTGTCTGCCACAATAGTGAACGAGGAAACATTGTAGGGAGGTTGCGGCAGCAGCACAATAGAATTCTCACCCAACCATACATTTGTGGTATCGGCATCGGAAGCGAGCGTGCCATAGCGACCAATATCAGCGGCAGAGGCTCCAAGAGCAAGTGCTTTCTTGCCGAGTCGGTCTGCCACATTTTCATAAATACCCTGCAGACGGTCGGGATAACGGGCATAATAAACCATAGAGGAGTCGAATTCTGCCTGCGTAACATCATGCTTTTTCAGAACTCCGAGCCGGTAGAGAAGCCTATAATACTCAATATTCCCGGCTGCGGCGGGATTGCTCTGTGCCATACCGTCTGCCACATGGATGTCTATAAGAATTTCCTCCATGTCATCGGGCTGTATTATCTCACCCGGAACTCCCGGCTTGCAGGCAAAAAATATGCAGCAAAGCGAGAATAACAAAAGTATGTCACGAAACCTTTTCATCCTTTCTTGCGTGAGAACCTTATAGAGGAAAGTTCCTTGCGGTAGAACAACAGCAACATTGCCACACCGACACTTATACTGGCATCGGCGAAATTGAACACCGGACTAAAGAAAATATAGTCGTCACCACCCACAAAAGGCACCCATTCGGGCCATGTCGTTTCTATCAGAGGGAAGTAGAACATATCCACGACCTTACCCATTAGGAAAGGCGCGTAGCCCTCGCCGAACGGCACAAAGTAACTCAGGTATTCCGGAGACGAGGCATTGAATATCAGTCCGTAGAACATGCAATCAATCATATTGCCCACTGCCCCGGCAAATACCATTGTCAGACAGACGATATACCCCATCCGCGCGCCATTCCTGATGACCCTCGTGAGATAATAGCCTATGAAAGATATTGCCACGATACGGAACAGACTCAATGCCAACTTATTGAAGAATGTCATGCCATAAGCCATGCCATTGTTCTCAATAAAGTTAATCTTGAACCATCCGGTGACATCAATCACCTCGTGAAGGCGCATACCAGTCTTGACCTCTATCTTTATGATTTGGTCTATCGTCAATATTACAACCACCAAAAGCACTACCGTTAAAGCAGTGCGCCTACTATCGCCGTGCATCTACTTATTCCTTGCTTCCTTCGACTGTACACTCAAGGTTGCATGCGGCACTACGCGCAAACGCTCCTTAGGTATAAGTTCTCCGGTCATGCGGTCGATGCCGTAGGTCTTGTTCTCTATTCTGATGAGCGCAGCTTCGAGCCCCTGAATGAACTTCTGCAAGCGACCTGCCTGCTGAATCAGTTCCTCCTTAGTCTGCGTGGCACTACCCTCTTCAAGAACCTTGTAGGTGGGAGAAGTGTCTTCCACTCCATTACCATCTGCATTCATGAGAGAGCGCATCATCTCATTATAATCGTGACGTGCTGTTGCCAGTTTCTCATTTATTATGCCGCGGAACTCTTCAAGTTCTTCGTCACTGTAGCGTGTTTTGTCTGCCATAGTCGTTTAGTGTTAAAATATCAATGAAATTATATCCTCTCTACATTTATATTCAGCACGAAGCCGTCGAAATCAACCTCCGCGCCACCGTTTTCTGCAATGAAGATATTGTCGGCAAGGACTTGCGAGGCAATGTAGTCACCGAAATATTTCACGGCATCATCGGTATTTCCGTTGGGTGCCAATGTAACGTTGATGCGGTCTGTTATCTCAAATCCGCTGTCCTTTCTTATATTCTGTATGCGGTTTATCAGTTCGCGTGCCATACCCTCATGGCGCAGTTCGTCGGTCAGTTCCACGTCGAGAGCCACGGTAAGGTTTCCTTCGTTGCTTACAAGCCATCCCGGAATATCCTCACTCACCACCTCTACGTCGGCAAGTTCCACTGTCACCTGCTCTCCCTGAATATTCAGAGTTACGCTTCCCTCATCCTCAAGGCGAGCAATGTCTTCCTGCCCGAGGGCTGTCATCTCCGCAGCAATACCCTTCATGAGTTTGCCAAACTTCTTGCCCATAGTCCTGAAGTTGCACTTCACTCTCTTGACAAGGACTCCCTGTCCCTCAACAAACTGCAGCTCTTTCACATTAACCTCGCTCAATATCAGGTCTTTTACAGCCTCTATGTGCATCTGTTGTTCTGCATCTACGGCAGGAATCATTATCTGGCGCAGCGGCTGTCTCACCTTTATATTGACCTTTCTTCTAAGTGCAAGAACGATAGAGGTTATTTTCTGTGCTATGCGCATGCGCTCTTCAAGGTCAACATCGGTCTCCCCAATCGGCTCCGGGAACTTTGCCAGATGCACGCTGTCGGCATTGTCACGCCCGGTAACTCTGATAAGGTCGGTATAGAGTTGGTCGGCATAGAACGGTGCAAACGGCGCGAGCAGTTTCGCCACATTCTCCAAACAGGTGTAAAGCGTCTGATAGGCAGCAATCTTGTCTTTCGACATTTCAGCCCCCCAGAAGCGTTTTCTGTTTAGGCGAACATACCAGTTGCTAAGGTCGTCGTTCACAAACTTGTCTATCATGCGCCCTGCTTTCGTCGGTTCAAAGTCGTTCATCGCTTCATCTACACCGATGATTAAGGAGTTCAGTTCGGAGAGTATCCACCTGTCAATTTCCGGACGCTCACTTACCGGTATCTCATCTTGCGAATAGTCGAACCCATCTACATTCGCATAACGGCTGAAGAAAGAGTAAGTGTTGAACAGAGTGCCGAAGAACTTGCGGTTTACTTCCTCCACTCCCTTTGGGTCATATTTGAGATTATCCCAAGGCTGTGTGTTTGTCATCATATAAAAGCGCACGGCGTCGGCTCCGTTTTTCTTTATCTCAGAGAACGGATTTACCACGTTGCCAATATGTTTCGACATCTTTATGCCCTTAGCGTCAAGCACAAGTCCGGTGGATATGACGTTCTTGAATGCAACGCTGTCAAACACCATTGTGGCAATGGCATGCAGGGTAAAGAACCAACCACGAGTTTGGTCAACTCCCTCGTTTATGAAGTCGGCAGGATAAGCCTGTCTGCTGTCTATCATTTCCTTATTTTCAAACGGATAGTGAACCTGTGCGTATGGCATGGAACCAGAGTCAAACCACACGTCAATGAGGTCTGTCTCGCGGTGCAATGGCTGTCCGGTAGCACTGACAAGCACGATGTCGTCAACATAAGGACGGTGCATATCAATCCTGTCATAGTTTTCCTTTGAGTAGTCGCACGGCACGAAACCCTTGTCTCTCATGGGGTTGCTCTTCATGATGCCCGCAGCAACACTCTTGTCTATCTCATTGTATAGTTCCTCAAGGCTGCCAATACATATTTCCTCGCGTGTTTCCTTGTTGCGCCATATAGGTAACGGTGTTCCCCAAAAGCGCGAACGCGACAGATTCCAGTCGTTCAAGTTCTCAAGCCAGTTGCCGAAACGCCCTGTACCTGTTGACTCCGGCTTCCAGTTTATGGTTTTGTTGAGTTCTGTCATTTTCTCCTTGCATGCCGTGGAGCGAATGAACCATGAGTCGAGCGGATAATAGAGCACTGGTTTGTCGGTACGCCAACAGTGCGGATAGTTGTGCACGTGCTTCTCTATACGGAACGCCTCACCCGCCTGTTTCATCTCTATGCAGAGCACGATGTTCAGATCTTCCGCCTTTGCCGCCGCAGCCTCGTCGTATTTTCCATCGATATTGAACTCCGGTGCGTATGCGTTCTTGACGAATTCCCCTTCGTGTCTTGAGTAGTTTTCTGCCACAAGACATTTATCCATGAACTCTACTGCGAGTTCCTCCCTAAGATAATACTTACCCTGAAGGTCAACCATTGGGCGAGTTTCTCCGTCTTTCGTAATCATGAAGAGCGAGGGCACGCCGGCTGCCTTTGCCACCTTCTGGTCGTCGGCACCGAATGTGGGTGCTATATGAACGATACCCGTACCGTCTTCTGTGGTAACGTAGTCGCCGGGAATAACCCGGAAAGCCTCGTGCTCCATTTCCACGAAGCGGTCGTTGCCAATAGAGAATACGCTATCGGGACGCTCCTCGGCTGCCTTCTTCACGAAATCGGGCGACTTATCGTCGAGTTTTTCCGACGGCTTAACCCACGGCATGAGTTGCCTGAACTTCATTCCTACGAGGTCAGAACCTTTGTAGTGCCCAACTATACGGTACGGAATTACCTTATCGCCCGGCTTATAGTCATCGATGTTGAGATATTCTCCGTCAGGATTTAGATAGGCATCCACTCTCGCGGCAGCCATTATCACTGATATTTTCTTACCATTGTATGGGTTGTATGTCTGCACACACACGTAGTCTATCTTAGGACCTACGCACAATGCAGTGTTGGAGGGCAGTGTCCACGGTGTGGTTGTCCATGCAAGGAACACCGGTTTTCCCCACCCGGTCATCTCCGGTCGTGGATTTAGGATGTCGAACTGTGCTGTCACCGTGGTGTCTTTAACGTCGCGATAGCAACCGGGCTGGTTTAGCTCGTGGCTCGAAAGCCCCGTTCCGGCAGCCGGAGAATACGGCTGTATGGTATATCCTTTATAGAGAAGGTTATTGTCATAAAGCTGTTTCAGCAGCCACCAAAGGGTTTCGATATATTTGTTTTCGTATGTGATGTATGGATTGTCAAGGTCAACCCAGTAGCCCATCTTCTCTGTAAGTTCGCGCCATTCGGCAGTGAACTTCATCACATTCTCACGGCATTTTGCGTTATAGTCTGCCACTGAGATATATTTCGAAGATTCCTTGTTATCTATGTCAGCCTTGGTTATTCCGAGTTCTTTTTCAACTCCGAGTTCCACCGGCAGTCCGTGTGTGTCCCATCCGGCTTTGCGATGCACCTGAAAGCCTTTCATTGTCTTATACCTGTTGAAAGTGTCTTTTATGGCGCGTGCCAGCACATGGTGTATTCCGGGGTGCCCGTTAGCCGAAGGTGGACCTTCGAAGAACACGAACTGCGGGCATCCTTCGCGCTCTTCTATCGAGCGAACAAACATGTTTGCATCATTCCATTTCTTCAGTATGTCTTCATTTGTCTGCTGCAAGTCGAGCCCTGCATGCTCAACAAATCTTTTCGTGGCATTTGCCTTGTCATTGATTTTCATATATCGCAAGTTCTTTTATCAAATATATTAACGTTCTATTTAAGACGTGCAAAGATAAGCAGAATTATTGATACTGCCAAACAATTCACTCAAATATTACCGCGATGCCCGCCACTTGCTAAGGCTCTGATGTCAAACGATTATAGAAAATATATCTTTCAACATGGCGTCCGAATATGTTCCGGATACCGTTTCGGAATATACCGGAGTGTAAATTCGCCGAAATTAGAAAGTAAAATCGGCGAAATTGCAAAATAAAATCGGCGATTTTGGTCGGTAAATTCGCCGAAATTGGTTTATGAAAGATAATCAGCCGGCAACCGTTATATGCCTGAACGCAATGTGACATACTATGAAATAAAGAGCCCGGAGAAAGCCTATGGGACATTCACTTAATATTGATTAACACCCGAATGTTTGCGGGTTTGGAAAAAATCTGCTAACTTTGCAGACGAAAGCAGCGTTCCGGCTCTGTCGCTTGTGCCGCTTAATGCAATGGCACAAGAGGAAAGTCCGGGCAGCATAGGGTGCTCCACTTCCGAAAATAGAAGTTGTTGGCGACAGCAAGTCAGAGCAGAAGAGAATGACCGCCACGCCATTTGTCTGAAAAGACAGATGCGGGGTAAGGGTGAGAAGGTGGCGTAAGAGACCACCAGACGCCGGGCGACCGTGCGCGCTGTGCTCACTGGAGGCTGCAAGTTCATGTAAACCGTCGTTGAGGGTTGCCCGCCCGACTTACTCCGACGGAGGGTAGAACGCTTGAGGTGCGGGGTGACTCGCATCGTAGATAGATGACAGGCACCGGCGACAGCAATGCCGCCGGGACAGAACCCGGCTTATAGGGGCACTGCTTTCTTTTTCATTACATCACGCGTGAGAAACATAATAATTGTATAAAACAATAAAAAACGAAAACATGGAATTACCCGATTTTATGTCATACTCCGACAAATTTTCAAACGGAGACTTCCTGAACAAGGTGCAACGCATTGCAAAGCGCGCAGGCAGCAAGTTGGTATATGGTTCGCTTCTGCTCTATTATACGGTACAGAGCGACAAGGTTTCGAGTAAAGACAAGGCTATAATAATCGGCGCGTTGGGCTATCTTATAAGTCCGCTCGACTTGGTGCCCGATGCCATTCCTATCGCCGGTCTTGCCGACGACATGACAGTGCTCGTGTATGTGCTTAAAAAGGTGTGGTCGCTTGTTACCGACGAGGCTCGCGATAAGGCTAAGGCTAAGATGAGCCTTTGGTTCGACGAGGACGAGATACAGGATGCCGACAACATAATTGACGATAAAGAGCAATACACAGAAGGATAATCCCCCACCCTCGTTCACGTATTTAATAATACATTCAACAACAATACGTTTAATCTCTGTTTATCAATAAGATATTATTATTGATAAAAGAATGTTTGTTGCGACTTGTATTCATGATATAAAGTCAAAAATAAATGGATAATCGGCAGACCGCAGAACTATGCGATACTACCGATTATCCATTCTTGTTTTACAAATTCCCGATTGCCGGTTTGCTCTACGGCAGCGTGCAATCTTCAACTATTAACATCCTTGTCAGAACCTGTAACCGAGTGTCATGAGGAACTGATGACGCTTGTTGCTTACGCTGCTAACCTCCGGAATGTTGTTGAAACTCATCGTCTCTCCGGTAACACTGTTGGTGAAAGTCTTGCTACTCCCTGAGTATTCCATGAACGGATGGAAGTCGCCATCCTGCGCACTGTATTGATAAGCCACGTCGATACTCATGTTGCCTGCCTGATAACCCAAGCCACATGTGAAGCGGTTTGTGGTCTTCCAGTTGGTGTAATCGGTTGTGGAAGCATAGTAAGAACCCGGCGACCAGAGCGTACCGTTTTTGAAACCGTTGGAACTATACATCGGACTTACGTAGTTATACCCCAAACGAATGGCAAGTTCCGGCACAGGCTTATACTCCAATCCGAGTTTCAGAGTGCTCACCCCTTTGAGCGAATACTCGCTGTTGTCGTTCATCTCGCGGTCTGATGAAGAAGACTCATAATAAGAGTCGTACCACCAGTCATAGCCGTCACCGTCGATAATGCGGTTGTCCAACGAACTGTAGTCGGCATATTCATACGATGCTCCGAGGGCAAGATAGTCGCCAACGGTGTGACCCAACGAAACTCCAAACCTCCACGGAGTGTTGAATTTGAAATCGTAAGCCTCGCTTGACTTGCCATTGTCGTATGCGCCGTATGGTGTATTGTTGGTGAGAGTGGTGTAGTTGGCAGTTTTGAGGTCGTAAAACTTAGGAGTGGCGAAGAACACACCGATGCGGAATGGCGAGTATTCTATCGGTCGGAAGATTGCTCCCACTTTCACGTCGAAGCCTGTTCCTGTTATCTCCCTTTCGTCTCCGATAATCACATTGCCGTTTCCGATGCGCTCGGCATACTCGCTGTAATTCTTATAATGCACATCGTAATATCCGATTGTGACTCCAAGATACACTCGGTCGTTGATATTTCCGCTCATATTGAAGTCATATTCTCCGATGTATCCCTTGTTAGCGCGATCCATCATGAACCCTGTGGCATCATAAGGATTGAAGTCGAGCACAGTTTTGCCACCCTCCTTAATCTCTCTTGTCAGCATGGCGTTGTAGTAAAGGTAGTCTATCTGGCTGTATGTCGGAGCGTCGCCACCTTTAGCATCAAGTCCATTGATTCCGTTGTCGAGGCTTCCTTGCGGATAGAACACCTCGTCAGCCTGTTTAAGGAACGAGAGTTTGTTCTGCGAAGCACCGTTGAGTCTGCCCACAGTGTTTAGTATATAGTTAAAATCACGGCTCTTGTGATAGTTGAAACCGATGTTCATAAACGATTTTCTGCCCGATTTCATGCTATACACGAAACCTATCTGGTCGAAGCTAACATGCGAAGTTTTACCGAAATTAAATTCTTTTGCGTCTTGTTGCGACATAAAACCTGCCGAAACACTTGCCGTGGAACGACGGAAAAGCCCTATTCCGGCAGGGTTTGTTGACATCGTAGATATGTCGGCTCCAAGTGCTTCCATTGCCCCACCCATACCCACATAACGGGCAGTTCCGTTGAGGTCTTCCGTGGCAATGTTTGCATTCTCATAAGTTTCCTGTGCCATTGCAGGCAAAGACATTGCGAGTGCCAAAGACACATAAATTATTTTTTTCATAATTATCTATTGTTTTATATTTCCACTGATAAAGAACATTCCACTATCTGCGACCTCCGAAATGACCGCCTCCGCCGCCTCCGCTTCGGCTACTGCCACCAAAGGAGCCGCCACCTCCACGACTTCCGCCACCGAAAGAGCCTCCCGGACTGCTGTTGAAACTGCCACTGTTACCGCTGCGGTTTGTTGTGCCGGGGCTGTAAGTGTTGTTGTTGGAACGTGTGCTGCCGTTGAAAGAGCCATTGCGAGTACTACGGCTGTCGTAAGAACCGTTAGAATAGGATGACGGGCGGCGCGTTCCGAACGAAGAGCCTCGGTTAGAACGCGAGCCATGACCTGTGTTTGTTACTGAAGAGCCCTCACGTTTCCCATAGAAACTACCACGATGTCCACCTCCGAACGAACCCGTTCCGCGACCTGCAATGCCACTGCCGGACCTGTAGTTGTTGTAATAACCGCCGCCATACCAACTACCATACCAAGGATAATACCAACCGTCGTAATAGCCACGATAACCTACGTAAGGGTAATACCAACTATAATAAGGGTAATGCCAGTCATAAAAGAACGGGTCATAAAATCCGTAATATCCATACCACCCGGGATAGCCTACCCGCCAATAATGCCAATATGGATAGTAGGTATAGTAGTTGTAATAACCTCCATACCACGGACTGCGCCAGTAGTAATCATCGAAACGACTCATGCGACGGCTGTAAACATAATCAGAATCCATATCGTATTCGGCAGAGGAATTATACTCGTTCTCGTCCTCAAGCCCGGAATGAAACTCTATTATGTCATTGCCGACGGAGTCTTCAGAAACAGATTCGTAGTAACTGTGTATCGGACGCCTGTTATACTCGTCAACATCTCTGCCCGAATCACTGTGATAGTCGGGCGAGATCTGTCGCCGCTCGTCATTCCTCGGGGGGTCTTGTTTATCTACATTCTTGCCCGGAATGAAGTACAGGTCGTCGTTCTGCGCCAGCATCACAATCGGCATAAAACCTGCAATCAGTGTTAATAAAATCAACTTCTTCATATTTGTTCTCCTTATTTTTTTACAATAATAAATGCGTATGCACATCGTCACACATGCAAAAATAGACACATTTTACTTGCAAATATACGGAAAAACCCTAAAGCATGATAGGTTTTTCCCTATTTTTTGTAAATTTGCACTCGGAATTTAACTTTTTGACACTAAAAAAATATTTATATAATGAAGTACATTGAGGTTGTTTTTGCTTTCTACGACGTAGAGAATGGGCCTGTCTGCGACATGCAGACACTGGTTGCGGCACGAGATATTGCCGCTTCGCTTGCCGGAGAAATAGGGTTCGACAGTTTCGTTGAAACCGAAAATGGGATGAAAGGATACATCCTTGAGGAAATATTCCACAAAAACACTCTTGACGATTGTCTCGCTGATTTTCCGATACATAATATAAGGATAGAATACACATACGGCGAGGCTGAAGATAAAAATTGGAACGAGGCATGGGAAAACGAGGGCTTTGAGCCTGTGAACATAGATAATAAGTGCATTATCCACGACACCATAAACATACCTGAAGGCACAGACAGCATGGTAAATATCCTTATCGATGCCAAGCAAGCATTCGGTACAGGCAATCATGAAACGACACGGATGATTGTCAGCACAATGATGCAAGCAGATATTGAAGGGAAACGTATCCTCGATTGCGGATGCGGGACGGGCATATTGTCGATACTTGCAGCAAAACGTGGGGCTGCACAAGTGACGGGCTATGACATCGACGAGTGGAGCGTAAGTAATACCGAGCACAATGCTTCGCTTAACGGAGTGGAAGAAAGAATAGAGGTGTTGCTCGGCGATGCGAATGTTCTGACACATGTTTCGGGAGTCTTTGACATCATAATTGCAAACATCAACCGCAACACACTTATTGCAGACATGCCGAGATTTAAGGAAATTCTCGCATCGGGAGGAAAGATGATTCTTAGCGGATTTTACGAAGAAGATATAAAAATGCTTGTTGAAGAGGCTGAAAGAATGGGAATGGAGTTGGTCGGGCAAAAAACAGATAACGGCTGGGCGATGATTGTGTTGACGTCACAGCCCCTCTAATCTATGGTGAGTTGGCGCAAGTCATAATAACTTCCGTTGTATATATCCAAGTCAACACTGCCGTTGATGCCGGGTAACCTGCCTGCATCAGTGTGCTGCCAGAACTTCCACGGACCGTCATACTCCACCTTGTCAACATAGTAATGGGCTATCCAATACGGATAGTCTTCAAACACAGGCTCGTTAAGATAAGCCAACTTGAACTTGTAATATGTGTATATTATGGGCTTCACATGGTATTTGTCTTCCACTATATGCAACCATGTCAGCACGTCACGTTGGAAATCTTCAGTGGATACGTTCTTAGGTTTGTGCTCTACATCAAGCACCGGAGGGAGGTCTCCTTCAAGCAACTTCACGTTATTGAGAAAGAACTGTGCCTGCTCCCGTGGTCCTGATTTATTGCTCCAAAAATGGTATGCACCTCGTATAAATCCATGCTCGCGTGCATTGTAGAAGTTGGAAACGAAGTTTTTGTCGATGCGCGACGCCCCTTCAGTGGCTTTCATTATCACGAAACGCACCGGATGTCCTTGTATAGTTGCCTCCTGAAGGTCTTTCCAATTTATACTACCTTGATAATGACTGATGTCAATTCCATGTATCTCGTAACCTTCGGGATAGTCGGCTTCGCCATAAATTGCCCGCCAACGGAAGCTGTATGGGCTGATAAAGAAATAGTAGAATGCGGCAATGTAAACCACAACAACCAAAAAAACACCAAGCCACCAAGACCATGACGGCAGCCTGCTGAGTAGCGACTTCTTCTTGCTTCTGTGACGACGACGCGCGGAGTTCATTGCTTTAAAGATAAGAATGTTTGTGATTGAGAAAACGAGCGGTCTGAATTATCTGATATACATTAGCGCATCATAAATCATATTCATACCTACATATCTCCATTTTCCCAATCACAAACAAGTAGTTTTATTTTTTTCCTTGCTCAAGGGCGAGAGTCATTGTGGTCTGGTCGCACACTTCCGAAGGTCCCCAATACTGTATCGGTCCGGGATAAACGAAGCATGTTTTCTTCGACCATTCACCCCGTAGCTCTGCGAAAGTTTTGAAAGGCAGCCCTTCAAGGTCAACAAGAGCTTTTCGTATCACCGGCTTCATCTTTCCTTTACGGCGTTCCATGTTCAGCATCATGGTGATAGGCACACCGCCTGCAACCCACTCTTCTGCCGGAGCTGTGGTGTTCTTAATGATAGCCATGTAGCCAGTCTTGCCGTTGGCAATAAGTTGCGCCGCACTCGTTCCGAGTGCATAGCAGTAGTCTGCATCGAAGTTTGAAGGCGAAGCGCAACGTCCTTCATATCCGAAGAAATGGTGTTGGGTGGCAAATTGTCCGTTGAACATACCTGTCTTGCGCCAACGCTCCAATTTTGTGGCAACCATTGAAGACAAAAGTTTCTCTGTCTCAATCAGACTTACCTGCACATTGCCATGCGGGTCGCGGTCGAGTGCCAACTGATGTGCAACACTCGTGGGGAGTGAGTTGAAGACAGCAAGGTTCTCGTCGGAAATCTGCTGCTTCACGAAGTCTATCTGTTCGATGCGGCTTACGACATTTGCTCCCGGCATAGCGAGGACATCGTTGAGTTCGGCAATCAGTTTCTTAATGGCAGGTATAAACTCAATGAGCCCCTCCGGGATTATTACCGTACCGAAATTATCTCCTTTCTCTGCACGTCGTGCAACAGAATTTGCGATGTATGTTATCACATCGTCAAGGGTAAGGTCTTGTGCTTCGACTTCTTCAGAAATAAGACAGATGTTGGGTTGTGTCTGCAATGCACATTCAAGAGCGATGTGTGACGCTGCACGACCCATTACTTTTATGAAATGCCAGTACTTTTGTGCCGAGTTACAATCGCGCTCAATGTTTCCTATTAACTCGGAATACATCTTGCATGTAGTGTCGAAACCGAAAGATGTTTCTATTTGGTCATTCTTCAAGTCGCCGTCGATTGTCTTAGGACAACCTATCACCTGAACGCCATAATTCTTTGCTGCATAGTATTCTGCCAATATACATGCGTTGGTATTTGAGTCGTCTCCACCCACTATTACGAGGGCTTTGATGTCAAGTTCCCGTATTATTTCATATCCTTTTTCAAACTGTTCCTCCTTGTCGAGTTTAGTTCTTCCTGAGCCAATCATGTCGAAACCGCCGGTATTCCGGTATTCATCAACTATTTCTTCCGTTATTTCGATATAATCATGGTTCACCAATCCGCTGGGACCGAGGATAAATCCAAAGAGCCTGTTTTCCGGATTTAGCCTCTTCATGGCATCAAAAAGTCCTGTGATTACATTGTGCCCACCGGGTGCCGGACCTCCCGAAAGTATTACACCCACATTCATTTTTGCCGTGACAGGCTTGTCACTTCTTTCAAATTCAATTAAAGGCATCCCATATGTATTAGGAAACAACGCCTTTATTTCATCCTGATTGTCAACACTTTGAGTCGGCTTGCCCTCTTTTACTTTAACTGTGCCTTGAAGAGCCTTAGGCAACTTAGGCACATAAGCAGCGCGCACTTGCTGCAATAAATCTTTTCTCATCTTTACCTGAATTGTTAATCTTTTTACATATAACCTTTTATCCAATACCTAAATATGAATGCAAAAATACCACTTTTTTATGACACGGAGAAGGAAAAGCCGTTGAAATAAACCTTTTTAAGTTTTTTTTTTCACCAAAATGCTTGCGATATTCAAAAAATAAGTATATTTGCAATACTGATATTACAAAGAATTAAGAATTTAAGAAAGAAAGGAGCATATCACCATGACAAAGAGAAGAAATCTCAAGAAGACAATAAACAACGTTTGCGGAGACTTGTTCGCAGAGTGCATTGCATCGTCACTATACAATGGTAAGCCAGATAATGAGCATGTTAACATCATCCTTGCCTCAATAATAAGTATTCACAATGACTATGTAAGGCGCATTTCTCACCCGGAACCGGGGATGACTGCCAAATGTTATTACAACCATCTGCGCAGAGATTTCGACAAGAGCGTTGACGAGGTGATTGACAGTATATGTAATATAGGATAATGCTGAAAATGATAGAAAAGTTTTGTAGGTGGCTATTATATAGACAAATGGGGTGGAATAAGAACATCACGGAAGTCCACCCCGATAAATACATAATCTGCCTTGCACCGCATACGAGCAATTGGGATTTTCTTATAGGACAGTTATACATGAGAGCCGAGGGAATGAAGGCTAACTTCATGATGAAGAAAGAGTGGTTTATTGGTCCGCTCGGCGTGATATTCCGTAAAATAGGAGGAATACCGGTGTGGCGCAGTAAGAAGTCGAGTCTCACAGACAATCTCGCAGAAACGGCAAAGAAAGAGAACACTTTCACGCTTTGTATCACCCCGGAAGGTACTCGTTCGAGAAATCCGGAGTGGAAGAAAGGCTTCTATTTCATTGCCCATAAAGCCGAGATCCCGATTTTGCTATATGCAATAGACTATCAGAAAAAACTGATACAATGCACCGAAACCATTATTCCTAATGGTGATGTGGATGCTCAGATACGCGAAATTAAACTTTACTATAAGGATTTCAAGGGCAAACGCCCCGAACTTTTCAGCATAGGAGAAATTTAATGAATAAAGGATACCTATATATAATAGTCGCTTTGACATTGCTCGCAGGATGTAGTTCTAAAAGAACTGTAATCCAACAGCAGTCTAATGTGGACATACGCTCTAATCTGCCGCTGGAATCTGAAACCCCGATTGGCTCATCTAAGCGTGAATATAAGCAGAACTACTCTAATTGGGGAGTGGAATACACCGGCGAGCAGTGGGTTAAAAATATTTCGAAACCTATTCGTATAGAAGAAGGTTTGGAAAACAGACATTTATCAGTGACACCAAGTCACGGCAGATATTACGACAGCGGAAAGGACAGGTGGAAATGGCAACGACCGGAACTGTTCTGTACTACGGAGGACTTGTTCACACAAACCATCGTAATTCCGTATCTCATACCTATGCTTGAGAATGCAGGTGCAACGGTGTTCACATCAAGGGAGCGCGACTGGCAGCGCAACGAGGTGGTGATAGATAATGACGACATCCGCCAGCAGCCTCAATACACCGAAACAAACGGATACCGAACATGGCAAGATGCAGGTGTGAATGGTTTCGCCTCGCGCAAAAAAGAATACATAAATGGTGAAAACCCATTCCTTGATGGAACGGTAAGAATGGCTCGGACATCAAACCGCAAGAACCAAAGTTACATAACCTACAAACCGAACATTCCCAAGGAGGGGCGTTATGCAGTGTATGTGAGTTATGCGACGACGAACAACAGCGTGGATGATGCAGAGTATATAGTATATCACAAGGGTGTTAAGACCGTATTCCATGTAAACCAGAAGATGGGCGGAGGCACGTGGGTATATCTCGGGACATTCGGTTTTGAGCAGGGTTGCTCATCGAGAAACTGTGTAGTTGTTACCAATGTGAGCGACAAGAACGGCGTGGTGACATCCGATGCCATACGTTTCGGAGGCGGAATGGGCAACATAAAGCGTGCCGGAATGACAAGCGGGCTGCCAAGATGTCTCGAAGGCGCGCGATATAACGCACAATGGTCTGGAGCACCTAATAATGTATATAATGCTAAGGAGGGGCAAGACGACTACACAGACGATATAAACACACGCTCAAGAATGACCAACTGGCTGGCAGGCGGTTCGTGTTATGTGCCCAATATGACAGGACTGAAAGTCCCTCTCGAACTTTCACTTGCCGTACATAGCGATGCCGGTTATCACAACGACTACTCTTCAGTGTTCGGAACACTTACGATATGCACCACTGATTATCACGGCGGAGTGCTCAATTCGGGAATATCAAGAAACTATTCCAAGGATTTCGCTATGTCGCTGCTTTATGATTCGCAGCGTGACCTGAGCAATGTGTTCGGCTCATGGACTGCACGCAAACTCTACGATCGCAATTACTCGGAGAGCAGACTTCCCGAAGTGCCGTCGGCTATACTTGAAACCTTGTCTCATCAGAGTTTCCCTGACATGAAATACGGACAAGACCCGAACTTCAAGTTCGTCTTCGCACGTTCTATATACAAGACTATCTTGAGATTTGTTGCCGACATGCACAACACATCATACGTGGTACAGCCTCTCGCTCCCACCGATTTCAACATACGTTTCATTGACAACAACAAGGTTCGACTTAGTTGGAACCCGGTGAACGACCCACAAGAAAGTTCGGCAAAGCCAACCTCATACATGCTATACACTTCGCTGTCGGGCAATGAGTTCGACAATGGGCAACCGGTGAGAGGCACCTCATGTCAAATGGAACTGCAACCAAACATAGTATATAGCTTCCGTGTAACGGCAGTAAACAAAGGCGGCGAAAGTTTTCCTACGGAGCAACTGTCTGCCGTTTACAACGAGGGAGCGACACGCACGGTTATGATAGTGAATGGTTTCCACAGGCTTTCTTCCCCCGCAGTCCATGAAACGATTGGCGAGCAGGGCTTCGACATGAATGCCGACCCGGGCGTGACATACGGTCCTACGGCAGGTTGGTGCGGAGAGCAGACGACTTTCGACAAGAGCGGTATCGGCATGACAAGTTCCTCCGGATTAGGATTTAGCGGCAACGAATTGCAAGGTAAGTTCATCGCAGGCAACGATTTCAACTATACAACGACACACGCCGAGGCTATTATGGCCACGGGAAAATACAATGTGGCAAGTTGTTCGAGCAAGGCTGTGGAAAACGGAGAAGTCAATCTTGACGATTATTATTGCGTTGACCTAATTCTCGGACTTGAAAAAGACGACGGTCACTCGCTCGTGCAATACAAATCGTTCAGCAAGAAGATGCAACACCTGCTGAGAGAGTACACCCGCAGTGGCGGACGATTGTTCGTGAGCGGTTCGTACATTGCCTCAGACATGACTTCGGAAAGCGAGCGAGACTTCCTTAGCGACGTGCTGAAAGTGAGCTACAATGGCGAAACCCCGTCACGTTACTACACCGACATCACTGGCATGGGGACATCGTTCGACATTTACCGCACCATAAACGAAGACCATTATGCTGCCACTTCTCCCGACGTTATTCACCCCATCGGCTCTGCTTTCTGTGCATTGCTGTATGGCGACGGGCGCAGCGCAGGCGTGGCATACGACGGGCGCGACTATAAGTCGTTCGTAATAGGTTTTCCTTTCGAGTGCATAAAATCTCACTCGAAGCGCAATGCCGTGATGCGTGGAATACTATCATTCCTAATGAAAGATTAGGAACACCGCAAAATCATGAATTAAGTAAAAAACAATTTGGGAACAATGAAGATACAAGCGAATGCCTCCGGTACAAGGAATATCGAAGTTACAGAGGAGCACCTGCAGACAATAGAGAGATACTCTCTGCTGAAAAACCTCGTTGACAGTAACGGCATAATAGATGAAACGGTGCTCGAAAAACTGCGACTCAACGTGCGCTCAATCCTCGGAGCACAGCCTGTGGCAGACAAGAGCCTGCTCGACCTTTGTCTCGATGTTATATACAATCCTGACATGAAGGCACTCGGGCTTCACAACCTCGTGTTGCTTTACATCGACCAAACAAAGAAAGGAGAGCACGAGCAATAACGACAATGCCGCAACTCACCGATTTTCTTCCCACAACAAAGAAAGAAATGCAACTCCTTGGATGGGATGCTGCAGACGTTATCTTGTTCTCCGGCGACGCATACGTTGACCATCCCTCATTCGGAGTGGCTGTAATCGGGCGCGTGCTACAGAGCAAGGGCTACCGGGTGGCTATCGTTCCGCAACCTGACTGGCACGGAGACTACCGCGACTTCAAGAAACTTGGTCGCCCGAAACTGTTCTTCGGAATATCGCCCGGTTGTATGGACTCTATGGTTAACAAATATACTGCCAACAAGCGGTTGCGTTCCGAAGACGCTTATAGTCCCGACGGCAGGCACGACTGTCGCCCGGAATACCCCACGGTGGTGTATTCTAAGATACTGAAAGAGCTTTATCCCGAGGTTCCTATAATAATAGGTGGTATTGAAGCCTCGCTAAGAAGGCTCACCCACTACGACTATTGGCAAGACCGTCTGCGCCGTTGCATACTGTGCGACTGCAATGCCGACCTGCTGAGTTACGGCATGGGTGAGAAAACCATTGTGAAGATTGCCGAGGAAATCGGGGCTGGAAAAGACGTAAAAGAACTTCGCAATCTGCCACAGACGGTGTTCCTCGCAAAGAAAGAGGAAATCCCATTCGGCATTAACGATGACGACATAGTGCTACATTCACACGAGGAATGCCTGCAAAACAAGAAGGCTGAGGCAGAAAACTATAAGCACATAGAGGAAGAGTCGAACAAAATGCACGCACAACGGCTGATACAGCGAGTCGGGAACATCTATGTAGTGGTAAACCCGCCATATCCCCCAATGACCACCGAAGAACTCGATGCGTCGTTCGACCTGCCCTATACTCGCCTGCCTCACCCTAAATATAAAAACAAGCGAATACCTGCATACGAAATGATAAAACACTCGGTGAACCTTCACCGAGGGTGTTTCGGAGGCTGCGCATTCTGCACCATATCGGCACATCAGGGCAAGTTTGTGGTGTGTCGTTCAAAGGAAAGTATTCTGAAAGAAGTGAAAGAGGTGGTCAAACTGCCCGATTTCAAAGGCTATCTGTCCGACCTCGGCGGTCCATCAGCCAACATGTACGGCATGAAAGGGCGCAACCAAAATGCGTGTGATAAATGCAAACGCCCTTCCTGCATCCACCCTGCCGTGTGCCCGAACCTCGATACCGACCACTCTAAACTGCTTAACATCTATCATGCCGTTGATGCTCTGCCGCAGGTGAAGAAGAGTTTCATCGGCAGTGGAGTGAGATACGACCTGCTGTTGCACGACTCAAAGGATGAGAAAGTGAACGAAGCGGCAAGAAAATACACGCGCGAACTGATTTGCAAGCATGTAAGCGGGCGTTTGAAAGTAGCCCCAGAACACACTTCCGACGACGTCTTACGCCTCATGCGCAAGCCGAGTTTCAAACTCTTCGACCGTTTCAAGCGCGTGTTTGACAAGATAAACCGTGAGGAAAACTTGCGCCAGCAACTGATACCTTATTTTATCAGTTCGCATCCGGGATGCCGAGAGGAACACATGGCGGAACTTGCCGTGCTCACAAAAAGACTCGACTTCCATTTGGAACAGGTGCAGGATTTCACACCAACGCCCATGACCATTGCCACCGAAACATGGTACACCGGCTACGACCCATACACCCTCGAGCCGGTTTTCAGTGCAAAGACACCTCGCGAGAAACTTGCACAGCGACAATTCTTCTTTTGGTATAAACCCGAAGAACGCCGTAATATCGAGAAAGAACTGCGACGTATAGGCAGGTCTGACCTCGCAAAGGAACTGTACAGGGGGAAACGTTGAGCGGCGAACAATCACTAAACGCTAATGACAATGGTCTTAAACCAATCACTCAACACCCCTGCAAACTGGTTTTGAGAGTCGCTGACGAGCATTATAACCTGCGAACCGTCATCAAGTTGAGGAGCAAGACACATACCCTCGTAGTTAGCGAGCGAGTGGGAAAGTAATCCGAGAGAAGTGCGCCAACTGCAAACGAGTTGTTTGCTGACGAAAGGTGACACATCAGAAATGGCATCCCCCTGCCCTATCTCCACTTCATTTTCCACATCTACAACATAAATCTTCATCACCGAAAACGCTCCGAGATAACCCTCGGGGACATGCACCTCGCGCTCAAGAACCAGCAGCCGACCGTCGGCAAGCGCGGTAATGGCACTCACCCCCGACACTACACTCTTCATCTTCACTCCTTCTTCCGGAGCATCCATAAGATAGGCGTACTGCCTTATGTTGTTTTCCGAGTCGGTGGAAATAAGTCTGAGAGGCTGGCTCACCAAACTGTCGGCTGTCACCATTGTCCCATCTGCTTTTAACGGACACTCCATGATAGTCCAGAAAAGGTTGTTCTTGGCATCATATGCAAGCGATTCCATCCCCCGGTTACTGTAAGTCTTTCCTTTCAATCCTCCGAAGTTAAGTATCTTACCTGTCGGATTGACTTTCGCGTTATATGCAAAATTATCTACCGAGAACTCCATTGCCTCATTATTTTCTTCGCAAGCGATGAAGAAAGAAGCCGATTGCGGACAATATACAATATCCTCATAGTCCATGTTCCGCACTCCGGTAGGCAGTGTATATACGTGGTTGGCACTCGTTATGTTACCTGTCTTACGGTCTGTTTTTATCCTCACGAACACAATTGCTCCCCGCTTCCCCTTGTCGCTTACAAGTGCATAGAGGTCGTCTTTCACATTCACTATTCCACTATAATTGCCTGCGGGAATTGCCGTACCGAAATCGTGAGCTTTGTTTTCCCTCACCAGCACAACGCTATCCCTGCCCTCTGCCAAAACAGTAAGGCTGAATGAAGCAAGCAATAATACCGACAAAAATCCTTTTACCATATTCATAGCTTCTCAATAAAAACGTTTTACGTCTGCAAAAATACAATTTTTGCTGTAAAAAATCAAATAACAGTAATGCAATAAACTGCTTATCCTATCCATGTGAAACACCATATCGCTCATAATCTTGATATATACCGGAAAATAAAATCGGCGAATTTACCTACCAAAATCGGCGAATTTAGTTAGCAAAATCGGCGAATTTGCATTTCAATTTCACCGATTTTACTTTGGGAAATATCTGCTTTCGTCTCACAATAATACACCAAACTGTAGAGAGATGATGATTTCATACCTTACAGAATTTATCTCTGCAGAGTGCAAAATCATTATTTTTGAGTATTGCATAGGATTTGAGAGCTTCATACCTTTGCACCGTAAAATAAGACGCATCTCATATTTTATGATTGCGCCTTATATCTGCCGCACAAAGGCAGCGGCAACAAACGCTATCAAGTGAGAAGCGTGCTTGTACTTGTGTAAAGATTGGGATATAAGCAACGGATAAGTGAGAAACAGTCATTGCCCATATCATTCATTCATGTATATATATAATAGGTAAAGATTACCTCTTGTATTCATATCCTTGAGAATGTGCCAGACACGACGTATAATACTCCTTATGGTACCACAATTATTGCCCATCAAACGACAATAACTATGATATGATAAGAAGCAGTTACATACGTAGGGGTCTGTTGATGCTTTGCATACTGGTGATTTCATCGGTAGCATCGGCACAGCACAGAAAAGACTCCGTAGATTTTAAGGAGAGTCCTACAGAAAAGGGGGGAAAGTTTAGTAAGACCCAGCATTTAGGAGAAGTGGTTGTTCGTGGCAACCATGTGAAACGTGTCAACTCGTCGGCATTCAATGTGATGGCAGTTGACACACGACGCTTGCGCAACACCAACCTCGACTTGGCGCATATCCTCGACCGCGTGTCGGGGGTGAAAGTGCGTGAGGATGGCGGATTGGGTTCTGGCACAAGCATCAACCTGAATGGTTTCACGGGCAAGCATGTGAAACTCTTTATCGATGGTGTGCCAATGGATGGCGCGGCATCTGGTTTTGGAATCAATAATATACCTGCGAGCTTCGCCAACAGAATAGAGGTATATAAAGGTGTTGTGCCTGTGGATTTCGGAGGCGATGCCCTTGGCGGTGCTATCAATATCGTGACCGACCACTCGCCACACACCTACGTGGATGCCAGCTACAGCTACGGCTCATTCAACACCCATCGCAGCAATCTCTCCCTGGGATGGACCGGCAAACAGGGATTGACCATGCGCTTGAACGCCTATCAGAACTATTCTGACAACGACTACAAAGTGAAGACGCAGTGGACAGACCTACAAACTAATGCCGTTAGCAAGGAAGAGAGATGGTTTCGCCGTTTCCACGACCGATACCACAACGAGGCATTCATCTTCCAGATAGGATTGGTTGACAAGAAATGGGCAGACAAGTTTATGTTCGATCTCAACTATACCCAGGAATATGCACAGATACAGAATGCCAACCTGATGAAAATCGTGTTTGGCGGCAAATATCGCACAGCGCAAGGCTTGGCACCCTCATTGTTCTATGAGAAGCGAAATCTTGGTGTCCCGGACTTAAACTTCCGATTGTCTGCTCGATACGACATGTTAAAGACCAATAATGTGGATACGCTCAGCCGTACCTACAGTTGGACGGGAGAGTATAAGTTGAACGCTTACCAAGGCGAGGGAGTGCCTACGCTTGCCGAATTCAAGGGCTATACCTTCGCCGGCGTAGCCAACTTGACCTACCATATCGGCGGCCGGCATTTCTTTACGCTCAACGATACCTATACGCATTATCGCCGTCGCATCACCGACAGTGCAGCCAACAGTGCACAGCAAATCGCCTCCACCTTCATGCGACGCGTCAACAGGAAGAACGTGCTCGGTTTATCGTACAAGTTTATCCCAGACGAACATTGGAACTTGGTGGCTTTCCTGAAACATTACTACTCACATGTGCGAGGTCCTGTCAACGTTGCTACATCGGGGCGAGCAAATTATGATGAGCAGCAGCGTAGCACCGATGCCATAGGATGGGGCGCAGCAGGAACTTACTTCATGCTACACAAAGACTTGCAACTGAAACTCTCTTATGAGCGAACCTATCGTATGCCTACCGACCGTGAACTTTTCGGTGATGGCGACTATGAGGACGGCAACGCTGCACTTCGACCGGAGAAGAGTGACAACATCAATCTCAACTTAGGGTATCAGCATACATTCAATGACATCCATACCTTGAGCATGGACGCAGGCTTCAACTATCGACATGTGCAAGACTACATCATCAGAACCATCGGACAGAAGGGTGTAGCCGTAAGCACAAATCATGGCAAGGTGTTGGGATTGGGCATGGACCTCGGCTTGCATTATTATTTCAAGGACGTAGCAAGCGTGGGTGGCAACTTCTCCATACAGAACACTCGCAACAAGGAACGTCTGAACTCCATCGGAGCAAAGTCGGTGACTTACGGCAACCGTGTGCCCAACTTGCCTTATAGTTTTGGCGGTGCCGACGCAAGCTATACCTTCAAGCATGTGTTGGGTAAGGCAAACCGCCTCACCATCGGATGGGACATGCGCTATGTGCACAAGTTCTTCCGCTCATGGGCCGGAGAAGGTGCCAAACTCTATGTGCCAAACCAGACGAGCCACAACGCCAACTTGGTGTATGCCATTCAAGGAGGTAGGTATAATGTGTCGTTAGAGGCAAACAACTTTACCAATGCCTTGCTCTACGACAACTACAGTTTGCAGAAACCAGGTCGCAACTTCTCGGTAAAGTTCCGCTATGTATTCTACAAGCAATAATAATCCATTGGATGCTAAAGGATTGCACAGGAAATGAATACATTATAATTAAACAATAACATATAAGTTTTAATAATGAAAAAGACTTATTTATCACTGTCGAAAATGGCAGTAACAGGGCTTTTCTTGTTCCTTTTTGGAATGGGCTTCATGCTTGCAAGTTGCAGTAGTGGAGGTGATTTTACTTCTGACGAACCATCGCAAGGAGGTGGAACAGGTAATGAGGAAATCGTGAAAAACGGCAAGGGCGCTTATTTTATAGCTGTGAAAACCGATAACGGAACAGAGTATATCATGCAGACCAACAGTCTGACGGCTAACGACCTTGACATCCGCAACAACATCATGGAGTTGCCGCAGACAAACTATACTTGGGTCTTCAACAACCATGATGCCATCGGCATGGTGTACCAACAGCAGTTTGCCGGCTTGGGCTATGGCTTGCGTTGGACATCAGACGATGCGCAACTCTCCAGACTCGGTGAGTTCCGCATCGACACCCGCTTTTCCAATTACGGTTTTTTCAACGGGCAATTAATCACCAGTATCGGCGGTCAGGTGTCGTCAGACGGTTCTCGCAATGACGGTGCAACCTTTGCATTTTGGAATATAACAAGCGATGGCGTGAAACTCGACCATACCAAGACACTTTGGACGGAAGACATTACGGGTAATGGTCTGCAAATAACATTCTCAAGCATTGTTGACAATGGCGACGGCACTTTCCTCACGGCAATGGTGCAGTCGGCTTTCCACCAGACAGGCATAGGCGATGGTTCCAGTGTGGGTGAAGTGAAATATCCAGACAGTTGCTGGGTGGCGAAGATGGACAAGGACTTGAATGTTGTCAAAATCTATCGGGACAACCGTATCAGTTATGCGGCTGGTCACTATCGCTCACAAGTGCTCCATGAGGTGCATAAGGCAGACAACGGTACAGTGTATGTCTTTTCCAACGCATTCAACACTGCCACGACACATAAGGCAGGAGCTTTGCGCATCAAGAAAGGTGCCGACGAGTTTGACAAGGACTATTATTTTGATCTTCAAACTCCTGCCGATGGCTATAAGTTCCGTCGTGTGTGGCACATGACGGGCAGCAAGTTCTTTCTCGAAATCTACAACGAGAAGAACATCACCACCATCACACCGGGACACCAGTTCGCCATTGTTGACATGGACACAAAGAAATTCACTTGGCTCAACGGCATACCTACAAAAAAACTGATTACATCGGGCGCAGAGACTGGCGGCGTGCCTATGTTTTCCGACGGTGTTATCTATTTGCCCATCACACAATTTGGGCAGGACGCATCCATTTATCTTGTCAATCCCGATACAGGTGTGGCTACCAAGGGGATTACCATCAAGGGCGTGACAGAAATCAGGACATTGGGCAAACTTAACTGATGCGCAAAAAAACTACAGAAGAGAAAGAAAACAGAGTAAAAAAAAGATTTATTTATTCACAACAAAAATAACAAAGAACAGAAATGAAGAATTTTTCCTATTCAACAGTGCTTATAGCACTTACAGCTTGCATGACATTCACATCATGCTCTGATGACGACAATCCTCAAGTAGGCAACACACAAACCATTGACCCTAAGGAAGTGAGTTTTGTGGTTACGGCAGGTGATCCTGCCACCGACCTTACAGGCGGTGCATACATGAAGATATACAGAGACCTCTCAACAGCCAAGACTGGCGAGAATGTGTATGGCGCGGGAGACGCAGTGAAATGCTTCGACAGCTTCACTCAGATTACTTATAATCCGACCAGCGGTGTTTTTACAGGCTATATCTATGCTCGTGGAGCATCAGCCGAAGGCATTGGTGAGAAACAGGCAGGTCTCCGCAGCTACAAAGTAGAGAATGGCAAACTTGTTGAGATTGGTAGTCCGGTTAATGTATCGGCTTTCGGCAACACCGGCACATTCGGCACTTATTCTTATGCTGCACAAATCAGTCAGCCATACGCTATGGTTGTGGATGCCACCGGAGTAGGCAACAATATCTCGGTCAACTTGCCTCTGTATGCCATCGACGAAGTGAACCCTAACATCTCCAACATCGTAGATATGGGCAATAACCAAGTGGCAATGGTATTGAACTATAGCAACCGCGACTCTGCCGTGGTAGCCATCTGCGACTATCAGCTCAACATCAAGAAGGTGATTTACGACGACCGTATCGGCACATCAGTAGGTGCCATGCGTTCCGTGCGCTACACCCAGAGCGGGACCGACGACAAGGGCAACATCTATGTGTTCTCAGGTTCAAGTGCAACCGACAGCAAGGTGGGTGCTCTCCGCATCAAGAAGGGCGAAACCGAGTTTGACAAGAACTATAAGTTCGACATTTTCAGCAAGGCTGACGGCTATCGTTTCCGTAAGGCATTCCACATCAGTGGTAGCAAGTTCCTCTTGGAGTTCTTCCTCAACAAGACAAAGTACGGCAATATGGCAGCTTCTGGCAAGATGGCTGTAGTGGATATGGAAGCCCAGACCTTGACTTGGGTTACAGGTTTACCCGACCCTTCAAGCGTGTCATTCGGTTGGGGTGGTGGCTATGCTGATGCTTATTACTTACCAGTAGCCGCTCCCACAAGCATGAGTGGTGGTTCAGGTGGCTCAGGAGGCTCAAGCGGTGGCGGTCGGAATCATGCCGGCAAATCTGCCACACGTGCTGCCGAAGCTTCTGTCACTCCGACTATCTACAAGATAGATGCCAACACTGGTGTTGCCACTGCCTTCATGACATTTAGCAAAGGCAACTTGCTCAGGGCAATAACTATCCTGAAGAAATAAACAAATTATTCATAATGTTTCATTTACTTATATCAAATATGAATAGACTAAAGTCTTTGCTTGTGGCTGCAGGAGCAGTCGCAAGCATTGCTTCTGCAAATGGTCAGACATCTGCTCCGGCTTGTGTTGATCTCCCTTCCACAGTGAAGGAAGCAATAAATAGTGATGCTTCTACCACGGCAGTGTTCCAGAATATATTTTCACGAACAAGTGTTCGTAAGTTCAAACAACAACCTGTGGAGGATGCCAATATTGAGGCTTTGCTTCGTGCTGGTATGGCAGCACCTACATCAGACGACTTGCAGCCTTGGCATTTTGTGGTGCTGAAAGACAAAAAAGACATCGAAACCTATGCAGCATCCAACAAGTATCACGCCGAGGACATCAAGAAGACACCGCTCTTCATCTTTGTCTGTGCCGACACCACTCGTATGGCAGAAGGACAAGGTCGTGAACTGTGGGTACAAGATCTCTCCGCCGTGTCTGAAAATATCCTTCTTGCCGCCAATGCTATGGGTTTGGGGGCTTGCTGGACTACCATCTATCCCATACAGAAAAAAGTGGTGGGAATTTCAAGAACATTGAAGCTGCCGGCAAATTTGATTCCGCTCAACGGCATCATCATCGGCTATCCCGACGAGCCTTTGCAACCAAAGAACAAGTGGGACGAAAAGAAAATCACTTGGGGCATACCTCAGTAATATCCTTGTGGATTATTGTTTAACTTTTTAAACCAGACAAATGAAATCAAGAAATTTTCTATTGGTCGCATTGTTTGTTGCCGTAATGTTGAGCAACTTAAATGCCCAAAGCAACCGCAGTTCCACAGATGTGATGGTAAGGCAATCTGACGGAAGTTACGTGGTCAATACCACAACATTAGCCAAGGACGTGATAGGCTTTCGTGGAAACACGCCTCTTAAACTATATATAAAAGATAACAAGATTATAAAGGTTGAGCCGCTACCAAACCATGAAACTCCAAGCTTCTTTGATAAGGTTAAGAAAGGTTTGCTCAGCAAGTGGTGTGGAATGAAGGTATCAAAGGTTTCTGCTACAGAAATGGATGGTGTAACAGGTGCTACCTTTTCTAGCAAGGCAGTAAAAGAGAATGTCAAGCGTGGTGCCAAATATTACATGAAACACAAATAAGGCAAACTAATAATATAGGAAAGACAGACTCCAAAATTCGCTTTGTGATGTCTGTCTTTTCTTTTTTAATAGTAGCCTTTTACACAGAATAGGCATCCTCGCAGACACCTATTCAACCTCATTTTTGTGATTCCGTTGGGGTTCGAACCCAAGACCCACAGCTTAGAAGGCTGTTGCTCTAATCCAACTGAGCTACGGAACCAAATACCTGCACCTTATTTTGCGTGTGCAAAGGTAGATATTTTTGTGCGCATGACCAAATTTTTAAGGTAAAAAACTAAATAATTCGAAAAAGAAGCGGTAACTTTGCAGCATGAAACAAATCAGATGGGGATTTATCGGCTGTGGTGAAGTAACTGAAAAAAAGTCAGGACCGGCGTTCAGAGAGGTTGAAGGCTCTGATATTGTTGCCGTGATGGGTCGCGATACCAACAAAACCCGAATGTATGCAGAAAGGCATCTTATACCCAAATGGTACACCGACGCATCGGAGTTGATTGAAGACCGCGATGTGAATGCCGTTTACATAGCCACCCCCCCGTCGAGCCATGCCACCTTTGCCATTATGTCCATGAAGGCAGGCAAGCCTGTGTATGTGGAGAAACCGCTGGCATCAAGTTATGATGACTGTGCAAGAATAAACAGGGTGAGCGAAAATACAGGTGTACCTTGTTTCGTGGCGTACTACAGAAGATACTTGCCCTACTTCATGAAGGTGAAAAGTTTAGTGGAGTCGGGCGCGATTGGCAAGGTGATGAATGTGCAGCTGCGCTTCTCATGCCCACCGCGCGAACTCGACTACTCTGCGACTGCCAGTTTGCCTTGGCGTCTTCAGCCGGACATTGCAGGAGGAGGCTATTTCTACGACTTGGCTCCCCATCAACTTGATTTGCTTCAAGACATGTTTGGAGTGATAATAAAGGCAGAGGGTATCTGCACCAACCGTGGCGGACTTTACAAGGCTGAAGACACCATAAGCGCATGTTTTCAGTTTGAGTCGGGACTTCCCGGTAGCGGTTCTTGGTGCTTTGCAGGTCATGAGTCGTCGCGAGAAGACCGTATAGAGATTATAGGTGATGCCGGTATGCTCACGTTTTCTGTTTTCGACTATTCCCCGATAGAAGTCATCACAAGTGACGGAGCGACTAACATCACCGTGCCCAATCCGCCATACGTGCAGTTGCCGATAATAAAAAGCGTTATAGAACACCTACAGGGATTGAACGTCTGCATGAGCACGAGCGTTTCTGCTACTCCCGTAAACTGGGTTATGGACAGGATATTAGGAAAATTCTGATATATGTATCTGTCTGTAACATTCCATAAACTGCGGCTATTCGCTTTGCTATCCGCTATGTTTGTAGCGGTATCGGTTTCAGCGTGCAATAACTGTGAGACAGGAGACAGTGTGGCTGTAGATGTAAAAAAAGGTATCAAGAAGGGCAATGCTATATATCGTCTTTTCAAGTCTTTTACAGAAATAGATACTGCATATATAGAACCACAGCATTACGAATATACAGTGATGCTGCAAAACACAACAACTTACGAAATATACAAGCTGACGAGCAAAAGTGGGCAGACCATTACATTTGCACCCAAGCCGACAGTAAAGATTGGACCTTTTGTGGGTTGGAGGTCTATTTTTCTCGGATATACCTTAGATGTCAATCACCTTTCCAACTCAAACAACAAGAAGGAATTTGACATAAGCATATATAGTTCACAGATAGGCATTGACCTATACTACCGCAAGTCGGGAGACGATTATCTTATAAAGTCGGTAAAGTATGGCGATAACAGGATTAGTCCTAAAGATGTTGCTTTCTCTGGTATCGAAGCCGGCATAAAGGGCTTCAACATATATTATATCTTCAATCACAAGATATTCTCATATCCTGCGGCGTTCAGTCAGAGCACTGTGCAGAAAAAAAGTTGCGGTTCGCCACTCATCGGAATAGGATATGCAAGCCATAGCCTTACACTCGACTACAACAAACTCCACGATGCCATTGCTAACATGCCAGATTTTCAGAACGAGGAGAGAGTGGATTCCGGACTGATGTTTAACAACGTGAAATACGTTGACTATTCGGTGTCCGGCGGTTACGCATACAATTACGTCTTTGCACGCAACTGCCTTTTTGCGGTATCGTTGTCGCTGGCAGTGGCATATAAAAGGTCGATTGGAGAACGACAAGACAACAATCTACGGTTGCGCGATTTCCTGTTCTCTAATTTCAACATGGATGCCATAGGACGTTTCGGACTGGTGTATAACAACATGAAATGGTATTGCGGTGCGAGCGCAATTATAAAGGCGTACAACTACCGTAAGCCGCAGTTCTCAACAAACAATGTTTTCGGCTCGCTGAACATTTACGTTGGTTTGAACTTCGGTAAGAAAAAAGAATACAGAAAGAAGAAATAGTTATTGAAATGATAAGAATTTTCGTTATTGGCTTGATGTTTTTCTTGGCATCTTCTGCCACAGCCTCCGGCAAATATACTTATTCAAAAGCAGATAGCGTTATGGTTGTAAGGCTTTTGTCTGAGGCAAAGACAATGGCGGAAGGGGAAAACATGGTGCTATTCTTTGCACGTAAGTTTATCGGTAAGCCCTATGTGGCACACACTCTTGAGGTCAACAGCGAGGAGCAACTCGTGATAAATCTGCGCCAACTCGACTGCACTACATTCGTGGAGACAGTGCTCGCATTGGCAATGACTGCCGGGGAGAACAAATATTCATTCAAGGACTACTGTGATAACCTCACGAAGATAAGGTATAATAACGGTGTGATTGAAGACTACTCTTCTCGTCTGCATTATTTCACGGCATGGATAACGGACAACGTGGAAATGGGGATCGTGGATGAAGTTAAAGGTAGCAAAGCATTGTTCAGTGGTTTGCAGACAGTGGATGCCACTTACATGACAAAACATAGCGACAGTTATAAAATGCTTGCCGGCAACACGGCAATGATTGGCAAGATTGCATTGATGGAGAAGGAGTTGTGCGGTCAGAAATACAGATACATCCCGAACAATAACATCCGTAATACACAAGAACTGCGAAACGTAATCCACGACGGAGACGTGATAGCAATAGTGACAAACAAGAAAGGGCTTGAAATATCCCACCTCGGTTTTGCAGTATGGAAACGTGACGGGCTTCACCTTCTCAACGCATCGTCTTTAAGGCATCGTGTTGTAGAAGAAAGCAGCACACTCAGGAATTATCTTATAGGAAGAAAAACAGCACTCGGAGTGCGAGTGCTGCGTTTCAAGTTATGCGGCAATAGGAGTTAA
This sequence comes from Prevotellaceae bacterium, assembly GCA_028723525.1. Classification (GTDB taxonomy): domain Bacteria; phylum Bacteroidota; class Bacteroidia; order Bacteroidales; family Bacteroidaceae; genus Prevotella. Next base: position 103,068 of record JAQYET010000060.1, read on the forward strand.
GTATTCAAAGTAATCAATATTCACACAACTATTCTTCCCTATTTGCTGATTTAGACATTGCCATTTCTGATATAAGTCCGTCGGGATTAACCCTCGCAGAAATGCTGTAACGGTTTTTGTCGCTTACCGACTCTCCGCGCATGACATCTTGTTCTGCAGTAAATTTAACAACATACTCAAAATCACCCTCCCCTATTTCATGCTTCGTAATTTTATAGTCGTTGTTCAGTCGCCACACAATACCCGTAATACCATCTTTGTAAGAACGGTTCATATAGTCTATAACATCACCTTTTGAGGCGTTGGTGCGACCGAGGAATGATGACATAACCTCTGCAACGGTAGATGTGAGTTCTGCTTCATTCTTAGTGTTTATGCTCAGGAAGAATGTACGGAACACCCTGCTAATCATCTGTCTGTCTTCCGGACTGAGTTCTTTCGCTTTCTGCTTGTTCAAAGCTTGCTGTGCCTCGTCGTAGTGTTCGCCCGTCGGATGTTCATCGATATAACGCTGGTAAGACTCAACAGTGTTTTGTTCTGAAGCCGACGCCCAGTCTATTGAGTCAAGACGGTGCACGAGTTCATCTCTATGGGGCGAATTGGGGTTCTCCTCAATATATTTTATAATCTCTTCCCGGTTAGTGCTTTTTGCAATGTAATTCCAAGCATCTACAACTTTCTTCAGTCTGTCGAGATGTGCCATAATGCTGTCTCGGTGCTCTTTCGGCGCATCAATGAAATTGTCGAGATACTGTTGCAACACCGTAGGGTCGCTGCTCTTCATTGCAAATTCATATTCTTCAACCTCTGTTCGTGCCTTGGCATTGCTATAAGAGTAAATCAACACTCCGCATGTTAGCAAGGCAAGGATGAAAGAAACAATAAGTGGCGTGAAATTTTTCTTTTTCTTCTTGCTGTTTTCATCGTCATCATCAGGCAGCAGTAAACCAACCTCCGTTTTATTACTTATAGTTCCTGACTTTACTGCATCTGCCGGCACTGCCGTTCCTTGTACGTCGGGAGATGAGGATCTGTTTATCTCTTGTTTTTGCTCCGCTTGTAAATGGTTGTTTTCTGAAGGTTGGTGACAATTCGGACAGAAGTGTTCATAACGGAAATAAACTTCCCCGCATCGTGTGCATCTGTTTATGTTTCCTGCGATTTCAACACCGCAGCTGGGGCATACAGGTGCTCTGTCACTAACCTGATGTCCGCATTCAGGACATTTTATGATAGCCATTTTATCTCTTAGTATATAAATTCAATGCTTAATTTTATGTTCTCTGCACAGCGTTGTTACCTCCGCCGGAACCTTATTTCCCTCATGGTATGCCTTCCCATGAACCGGTTTTTATCAACATATCCGTTGATACCGTTGATACGACCTTTCCCAGTATATTGCCACATTAGATAGTCGCGACCGTCGGCAAGCACCGGTGGGCTGCTTGAATATTGTGCAATCCATAGTTTATAATCATTCAGTTCGCCAACAAGATATTTGTTGTAAAAATTTGTGTAGGTATAAACTATCGGCTTTTGGTGGTAAGCCGCTTCCACGAGTTGCAGGAATTTAAGTAGCGAGTCGCAGAGCTCCTCCGGCTCCATTCCGGAGTTTCTCTCCACATCAATCATCGGAATAAGGTCTTGCTCGTGCGGTCTGCACTGTGCCATAAAATTCTCGAGTTGCTCCGCCTGTGGAATTTGTGCCCTATAGAAATGATAGGAACCAACCTTCAGCCCGTATCTGTGGGCAAGGTCAATGTTTTCCTTATACCGCGCATCTATGATAGCACTGCCTTCTGTGGCTTTTATATATACAAATGCCATCTTGCTGTTTTCTCCAACCGTTTCCCAAAACACATCACCCTGATAGTGACTTATGTCTATGCCGTGTATATGTGAGCATGTGTCCTCACACATTATATCATAATATTGCGCACGCGTCTCAAGCGCGAAGGACATAAGAGAAACTATGGTTATGAGTAAATATCTTGCCAATACATTTTGTTTCATACATGCAAAGTTACAGCAAGTTAAGTAAATTACCAAATAAACATCTGCTTTTTTAGTTTTATTACGATACGCGGCAAAGGTATTATATTCATGTGTATCATGATAAAACCATGCCAAAGGTTCCACTCATTATATCTGAGCGCGGTTATAGAAATCTACGTTCTCTTTTGTCAACAACTCTATAGGCATGTAGTTTATCGGTTTCACCGGCTGTTTCAGTACGATTGCACGAAACAACGTGTTTACACTGCTGAATCCTTGTACGTATGCGTGTTGTGCTATCAGGAATGATATGCTGCCCCGCTTCATGCACTCTGCGTTCTTATCAACCATATCATAGCCCATAATCTGAACGTCTCTACATCCGCTGCGAAGCAGATATTCACCTACGATATGTGCTTTTGAACACATCGTTATACAATGGTGTATATCTTTATTTTCGCTGAAGAACTTACCTAAAATGGAATCGTATCCATGCTTTTCACAACCTATCGGCATCTCTAAATCCACTATTTCCGTAGTAGGGAAATACCGGCTCATGTAATGCCGGAAACCCACCTCGCGGTTTTCCTGTTGTTCGCTTGCCACCCTACCGTTTTTCGTAAGTTTCATCAGCATAATTTTCTTTTCCTCTCTCGCTATGAGCATAAGCATGCGGGCGGCGAAATATCCGCTCTTGAAAGAGTCTTGCCCGAAGAAACTTAATGGTTCGAGTATCGGCATGTAGGAGTCGAGCAGAACGAAAGGTATGTTTAGTTCATGCAAAATGTCGGTATATCGTTTTGTGGTATCTATGTCGCTCGGTATCACTATCACTCCATTCGGATTGTTTTCGATGACACATTCAAACGCCGACGAGAAGGAAGCCTCGTCTGAACGTTCATAAAACATCAACCTCACGTCTATGTGAAAGTCGCGCCGCGCCTCGCAAGCATCCATTGCTCCCTCCTCTATCTCCTGCCAATAAGCCTCACTTTCGTGTTTTGGCATAAGTAAGTAGAATGTATAAGACTTGTTGTATGCAAGTGCGCTCGCATACATATTGGGTTGATAGTTAATTTCTTTCAGCACCTTTTCTACCTTTGCTCTTGCCTTTGGAGAAACGTTTGGACGGTTATGTATAATCCTGTCAACGGTACCTACCGATACACCTGCTTTTTCAGCAATGTCTTTAATCCTTATTCTTTGAGACATCTTTTCTCTGTTTTTAATTGCATTCCGTTCTGCGAGCGTAACATTTTCTTTGCCGGAACGATTGTTGGCAGATTACAAATGTTCACACATACAAATAACCCTGCTCATCTGCAAAAGTAGTAATAAAAACTTAATCACAAGAATGTGTATTCGTTTTTTTTGATACTTTCTTATTTTTTTCTTACCATTATTTGCTGAATTGCACATAAAAGTTTAATTTTGTACTCGTAAGCAATCAAATGAACATAAGGCAAATTTAGGTCGTATTGCAGAAATACTTTAAGTATAAATTATTCAGAAGAGGCTCAATCTGGTTGGTTGCAATATTGGGACTTTTATGTTTTTCAGCTTGTAAAAACATTCCGAACAAGGCGGAAGTGGATAGGCTGAACAGCATTTCCTATTCATATCATTACAAGAACATTGATTCTACGCTGCATTATGCAAAGACAGCCTTCAACAGGTCGGAAGGCTATGATGACGGAAAGGCAGAGGCTCTGAACAATATTGCATTTGCGAACATTGCAAAAATGAACTACTCTGATGCCGGAAAGAAACTCGACAGCATAGAAGTGTTGACAGACAATCAGGTGGAACTGGCTATTTCATATATCCAACAAATGCGACTCTGTCAGCGGGAATCGCGCAACAAGGATTTCTATGATTATCAAGAGAAAGCCACAAAAAGCCTGAAACGGATTAACGAATCGCGCGACATGCTTGACGAGAGACAGCGCAACCGTATGGTATATGCCGAAAGCGAACTGGCAATAGTTACATCAACATATTATTATTACATAGGTCTTGAAAGTCGTTCCACCGAGGCAATACTTAGTATTGATGCAAATGGGGAGATACAGAAAGACTCTGCTCAACTCATGAATTACCTTTATCAAGTAGGAGCTGGAGGAATAGTAAATGAAGGAACACATGATGACATAAACCAAAAGGAATGGGAATATCTTGTGCGTTGCTACATGCTTGCCATTCAGAGTGGTAGCATCTATTGGGAGGCTAACTCTCTCCAGACCATGAGCGAACACCTTCTCGACAAGAAGGTGCGCGACAAACTGATTGCATCAAACCGTCAATCAATAAGGTATATAAACACAGATAACATGCCCGACAGTCTGCTTGCCGGCTATCTGGCGCAAAAATCGCTGATGCTGTTCCAAAGCCTTGGCGACGTGTATCAGACTGCGGGCTCTTACCGAACACTCGCTTCTTGTTATTGGGACGTTGGCGACTATCGTTCTGCCATGATTTGTCTGGAAGATGCGTTGAATAAAGATATGCGCATAGAACAGGCACCCGACCTTGTGGCAAGTATCAGAGAGCAACTCTCGATAGTGTATTCTGCCATGAACCAAAAACCTAACAGCGACTACAACCGAAATATCTATCTTGACCTTCAGGATATGACAAGGCAGGACAGGCATCTCGAGGCTCGTGCCGAACAACTTAAACGCTCCTCAAATCAATTAAATCTCATGATTTCGGCGGTGCTCGTTATGATTGTAGTTGTAGTTACACTGATGTTTCTGTTTTATAATCTGCATAAGAAAAAACAGAAAAACACACCTATAAACGACCTACTGAAGCCCTTAGAACAATGGAGACAGGATAACATGCAGTTTAGCAACGAATTGGATGAAAAACATGAAGAAATAAATGAAAATTACGCAATCAACGTAATACACATAGCAAACAACAAAAAACGCAATCTCGAAAACAGGGCAAAGATATTCCTCGTGAATAGTATAATGCCACTCATAGACAGAATAATTCATGAGGTTGGGAGACTTAAAAAAGAGAAAGAAAGCAGTAATGTGAGAGCGGAAAGATATGGGTATGTTGCAGAACTAACAGACAAGATAAACGACTATAACAACGTCTTGACACAATGGATTCAACTGCGCCAAGGAGAGTTGAGCATGCACATTGAAAGTTTCCCGCTGGAAGACATCTTCAGTGTGGTGAAAAAGAGCCGTATGTCATTTCAACTTAAAGGCATTAACTTGGTGGTTGAGCCTACGACATTTAGTGTAAAGGCAGACCGAGTGCTAACGCTTTTCATGCTGAATACGCTTGCCGATAATGCAAGGAAATTTACGCCTAAAGGGGGTATAGTAACAATATTCTCACAATCCACAGACAACTATGTGGAGGTTTCGGTCACGGATACCGGCAGTGGAATGTCGGCAGATGAATTGTCGGGAATATTTGACCATAAGATATATAACGGTCATGGGTTCGGGCTGATGAACTGCAAGGGAATAATTGAGAAATATCGAAAGATAAGCCAGATATTCAGTGTGTGTAAATTGTCTGCCGAAAGCAAGGAGGGCTCCGGCAGTCGTTTCTTTTTCCGCCTGCCTCATGGTGTTGTGCGCGTAATGATTGCGTTGCTGTCGCTTTTGTCTTCATATTCTGTTTCAGCCCGGAACGAGACTCCACAGAAGTTGGCAGAAAACTATTCAGACAGTGCATATTTTTCAAATGTAGGTGGCAATTACAAAAAAACATTGCAGTTTGCCGATAGTGTGCTGAAATATCTTAACATCGCGTATAGGCAAGTCAGTAATAATGGCAATGTGCTAATGGTGAAATCTGGCAATCTGAAGACTGAACCGGCCGAAGTTACTTGGTTTCACGACGGTATTGACATTGACTATGGCGTGATACTCGACATTCGCAATGAAAGTGCGGTGGCGGCATTGGCAATCCATGATTGGGATCTTTACAGATATAACAACCGTGCCTTTACGCTCTTGTTCAAGGAAAAATCTGCCGACAAAAAACTTGAGGAATACTGTCGTATGATGCAGACTTCCGAGACAAATAAGATGATTGCCGTGGCATTACTTATTGTATTGTTCATTATTATTCTAGTTGCATACTATTTCCTTTATTACCGTCAGCACATAAACTATGATTACTACATAGAACAAGTGGGACATATCAATGATATTCTTCTAAGCAAGCGCACAGACGAAGAGAAACTTTCACTCATCATTCCAATATCAACAGACAAATATCCGGAGGCTCTGAAAATAATCGTAGATAAGGTGAAAGAGGCTCTCGCATCATCAGTAGAGAACTCAAAAAAGAAAGAGTATGAAATAGAACTGGCTGAAGATGAGAGCCGGCGGGCAGAGTTTGAGAGCGACAAACTTCATGTCAGCAACAATGTTCTCGACAACTGCCTTAGTACGTTGAAACATGAAACAATGTATTATCCATCACGTATAAGGCAGATTGTAGAGGAGGTAAACGCAGGAAACACTGCAGAGGAACCGACAAAGTTGCAAGCCATTGACGAACTTGTGTCATATTATAAGGAACTTTACTCCATACTGAGTGCCCAAGCAATGAAACAGGTGGATGTTGTAAATAACAAGTGCCTGCCGGTGGGATTAGAAAAAATATTAAATACAGATAACCGCGGTTACTTTGTCATGGGAGACGAGATGATGCTAAAGCATCTTTTCGACATACTGCTGAAGCAAAACAATGGTAGCTTTGCAGATGTGCGGATTTCTGAAAAAGAGGAAAAATACATCGTTATAGAACTTGAAATGAACAGATTGGCTTTCCGCGAACTCTTCACTCCATCAATGGAAAACATACCATTCATGATTTGCAGGCAGATAGTAAGGGAGAACAGTGAGAGCACAAACCTGCGTGGCTGCGGAATAGTAGCCAAACCATCTGCCGGAAACGGCACATTGATAACGATAATGCTGGCATCTGCCAAGGTTGATACATCAAAGAACAAATAAAAACCATATAGCATGGAAAAATTCAAAGTAATAATAGTGGAAGACGTGCCGCTCGAACTGAAAGGCACTGAGGGAATATTCCGAAACGATATTCCGGAAGCAGAGATAATAGGAACGGCAGACAGCGAAGCTACATATTGGCGGCTGATAAAACAACAGAAACCAGACATGGTGCTTCTTGACCTCGGGCTGGGCGGTTCTACCACCGTCGGTGTAGAGATATGCCGCCAAACAAAGGAGATGTATCCGATGATAAAGATTTTGATATTCACCGGGGAGATCCTTAACGAAAAGCTGTGGGTTGACGTTCTTGATGCAGGCTGTGACGGTATATGCCTGAAGAGTGGAGAACTGCTCACACGCGGCGATGTGGTAAGCGTCATGAGTGGGAAGAAGATGGTGTTCAACCAACCAATACTCGAGAAAATCATTGAGAGGTTTAAGCGTGGCGTAAGTACTCAACTCATGAGACAAGAGGCTCTCGTAAATTATGAGATAGATGAGTATGATGAGCGTTTTCTGCGTCATCTGGCTTTAGGATATACTAAGGAACAGATAACCAATCTGCGCGGAATGCCTTTCGGTGTCAAGAGCCTTGAGAAACGGCAGAATGAACTCGTGCAGAAACTCTTTCCTAACGGTAATTACGGAATAGGTATCAATGCTACACGCCTTGTTGTCCGTGCACTTGAATTGAGGATTATCGACATTGACAACCTACAGGCAGACGAAGAGTAAGTGTGTATGCGTAGAATACCCTCCATATCTGCTATGGCATGCTTGGCAATGTTTTTTGCCAATCTTATGCTCGTTCTACTGTCATGGATTCTTAGTGCAGTAGGAGTGGAATCGGTGCGTTCACTCATCAGCGGAGAGGGAGTACGCTGGTTTCTTGGGCATTATGTTGATATTATAGCGACACCTGTACTTGCGTGGCTGTTGCTCTTGTCAGTTTCATACAGCAGCGTTTGCGGAAGTGGTTTGTATGAAACAATGAGATGTCTTACAAATGGCAAAAGACTATTGCTTCGTCAGCGACTCGGTCTGCGTGTGATATTGGTGACGTTGCTTATAATAACAATCATGATGGCATTGCTCATATTTATGCCACACGCCATACTTCTTAGTCCTGTGGGCAATATATTCCCCTCATCATTCAGCCACAGCATAGTGCCAACGCTGGCTGGAACGATAACGCTTCTGTCAATTATTTATGGATTGGTAAGTGGAAAGATAAATAGCGTAAACTCTACGTTCAAATGCCTGTATTGTAAGATCCACGTTCTCTTTCCTATATTCTTAGTGTATATTTTCGCGGCACAACTCTTTTCGTGCTTTATCTTTGTATTCCAATATTAACCCAAATCGGTTTTTATCAGACCGATTTGGGTTAATAGTTAGTTATACAGGATTATTCTCTGCAAAAAGCTTCATGCGTTCTTCAAGTTGAGCATACTGGTGTTCCTCAATGAATGAAGTGCATACACGCAGTCCCTCTTGATGAGAGCCTGTTGTAATCAGGCAGATTGCACTCACACCATAGTACATCAACTCACGCGCTAACATTCCGCTCGTCATGCCCGGATAACCGATAGTAAAGTAGAAGCCATCGGCTATCGGTTGGTCAAGGTCACGATCATAGACAATATAGAAATTGTGCTCGCAGAAAATTTCTTTCAGTCTGTGAGCACGCTCACCATAAATCTTTATCTCATCACGGAAGTTATAAGTTCCGTCACATGCGGCACCTAGCATTGCTGCCATAGCATATTGTGCGCTGTGACTCGTGCCTGATGAAAGGGCATATAGCATACGTGTTGAGAATACCAAACCAAACGGAAGTCCTTCGTAACGTTCCGACAGGTCGTCATAGTGGCGACGGAACAGTTTATCACTGATACATGTCACCCCGATACGTTCGCCTGCATAACTGAAAGCCTTTGACCCACTGATGAGCAGGATGTAGTTGTCGGTGTAATGCGCCACGCTGGGCTGGAATGGTGGTTGGAACGGACGACTGAGGTCTTGACGGAAATCCATAGCGAAATATGCGAGGTCTTCCATTACTATTACGTCGTAACGTGTTGCCAATTCACCGATAATACGCAGCTCGTCATCATTGAAGCATACCCATGAAGGATTATTCGGGTTGCTGTAAACTATAGCACAGACATTCCCTTTCGACAGATAACTCTCAAGTTTATCGCGCAGTTTGTCGCCACGATAGTCATACACGTCGAATGTTTCATATTTCACTCCCTGCACCTGCAGTTGCATCTTCTGCACAGGAAATCCCGGGTCGATGAACAGAACGGTATCTTTCTCACGGTCGGCTTGCGAACATGTCAGGAACGAAGCGAATGTTCCCTGCATGCTACCACATACAGGAACGCACCCTTCCGGTTTTATGTCAATGTCGATAAAAGCCTTTACGAAGCGCGATGCCTGTTTTTTAAGTTCGGGGAGTCCCTGAATGTCAGGATAACTGTGAGCAATACCTTCCTGTAAAGACTTTATTTGTGCATCCACACCCACCTTTGCAGCAGGCAGTCCGGGTATTCCCATTTCCATCTTTATGAACTCCACGCCCGACTCTTTCTCTGCCATTGCTGCCACCTGTTTCACTTCTCGTATGGTTGCTTTGGCAAAATCTTGAATACCAAGATTACTTATAAGTCCGTCAACGATTTCTTTTTTTATAGGTGTATTCATTTAACTTACGATTGATATTGGACAATTAAGATTGAAAAAATATAATTGACGGCAGGCAATGGATTAACGTTCCACTGCCCACCGTCATATAAAAATTATTTCTGTTCAGCCTTTCCGAGTGCAAGAGCCTTTATATTCGCCTCCACTACGGCTTCGCCCTTACGTCCGAACACGCGGCGTATTGCATCCTCAAGTTTCGAATATTCAATGCCAAGAGCTTTCTGTGCAGCACCGAGCAAGATTACGTTTGCAGAACGTGCAATGTTATTCTCCTTTGCCATGTTCTCGATGTCAACCACGATAACATTGTCTATCTTTGCCAAATCAGCGTTGATAACGTCCATGTCTGGATAGTTGGGGATATTAACGAATGGTGTGCTTGATGTTATTATCCACCCCTTCTTGCTGAGATACGGTAAATAGCGCAGTGCCTCCATTGGCTCCATTGATATTATCACATCAGCACTTCCTTTTGCGATAAGGTCGCTGTTGATAGGCTCCGACGAGATACGCAAGTTCGACTGTACGTCACCACCACGCTGGCTCATGCCGTGCACCTCTGCCTGCTTTATGTATAAGTTCTCATTCATGGCAGCCTCGCCTATGATGGTTGCGATGGAGAGGATGCCTTGTCCTCCCACACCACACAATATTATGTCTGTCTTCATTATTTAGATTTACGTTTTACGGATTATACGTTTATTTCTTTTCCGCAGCCTTCTTCTGCTTCATGTGTCGCTGTAATGTCTGTACACACTCTCGGCGCGGTATGATTACAGAAGTGCCTTTATAGTTTATTTCCTCGCGAATAATGCGTGTTATCTCCGGCATATTCTTTGGTAGAGGTACAACCACATGCAGGTGATCTTCGCTTATGCCAAGTCCTCGGCATATCGCCTCAAACTTATTAGTTCCTGCCGACTCCTGACCTCCGGTCATACCGGTAGTAAGGTTGTCGCTGATAATCACTGTTATGTTGGAGTTCTCGTTTATCGCATCCAACAATCCGGTCATTCCCGAGTGTGTAAACGTTGAGTCACCAATAACAGCGACAGACGGCCATTGTCCGGCATCTGCCGCACCCTTTGCCATAGTGATACTTGCTCCCATGTCAACACAGGCATGTATTGCGCGGAATGGAGGCATGAAACCAAGGGTATAGCAACCGATGTCACCAAAGACACGGGCATTTTCATACTCACGGAGCACCTCATTGAGCGCAGCATACATGTCTCTGTGACCGCAACCCTTACAAAGTGCCGGTGGGCGCGGAGCCACATCCTCGCAAGATGCGTAGTTCTCGTTTGTCTCCATACCCAGAGCTTTCTTAACTACGTCAGGATTTAGTTCACCGGTACGTGGCAATTCGCCTGTAAGACGACCTTTCACCACAGCATTGCCGTCCATTACACCACGCAACATCTCTTCGATGAAAGGTTGACCTTCCTCAACAACGAGCACAGAATCGCACTCATCGCACATTCTCCTTACGAGCTTTTTCGGCAGCGGATATTGCGAAATCTTCAGCACAGGATAAGGACAACCGTCGGGGAAACACTCATTTACATAGTTAAAACCAATGCCACTTGCAATGATACCCATAGAACTCTTTGCCCCTTCTTTTGCCTCTATATATTTATTATAAGGAGAAACCACAGCGTCTGCCTCAAGGTCTGCCTGCTGTGCAGTCACGATGTCATTGCGCTTACGAGCATTTGCCGGAAGCAATACCCAGTTACTTGAAGTAGAGTTATAGTTCATCTCGTTCTCCTTGCGTGCTTCAGTGGCAACAGATACCACCGCACGAGAGTGAGCCATGCGCGTTGTAACACGCATCAGAACCGGAAGGTGTTGGCGTTCCGAATAGTCGAAAGCCACCGACATCATGTCGTATGCCTCCTGCTGAGAACTTGGTTCAAAAGTAGGAATAAGTGCAAACTTTCCGTAGAAACGTGAGTCTTGCTCATCTTGTGACGAGTGCATCGACGGGTCGTCGGCAACAAGCACCACAACGCCGCCATTCACTCCGGTCATGCCAGAATTTACAAACGGGTCGGCACAAACGTTAAGACCTACGTGCTTCATACATACCATTGCTCGTTTACCCATGAACGACATACCCAATGCGGCTTCCATCGCCGTTTTCTCATTAGTGCTCCAACGGCTATGTATTCCACGTTCTTTGGCAATAGCGTCACCTTGTATAAACTCGGTGATTTCGGTAGAGGGCGTTCCGGGATAGGCATACACGCCGGAGAGTCCGGCATGTATAGCACCTAAGGCAATCGCCTCGTCGCCCAATAAAAGTTTTTTCTCTGTCATTTTTTTAAAATTGATATTAGTAAGTTAATCGTGTATTATATCTGCATCATCCATTACAGGGAATTTCTTCCTGAAAGAACGAAGTTTCTCCATATCTATCTCTGCCACCTTAGCACTCTCTTCATAACTTTCACAAACGGCAATATCATCACCGTATGGACTTATTATGACCGAGTTTCCGCAATATTCGCACTTAGGGTCGCTCCCTACCCGGTTTACTCCGGCAACATAACACTGGTTTTCCAATGCCCGTGCGTGAAGCAGCGTGTCCCAAACCTTTATTCTGCTCGTAGGCCATGATGCCACATAAATCAGCATATCATAGTCGCCATGATTTCTGCTGAACACAGGAAAGCGCAGGTCGTAACACACCTGAAGCATTATTCTAACACCTCTCCACTCCACTATCACGCGTTCTTCGCCTCTCGTATAGTGTAGGTTTTCACCGGCGTATGAGAACAGATGTCTCTTGTCGTAAGCCACAACGTCTCCATCGGGCTTCACGAAATACAGGCGGTTAAAGAACCTTTCGCCACATTTTGTTGCGATACTGCCGGCAATAGCGGCTCCTTTCTCTTTCGCCTTGCGGTACATCCATTCGAGGGTTTTGCAGTCTTCACCCTCTACCAGTCCTTCCGGATTGGCAGTAAATCCCGTTGAGAACATCTCCGGAAGAATATAAAGGTCAGCCTCCGGCGCATCGTCTATCATGGCATCAGCTCTCAAGACATTACCCTTATTGTCTCCCCATGCTATATCCATTTGCAGGATAGTCGTTTTCATAGTCTTTCCGATTATATAAAATAATGTTCGCTTATCATTCTTTAAACTCGGAAAAGTTGAAAGTATTACCTTTACGAGTGCAAAGATGCAAAAAAAAATCGTAAATCAAAAATAAATTAAGAATTATTTTGCTGTTTGCTTTCTAATCACTACCTTTGCATCCGATTTTCGAAAATAGTCACTTAATAACATTTGATGAAGAACGACAAAAAAGGTAATCAATACCGTATAAACGAGCAAATACGTGCTCGCGAGGTAAGAATTGTAGGCGACGACGGCTCCACTGTTATGCCAACACGACAAGCGTTGGATATGGCACGTCAGCAAAGTGTTGACCTCGTGGAAATATCCCCCAATGCCAACCCACCTGTATGCCGGCTCATCGACTATTCGAAATTTCTCTATCAGCAGAAGAAGCGTGCTAAGGAGATGAAACAAAAGCAGGTGAAACAGGATATAAAAGAAATCCGTTTCGGGCCACAGACCGATGAGCACGACTACAACTTCAAGTTGAAACACGCAAAAGAATTCCTCGAAGAAGGCAACAAAGTACGTGCCTACGTATTCTTCCGCGGTCGCTCCATATTATTTAAGGAGCAGGGAGAAGTATTGCTATTGCGTTTTGCCAACGACCTTGAGGAGTATGGAAAAGTGGAGCAGATGCCGAGCCTTGAAGGAAAGAAGATGTTTCTCTACATCTCTCCAAAGAAAGCCGGAGTAGCAAAGAAAAGTCAGCAGAAGCGTGACCGCGAGCGCGATGAGGCAGATACCAAAGCCGAAGAGGCACTGCAGGCAGAGAATATGATTGCCGAAAAGGGAGGTCTGTTCGCCAATGTAAAAGGTGGCGAGGACATTCTGAAGAAACTCAAGGAGGATAACGAAGACTGAACAATTCACGGGTGCGCGTAACGTCAGGTATATACGTTACCGCCCCATATATAAACAATAAATAAAACAATAAAAAAATGCCAAAAGTAAAGACAAATTCCGGCGCAAAGAAACGTTTCCGTTTCACCGGTACAGGCAAGGTAAAGCGCAAGCACGCTTATCATAGCCACATTCTTACAAAGAAGACAAAGAAGCAGAAGAGAAACCTTGTTCATTCTGCAATAGTTGACAACAGCAACATGAAGCAGGTACGCGATTTGCTCTGCCTTCGTTAATCATTAATTAGTAAAGGAAAGAAACTATGCCAAGATCAGTAAATCACGTTGCTTCAAGAGCAAAAAGAAAAAGAATTCTGAAACTTACACGCGGCTACTTTGGCGCACGTAAGAATGTTTGGACTGTTGCAAAGAACACTTGGGAGAAAGGTCTCACTTACGCATATCGTGACCGCAAGAACAAGAAGCGCACTTTCCGCGCTCTTTGGATTCAGCGTATCAATGCCGCAGCACGCATCGAGGGAATGAGTTACTCACAGCTCATGGGTGCACTCCACAAAGCCGGTATAGAGATTAACCGCAAAGTTCTTGCAGACCTCGCAATGAATAATCCAGAAGCATTCAAGGCTATCGTTACAAAGGTGAAGTAAAAGTACACTCACAATATAAATACCGCCGGGCAAGTCTTTTTGTCCGGTGGTATTTTTTTATCTTTTCACACATCCTTCATCGACAGCGATATACGGTTGCGACGATGGTCTATCGCGGTTACTTTCACCGTTACATGCTGATGAAGATGTACCACATCGTTAGGGTCTTTTACATAATGATTGGCAAGTTGTGAGATATGCACAAGCCCATCCTGATGCACTCCGATGTCAACAAAAGCACCGAAGTTGGTTATGTTTGTAACAATTCCCGGCAACACCATTCCCTCCACAAGGTCGTCAATCTCCTTAACGTTAGGGTCAAAGTCAAATTCCTCTATATGTTGACGAGGGTCACGACCGGGTTTCTCCAATTCACTCATTATGTCGTTTAACGTTGGCAATCCTATTCTGCCCCCGACATAACGGTTTATATCGATGCTGTCGCGCTTCTCCTTGTTGCTGATAAGTTCTGATACGGTACACCCACAATCTTCAGCCATTTTCTCCACAACGGAATAACTCTCCGGATGCACGGCAGAATTGTCAAGCGGATTTTTTGCGTTGCGTATGCGTAGAAAACCGGCACACTGCTCAAATGATGCCGGACCGAGACGCGCCACTTTTTTCAACTGTTCCCTGTTGGTGAATGCTCCATGCTCCTTTCTGTAGTCAACGATATTCTTTGCCAATGTCGCCCCCACCCCACTAACGTATGTCAACAGTTGTTGTGATGCAGTGTTGAGGTCCACTCCAACCGAATTAACACACAATTCCACCGTCTGGTCGAGCGAATGTTTCAGCTTTGCTTGGTCAACATCATGCTGATACTGCCCCACACCGATACTTTTAGGGTCTATTTTCACCAGTTCTGCCAATGGATCCATAAGTCTGCGCCCTATCGAAACGGCTCCACGCACGGTGACATCCTTATCCGGAAATTCCTCACGGGCAAGTTTAGAAGCAGAGTATATGCTTGCACCGTCTTCACTTACGACATATAATCCCACTTTGGTATCATCGTTCTGTAACTTTTCGGACAACACCTCCTCCACAAACTGCCTTGTCTCGCGACTTGCTGTGCCGTTACCAATAGCAATAGCCTCTATACCATAGTCGGAAATCATCTGTTGCAGGTGCATCGTTGCCTGCATCCTGTGATTTACGGGAGGATGAGGGAATATTGCCTCATGGTGCAGGAGATTGCCCTGTGCATCAAGACACACTACCTTACAGCCGGTGCGAAATCCCGGGTCTATACCCAGCACTCGCTTTTGTCCGAGCGGTGCCGCCAGCAATAATTGCCTCAGATTTTCCTTAAACACCTTTATTGCTTCATCGTCTGCCTGCTCCTTACTCAACGCCGCAAACTCCGTCTCGATTGAAGGGCATAAAAGTCGTTTATATCCGTCCTTCACCGCCTCTTCCACATATTGCCTACAAGCACTGTAACCGCGCAAATATTGACGTTCAAGACGGTCGATACACTGTTCGTCGTCAGTACTTATACTCACTCGCAAAATACCTTCAGTCTCACCACGACGCATGGCGAGCAGACGATGCGAAGAACAGCGACGCAGCGGTTCGGAAAAATCAAAGTAGTCAGAGAACTTAGCTGCTTCGTCGGTGTCCTTCTTCTTTGCCACCACCTTCGAACGTATCACGGCGTTTCGACTGAACATATTCCTAACCTGCTGCCTCGACTTTTCATCCTCACTCACCGTTTCGGCAATGATGTCCATTGCCCCTTGCAGCACTCCATCTATGTCTTTCACCTCTCCGCGTATAAACCTTTCTGCCACCTTCTTAGGGTTCTGCTCCCTCTGCATCAGCAATATATCAGCCAAAGGCTCTAACCCCTGTTCACGAGCCACCTGTGCCCGTGTCCTGCGTTTTGGCTTGAAAGGCAAATATATGTCTTCAAGTTCGGTGACATTCCACATTGCATCAATGCGTCGTTGCAGTTCATCGGTCATTTTACCCTGCCCGGTTATCGTTTTGATAATAGTCTCCTTGCGCTTCTGTGTCTCTTTCAAACGCTCCCAAAGGTCAGCTATATTTGCAATCTTAATTTCGTCAAGTCCTCCGGTACGTTCTTTCCTATACCGCGAGATAAACGGTATAGTACAGCCTTCATCAAGCAATCTAAGCGTGTTCTCAACCCCCTCTTGTGGCAGTTGCAATTCCTTTGCTATAATTTGTGTGAATATGTTAATCATCATTGTTATTTTTGGCAAAAGTAATAATTTTATTTTGTATTACCGTTAAAATAGAGTAAATTTGCACACATTATGATTTCAGTTGAAGGATTGAGGGTCGAATTTGGCGTCAAGCCTCTGTTTTCCGGTGCGAGTTTCGTTGTTAACGACCGCGACCGGATAGCACTCGTTGGGAAAAACGGTGCCGGAAAGAGCACGATGCTGAAGATACTTTGCAGGCTGCAACTCCCCACAAGTGGTGTGGTCAGTATCCCGACAGATACTACTATCGGATATTTGCCGCAAGTGATGAAACTGCAAGACGACACCACCGTGCGCGAAGAGGCTCGCAAGGCATTTTCACACAACACTGAAATGAAAGCAAGGCTCGAAAACATGAATCGCCAACTGGCAGAGCGAAGCGATTATGAGAGCCGTGAATATATGGAACTCGTGCAGCGATATACCGAGGAACACGAACGATATTTGATGCTCGGTGCAGAGAACTATGAGGCAGAGATTGAGCGCACTCTCTGTGGATTAGGCTTTAGGCGCAACGACCTTGAACGACCAACGAGTGAGTTCAGCGGTGGCTGGCGCATGCGTATAGAACTGGCAAAGATACTTCTGCAGAAGCCCGATGTGCTGTTGCTTGATGAGCCTACCAACCATCTTGACATAGAGTCAATACAATGGTTTGAGCAGTATTTGGCACAAAGCACAAAGGCTGTTGTTCTCGTGAGCCACGACCGGGCGTTCATAAATAACGTTACCAATCGAACTTTGGAGATTAGCTGCGGCAATGTGATTGACTATAAGGTGAGATATGACGAGTATGTAATGCTGCGAAGCGAACGGCGCGAGCAGCAACTGCGGGCATACGAGAACCAACAAAAGGAGATTGCTGATGCGAAAGCATTCATAGAGCGTTTCCGTTATCAAGCAACAAAAGCCGTTCAGGTGCAGCAGAAAATACGTCAATTAGAGAAAATAGTCCCGATAGAGATAGACGAAATTGACAATTCGGCATTGCATCTGAAGTTTCCTCCCTGTCTTAGAAGTGGCGACTACCCTGTCATTTGCGAAGAAGTGGGCAAGTCTTACGGAGACCATAAAGTGTTTTCTAATGTAAACATAACAATAAAGCGCGGTGAGAAGGTGGCTTTCGTGGGCAAGAATGGCGAGGGAAAATCTACACTCGTGAAGTGTATCATGAACGAGATACGACACGACGGCATGCTGAAAATTGGGCATAACGTGGAGATTGGCTACTTCGCGCAGAACCAAGCTCAACTTCTCGACGAGTCGCTTACGGTGTTCGACACAATTGACCATGTGGCACGTGGTCCTGTCAGGCTGCGCATAAACGATATTCTTGGCGCGTTCATGTTTGGTGGCGAAGAGTCGGAAAAGCGAGTTAAGGTGCTCAGCGGAGGAGAACGCAGCAGATTGGCAATGATAAAACTTCTGCTCGAACCTGTCAACCTACTCATTCTTGACGAGCCGACAAACCACCTCGATATGCCTTCCAAAGACGTGTTAAAGGAGGCTATAAAGGCTTTCGACGGCACAGCAATCATCGTAAGTCATGATCGCGAGTTCCTCGACGGACTTGTAAGCAAAGTGTATGAGTTCGAAGGAGGGAAGGTGAAAGAATATCTCGGAGGGATATACGATTGGATAAAATCTCCCATACAAGCCGAATGTCAGGAAACAGCGGCAACCACGGAGGGCAATAAAAACATTAACGATAAAGAAAATCCAAACAAAGTTTCTTCCGCAACGATGTCTTACCAATACCGCAAGGACATGATGAAGCGCGTGTCGCGGCTGCAAAAGAACATAAAGGAGACAGAAGCCAAGATTGAGAAAATGGAAGAACGTATAAACGATCTCGATAAAGTACTCTGCACTCCGGAAGGAGCAAGCGACATGACAGTGGTCACGGAATACACCTCAACGAAAAAACTTCTCGACAATGAGACAGAACGTTGGACTCAACTGTCAATGGAATTGGAGGAAATACAAAATGAAATCAATATCTAATTAACTCTTTATTATGAAAATCAAGACTTTAATGACAACCCTGCTTATCGCTGCGGCAACGACAGGAGCCAATGCACAGACGCAGAAATCGGGTATTCATCCCGAGAATTTAAACAGAAACGCAAACCCGAGTGAAGACTTCTATGAGTTTGCTTGCGGTGGATGGATGAAGAACAACCCACTCCCTGCGGCTTTCTCTCGATTCGGTTCGTTCGATAAATTAGGTGAAGACAACAATCAGCGTATCAACAGCATTCTCACGGATTTGTTGAAAAACTCTTACGCAAAGGGCACTGTTGAGCAGAAACTGAGCGACTTCTATAAGCTCGCTATGGACTCCGTAAGGCGCAACAAGGAAGGTGTGCAGCCGGTGATGCCGATGCTGAAGGAAATTGAAGCAGCCAAGACCATCGGCGACCTGCAGGCTTTCCAGAACAAATATGCCGCTTTTGGATATGGAATTCCAATGGGCATGGGGTTCGGTGCTGATGAGAAGAACGCTTCTATGAACATTCTTAATATCTATCAGGGTGGTCTTACACTCGGACAGAAGGAATATTACCTCGACAACGATAAGGCAACCAAGGAGATACGCGACGCTTACAAAAAACACATCGTCCGCATGTTCCAGTTGTTCGGGTTCAAGAAAAGCGATGCTAATAAGAAGATGCAGCTTATTCTCAACTACGAAACAGAATTGGCAAAGGTCAGCAAGAGCCGTACCGAATTGCGCGATGTTGAGGCTAACTACAATAAAATGACGCTGAAGGAGTTCACTTCCAAATACCCAAACATTCCGCTTGAGAAATTCCTTAATGCCGAAGGAGTGAAAAGCGAGTTCATGCAAGAAATGATTGTGGGACAACCCGCATTTGTGGAAGGTGTTAACACGCTTGCCGGCAATAACGACGTGGAAACTCTTCGTGCCTATATAGAGTGGGATGTTATGATGAGTGCCGCAAGTTATCTCAGCGATAACATTATTGCAGCCAACTTCGACTTCTTCGGAAAGACAATGCGCGGACAAAAACAGGACCACCCGCGCTGGAAGCGTGCTACCAACCAAGTTGAGAGTCAGATGGGTGAAGCTCTCGGAAAAATTTATTGCGAGCGTTACTTCCCTGCCACATCAAAGGCTCGTATGGAACGGCTCGTGAAGAACCTGCAACTTTCCCTTGCAGAGAGAATACTCGCACAGGATTGGATGGAGACAGATACAAAACTGGCTGCACTTGCTAAACTCAGTGCGTTCTACGTGAAAATCGGTTATCCGGACAAGTGGAAAGACATGAGCGGACTTAACATCGACCCGTCAAAGTCATACTATGAGAACGTTCAGGCATGTGGCATCTTCTGGGATAAGGATGACATCGCACGCAAGGCCGGTAAGCCGGTTGACAACACCGAGTGGCTTATGACACCTCAGACTGTTAACGCATACTACAATCCTTCTACCAACGAGATTTGCTTCCCGGCAGGTATTCTGCAGTATCCTTTCTTTGACCCTGAAGCAGACGACGCTTTCAACTATGGCGCAATCGGTGTTGTGATAGGTCATGAGATGACCCACGGATTTGACGATCAGGGTCGCCACTACGACAGTACAGGAAATATGACCGACTGGTGGACCGAGGCTGACAGCAAGGGATTTGAAGAAAAGGCGATGCTTTTTGACAATTTCTTCTCTAACATCAAGGTGTTGCCTGACCTTAATGCAAACGGTCGCCTTACACTTGGAGAGAACCTTGCCGATCATGGAGGACTGCAGGTGTCTTACGCTGCTTACAAGAATGCCACAAAAGAACACCCACTGCCTGATGTTGACGGTCTGACTGCCGACCAGCGTTTCTTCCTTGCATACGCAGGAGTATGGGCTGCAAACATCACTGAGAAGGAGATACGCTCTCGCACAAAGAGTGACCCACACTCACTCGGTCGCTGGCGCGTGAACGGAGCACTGCCACACATCGATGCTTGGTATGAGGCGTTCAATGTGAAAGAGGGCGACAAGATGTTCATTCCTAAGAGCGAGCGTCTCGACCTTTGGTAAAATACATTATTCATATAAAAGTTTCGGCATCTTTACTTAATTGCGAAAGATGCCGATTTTTTATTAGTGGTGTCCGGAATTTCTGGCTCAGGAAAATCCACCCTTATCAACGAGACTCTGCAACCGATACTTAGTCGTCCCTTAAAAACTTTATATTCGTTTTATTTACAGTAAATTATATTGCAATTTACTTGCGTATATCTGCAAGATTTCGTACCTTTACAGTATAAATCTTGCAGATATTTAGTCGTTCCTTAAAAACTATATTTCAGCGTGAGGTTAGTAAAATCGAACCTCGCGCTGAAATATAGTTTTTAAGGAACGATTAGTTAATCTTAGGGAGACTTCGGTCTCCCTCTTTTTATTTGTATTGCTGGTTGTTCTTTTTTCCTCTCCGAGATATGCAGACAACCTCTCGCTACGCTTCGAGAACGTCTACATATCTCGGAGAGGGGGTACTCTTTTTTTGCACTTCGTTTTGGAACTTGCATGTTGTCATATTAGGAAGACCTATACAACTGCAAGAACGAAGCAAGGCGCAGATGAAAGGTGTCACCATCAGAGACTCGTTGACGTACAAGTTCTACGATGGAGAGTTCCATGGTATGCCATTGTACGTTTTAACATAAATATCTGCAAGATTTATACTATAAAGGTACGAAATTTTGCAGATATAAGCAAGTAAATTGCAATATAATTTACTGTAAATAAAACGAATATAAAGTTTTTAAGGGACGCCTAATTAGATAGTCTATACCTAAATCAGCTATTTTTTGATGAATTGACAGATAAAAAAGAATGATGATATAGAATAAAAATTCTGATTCGGTGCACCTAAAGAAGAGTTTTTAAA
Organism: Prevotellaceae bacterium; assembly: GCA_028723525.1. Classification (GTDB taxonomy): domain Bacteria; phylum Bacteroidota; class Bacteroidia; order Bacteroidales; family Bacteroidaceae; genus Prevotella. The sequence continues at coordinate 124,552 of JAQYET010000060.1, forward strand.
AAAAACAAAGTAATTTTACACTTGCCGGTTGACTTTACGTGTTTGATTGTATGTTGTCAATCAGCAACTATGATTTAGGTGTATGTTTTGTTATTATGTATGCAGCAAAATCGGCGAGATTGCAGAGTAAAATCGGCGATTTTAACAGACAATTTCGGCGATTTTGCTTTGCAATTTCGGCGAAATTACAAAACTGTATATCATAAACCACAGAGCGTTTCATTTGCAATGATGCTCCGAGTGATATGCTACGAGGTCATTGATAGGCTCTTTCAGGATTTTTGTGACATCGAAACCGTGAGCGTTTGCCACCTTTACATATACCTCTCTATAAGCATCGGCAATGCTTCCTACTGCTGCCACGGGCATTCCCGAACACGAATAGCGACAAACATTCTTGACAAAGAATTGCTCTATATTATATTTAACAATATCATATAATGGCTTTATATCAAGATGTTTGGCAATAAATATCGAAGTGGATGCGAGATAACGGTTGGCATTCTGTTCGCGGTAAACCCTGCGTATGACATCATCGTATGTCTGAGATGTCTCTGCGAGGTATTCGTCGGCTAACTCCACCGGCAGTTCTCCCTTGAAAAGTGAGTTGAGAAACATCTTGCCAAGAGCCGCACCACTGCCCTCATCGCCGAGGATATATCCAAGTGGCGGTATGTTCTCTACTACAGAAGTGCCATTGTAAAGACATGAGTTGCTGCCTGTGCCGAGAATACATGCTATGCCTTCGGAGTCGCCAAAGAGTGCTCTCGCTGCTCCGAGCAAATCGCTTTCGACCTTGATATGCAGCAACCTTTCGCCGGCGAATGCCATTTTCAGGGCATCAGCCATTCTCTGTTGCGCCTCTCCACGGCAGCCTGCACCATAGAAATATATCTCGCTCGGCATTACCGGCAGGGCAGAAATGAGTGAGCCGAGCACTGCCTGCACGGCTTCATCCGTTTGCACGGCAGGGTTTATGCCCGCCGTTACAATTATTTTCTCGGTCTTTCCGTCACCGGTAAGAACCCACGATGTTTTGGTGCTTCCGCTATCTGCTATCAGTTTCATGGCTGTTAATTCATCAGTCTTGCGACTTGTTTTGATTAAACTATGCTTTATAAATTGAAAAGCGAGGTCGGAAATACCAACCTCGCTTCGTGACTCCGGCGGGATTCAAACCCACAACCTTCTGATCCGTAGTCAGATGCTCTATTCAGTTGAGCTACGGAGCCTCATCTCTGAAATGCGGTTGCAAAGGTACATTGTTTTTTGTTAACAGCAAAATATTTCTATATTTTTTTTGAAAAAACTTCAAAAAAAATCGTGAAATGCTTTCATTGGCATCTTTTCTGCGGTCTATCTCTCCAAATCTTCGGCTTTGAGGTGTGGCAAACTGATGTGATATTTCACCGCAAGCACACGCACAAGAACCACACTCACGAAACATATTATTGCGCAAATGGCATCGCCAACACCTGCCATCAACAATAAATAGAAAAGCACTCCGCCAACAATACTTGCAAGGGCATAGATTTCTTTCCTGAATATGAGTGGGACTTCGTTTATCAACACGTCGCGCACCACTCCACCTGCGGCTCCGGTTATACATCCCATTGTTATGGAAACCCAAAACGGGAAGCCGAACATCATCGACTTCTGTATTCCGGCTACGGTGAAGAATGCAAGCCCAAGGGTGTCGAATATAAACCATGTATTGTTCAGGCGAACGAGGTATTTCTTGAAGATAAGGACTACAACAAGTGCTATTCCTGTACATATTATATATATACTCTTAGTCATCCAGAACGGTGTGGCATCAATCATGACATCGCGCAGCGTTCCTCCCCCAATGGCAGTTGCAAGTCCTACGACATATCCGCCAAACCAGTCGAACTCCTTAGCCGCGGCAAGTCGCACTCCGGAAATCGCCGCGGCGAATGTTCCCAAGAACTCTATTATCTGTATGAATGTTTCCATCTGAAGATGTTATTTATTTAGTTGATTAGAAAACTCCGGGCACGATTGGCAGAAGGCTTGCGTGTCAAGACCTGAAGCGGTCGCCCCAACACTGAATCATACGCTGATAAAGTTTTTCCTCCGAAGGAGAGTGTTGCGCATGCCAGAAACGCTCACTGCCAAGTTCTTCGGGCAGAAATTGCTGTCGGACGAAGTTGCCGGGATAATCGTGAGAGTATTTATAGCCGTCGCTATAACCCAAATCTGCCATCAGTTTGGTCGGCGCATTGCGAAGATGTAGCGGGACAGGCTGGTTTCCGGTCTGCCTGACCACCTCAAGAGCCTTGTCTATTGCCATGTATGATGAGTTGCTTTTCGGTGATGTGGCAAGATATACCGCGCACTCGGCAAGCGGAATTCTGCCTTCGGGCCATCCGATTTTCATCACGGCATCGAACGCGGCATTGGCAAGCAGAAGGGCATTGGGGTTTGCCAGTCCTATATCTTCTGCTGCGCTTATCACCATACGGCGTGCAATGAACTTGGGGTCTTCGCCTCCCTCTATCATGCGTGCCATCCAATAGAGAGCGGCGTCCGGGTCGCTCCCACGGATGCTCTTTATGAAAGCCGATATGATGTCGTAGTGCATCTCTCCGTCTTTATCATAAGCAAGAGGGTTTTGCTGCAGGCGATTTACTACCAATTCGTCTGTAATGATTACGTCTTCACCTTCCGGCGATGCCTCTACGACCAGTTCCAAGATGTTGAGCAGTTTGCGGGCATCTCCTCCGCTGTAACGTAGCATCGCAGAGGTTTCGCGCAGGTCTATCCTGCGTTTCTTCAGTTCGGTATCATTCTCCAAGGCATGCTGCAGCAATCGGAGCAAGTCTTCTTTTTCGAGAGATTTCAATACGTATAACTGACAACGCGAGAGCAAAGGACGTATTACCTCAAAAGATGGGTTCTCTGTTGTAGCACCGATAAGAGTTACCACACCTTTCTCCACCGCACCCAGCAGCGAGTCTTGCTGACTTTTGCTGAAACGGTGGATTTCGTCAATAAAAAGTATCGGACTTGCAGTGTGGAAAAAACGCTCTTTTTTTGCATTTTCTATGACTTCGCGAACATCCTTGACTCCGCTGGTGACGGCACTCAAAGTGTGGAAAGGAGTTTTCAGTTTGCCGGCTATTATCTGTGCCAAGGTGGTCTTACCCACTCCCGGCGGTCCCCATAATATGAAAGAGGATATGCGCCCTGCATCAATCATTCGACGCAAGACGGCACCCTCGCCAACCAAATGCTTCTGACCTATGTAATCATCGAGCGAACGAGGTCGCATCCTTTCTGCCAACGGTTCTGCCATAGTTATATGTATGCAAAATTATGAAATAAAAACGTAAAAAAGAAAGGCGACATGTGTTTTTTTCATTGTTATCGTTTTTTTTCATGTAAAAACTTGCACATAGTACTTTGTTATAGTATTTTTGCAGGCGAAATACCGACCTTTGACATACGAATGTGAGGTATATGGTGGAGGAGAATGGAAAATAAATATTGACATTTTAAAATCATTATGAAAGAAATCGCAAATAACACATTGACGCTGAAAACATTGAATAAAAGTAACGTATGGGATGTTCAGGAGAATGACATTTTACGTATGTTGGAAGCAGCAGAGAAAGATGCCGACTTAAAAGACAACATGCGCCACTATAAAGACGTCATAAAAAGTGCTTTCGATATAGAAGAAATAAAAATAGACAAGCCCGAGGTGATAAAACGTTATGAAGCCAGAGGGTTCAAGGTGGGGCAGATTTCTTCCGACGATAATGGAAAATTGAAAATTGCTGTGAAGAAACATGTTATAATGAGAGTTACCGACCTAACATACGAGAATATCGGGCATATCTCTGCATCAAAACTCATCGAGGTGTTGGAGAGAAACTTCGGAGGAGGTTGGGATTCGCTGTCGCAGAGCATTCAGGACATCATTCAGCATAGTTTTGACATAAGCACAACCACACTTCCGGTAGATAGGCTGCACAAGAAGGGTGGAATGTATGAAAAGAAGATTGAAGACGGCTTCGAAGTCCTTGAAATTCAAAAAGGAAGTTGGGTTGAGGCTATTTTTGCAAAGGAGAAGCCCAAGGTGGAACGCCAGCGCACCAAGTTCGACATTGATGATGAAGACATAGACTTGCTCAATGCCGACAGTATTGACGAAGATGATGAAGAGGTGATTGACAACTATCACAAAATAGACGAGGAAGACGATTATGACGATGACAAACTCACGGAAGAGAGTTATCGCACAACCATAGAAGAGGACCCTGAAACGTTATCTCTCGAGGCAGCAGAGATTGTAGAAGAAGATGACTATTAAGGCTTTTCAAGTTAATATCATTACCTTGTAGTGACGTGGAAGCAGCTCTGCTTCACTTCATACTTGACATAGCAACGCCCGTTGGCACGCATGTCTCGCATAACTTCTGACAACACCCATTTCAGTTTGTCGTTACCCACCGGCTCTGAAACGGGGTTGTATCTTGTATATGATATATCAAACGTAGTTCCATACATGTGGCAGCTGTTCTCTGTTGCATTTCTGTTGTGCAGGCGAAGTTTCGCTACGTCCTCGCGTGTTCGCGTTGCGCTTGTAACGATGAAACGGTTAACGGATAATCCTTTTATCTGAAGACTGTCAAAAAAAGCCCTGCCTATGTCGTTCAGAAGTTCTGCAGCACGCGGAACAAGGTAGGGAATGCTCTGCCTCATAGGGTCGATATCATAATAAGGGTTGGCTCCGATATACACAAGTCCGGTCTTTGAGTTCTCTGCATCGGCACGATGTTCCACCGGTTTTACGCCCCATTTTTGAGCCGAGAGCATCTGTAAATCGTTTGAGTCTGGGAAGGCTTCCTGATAATTTCGCACACTGTAAATTTTGTGTTTCAGTATATTTCCCGCAGCGTCAAAGAATATTGTAGGTTTGACATTCAGCGGTTTAGAGTCTGTGTATTCATGATCTTCATCTTTTATATCAGCCACGGCGACACTGTCATCCTCCTCACCAACGTGCGCCTTTGCCAAAGGTTCTGAAACATCAGGAAAAATGCAGCGCACAAGAGCGAGGAGAATTACAACGATCCCAAAACCCTCCAAAAATCTATTCTTGGTAATATTGAACTTCATAAAAGTATGTTTTGAGGTACAAAAATAATGGTTTTATCATTAGTGTCCAAAATAATTTTGAGATAAAAGCGAATGTGTAACAGTTGCACATTTGTTCACAAGCCTCTTTCTGCCCAATCACCGCGGTCAAGACTCCGGTAGGAAATGGCTTCCGCCAGATGGTAGGTGGTGACGTTGTCCGAGCCCTCAAGGTCGGCTATGGTTCTTGCCACTTTCAGTATTCTGCTGTATGCACGCGCAGACAGGTTAAGTTTCTCCATTGCACGGCGTAGTAAGTTCAACCCTGCTTCATCAGGTTCTGCATATCTGTGTATCATTCGCTCGTTCATCTGCGCATTGCAATGAACTCCTTTCACCTCCTTGTATCTTGCCTCTTGAATTTCTCTTGCCTTTATCACTCGCGCCCTGATTTGCTCGCTTGGTTCTCCTTGTCTGGTAATGGAAATGTCTTCGAATGGCACGGGAGTTATCTCGCATTGAATGTCTATACGGTCAAGCAATGGACCGGATATCTTGTTCACATACCTTTGTATTTGTCCCGGAGTGCAAACGCAGTGGTGAGTTGGGTCGCCATAATAACCACACGGACACGGATTCATGGATGCCACGAACATGAATGAGCAAGGAAACTCAATAGTGTATTTGGCACGACTGATTGTAATGGTGCGGTCTTCAAGTGGTTGGCGCATAACTTCAAGTGCCACTCTGGAAAACTCCGGTAGTTCGTCACAGAACAGCACACCATTATGTGCGAGTGATATTTCTCCCGGTCTCGGAGTTGAGCCGCCACCGACGAGTGCCACTTGTGATATGCTATGATGCGGACTGCGGAATGGTCGCTGCGAGATTAGGGATGAGTCGCACTGCATTTTTCCGGCAACAGAATATATCTGCGTTGTTTCTAAACTTTCTGCCAATGTAAGAGGTGGCAGTATTGAAGGCAATCGTTTTGCCAACATTGATTTACCGGAGCCCGGTGGACCGATCATTATCAGGTTATGACCGCCGGCTGCAGCAACCTCAAGTGCTCGTTTTACATTCTCCTGACCGCGGACATCGGCAAAGTCAAGGTCGAAATGTGATTGGCTCTCATAGAACTCTTTGCGCGTATCAACTACGGTAGGATTGTATTTCTCACCATTAAAAAATCTCACAACATCGATAAGACTTTCCATCCCATAGACGTCAAGATTATTCACCACGGCGGCCTCACGAGCATTCTCCTTTGGAACAATAAGACCTTTGAACTTATCTGATCGCGCCTTTATCGACAATGGTAACACGCCCCTTACGGGACGTAATGTGCCGTCAAGTCCCAACTCTCCCACCATCATATAATCGCCAAGCATGTCCGACATGACCTTGCCGCTTGCTCCCAATATGCCGATAGCCATTGAAAGGTCATATCCACTACCCTCTTTCTTTATGTCTGCCGGAGAAAGATTTACTGTAATTTCAGCCACAGGCATCTTGTATCCGATATTTTTCAGAGCAGCCTTTATACGATCGAAACTCTCTTTTACTGCCGTATCAGCAAGTCCCGAGACGCGAAGCATGACACCCGGATTTGTATTTGTTTCAATGGTAACAGTAACAACACCTAATCCCATCAGTCCGGCAGAATATGTCTTTACAAGCATAGCGTATATCTTTCTTTTAGTGAAAAAGGGACATGTAAATGGATACATGCCCCTAATAAATAAATCAAAACAGTTATTTATATTTATTTTTTTATCAAAGTAACTATTACAGAACCTAAGGAAACAATCATGGTTAGTGTGGTAAGCCAGATACTATTGTCATTGATTGCCTGACGATTAAGCTTTGCCTTGTTTGGTTCTATATAAATAATATCGTTCTGTTGAAGATAATAATAAGGAGAATTCAAAATATCGGCCTTACTTATATCAAGACGATGAGTTGATTTCTGACCGTTTTTGTCCTCTCTTATAAGCAATATATTATCACGCTTTCCATAAACGGTAAGGTCGCCGGCAGATGCTATTGCCTCTACAATACTCATTTTTTCCCTCGTAACAGGAACAATTCGTGAGCCGGCCTCACCGATAATTGTTACATGATAACTTGTCATGCGCACTGTAACTATCGGCTTTTCATTAGCAGCCATATACGGTTTAATCAGGTTAAGAATAACATTTTCGCATTCTCTTGTAGTCAGACCCTCTACGTGTACCGTTCCTACCATAGGAAAATTTATGTTACCATCGTTATCTACCAAGTAACCATAAACACGTCCCTCTTGAGGCATTGCATACCCATTATTATTTTCCAAATCACGATTAAATGGCTTGGAAGTATTTGGGTCTGAAGTGTTAACACGAATGTTAATCAAGTCCTTTGGCATTATGCGTGCTTCATACAGCCAACGCGAACGAGATAGGTCTATTGTATCCGCACCTTGGAAATAAACTATCTTCTTTGTACTTCCGCAACTGCCGAGAAGCAGCATGATAGTCATAACGACTATAGGGACTATTACTTTTTTCATAATATCACGTTTATTACTAATAAAGAATTTATTTGCAAAAATAATATTTTTTTTTGAACTCTGCAATAAAAATAAAAAGTATTTGTTTGTGTTACCGTTAATCAGAGGTGAGTGGTGTGATATGAGGCGGGGGCGCTCAAATAGGTTGGCGCACCCAGAGCCATATACAAAGTTTCTAAAGATAAGGTGTTAAGTCAAATGATTTATACAAATGCCTTGCTTGTACCATTCATACATGCGGTGTATGCCTTCATCTATTTCAATCTTATGATGCCACCCAAGCTGATGCAGCTTAGTAACATCTGTAAGTTTACGCGGAGTGCCATCCGGTTTCGTCACATCCCATTTCAATTCTCCTTTAAATCCAATCTCACGGATAATCTTTTCTGCCGCCTCACGTATTGATACTTCCTTGCCTGTACCAACGTTGATATGGCAGTTACGAATTTCCTTTTGTCCTTCTTTGTAAGTATCTTTGAAGTCAACATTGAGAAGGATGTGTACGCTCGCATCTGCCATTTCCTCACTCCATAGGAACTCTCGCATAGGAGAACCAGTTCCCCAAAGCGTAACACTATCATGACGGATACCGAACTTTGCCAGTTTTTCAATTATCTCCGTATCGCTGTTAGTGCCATTGATTCCTTCTATAGGGCGCAAGTCAATATCCCTACGCACCGAAGCCCAATCGCCTTCGTTCAGGCACTTCGCGAGATGCACCTTGCGTATCATTGCCGGAAGCACGTGGCTGTTCTCAAGATGAAAGTTATCATTCGGTCCGTAGAGGTTTGTAGGCATTACGGCAATGTAGTTACAACCATACTGAATACTGAAACTCTCACACATTTTAAGCCCGGCAATCTTTGCTATTGCATAGGGTTCGTTGGTATATTCCAACTCATTTGTTAGCAGTTCTTCTTCTTTCATCGGTTGCTGTGCCATACGAGGATATATGCACGTAGAACCTAAGAACAGAAGTTTTTTAACGTCATGTCTGAAGCTTTCGCCAATAACATTCTGCTGTATCTGCAGATTACGGTATATGAAATCTGCCCGATACTGCAAGTTTGCCATTATCCCACCCACATGAGCAGCAGCGAGTACAACGGCATCAGGCTTCTCTTCATCGAAGAAAGAGCGCACTGCAATGGGGTCAAGAAGATCAAGTTCCCTGTGCGACTTACCGACAAGATTGTTATACCCGCGAACTTTCAGGTTGTTCCATATTGCCGAACCAACAAGCCCTTTATGACCGGCAACATATATTTTAGAATCTTTTCCGAGCATTTTTTCGTTTTTTATTCTTCGATTTGAGCCTTGAGATACTGTTTTTTCACGAACTTCATATCGTGGTCAACCATAATTCTAACGAGTTCTTCAAATGATGTCTTACGAGGATTCCAGCCCAATGTATCTTTAGCTTTCTGAGGATTACCGAGTAATTGCTCCACCTCTGCCGGTCGGAAATATTTCGGATCCACCTCAACAATCGTCTTACCGGTTTTCTTGTCGATACCCTTTTCGTTGACACCCTCTCCCTGCCATTCAAGTTCTATACCGACATGGTGGAATGCGAGCGTTGCAAAATCCCTTACGGTATGGTACTCACCGGTAGCGATTACGAAATCTTCCGGTTCAGGCTGCTGGAGTATAAGCCACATACATTCAACATAATCTTTGGCATATCCCCAGTCGCGGAGCGAGTTAAGATTACCAAGATAAAGTTTATCCTGCATCCCTTGTACTATACGTGACGCTGCGAGTGTAATCTTCCTTGTAACGAAGTTCTCGCCACGTCTCTCGCTCTCATGATTGAAAAGGATACCGTTGCAACAATACATATTGTATGATTCACGGTAGTTTTTCATTATCCAAAAAGCATATAGTTTTGCAACTGCATACGGACTGCGTGGATAGAACGGAGTGGTCTCTGACTGTGGCACTTCCTGAACTTTTCCATACAACTCCGATGTAGATGCCTGATATATCTTACAACTTTGCTCTAATCCGCAGATACGCACCGCTTCAAGCAGTCGAAGTGTTCCAACAGCATCTGTATCAGCGGTATATTCAGGAACGTCAAAGCTTACTTTTACGTGGCTTTGTGCTGCGAGGTTATATATTTCATCAGGACGTGTCTCGCCTATTATACGTATCAGTGACGAAGAGTCTGTCATGTCTGCCCAATGAAGGTTTACGAGACGTCTTTTCTTCATGTCTCTTACCCACTCATCAAGATACAGATGCTCTATTCTTCCGGTATTGAAAGAACTGCTTCTGCGCAGTAATCCGTGAACCTCATATCCTTTTTCTATCAGAAATTCTGCCAAGTAAGAACCGTCTTGTCCTGTTATACCTGTAATAAGTGCTGTCTTCTTTTCCATTTTATCTGTTTCTTTTTATGATTTAAAATCTTTTATTCTCTGTTCTTCCGACAACTTGCAGATGAGTAACTTGCCGTCTTTTTCGGCAACGATATATCCGTCAAGTCCCTGTATAACCACATTTTTGTTCTGCAAAGTATGCACTATACAGTTTTTCGTTTCATACAATTTTACATTGTCTCCTATCACGCTGTTTCCATACAGGTCACGCTTTGTCTGCATGAGCAACGCTCCCCATGTGCCAAGGTCGCTCCAACCGAAGTCTGACGGACACACAAATATTTCTTCCACTTTCTCCATTATTGCATAATCGACCGATATATCCTGACATTCAGGGTAGCGTTTGTCGATTATTTCCTGTTCCTTAGGAGTACCGAAAACATCCTGCATGCTTTCGAAAATCTTGCTTAATGCCGGTTGGAATATCCTGAATGCGTTGACAATCGTTGAAACATTCCATATAAATATACCGGCATTCCAAAAGTAACTTTTATCTTTAATATATTCTTTTGCTGTAGCCAAATCAGGTTTTTCACGGAAACTATCCACCCTGAAAATCTCCTTATTGCGCAAACAACTCTGCGACAAATCAGCCTGTATATATCCATATCCTGTTTCCGGGCGCGTAGGTTTCATTCCCAAAGTAACGATAGCATCGTTGCCCTCGGTGAAGTTCAAGCAGTGTTTTATTACCCTCCGGAACTCCTCCACATTCGTTACTACATGGTCACTCGGTGTAACAACGATATTAGCCTTTGCATCTTGGCTCTTTATGCGCCAACTTACGTATGCGATACACGGTGCGGTGTTTCTTCTACACGGCTCGCAAAGCACATGATCTGAAGGTATCTCGGGCAACTGTTCCTTTACCATATCGGCATATCTGCCATTTGTAACGACCCAGACATTCTCTGCTTCAACGACTCCTGAAAAACGCTCCATTGTCAGTTGAAGCAGCGACTTTCCCACTCCAAGCACGTCAATAAATTGTTTCGGACACTCATCGGTGCTCATAGGCCAAAACCTACTGCCTATTCCACCTGCCATGATAACAAGATGATTCTTTTGGTGCATGATGTATTATGTCTTTTATTTTATAAATATTTTCTTGCCATTGATTATGTAAATGCCATGCGTAGGAACTTCCACCCTGCGCCCTTGCAGGTCATAGATGAAGTTATTCTGCTGCTGCTCTTCTGTTTCTACCAAGATAATTGCATCTACAGATTCGTAATTATCATAGGAAAAAGCCTGATTTTGCTTGTCTCCCCAAATATATTCTTCAAGCCCGGGATAGTCTATAAACGGATTTCTGTTCTTCTGAATGGCATAAACAGCCTTATTCCTATCTATCTCTTTGGGGCTTACCGGGTCGTTCTTTGACCATTCCAAAAGCATTGCCATCTGCCAGTCTTTGTATGGTTTGTAGGAGTCATGTGAGAGAACGTCACCTCCGTCACCACTCCAATTTGCTATCTCGTTTTCATATCGTGTAGCCATATAAAAATAATTGCGTGCCATATCGCCCTTATATTCATCGTTAGGCTCAAACACAATTCCCGAATATCCTGATGTTGTGCAACGCCCGAGTTTGCTATAAGCATTATTGCTCGAATATTTTTCGCCATTGTTCTCTCCAAAAGGATAATTGCCTCTCTTGCTGTTTACGTAACCATCAGAAGGCATTACGTGGAAAAGGTCGGTGTACATGGGATATGATTTGCCGCCAAACCAACTTTTTGGGAACGTATGTTCCCTGTTATATTTATCTCCTTCCTTTTTGTAATTTCCTGCCTGATCTGTTCCGTAAGTAAAATCCGACGTATTACTATATATGTCGTACATTTTAACTCCACCGGGCTTCGTGTCTGTTGTACGGTAAGCCGTCCACAGAGCACTATACGATTGTTGGTTATAATTTCTGCTTATCACCCCACAAAGTGCAGTCTTCAACAATCTGCCTTTTTTTCCATCAGCATCCTTATAGTACTTGTCGGAACCGTTAGGACCTTGTGCATATACGCCTACAAATCCAAATATGGTCAAAAGAGTCAATGAGGAAATCCTTAAAATCATTATGTTCTGTTTTTTTTAATTATATTTTAGTTATCGGTGCAAAGGTAAGATATTATTTCGACCTCACAAATATTTCTGCCCGACATGTTTACATTAAAACATGTTGAGCACTTATTCGTAAACCTCTTCTATCCCATTCATGCCCATGTCTTCAGAAGCACAGGGGTCAAAACCCTCCGGTATTTCAAACTTTTCAGCCTCGTTATACCCAAGAGTTCTGTCGGCAAGAACCTTCTTCATGAAGAATGCCCATATCGGCAATGCCATGCTCGCCCCCTGCCCTATGCCACTGGAGTCGAAATGAATGTCACGGTCTTCGCCTCCTACCCAGCCTCCGCACACAAGCCTCGGAGTAAAACCTATGAACCAACCGTCGGAGTTATCATTTGTCGTTCCGGTCTTTCCTCCCATCTCACACTTAACGTTATATCTGTTGCGCATGCGTGCTCCCGTTCCATGATCTACCACAGCCTTGAGCATATCAATCATACGGTAAGAGTTTTCCTCACTGATTACTTCTTTCATCTGTGGCTGGAAGTTAGCAATCACGTCACCATTGCTGTCTTCTATCTTTGTCACGAACATTGCCGCAGAACGTATTCCTTGGTTTGCAAATGCCGTATATGCGCACACCATCTCCCTTACGCTCGCCTCGTATGCTCCGAGACAAAGGGCGAGAGAGGGCTCTATGCCCGGAGTGCATACTCCAAACTTGTTAAGCATATCCATATACACTATGCCACATTGCCTGTAATCATTTGGCACGAGTCGGCTCATGAGATACGCCGAGACAAGATTGTTTGAGTTTTGCAATCCCCATTTCAGTGTCACCATACCATGTGCAGTACCTCGCGGCGACCAGTTTCCGTAGTTATGGTGAACGCACGGAACCATGTTGCAGGGCGTATATCCATGTTCCAACGACAACGCATAGAGATATGGTTTTGCCGTGGAGCCGACCTGCCGACGACCCAGAGTTACCATATCATACTTGAAATAGTTGAAATCTATTCCTCCAACGTATGCCCTAACAGCACCAGTGCGGGAGTCAACACACATGAAACCGGCACGCAGAAAACGCTTGTAATATTTTATGGAGTCCATTGGTGTCATCACAGTATCTACCACTCCATTATACGTGAACACGCTCATTTCCACCGGTGTGTTGAAGTTCTTTTTTATTTCTTCATCAGACACGCCGCTTTTCTTCAGCAGCCGGTAACGGTCTGTCTGCTTCATCGACCGTTCATAGATGCGCTTCACCTTATCCGTGGGTGCAGTAGAACTATATGGCGCATTCTTCTTATATTTTATTTCAGCATTGAACGCAGGCTGCAAAGTCTTCGAGAGGTGTTCCATTACTGCCTCTTCTGCGTATTTCTGCATCTGTGTATTTATGGTGGTATGTATTTTCAATCCGTCTGTATATACATTATACGGTTCGCCATTTTTCTTGAAATTCTTGTTACACCAGCCATAGAGTGGGTCTGTCTCCCAGTATAGCGAGTCTATGGAATACTGGTTTCTGTTCCATGAGGGATAATCTTTCAGTTCAGGCTTCTTTGCCATCATATATTGGCGGAGGAACTCACGGAAATAAGGTGCCACCCCATCCTTGTGACTTGTACGGTGGAAGTCGAGTTTCAACTCCTCTGCACATGCCTCGTTATATTGCGAGCGAGTTATGTAGGCGTTCTTCAGCATTTGTCCAAGCACCACATTCCGCCTCTCCTTACACCGTTCAGGATACCTCACGGGATTGAAATATGATGGGTTCTTACATAGTCCTATAAGCGTTGCCGACTCTGCAAGCGTGAGTTTGTTTGGTTCCTTATTAAAATATGTATTTGCCGCACGCTTTATTCCAACGGCACTATGTAGGAAATCGAAATAGTTGAGATACATAGAGATAATCTCTTCTTTGGTGAAATTGCGTTCAAGCTTTATGGCAATAACCCACTCTATCGGTTTTTGTATCAGACGCTCCAGCGAATTATGTGCAGCCTCACTATACAACTGTTTTGCCAACTGCTGGGTTATTGTAGAGCCTCCTCCCGCACTGGCTTGGCGCATCAATCCGCGCTTAACTATGGCTCGCCCCAAAGCGATGAAGTCTATTCCGGAATGTTCATAATATCGCTCATCCTCGGTGGATACCAAAGCGTGCACAAGGTCGGGCGACAAGTCGCCGTATTCCACCATAATCCTGTTCTCACGATTGATATTCCACGTGCCGATTATCTTGCCATCATCAGAATATATTTGCGACGCATATCTGCTTATAGGATTTTGCAAATCCTCCATGTCCGGCATGTAACCAATCAGTCCAAACCATATTGCGAAGAAGCCGAGTGTGGCACATCCGAACACAGAAAGCAGGATGAACCATAGCGACATTACAAATTTCTTTCTCATCAATAATATTGCTTTTCTATTATCGAACGCAAAAATACAACATTTCTTTCAATTTATCATCAAGAAATAAAAAATAATGCGTAACTTCGCGCAAAAATCCATAAACAACATTCTTCCTCATGAAAAAACGTAATTTTGTCACCATTGCAGACCTGTCGAAAGAAAAAATCATGTATATGATTGAGATGGCACAGCAGTTTGAGAAACATCCAAATCGTGAAATTCTCAAAGGCAAGGTTGTTGCAACATTGTTCTTCGAGCCATCTACAAGAACAAGACTGAGTTTTGAAACCGCTGCCAACAGACTTGGTGCAAGAGTGATTGGGTTTGCCGACCCGAAAATTACCAGTGGCACAAAGGGCGAGATGCTGAAAGACACTATACTGATGGTGAGCAACTACGCCGATGTTATCGCGATGCGTCACTACATTGAGGGGGCTGCGCAATATGCCTGCGAGATTGCCCCGATACCGATAATAAATGCCGGAGACGGGGCGCACCAGCACCCGTCACAGTGCATGCTCGACCTGTACACGATATACCAGACACAGGGAACACTCGAAAATCTGAACATATTTCTTGTGGGGGACTTGAAATATGGGCGCACCGTTCACTCCCTGATAATGGCAATGCGCCATTTTAATCCTACTTTCCATTTCGTTGCTCCGGAAGAACTTGCCATGCCAAACGAATACAAGTTGTATTGCAAGGACAACGGAATTAAATTCATTGAGCATACAGAGTTCAACGAAGATGTGATTGCCGACGCCGACATTATATATATGACGAGAGTTCAGAAAGAACGTTTCAGCGACCTTATGGAATATGAACGGGTAAAGAACGTTTACATACTGAAGGCTGATATGCTGTCCGGGGTGAAGCCGAACATGAAAATACTGCATCCGTTGCCACGTGTAAACGAAATTGCATACGATGTGGATGACACCCCATACGCCTACTACATACAGCAGGCCAAGAACGGTCTGTATGCTCGCGAGGCAATAATCTGCGACGTGTTGGGAATATCTCTCGACGAGGTGAAGGCAGACAAGACAATAATCGGATAAACATAATCTCAATAGTGACATGCAGAACAAGAAAGAAAGATTGGTTGCCGCGATAGAGAACGGAACCGTTATCGACCACATACACGCAGAGAAAACATTCATGGTGGCAAACCTGTTGGGACTGCTCGGGCAGAAAACCATCGTTACAATAGGCAATAACTACGCCTCCAACAAGGTTGGCAAGAAGGGTATCATAAAGGTTGAGAACAAGTTTTTCACCGATGAGGAAATATCCCGACTGTCTGTCGTGGCACCGAATGTGGTGCTCAACATAATCAAAGATTACGAGGTGGTTGAGAAAAAGACCGTAGAGACGCCCGATGAACTGCGTGGCATAGTGAAGTGCAACAACCCTAAGTGCATCACTAACAACGAACCCATGCGAACGGTGTTCCACGTTGTGGATAAGTCGCACGGCGTATTGAAATGCCACTACTGCGACATGGAGCAGGAGATTGACAAAGTGGAGCTGGTGTGACTTCAGGATTGCCTGAAGCGATGTCGCTTCGTAGCCTTACTATGACGGTCTGACGACACTCCCTGTGCCGGCACTCTGCCTCCCGTATATTGCGAATAGCGTTGGCGTATGGAGCGGACATAATCTACTGTTTCGCTGCTCCTGACATATCCGTGGCGCACATCCGGGTCGTTATAATACTCGGGCAGGCTCAACAATAGCATATATCTTTCCACATCGCCCCAACGTTCACCGTTTTTACCGTTCTTCCTCGCCAGTGTCTGTGCGTCGGAAACATGCCCCGAACCACAATTATATGCCGCAAGCATAAAGCAGAGCCGTTCCTCGAATGGACTTATACCGGAGTATAAAGACGACAGGGAGGACATCAGTTTGGCTGCCGCTCTGATGTTCGTTTCGGGGTCGAATATTCTGTGATATGGCACCCCGAGCGATGCAGCAGTTTGCGGCATGAGTTGCATTAACCCGCAAGCACCAGCCCAAGAACGCGCCATTGGGTCGAAACCTGACTCCTGACGACACTGCGCCGCGAGCAATTCCCAGTCGCATCGCGCCACCGAAGCATACTTCTTGAACAGGTTATCCCAAGGCGATATTGCGCCGGGAGGCGTTGGAGGAATGTTTATTGTGGCAAACGAAGGAAGTCCAATGTCACGCCCATTGCGGACTGCACGACCTTCTGAAACACCTTCTGACCGACGCGACTCGCCTCCCCACATTCCGAACGGCGACGATAGTCGATCTGTGTTCCGCAATGCAATGTCTCCCTTTGCCTGAAGTTCTTTCCCGATTTCACTATACCATCGGTCAATGGCATCGGCAAGTTCCGTGCACTGTGATGCCACAGCCCACCGCCGACGCCCGTCATCCGTTGTTACACCGCAAAGACGTAGTTCTCCGTCAGCATCATCCAATATCGGGGTTATAACCATATCTGCATCTCCACCAAGCAACATTCGGCGCAAATCCGCGGAGTCCCGACACAACTGTACGCGCAGTGTGACTCCGAGTTCTGCGGCAAATTTTTCGCAAAGAAGATATTGCAAGCCGAGCCTTTCTCCACGATATTCATAGTACGTGTCGGGTCCTGAAAGCGTCGCAGCAATAATCTCTCCGTTTGAAACAATGTCACTCAACGACAATGTTGCACTGTCGTCGGCTTCACTCCCCCACGGTGGGAGTTCGCTTTTTGACGAACCGCCGTCACAAGAAGCGATGAAAAGCGATAGTATGAGGAGTATGTATATGCCGTTCGTTTTCATTATCGTTGCAAAATTACTACTTTTCTTGCAAACGTCAACAAGAAATAAAGGTATTT
Source organism: Prevotellaceae bacterium (assembly GCA_028723525.1). Classification (GTDB taxonomy): domain Bacteria; phylum Bacteroidota; class Bacteroidia; order Bacteroidales; family Bacteroidaceae; genus Prevotella. The sequence continues at coordinate 141,947 of JAQYET010000060.1, forward strand.
GTAGAAATATGATATGGAACATAAGGCAGCAAATCATAGAATTATATATCGTGAATGTATTTGCCGTATGCAATATTCCGTTTTGCAAATTGGGCGATTTTGCCGACCAATTTGGGCGAAATTGCATTGTAAAATCGCCCAAATTGAAGAACAAAATCGCCCAAATTAGTATTTATCAGTTATGCTGCTAACCGGTCATAAGGTAGAAACCTTACGGCTGGAGATACCTGTCGCCGGTTTCCTTTATCACTTTGCGTGCGTATTTCTCTGGGAAGCCTGTACGTTTAACCCTTGCTCCGAGACCTTCGGGGGTGCGTTCGAACTTCCCGTTAACTTCCGGTCTTACAGCCATGTCGTTGTATTTCACTATGAGATAGAACGCCAGTTGCTGCCACCTTTCGAGCATCTGCTGGGCTTTCTCGTTGCTGTAATCGTTAAGGAACTTCTTTGCTGACTCCGGATTTTCCTTGAATAATTGCAGTGCGCGGTCTTCTATCGACTTTTGGTTTGCAAAATATGAGTTCTCAAGAGAGTCACGGACTTCCTTCAGTGAGGGGAACATCTGTGAGTAGCGGGGATATACCATGTTGCTCACCCAGTTGCAAACCCAGAACGCATTGTCCATAGAGAACGTAACATCGTCGGCACTCGGTGTGTTATAACATGCCGGCTGAACCGTGTTGCCACAATATATCGGGGTGTATGCCACCATGTTGCCGTCGTCATTTCCCCACCACAGGCAACCGCCTATTTCCCTCGGGAGCCACGACCGCATCTGACTTACATAGCTGAAGCCTGTCTGCTGTGTGCTTGTGGGACGCTCATTGAAACATTTCTTTCCGTCAACCTCAAACGACAACGGCGTTGGACGGTAGGGCATATCCCAGATACCGCCTCCCATGTCGTTGTCAAGTGCAAACGGAGTGCCCTCGTAGTGGTCGCGCATACATTCCTCTATTTCCTGAACACTCACCTTGTGGTTAGGTATAATCCACAGCGGCATCGGTTCGGCATTGGGCACCTTGCCCATCGCATAGTCGAGATAGGGTGTCATGTCGGCAAAATGATTGAAGAAACTCCATACTCGCGCCTCGCAAAAACGTCGCCCGCCAAAGTCGGGTGCGGCGTATGCTGCATTGAAAGAGAAGTCGGCATCCTTACCGGAAAAGAAGCCCATTTCGCGTGCAAACTTGATAACATCCTTAGAATAGATTACGTTCTTCTTGTCTTTCTGGTCGAAGGTGGTAATGCGGCTTTGGTTTGCATGCGCACAGATTGCATTGTCCGGTATTCTTATTGCTACCCATACAGCACCTTTCCTGTCCGGACCTTTACCCACCATTTCCATTATCCACGCCTCATTCGGGTCGCATATCGTGAACGTTTCACCGCTTGAGTTGTAGCCATACTCCTCAACGAGCGATGTCATGATGCTTATTGCTTCACGCGCAGTCTTGCAACGCTGAAGGGTGATGTATATAAGTGAGCCGTAGTCGAGTATTCCTGACGGATTGATGAGTTCTTCGCGACCTCCGAATGTTGTTTCTCCGATAGTTACCTGCCACTCGTTGATGTTGCCAATCACGTTATATGTTTCGGCAGCCTCCGGTATTTCTCCGTGATACTTGTTGTCATCCCAGTCATAGACTTTGCGCATCTCTCCCTTCTGATGTTTCGCTGCGGGGTAGTGACACAGCCATTGGAACATCCCGTAGTCATCGGCATTGTACGTACAAATTACAGAACCGTCTGTACTTGCATCCTTGCCAACAATGAAATTCGTGCAAGCCATTGATATGCTTGCGCTGCATAATGCAGCAAGTAAGAATAAGGTTTTCTTCATAACGTTACAAATTTAAATTATATAGTAAAAAGTTCAGTTCTCAATTCTGCAGATATGATTTGTTTGTTAATATTCAATCTTCCACTCTCCTTTGGTTTTGTTGTTGCAATTATCCACAGCATAAACCGTCAGAGTTCTTGACCTTCCGTTGCGTTTTATCGGAGTTGAGTTCAGGCGACATATCTTCCCGGTTGATTTCTGAACATCCTCAAACAGCACGAACTTGCCATCGATGTAAGCCTTAAACGACGAGATGCCGCTTTTCCCGTCTTCAACGTTCAAGCGGAGGACACCGCGAGTTGCCGCTTCAAGTGTAACTTCCGGGGGCATATCATCGTATGCCAGCTCGTAACTAAGCCCGAGGTCTCGCAAACTTCCATACACCCAACCACCGTTATACTTCCCTTTTATGAACCGCTCATACTTATCGTGACAGACGATATATAGTTTTTCGGGATGTTCTACATCCGTCAACACCTTCAAACCCATTTCTCCCCAGTCGAGGATAGGAGTCGGTCGGTCGCGGAAGGAGTAGGCTGCCGATATACCATAATGGCTTGCCGTCTCTTGTGGAGTTATTCCGATATCATTTGCAAGCAGTCCTTTTCTCAATTTCAACATCACATTCTCAAGTGCAAAAGAATTGTCTCTATCCCATTTGAAAACGTAAGTTCCGGCATGCTTACGCGGTTCAATGTCCTGACGTTTACCGTGAACTACAAAGCGATATTCGTTTTTATTGCCGAAAAAGTCGCTTATCACGTAAGTTATATTGTAAGGACGTTCTTCGTTAAACGTAACAATCCCTCGCCTCTTGTCTGTGTCAATTACCGGAAGATTGTTGCCCGGCTCGGCGAAAGACTTCATGAACCAAGTTAAGTTTGTCACGTAATAGTCAAAGTCTCCCCATGAATTTACCATGCGGTTACACCTTTCAGGTATTCTGTCAACATTGCTCCTGAATAGCGTGTCACCATCTACAATCAAAGCAGAATGTCTTACTCCGAGGCGGTTCCAACTCCCCTCCATACGGTCTTCGGCATGAAAGGCAAAGCCCACCCTGCCCCATGCAGTCAACTGATGATTGGTTCCTGCGAGCGGATAACGCTGTTTATACTGCTTTTCGCAGAACACTCCCTCGCCCTCCAACGGTATTACCATTACGGCATCAGCCGTAGGCGCAGTGTTGTCTTTTAAATATTTTCCGATGAAACGAAGCGGGTCAACGGCATCCCAAGTGCGAGTGTCATGTATTTCGAAGTGAAGATGCGGCGCAGCACTTGCTCCGGAGTTTCCGCTTACGGCAATCAACTGCCCCTCGGCAACTGGAAAATCGGTCGGTTTAAACTCCACATCGGCAACATATTGCTCGTGTCCGTATTGCCACTTCCTGACCATTGCCGCTATCTGCGGCGTGAAACGTTGCAGATGACAATAGACACTGGTGTAACCATTGGGATGTCTGACATAGAGAGCATTGCCAAAACCGTTCTTGCCCACGGTGGCACGGCAGACATATCCGTCGGCAACCGAGAATACAGGTTTGCCCTCCACCTGCCCGGTTTTTACGTCACAGCCGGCATGGAAGTGGTTAGGACGAGGCTCACCAAAACTTCCTGCCAGCGTAACTTCGTGATGCACCGGAGGTGAAAATGTCAATACTGCACTAAGCAATAACGTTGTCAGCATGCTTTGAAACTCATATCAAGTCCCTTGACCGAGTGTGTGAGGGCACCGACAGAAACGTAATCGACCCCACATTCCGCGTAGTCGCGTATCGTCCCGAGCGTTATACCTCCGCTCGACTCTGTCTCATACTTTCCTCCTATCATCTTAACAGCCTCTCGGGTGTCCTCAACGCTGAAATTATCGAGCATGATACGATTTACGCCACCACATTCCAGCACCTGCCTTATCTCATCAAAAGAACGCACTTCTATTTCAATCTTCAGGTCGAGTCCTTTCTCTTTAAGATAGTCATGACATCGATTTATGGCATTACTTATACCTCCGGAGAAATCCACATGGTTGTCTTTAAGGAGTATCATGTCAAAAAGACCTATCCTGTGGTTCACTCCTCCGCCTATCTTCACAGCCTGCTTCTCAAGCATACGCATACCGGGAGTGGTCTTACGAGTGTCAAGGACATGGGTCTTTGTGCCTTTGAGAAGTTCCACATAGCGGTTGGTCATGGTTGCGATGCCGCTCATTCTCTGCATTATGTTTAGCATTAACCGCTCTGTTTGGAGCAAAGAACGTATCTTGCCTGTAACGACCATTGCCACATCACCTTTCTTAACTCTTGCCCCATCACCGATTTTCACCTCCACCTGCATTGTAGAGTCAAATTTGGCAAACACCCTCTTCGCCACTTCCACACCGGCAAGTATTCCGTCTTCCTTGATAATCAGACGGCTCTTTCCTACCACATCTTCCGGAATACAGCAAAGAGTGGTATGGTCGCCGTCGCCTATATCCTCTGCAAAAGAGAGTTCGATAAGCCTGTCTTCTAATTCTTCTACCGATAACATAGTATATGAGATGTTTTTATCAACACGTATCCTAACAAACATTTCCGTGCGGTCACATTCATGAAACCGCACTGAATGTTGTGCGAGAAAACATGTTTAGTCCTTGAATAAATAAATTCCAACACCAAGGCGTGCACCAAACTTGCTGTAGTCGGAATGGTTCTTGAATGACTGGTCGTAATATACGGAGGGCTCTATTGTCACAGTGCGGTTCAAGAAGAAAGCATAGCCAATCTCTATTCCCGGCATAATGTCATTGTGATTATGGTTAGCGTGCAGCAGTTTGGTATTCACACCCAAATAAAGTCCGTTCTGAAGGACATAGTAACGAGCACCTACACCCACTATGAAGTCGGTCGGTGCATCATCCCTGCCGGAATATTCAAAGGCTGCATTAGCCTTCAGTAGGATATTGTCTGCAACCATATATCCTCCCTGTGCCTCCAATCCGAAATGTAGTTTATCCTGACCGCTATAACTGAAGTCAAGCCCCGTGAGTGAAGCACCAACGTAAACCTTTCCTTTTTCAAACTGTGCATTGGCAGTAATAGACATAGCCAAGGCAATAATAAACAATGCAATTTTCTTCATTTTCTTTTCTTTTGATTAGTAATTATCCTATATCTGACACCTGCCGCTTTTTGTTTTCCACGTAAAGAACCACGCAAACGACAAAATCATTGTTGCACCTGCGATGCCGTAACCGACGGTTTCAGACAGCCCGAAGCCGTTCTTCGAAACCAAAATGAACGTGATGCAGACCACTGTCATGAACACAGCCGGTATTAGAGTGACAACATACGGTTTCTTCTCACGCACAAGATATACCGTGATTGCCCACAAAGTGAACACCGATAACGTTTGGTTGCTCCAGCCGAAATACTGCCATATTATATTGAAACCGTCAGGATTTTCTATCTGCCAGAATAGGAAAGCGATTGATGCTGCAAACATAGGAACAGCCACGATGAGCCGCTTTGCCATTGTGCGCTGCTCTAAATGGAGGAACTCTGCTATTATAAGGCGGGCACTCCTGAACGCTGTGTCGCCACTGGTTATGGGCGCAGCCACTACACCAAGCAACGCAAGTATGCCCCCGAATATGCCAAGCCAACTGCTACATACCAATTTCACCACCGTAGGAGCATCGAAGAACTGTATCAAAGTCTTGCCACTCTGCTCATATTGCATGACCAAATCTGCGGGAGCAACTTCTTTCCAACCACCGTAAAAGAAGAAGTAAGAAGATATTGTTGCCCATATCAATGCCACCATTCCTTCCGTTATCATCGCTCCATAGAATACCGGGCGACCCATTTTCTCACTCTTCAGGCAGCGCGACATGAGCGGACTCTGCGTTGCATGGAAGCCACTGATTGCCCCGCATGCTATCGTTATGAACAACGCCGGGAATATCGGACTGCTCATTCCGAACTGTTCCGCACCGAGATTGCTCAATCCTTCCCACACCTCCGGCAGTTGTGGTTGCTTTATAAACAGCCCTATCATCAGTGCCACAGCCATGAAAAGGAGCGAGAAAGCGAACAAAGGATATATCTTGCCGATGATTTTATCGATAGGAAGCAGCGTCGCAATGATGTAATAGACGAAAATAACGAAAATCCAGAAGATGCGGTTTGCCCAAATATCTTCGAGTATTATGGCAGGACTATACACAAACACCACGCCCACCATTACGAGCAGAAAGACACTGAAAACGAGCATCACCTGCTTAACGTTGTTGCCGAGAAACTGCCCCACAAGCACGGGAAGACCGCAACCGTCATGCCGCATTGAGAGCATACCTGAGAAATAGTCGTGAACGGCTCCGGCGAAGATGCAGCCAAACACAATCCAAAGATAAGCAGAAGTTCCGAACCACATTCCCATTATTGCACCGAAAATAGGACCTGTTCCGGCAATATTAAGGAATTGTATCATGAAGACTTTCCATGAGGGCATCACCAAATAGTCAACCCCATCGTTTATCCTCACGGCAGGAGTTTCCCTGTTGTCGGGCTTGAATATTTTCTCAACCACCTTGCCGTAGATAAAGTAACCCAGCACAAGTGCAACAAGACTAAGAACAAACGTTATCATATAAATTTCACAGTTCCTTAATTTATCAAAAACCGAGTGCAAAGATACTATTTTTTATCAAACATGCAAAGGAATGACGAAAATATCGCTAACTTTGCAGACGATATGAAAAAGAAAATCATTATTTTATCAATAGTTGCCGCACTTTCATTGACAGCCGGTGCTCAGCGCGAAATGAACATCAACTACGGAGGGACTCCAAAGAGAGAAGTTCGTGCCGTATGGCTGACAACAGTGAAAAGCCTTGACTGGCCGGAAACGAAAGCAACATCACCCGAAAGCATAAAAAGGCAGCAAAAGGAGCTGACAGATATCCTCGACAAACTTCAGAAAGCGGGTGTCAACATGGTGTTGATGCAGTCGAGGGTAAGGGCTTCGACAATCTATGATAGCGACATTGAGCCGTGGGACCAGAATATGACCGGCACGCCCGGCAAATATCCCGGTTACGATCCTTTGCAATTCGCCATAGAACAATGCCATGTTCGCGGGATGCAGATACACGCATGGGTAGTGACCATTCCCATTGGACAGTGGAACTCGTATGCGGCACAACAACTTAGGAAAAACCGCCCGAACATGCTGCGTAAGATAGGAACAGAGGGCTTCATCGACCCTGAAAATCCCGAAACTGCCCCCTATATGGCAAGTATATGCGCAGAAATAGTGAGGAAATATGATGTAGATGGAATACATCTCGACTACATAAGATACCCCGATGCGTGGAAAATGCCTTCAAACAGAGCGAAATGCAGGGAAAACATAACACGGATTGTGGAGGCGATAAATTATGCCGTGAAGCGTGAGAAACCGTGGGTGATGCTGAGTTGTTCGCCTGTTGGGAAACACGACGACCTGCGAAGATACAGCAGCCGGGGCTGGAACGCACGCACCGCCGTGGCACAAGATGCGCAGCAATGGCTGAAAGACGGACTTATGGATGCCGAGTTCCCGATGATTTATTTTAAGGGAGACAACTTCTATCCCTTCGCTCTCGACTGGAAGGAGAACTCCAACGGCAAGATTATGGCACCGGGACTTGGTATTTATTTCATGCACCCGGCAGAAGGACAGTGGACATTGACTGACGTGCAACGGCAGATGAACTACCTCCGGCAGATTGGATTGGGGCATACTTACTTCAGGAGTCGCTTCTTCACCGAAAACACTAAGGGGCTTTATGACTTCACCATCAACTACTTCGACCGTTTCTCCGCCGTGGTACCTGCGATGTCATGGCTTGGTAAAACTCCGCCTACCGCTCCGTCAAATCTTAGGATTACATACGAGGATGATAAGCAAATACTGACATGGAACGCCGCAAGGAGCACCAACGAAAGCCCGAATGTGAGTTACAACATATACGCCTCTCTCGAAAGAACCGTGGATGTGAGCGATGCGAGAAACCTTGTGGCGCAACTTGTCAGCGGCACATCGCTCACCATCGACACTCAACGACCGTTCAACTACGCCGTATGTGCAATAGACCGCTTCGGAAACGAGAGCGAACCTGCAACCATCGGCAATGCAAAACCGGGATTACGGACTCCGAACCTGATTAAAAACGACGGTCGTGACGTGCTGCTTCCGCCGCGCCCGAACACCCTTGATGCAGAATACATCATCTTCAAGTCGTTGGCAGGAGTACCGGTTGCCATGCGTTCATACGACGGAGACAAGATAGACATAAGCAATCTTCCCGACGGTTTCTACTCTCTCCATTCTCTCGGAAAGAGGGGCAGAACACACCGTTTGGGCTGGATAAAGAAAGATACAAGGAAATAGTCATCAGCATTAAGTTTTTACATAGAAAAGTGTTAAGCAAGAACCTCATAAAATATATACATTCCCTTGAGATGAAAAAGTTCAGAACAAGGGAGGGAGCGTTTGTTGCAGAAGGTCCGAAAGTTGTTGAAGACTTAATGGAAACAATGCCTCCTAAACGACTGATATACACCGAAGAATGGACTATTGGCAAACAAGCCGATGGAGTTCAGATGGATATTGTCACCGAAGAGGAACTCTCAAGGCTTAGTTTCCTGCAACATCCACAAAAAGTGTTGGCGGTTTTCGACATTCCGTCAAACAATCTTACGGGAAACTATGTGAAAGAATTTGAAGGGAAACTTACGCTTGCTCTCGACTCCGTTCAAGACCCCGGAAACCTCGGAACGATAATTCGCATAGCCGACTGGTTCGGCATCGAGACGATTATATGCAGTCACGAAACGGCAGATGTGTATAACCCGAAAGTGGTACAAGCAACAATGGGAAGCATAGCCCGGGTGAAAGTGATTTACACCGACCTGAAAGAAACGCTGAAAAATCTTGCCGGTCACATGCCGATATACGGCACTTTTCTCAACGGAGACAATATTTACAAACACAATCTTACCGCTCACGGAGTGATTGTAATGGGAAACGAGGGGCGCGGAATATCCGATGAAGTTGCAAGATTGGTTACAGACAGAATAATGATACCGAACTATCCGGAGGGGCGTAAGCATGCCGACTCGTTGAATGTTGCCATAGCCACGGCAATAACATGCTCTGAATTTCGCAAGAAATCATAATCTTTTAGCATAGTCATAAAACATTTTCAGGAAACGACAAGCAGTGTGCTTTATGCCGTTTTATGCACTTTCACACCGCATTTCAAGGCATAATGCAGCATGATTTTGTACATCTGAAAAAACAAAATCGCCGAAATTGCAAAGTAAAATCGCCGAATTTATCGACCAATTTCGCCGATTTTGGTCATTAAATTCGGCGAAATTGCTGCAAGTAATATATGATTTCTCAAAGCAATCGATAATCAATCGGAAAGTAATTGATTGTCTGTCGGCGGTTTCCCCACGTCATAGGGTGAATAAAAAATACTTAAAATACACGCTGTCTCGGAAATAATTACTACCTTTGCACAAAATATAAAAGAAACAATAAGTAGTAAAGAAACCGTAAACAAATAAACTTTATCACATGAACGTTTTAGAACTGAGCGAACAAGAGATAGGAAGACGCCAAAGCCTTCAGGAACTCAGGGAAATGGGCATTGATCCATATCCTGCAGCGGAGTATCCCACCAATGCTTTCAGTACAGACATAAAGAACGAATTCAACGACGAAGACGAGCCGCGTGAGGTTTGTATTGCCGGACGACTGATGGGCAGTCGGGTAATGGGAAAGGCTTCTTTTGCAGAGATACAAGACTCTAAAGGCAGAATTCAGGTATATATAACGCGAGACGACATCTGTCCGGGCGAGAACAAAGACATGTATAACAAGGTGTTCAAAAAGCTCCTCGACATCGGCGATTTCATCGGAATAAAAGGCTTTGTGTTCCGAACACAGATGGGAGAGATTTCCGTTCATGCAAAGGAACTTACCTTGCTGAGCAAGAGTCTCAAGCCGCTGCCTATAGTAAAGTATAAAGACGGTGTGGCATACGATAAGTTTGACGACCCGGAACTGCGCTACAGACAACGTTACGTTGACCTTGTGGTAAACGACGGAGTCAAGGAAACGTTCCTGCATCGTGCCACTGTTCTGAGAACATTGAGGCAGGTGCTCGACGAGAACGGATATACCGAAGTGGAGACCCCTACCCTGCAGACTATAGCCGGAGGAGCATCCGCACGCCCGTTTGTGACACACTTCAATGCACTGAACCAAGATATGTTCATGCGTATCGCAACGGAATTATATCTGAAACGGCTTATCGTTGGCGGTTTTGAGGGCGTGTATGAGATAGGAAAGAACTTCCGCAATGAGGGAATGGACAGAAACCATAACCCGGAATTCACGTGTATGGAACTCTACGTGCAGTATAAAGACTACAACTGGATGATGTCTTTCACGGAGAATTTGCTCGAAAGGATTTGTATTGCCGTAAATGGCAAACCGGAAAGGGAAATAGACGGGAACATCGTTTCATTCAAAGCTCCCTACAGACGTTTGCCGATACTCGATGCAATAAAGGAAAAGACCGGATTCGATATCAATGGAAAGACTGAAGAGGAGATACGCTCATTCTGCAAGGAAAAGGGTCTTGAAGTAGATGACACCGTGGGAAAAGGCAAGTTGATTGACGAACTCTTCGGAGAGTTCTGCGAGGGAACTTACATTCAACCGACCTTCATCACCGACTATCCTGTAGAGATGTCGCCACTGACTAAGATGCACCGTTCGAAGCCCGGACTGACAGAACGCTTCGAACTTATGGTGAACGGTAAAGAACTTGCCAATGCCTACTCGGAGTTGAACGACCCTATTGACCAAGAGGAACGCTTCGTGGAGCAGATGAGACTTGCCGACAAAGGTGACGATGAGGCAATGATAATAGACAAAGACTTCTTGAGGGCACTTCAGTATGGCATGCCGCCGACTTCCGGAATAGGAATTGGTATTGACCGCCTTGTAATGCTCATGACCGGTAAAACGTTCATTCAGGAGGTTCTTTTCTTCCCACAGATGAAGCCAGAGAAGACAATACCGCAAAGCAGCGAGTCGGAATGGGCTGAGATTGGTGTGGCATCGGAGTGGGTTCCGGTGCTGAGAAAGGCAGGCTTCAATGTCATTACGAACATAAAAGACGAAAAAGCACAGGGGCTGCAGCAAAAAATCGGGGACATTGTGAAGAAATACAAGCTCGAAATGCAAAAGCCAACCGTTGATGAAATACAACAATGGATTGACAAAGCAAATCGTTGATAATCGATAACAGACATTATACGACACACTCACCGGATATCATCCCGGTGTATGTGTCGTTAGGATTATAAAACGTTAAATCGTAAATTTGTCTGTTTAAATTCAAGAATCTTAAATCGGAATAGCATGTTTGACTGTGGCAAAATAGCGATTATAGGTGGCGGAAGTTGGGCTACCGCAATAGCGAAGATAGTGGTGGGGCGCACACATCACATCGGTTGGTATATGCGAAGAGACGACCGTATCGAAGACTTCCGCAGGCTCGGACATAATCCTGCATATCTTGTAAGTGTTCGCTTCAACATGGACGAAATCGACTTCTCAAGCGATATAAACAAGATTGTGGATAATTACGACACCCTCGTGTTCGTTACCCCGTCGCCATATCTGAAAAATCACCTGAAAAAGCTCAAGACCCGCATCAAAGACAAGTTCGTTATCACGGCAATCAAGGGCATCGTTCCGGATGAGAACCTCGTATGTTCGGAGTATTTTCATCAGGTGTATGACGTGCCATACGAGAACCTTGCGTGCATCGGCGGTCCATCACATGCGGAGGAGGTGGCACTCGAACGCCTGTCGTATCTCACCATCGGCTGCGTGAATACGGAAAAAGCAAAAGCCTTTGCAGACCTGATAGCGAGTGACTACATAAAGACAAAGACTTCTACCGATGTGGTTGGAATAGAATATTCGTCGGTATTGAAAAACGTATATGCCATTGCTGCGGGGATATGCAGCGGACTGAAATATGGCGACAACTTCCAGTCGGTGCTCATGTCGAACGCCGTTCAAGAGATGAATCGCTTCATGAACGTTGTTCACCCCATAGAGAGGGCAATAATAGACTCCGTGTATATGGGCGACCTTCTTGTCACAGGATATTCAAACTTCTCCCGAAACCGCACCTTCGGGACAATGATTGGCAAAGGGTATAGCGTTAAGTCGGCACAGATAGAAATGGAAATGATAGCCGAAGGGTATTTCGGAACGAAATGTATGAAGGAAATCAATCGTCACATGCACGTAAACATGCCGATACTTGACGCTGTATATAACATACTTTACGAACGCATCAGTCCGCAGATAGAAATAAAACTGCTGACAGACAGTTTCAGATAACCACGGTAGAGTGCACAAATAGCATATTTTGTAAGACCTTAATAACCCTGAAATGACATGGCAGAACATAACGAACTCGGAAAATGGGGAGAGGAGATTGCTGTAAGATATTTGCAGGAAAGAGGCTATATTATAATTGAAAGAGACTGGAAATCACGGAAAAAGGATATTGACATCGTAGCCATAGAGAACGGTGTTTACGTCTTTATTGAGGTGAAAACACGTCGGAACAAATTGTTTGGTGAGCCGACAAATGCCGTAAACCATTATAAGATGCAGAACCTAAAACTGTCAATAAGCAACTATATAATGGCTCATAGCCTAAACAACGAGATACGTTTTGACATAATCACCGTGGTGGGTAAAATAGGAGAAGTGCCGGAAATTGAACATCTGAAAGATGTTTCCTTGATGTGACACACAAGAAAAGCATTGTTATTGCTCTTCGTTGTCAGCCCAATTTCTTTATATCAAGCGCGTCTAAACCGACCCTGCGCACTTTCAGGGTCGCGGTTCTTGGCAACTTATCTACAACAACATATTGACGAGGCTGCCAATATTTGGGAAGTACTTCTGCACAGACGGCACGTGCTTTGCCGATGATTGCATCCCCATAACCTTCAATTACCATAACCACAGCCTCTCCAAACTGTTCATCAGGGCACTTGGTTATCATGAAAGGGCGAGAGAAAACGGCTGCCACCAAACGCTCAACCTCCTCTGCATGAATTTTTATTCCGCCCGAACAGATTACGTTATCCTTGCGTCCGAGAATACGGAAAAGCCTGCCATCGGGAGAAAATTCTGCCATATCGTTGGTCTTCATGTTGAATGTTTCGGTCGTTTTGTCGGTGACAACAAGACAGCCATCTTCCGAAATGGAAAGAGAGACACCGCGAAGCGGTTCATACCACTGGCTCTTCCCCACCCTCCTCAACGCGATGTGAGAGAGCGTTTCGGTCATTCCGTATGAACTCCACGCACGGCATGACACTGCCGACAACTCTCTTTCAATATCATTATTGATACTGCCACCGCCGATAAGCAGATTATCTATATCTGTGATACGCTGCCTTGTATCATCGCAGTGCAATGTATTCCACACCTGCATAGGAACCATCGCAACAAAGTCATACCTCCCTTTGCACTGCGCCAACGGATTGCCGCAAGGCTCAACGACATCAAGTTGCAGACCTCTCTCTATCGCCCTTACCGCCATCATCTTGCCGGCAATATAGTCAAGACTCATGCACAGCAACGCCCTATCATTGCTACGAAGCCCGAAGAAGTCGTTAGTGCGGCAGGCAGAAGCCAGCATAAGGGTCTTTTTCACCAACATCTTCTGGGGCTTTCCTGTTGAACCGCTTGTCTGAACCTCTATAAGTTCACTGTCGTTGTTCCATTCTTCGTAGAATTGTTCTATGTTCATAGTTCCCGAAATATTAACACTTGGTTTGGTTGTAAGTGCAAAAATACTAATAAATAATTTAAAAGAATAGGTTTCACAATGATTTTATGTACCTTTGCAATGGTTTTACCTCATAAAGAAATAGATTGATGAAGAAAGAAGAACTTAGGATAGTGTTCATGGGAACACCCGAATTTGCAGTTGGTACGCTTAGAAGTTTGGTTGAGAATGGATATAATGTAGTGTGCGTTGTTACACAACCCGACAAGCCGGTGGGACGACATCAAGACACTTTGCAGCCGCCTGCGGTGAAGGTTTATGCGGCAAAACACAACATCCCTGTGCTGCAACCGGAAAGGATGAAGGATGAAACTTTCATCAAAGAGTTGATTTCCTACAAGCCCGACTTACAAGTAGTAGTGGCGTTCCGTATGCTCCCCGAAGTGGTATGGACACTCCCCCGGTTCGGCACTTTCAACGTTCATGCCGCTCTGCTGCCGCAATATCGCGGTGCTGCACCAATCAACTGGGCTATAATAAACGGTGAGAAGGTCACGGGAGTTACGACATTCTTCCTCGACCACGATATTGATACAGGACGGATAATAATGCAACGAGAAGCGGAAATCGGACCGGAAGACAATGTGGAAACCGTTTATGACAGGCTCATGACACTTGGTGCTGAAACTGCCATTGACACTATCGACAAAATCATTGAGGGCAACGGCAGCGTGGAAAGCATGCCGCAGGAACAATTTGTGGTGAACATCGGAGAACTGTCTTCTGCCCCAAAATTGTTCAAGGACAACTGTATCATTGATTGGAGCAAGACCTCGCAGCAGGTTCATGACTTCATTCGCGGTTTGTCTCCGGTACCGGGAGCGTGGGCAACTTTCGCCGACGGCGGCAAACAAACAATAAAAATCTATGACTCGCGCACAACCGGCATATCTACAGATAGGGCAGCCGGCACTTTCTTCGTGCACGACGGGCGGCTCATGGTGTCGGCAGGCGGCGAAATGCTTGAACTGCTGCAGGTGCAACTCAGTGGCAAGAAAAGAATGTCTGCAAAGGATTTCGTTAACGGTATGAGGGCAAATCTCGCCGGGTGACGGCTACTCTGCCGACATGTCTGCAACCATTTGCCTATATTGGCTGTATATATGTGTACGTGCTACATAGCCTTTCAGAATACCGAAAGAATCCACCACAGGCAGCATCAGAGCATCGGTGCTGTCGAATTTTTTCATCACCTCATCCATAGAGTCGTTGTCTCCGAGAACTGCCGGAGGTTCGGTCATCAACTCTGACACGCGGAAGTGACCATACAATTCGGTGCGGAACATGACGTGTCTTATCTTAGTGACATCAATCTCTCCCAACAAC
Organism: Prevotellaceae bacterium; assembly: GCA_028723525.1. GTDB lineage: Bacteria > Bacteroidota > Bacteroidia > Bacteroidales > Bacteroidaceae > Prevotella. Next base: position 157,047 of record JAQYET010000060.1, read on the forward strand.
TGCCCTGCTTCATCTACCACCGGGACGATGCTCATGCGGCTTCGGCTGATGAAATGGATAAGTTTTCCGAGTTTCATATCCGGCGAAACGGTTGTAACCTCCCGCTCTATCACACTGTCGAGACTCATCAGGGTGAGCACGGCATGGTCGGTGTGATGGGTAATAAGTTTACCCTGACGCGCCAGTCGCATACCGTAAATGCTGTGCGGTTCGAAGATAATTATTGTGAGGTAGGCACAGATACACACTATCATCAGCGGAATGAACATCGCATAACCTCCCGTAAGTTCGGCTATCAGGAATATTCCTGTGAGGGGGGCGTGCATTACACCTGTCATAACTCCTGCCATACCGAGCAGGGTGAAATTCTTTTCCGGCACATAAGTCCCAATCTGATACATGTTCCACAAGCGTGAAAAGAAGAAGCCACCGAATGCTCCCATGAACAATGAGGGCGCAAACGTACCTCCACAGCCTCCGCCGCCGTTTGTCGCTGTGGTTGCAAACACCTTTGTGAACACCACAAGACCGACATAAATTATCAGCATATCGCTATGCCCATAGAACAATGAGTTGTTCATTATCGTCTGCCAGTCGGCTTCGGTCTTGCCATTAAGCAGAATGTCTATGCTGCTATATCCTTCTCCGAAAAGCGATGGAAAGAGGAAGATGAGCATGGAAATAACCGAACCACCGAGTATTAAACGAACCAGATGTTTTTTCCCAAGGCGTTCGAACATTCTCTCAAACATACCCGAAGCGCGTATAAACCAAAGGCTGAAAAATCCACAACACACACCGAGAAGTATTGTTGCAGGAACCCTGTCGAGCATCCAGTTGTCGTCAAGAGTGAAATTGAACAGCGACGCAGAGCCGGTGAAGATATATGTAAAGCACGTAGCCGTTACGCTTGAGATTAGAATTGGGAGAAGAGACGCCATTGTCAAGTCCACCATAAGCACCTCAAGAGTGAATACAAGACCTGCAATCGGGGCTTTGAATACGCCTGCTATCGCCGCAGATGCCCCACACCCTACCAACAACATCATCGTTTTGTTGTCCATCCGGAACAGTTTGCCGAGATTACTGCCGATTGCCGAGCCCGTTAACACTATAGGAGCCTCTGCACCGACGCTGCCTCCGAAGCCGATGGTTATTGCCGACGCCACTACAGAACTCCAGCAGTTGTGACCTCTTATCCTGCTTTTCTTAGAACTTATGGCATACAATATCCGCGTTATGCCATGCCCGATGTCGTCTCGCACGATGTAACGCACGAACAATGAGGTGAGATAAATTCCCACAACCGGCAACACTAAGTACATCCAGTTGAATGAAGTGATGTCAAACCCGGCTGTTAGAAGAAACTGTATCTCGGATATAATCCAGTGAAGGACATAGCCTGCCACCGCAGCGAGAAAACCCACTACGAAACTCAGCAGCAATGTAAACTGGCGGTCACTAACATGCCGTCCACGCCATTCCACAAACTTCAGCAACACCCCACTGTCCATTCGCGACTGTCCCTATTTCCTTATTATGGTGATTTCTCCGTCCTCTTTTATCTTTATTATCAACGACGGAGTATGCGGTTTATGTTCCTGCCGCCTTGAGAAGCATACGTAATCGGCAGCCTCTATCATTTCCTTTGAAATGTCTCGGAAATTCTGTGCTGCCGGTTCGCCGCTGATATTGACACTCGTCGATACTATCGGCTTCTGAAATCTGAAGCAAAGTTCTTTTGAAAAGGGCTCACGTGTTATCCTCATCGCAACACTTCCGTCTTCCGCAATGAGGTTTGAAGCAAGGTTCACGGCATTGTCAAGGATTATCGTTGTAGGTTTTTCGGCATATTCCATCAACTGCCAAGCCACTTCCGGCACGTTTCTAACATAGCGTTGCAGCCTTACATCGGAGTCAACAAGGCATATCATTGCCTTAGAATCGTCGCGCTGCTTCATTGCATACACCTTTGCCACAGCATCAGCATTGGTAGCATCGCAGCCTATTCCCCACACCGTATCAGTGGGATAAAGTATAACCCCACCCTGCTTCATCACGTTAACCGCGTTCTGTATATCTTCTTTCTGTGTCACCTTTTGTCTATATTGCTCTTTTTTATTTTCGTATAAAAATCATTTGAACGGCAAAGTTATACGAAAAAAACGGTATAACAAAGAAAAGGGACATATTTTTTCTAACTTTGATTTTTAATTTTCAAAAAACAATCTTTCATCAAATCGGCAGAATGAAAATGTTTTAAAACAACGATGAAAATAAGCGTGCAACACCAATTATGCCCGGCGAAATACCATTTCAGACAATTACTCAAACCGGCAAAGGATGTTGGTTGGGCAGCAGGATGTCGCTATGCTGATTATTCAATAGCAAATTCTTGCGTGAGACATGTCTTCACATAATCATGTCGGCACCATACACCAGCAGTAAGTATCTAAGCACTTTGCCAATGGCTATGCTTGTTATTGACAGGAATACGTTGGAGCGCATCAGTCCGAGAAGCACTGTTATGGCACTGCCGAGTATCGGAAGGAAAGCGAAGAAACCCATTACAGCTCCCCTGTCGCCCATGAAACGTTTTGCGCGGTACATGTTTTTGGTGCTTATGTGCAGGTAACGCTCAAACCATTCAGTCTTTCCCATTCTCCCCACTCCATAATTGAACATACTGCCTGCCACATTACCTATGCTTCCGTATGCAATAAGTTGCAACGGGTCGAGACCGGCAGCGAGAAGTGCAAGCATAACAGCCTCGCTGCTGAAAGGGAAAACACTCCCTGCGAGAAAGGCAGAGAGCAGCATTCCCCAATATCCGTATCCTATCAGAATGTCAGTAAAGGAGTCCACAGACCTAAGAAATAAGTTACTACCGGCGGTAACATTGCCATTGCCATGAGCGTTAGCGAAACGATGTTGGTAAGTTTGGTATGGGTCAGAGAGATGAAATGTGCTATCAATGGAGCGGTGTTTATTATTGCAATTCGTATCAAGATGTCGAAATGCCGGGGCTGAAGTATGATAAATACCATTGTAGCCACGTTGATGGTTATGAACATCTCGTAAATCATCCGCGTGCGTATCTTGTCTTTAACGCTGTTTCGCACGAAGTGTACTGTGCCAATAATGGCGCAAAGCAGTACTAAGGCAAAGGTTAATATATGGTATATGTTGACACAGAAAATATCGGCAATGTTCCCGAAGTCGGCTATCTCGGCGAAATGAGTGACAAGTTGGGAGAAGTTTCCCACATAAGAATAATACCCGGCTAAGAACCAATAAGGCAGGAGAAGCCCTAACAGAGATGCGAAGAATGTGCGCCAGTTCAACGCGGTCATCTTTGTTGATAGCATTATCCACAGCAATGGCACATAGAAGAGTATCTGTATGAATAACACACTCGTAACTCCTACGCATAAAAAGGCATAAAACACCCAGCCGGAGGCATCCCTGTTCTGAAACGATTTCAAGAATAAAAGATAGAATAATACCGTACAAACTTCTATTATTCCACCATTTAGAGATGTAAAGAGATAGACAGAACTGCACATCATGAACATGAACGAGCAGGATACCAAGCGGCTATATATTCGTATCAGTGAGTTGGAGTTGTTCAGTTCCACCATGAGATAAGTTGTCACTGCAAAACAAATGAACGGATACCACAAATTTTTCTGAACCAAACCGTAGGCAAGCCATACCGAAATTGCTATCACACTCGTGACATGTAGTGTAAGCCTGCTTTCTGCAATCTTGTTCTGAAGTCGCTTAATCATACTTTCTAACTTTTTATCCGGCTTGCTCAACGCTCAACCTACAACCACAATCGCTCATCAATCAAATATCTTTCCCGATATCAGTACGGAAATACTTATCGGCAAACTTTATCTTGCTTGCTTCTTTGAACGATTTTTCGAGAGCCTCATCCTTATCTTTTCCGTAAGAAGAAACGGCAATGACACGCCCTCCGTTGGTGACAATCTTGCCGTCTTTGAGAGCCGTTCCCGAATGGAAGACAATGCTGTCGGAGACATCTTTTATTCCTTCTATGACATAACCTTTCTTGTATTCTTGCGGATAACCGCCACTTACGAGCATTATGCAAACTGCTGCACGCTCGTCAAATTCAACTTTCCTTTCGTCAAGATTACCCTCAGCAACGCCTTGGAACAAATCAACGATGTCGCTCTTCAAGCGCAACATCACGCTTTCTGTCTCCGGGTCGCCCATTCTACAGTTATACTCTATCACCATCGGTTCGCCATCCACGTTGATAAGTCCGAAGAATATGAAGCCTTTATAGTCAATCCCCTCTTCTGCCAAACCGTCTATCGTGGGGCTTATAATCCGCGTCTCCACCTTCGCCATCCATTCTTTTGTTGCGAAAGGCACCGGTGTGACGCTACCCATACCGCCGGTATTAAGTCCGGTGTCATGCTCCCCTATGCGTTTATAATCTTTCGCTTCCGGCAATATTTGATAATGTTTGCCGTCGGTGAGCACAAACACCGAGCATTCCGTGCCGCTGAGAAACTCCTCTATAACGACCCTTGCCGATGCGTTTCCGAACATTCCACCGAGCATTTCGCGCAGTTCTTTCTTGGCTTCGTCGAGGGTTGGAAGTATCAGCACACCCTTACCGGCGCACAGTCCGTCGGCTTTCAGCACGTATGGAGCGTTCAACGTTTCGAGGAATTGCAGTCCTTCGTCGAGCATAGAGCCGTCGAATGTGCGATATTTTGCTGTCGGGATGTTGTGACGCAGCATAAAAGCCTTTGCAAAATCTTTAGAACCTTCAAGCACGGCACCTTGTTTCGACGGACCGATAACAGAGATGTGCTTTGTACGCTCGTCGTTACCGAACTCGTCGTATATACCATTCACGAGAGGATCTTCCGGTCCTACCACCACCATATCTATATCGTTGATGACAGCAAAGTCTTTCAGCTTGTCAAAATCATTAACACCTATAGGCACATTCTCTCCCACATTGCCTGTGCCGGCATTGCCCGGTGCGATATACAGTTTCTCACATTTATCGCTCTGGGCTATCTTCCATGCAAGGGCATGTTCGCGCCCTCCAGAACCCAAAAGTAGAATTCTCATCGATTTCCTCATTTCCATTTTCGGGAAATATACTGTTTTTTCCTTTGCCGGAACTCTGTTTAACACACAATTTACAGCCATATCGTTATTTGTTTTTCGCGTGCAAAGTTACAATAAATCATTTTAATATCATCAGCATTTTGTAAGTTTAATCACAGTCGATCATTATATTACAAACTCATTATATTTCCACTATAGAGACGATTATAGCATCTGTGGTATTATGGGTTATCTTGTATCTGTCGTCGGTTCGCTCTCCTACGAGCCAAAGAATATTGCCAGTGGCATCTTCAATAAGGAGTTGTTTCTGTTTGTCTGCCAACGAACGACGCTTGTCTGTCATATACTTGCTCACGAGTTTAGAGCCTTTCATGCCGAATGGGAAAAAGCGGTCTCCGTTCTCAGCAGTTCTTAGCAACAGTGGGAATTTCACATTTGCAGCATCGAGTGTTGCCGTCATGTTGTCCTTAGAAATACAGAAGCCGTCATCAATAGCAGCTTTTGCCACTCGAATTGCCTTCATTTCTCCTATCATATATTTGCCCGGCTCCGGTATTTTCAGACTAACCCGGTTGTTTTCTATCTTCGTTACGATTATTTTTTGGCGGTCGAACAGCAACTGATGAGTTGCGGACAGGAACCTCGTACCGGTGGGGAAGTCAAGGTTACAGCCTATACGTTCTATCTGTTCGGGATTAAACCCGTAATCTTTCAGGATGCTGAACAACGTATATTCCGGGGAAGTTTCTTCCCGAAGAGCAGGAACATCAATGTATAATGAATTGTCGATGAAATGGGAAACTTTTGAAACAGAAGCCTCGATGGATTGGCTGAAAACCTTGTTCACCTCGTTCATCCTTATAGCAGTCTTGACAATGTTTTGCACTGCGGCAGGATTTATCTTTTCCAACATAGGTATTATGTTGAGCCGAACATTGTTTCTCACACAAAAATCGTTGAGATTTGTGGAGTCGGTCACATAATCTTGAGACTCCTTTGCAAGAAAATCCTCGATTTCACCGCGCGAAACACACAACAATGGTCTGATGATATTATCTCGCTTCGGCACAATTCCTGCCATTCCCTTTATCCCCGTGCCGCGTATAAGATTCATTATAACCGTCTCTGCACAATCGTTCTGATGATGAGCCACGCATATACCTTCGGCATCAATAGACTGTCTGAGATTTTCAAAAAAGGAATATCTTAGATTTCGTGCAGCCATTTCGATGCTGACCTTATGCAATAGTGCATAAGCGTTGGTATCAAAATGTGCAAGATGCAGTTTGATGTTTCTCTTGCTACACAGTTCTATGCAAAACTGTTCGTCGCGCGAAGACTCATCGCCTCGCAGGTTAAAATTGCAATGAACTGCCTCTATGTCATACCCGAGTTGCTGTAAAACGATAAGCAGGCACACGCTATCCGCTCCGCCGGACAAGGCTATCATATACCTTTTATCCTTTGAAAGCAGACTGTTAGACGCGATGAAATTGGCAATTCTTTTCAGCATATTCTCATTCTATATACAAAACAAGTCCTTTCAGATACTCGCCTTCCGGATGATAGATATTTATAGGGTGGTCGGCAGGCTGGTGCAACTGATGAAGAATTCTTACCTTTCTGCCTGCCAGAGCTGCAGCCGTGAACACCGCATTGCGGAAATTATCCTTCGTAACCACCTGACTGCAACTGAACGTAAACAATATTCCTCCCGGCTTGATGCGCTGCATAGCCTTCTGGTTAAGTCGTGTATATCCTTTCAACGCATTGTGTAGCGCGTTGCGATGTTTAGCGAAAGCCGGAGGGTCGAGTATTATAAGGTCATAAACATCGTCTGCCCTGTCGAGGAACTTGAAAGCATCTTCACAATAGGCAACATGCCGTTTGTCTTCCGGGAAATTCAATCCGACATTGGCATTGGTCAGTTCGATGGCCTTCGCACTGCTGTCAACGGAATGCACAACCTTTGCTCCGCCTCGCATGGCATAGAATGAAAAACCTCCGGTGTAGCAAAACATATTCAGCACTGTCTTTCCTCCGGAATAACGCTCGAGCAAAGAACGGTTCTCTCTTTGGTCGATGAAGAAACCGGTTTTTTGTCCTTTCAGCCAGTCAACATGAAACTTCAGTCCGTTTTCCACGGCAGTATTGTTTTCGCTGCAGCCCGAAATAAAACCGTTTTCCTGCCCAAGTTCCGCCTTGAAGGGCAGAGTGGTCTCGCTTTTATAGAAGACATTTTTTATCCTTTCTCCCATAATGCCAATGAGAACCTTTGCGACGACATTCCTACAGATGTGCATGCCTACGCTGTGAGCCTGCATTACAGCCGTTTCGCCATAACAATCTATCACCAATCCGGGGAGATTGTCGCCCTCTCCGTGTACAAGTCGGTAGGTGTTGTTTGCCGGATTATCAGCCACTCCTATGCTCTTGCGCATTGCGAAGGCTGTTTCAAGGCGTTTTATGAAGAAGTGCTCGTCAATCTCAATATCTTCAAACGAAAGCACTCTCACCGCAATGGAGCCTATCTGATAATGCCCGACAGCGATGAAATCGCCATTTTCTGTGGTCACGCGTACCGTGTCCCCCTCTTCTATTCCGTTCTCGCAGTGCTTTATTGCACCCGAGAACACCCAAGGGTGAAATCTCTTCAGACTTTCGTCTTTTCCTTTCTTCAGCGTTATTGTCTTATACATCTTATCCTTGATTGTTGTTTTTTTCTTGTTCGATGACCTTCATTAAAGCATAATCTCCTGTGATTTTCAGTCTTACAATTTCTTCGTAAAGAACAATGCAAGCCCACGCATCAGTGGCTGCATACAGTTTCTGATTTTCTTTAAGCACATCATTCTCCCAATTAGAGAGTTGCTGACTCTTGCTTATTCTCTTACCAATGAGGTTAGCGTACAGTTTCTGAAGACTCATATCCTCTATCCCTATCTCGTTGACATGTTTCTGCAAGTCTATGAAATAGCCCGGTTCGAATGGTTTTCTGCGTTGCAAAGCATGAATATCATCATTGAGCGAGAGTCCCACCTTTGGCACATTCTTGTCTTCGAGCAGTCTTATAAGCGCAGGGGTTAGGTCGGTATGGTTCAGACGGAACAGGAAGCAAGTGTCTGAAGTGGATACCTGAAGCAGTGACACCTTGTGTGTTATGCCGCGCTTGAACGAGGGTCTTGTCTCTGTATCAATGCCAAGAATAGGCTTAGACAAGAGATAATCAACAGCTTTTTCTGTCTCTCCGGCAGTCAATATAGTTATTATTCTCCCTTCAAACAAAACTCTCGGAAGGGCGGGGATTAGTTTTTTATCGAACTTGTTATATATCGTTTTCTTCATCATTTCAAGTTTTCAACGTGCAAAATTAGCAAAAAAAAGCGATTATATACGCTTTTCTGATATTTTTCAACTAATTTTGCAGCAAATAATAAGATGTTTCGAGACAAAGCATATCATAATGGGTAAGAAGAAGAAAGAACAAAAGCCCCGAACCTTTATGGAGACAGTGGGGGCTAAAAACATATTTCAGAATTATATTTTTAACTTTCTGTTCGGACTTGTTTTAGTATTGGTGGCAGTGTTTATGGTCATTGCCTTCATTTCGTATTTCAGTACAGGAGATGCTGACCAGAGCCTTGTTTCGGAGATGAGACAAGGCGATTGGATTAACAGCGGTAAGGAATTTAAAAACAGTTGCGGCTCTATCGGTGCTATCATATCCGATTTCTTCATTGCAAGATGTTTCGGACTTGCAGCTTTCTCTATTCCGTTATTCATCTGTCTGACAGGACTTAGGATGATGAATGTTTATAAAGTCAATCTTCTGAAATGGTTTCTGTGCCTGTCGGTAATCACGGTATGGTGCTCCGTTACATTCGCAGAGTTTCTCTCTATCGCATTTGAAAACAGCATATTCAATCCCGGTGGTGGGCACGGTGTGTATATAAGCAACTGGATAGAGAACGTTGTCGGTATGCCCGGACTCTACGTCATACTGCTGTTTGTTGCCATTGCTTTCCTGATTTATCTTAGTACGGAGACGATAGAAGTGATGAAAAAATTTCTCAATCCTGCTTACTACCTCTCCAACAGGGTTAAGTTCACTATAACGAACCTGAAGAAAAAGACCGACGAAATTGTCAAAGAAGAAGATGAGGAAGAAGAGAATAATCCAAAAGTGTATGACGACCCCGCCCCACAAACGGTGGACTTCACAGACGACGGAATAGAAGTGCGCACTCCCGTAAACACCGACGAAAATGGAGTTAGTGATAATTCTGTCGGCAGAAACACAGACAATGTGAACGACCCGGAAATAGAAATAACTGTAGGCGACGGTGAAGAAAAGGCTGCCAGCAAAACAGTTGTGGGCAAGGTGGATTTATCTACGCCGATAAATCCGAAAGAGCCTTGGACAAAGTATAAGTATCCCACGCTCGACCTGTTGAAGAAGTATGACGACGGAGGGAAGGTGTATGTTGACGAAAAGGAACAACTTGCAAACAAAAAGCGCATAGTTGACGTGTTGGCAACGTTTGGTGTTCAAATAAAGTCGATAAAGGCAACCGTCGGCCCCACCATAACACTATATGAGATAACGCCTGCAGAGGGCGTGAGAATTTCGCGTATAAGAGGACTCGAGGATGACATCGCACTGAGTCTTTCGGCACTCGGCATCCGCATAATCGCCCCGATACCCGGTAAGGGAGCAATAGGTATTGAAGTGCCTAACGCTAAACCGAATATCGTTTCAATGGAAAGCATACTAAACTCGCGCAAATTCCAAGAGACGAACATGGAGTTGCCAATCGCCTTAGGCAAAACAATCACCAACGAGGTGTTTATGGTGGATTTGGCAAAGATACCACACTTGCTCGTTGCAGGAGCTACAGGACAGGGAAAGTCGGTTGGATTGAATGCCATTATCACCTCCCTACTCTACAAAAAGCACCCTAACGAACTTAAATTTGTGCTAATAGACCCAAAGAAAGTGGAGTTCAGTATATACAACCCGATAGTGAACCACTTCCTTGCAAAGGTGCCTGACGATAACGAGGAGCCGATTATTACCGATGTGACAAAGGTGATACGTACTCTGAACAGTCTTTGTGCACTCATGGATAACCGCTATAATATGCTGCGGATGGCTACCGTGAGAAACATAAAAGAATATAATGCGAAATTCGTAAACCACCAACTCGACCTAACCAAAGGTCATGAGTATATGCCTTATATCGTGGTTATCATAGACGAGTTTGGCGACCTTATAATGACTGCCGGCAAAGAAATAGAAATGCCCATTGCCCGCATTGCACAGTTGGCTCGTGCCGTGGGAATACACATGGTGATAGCAACTCAGCGCCCCACGACAAGCATCATTACCGGTAATATCAAGGCAAACTTCCCCGGAAGAATGGCTTTCAAGGTGAGTGCAATGATTGACTCAAGAACAATTCTTGACCAAAAGGGAGCAGAGCAGCTCATCGGTAGAGGAGATATGCTCATACTTAACGGTAGCACTCCGGTGCGCGTGCAGTGTGCATTCGTTGACACTCCGGAGGTGGAAAAAATCAATTCGTTCATACAAAGTCAGCAAGGTCCTGTCACTCCAATGGAGCTGCCGGAGCCTGTTACAGACGAGAGCAGCGTAGGTTCGGGAGCGATAAATACCGACGACCTTGACCCGCTGTTCATTGAAGTGGCTCGTTTCATCACCATAAACCAGCAAGGCTCTACGAGTATGATACAACGGCATTTCTCGATAGGGTATAACCGTGCCGGTCGCCTGATGGATCAGATGGAGAAACTCGGGATAGTTGGTGCCGCACAAGGCAGCAAACCACGCGAAGTATTGATAACCGATGAAAACTCGCTTAACACTCTTCTTGCCACAATTCACCGTTAAACCCGGCGACGTTGTCATTGTCTAATCGAATAGTAAAGTTTCAAAAAAGGAAAAGATTATGAAAAAGAGTATTATAGTAGTAGTGTTGCTGGCTATTGCCACCACAATTTCTTTCGCACAGAATGCGAGTCAGGCACGCAAGGTTCTTGACAAGACTGCAAGCATTGTAGGCAGGAAAGGAGGGGCAACCGCAAACTTCACAATCAGCGGCAAGTATGGTAATGCGAGCGGAACCATTGCAATAAAAGGCAGTAAATTTCGTGCCAATACGCAGGACGCAATAGTATGGTTTGACGGGAAGACCGAATGGACATACATAAAGAAAAACGAAGAGGTGAACGTCACCACTCCTACGGAAGCGCAACAGCAAGCAATGAACCCATACAAGTTCATTACTATTTACAAGAATGGGTTCAACCTGAGCATGACGACTTCGGCATCTGAATACAAAGTACACCTCATTGCGCAAAACCAAACTCGCACCATAAAGGAGCTGTATATCACGATAGACAAACGCACAAATCTTCCTAAGCAGATAAAGATGAGGCAGTCGAACGGTTGGACTACAATAAACATAAGTAACTTCAAGGCGGAAAATCAGAGCGATGCCCATTTTAGGTTCAATTCGAAAGACTTCCCTAAAGCAGAGGTTATTGATTTAAGATAATATAAAAACAGTTGTATCAATGAACCGTTTACAGATTTACCGCTCATTATACGAGCACAACAAGTTGAAGAGCAGGCGCAGTCCGATATTCGAACAGAACACAGTGGCAAAGGTGTTTGTCGGAATAGGAGCGGCTTTCACGGTGCTATATCTCGTTTTCATAGCGATAATACTTTCGCTGTCAGTAAATGGGAGCTCGTGGATAGAGGGTTATGAAATGATGTTCGCGATACTCCCTTTCATATTGGCTTTAGACTTCTTGCTACGTTTCATGTTACAGCAGACGCCCACACAGTTGATACATCCCTACCTTATACTTCCAATGCCCAAACGCTCATGTATCGAAGCATTTCTCATATTCTCCATGCTTAGTGGGGGAAATCTCATTTGGCTTGCCCTGTTTGTTCCTTTCTCTATAATGAGCGTGCTGTTTCAGACAGGAGTGTTTCACACCTTATCATTCCTCATTTCACTGCAGTTGTTCATCGTGATGAACAGCCTGTTTTATAATCTTTGCAGGACATTGATAAGCAACAATATATTATGGTGGGCAGTACCAATTTCTGTTTATGCCTTGATATTCACACCTTGGATATTGAATGACATCGGTTATATCTTCGAGTTCTATGCTCATGGTGGCGAGTTCTTCACGTATGCCAATCCCTTGGCATATCTATGCTTGTTATGCGTTTTGATATTATTGTTTCTTGTAAATATCAAAATACAGGGATACTATGTGTACAAAGAGGTGTCAGGACAAGGCTCCAAACAATTGAAAAGGGTTTCCACATTCAACTTCCTAAACCGATTTGGAGAGACAGGAGAGTTCTTGAAATTGGAAATAAAAAGCATTATGAGGAACAAGAACGTGAGAAGCTCTTTTGTGATAGGAACAATTATCACCGGCATTCTCAGCCTTATCATTGCATATACCGACATTTACAGCGATTCTTTCTCGTCAAAGTTCTGGCTTGTATATGTATTTGTTCTTTACGGTGCAATAACGCTCGTAAAGGTAATGGGTTACGAGGGAAACTACATCGATGGACTAATGGTTCATAAGGAGAACATTCTCGCGCTGCTTCGTACTAAATATTATTTCTATATATCACTGCTTGCGTTTCCTATGTTGCTGATGTTACCCACTGTTTTTTCCGGCAAATATACATTGCTGCAGCTTGTATCTATTGCTCTTTTCACTGCCGGACCGGAGTTCTGCATACTGATGCAAATGGCTGTATATAACCGTCAGTCAATTCCACTTAATACCAAGATTATAGCTAAAGGTAGCGTAGAGACGAATTGGCTACCGGTAGTCGCAGAATTTGTGGTAATGTTCTTACCTGTAATTATCATCAGTATTCTTTCCGCGTTTTTCAGTGATCTGGTCACTTACATAATACTTCTTACTACCGGAATGCTGTTTATTGTCTTCCATGAGGTGTGGTTGCGCAATATATATAGGCGTTTCATGGCAAGGCGTTACGTAAATATGGATTCTTTCAGAGCATAAATTCTACAGACAATAAAAAAAGAGCCACTCATCGAAGTGGCTCTCCGCGGTGCGTACGGGACTCGAACCCGTGACCTCCTGCGTGACAGGCAGGCATTCTAACCAGGCTGAACTAACGCACCATTGCTCTGTGCATAATCTCGTAAGGGGGAGGAGAGGAAACTCTCTGCGGTGCGTACGGGACTCGAACCCGTGACCTCCTGCGTGACAGGCAGGCATTCTAACCAGGCTGAACTAACGCACCAATCAAACGCCCCTTTTAAGATTGCGGATGCAAAGGTATAGTTTTTTTTTATATCTTCCAAATCATTAGGCTATTTTTTTATTTTTTTTTGCAACAATATTGCATCCTGATAACCATCATAGGAGGATAGCCATTGTTTGAGGGTTGCCGTGGATTCATAACCCAGTTTGCCAAACAACTTCTGTGTGTGTTTGTTAGATTGCGCAACAACTGCATACAACTGGAAAATTCCGAGCACATCGGCTGCATAGCGATGCAATTCCTCCAAAGCCTTTGTTGCTATACCTCTGTTGCGAAAACTCACCTTTACCACTACCCCGACCTCTGCCCTGCTATGCCGTGGGTTGTAATTAAACAAATCAACAATTCCGGCAACATGTTCTCCGTTTACATCAATTATAAGCCGCAGTTGCTTGTCTGCATAAATATCATTGGTGGCATTTGCTATGTATTCATGCAACACATAACGAGAATAAGGCACATTGGTGGAACCTACATTCCATATACTACGGTCGTTCTCTATGGCATAAAGTTCCTCCAAGTCTTCCGGCTCCATCGCCCTCAAAGTTATTTTATCAACTTTCATTCCACCACCTCCTTGAAGGTTATTATCCTGTTGCTATTGGAGTCGAATGTACCGATAATCAAGTTTTTCTTAGGGTTACTGCCGAATATCTGCAGTATTTCCTCATACGAATAGGCATCTATATCATATACAATGTATGTGGGAGAGTCTAATTCAACGACCTCTTTTATAGAGTTATGTCCTTCCGGCATGGTCTTACTATCTGCCGTATAGAAACGTGCCGTCAGTCCGAATTTGCGCGATATGCGGCGACAGTTCTTTATCGCTCCTTCCCTCCCGATAAACACATAGTCGGGATATCGCTCACGTTCTTTATAGAAACCGAGCATCTTTCGTAACCTTCCAAGTCCCAAAGCCACTGTTGCCATAGATGCCTTGAACAGTATTGCTGCCCTTATGGGCAGGCTTATCAGAATGGTCATGTTTCCGTAGTGCTTACGGAAGAATATAAACATTGCCTCGTAGAATACATGTACATATCTGAAACTGCTCTTCTGGGTGCTTTCTCCCTTGTAGTGTAGTATTTCGGCAGGGTAATACCAATTACGGAAACCGGCATTTAGCAGTCGGCAACTCAAATCGATATCCTCTCCATACATAAAAAAATCTTCGTCAAGAAGTCCTGCCTTGTCGAGTGCCTCACGGCGGAGCATGCAGAATGCACCGCTCACCACCTCAATCTCCACCGGCTTATCCCAAGGCAGATAATTCATGTAATACTTGCCATACACGCGACTTTGGGGAAATCTCTTGCACAATCCAACCATCTTATAGAAAGCAGTCATTGGCGTGGGAAGTCCGCGACGACTCTCCATCGCCACATTGCCATTGCTGTCAAGCATCCTTACGCCCAAAGCTCCGGCATCTTCGTGCTCATCCATAAATCGAAGACAATCGGATATAACATGCTCTCCGACAAAAGTATCCGGATTGAGCAACAGCACATATTCACTCTCCGTCTGCTTTATCGCAATGTTATTAGCTCTCGCAAAACCCAAGTTGTGATTACTTGCCACAAGGTTTACCTCTGGGTATAGTCGCGAAATCTTCTCCACGGTGTCGTCTTTTGAGTGGTTGTCCACGACATACACCTCTGCTTCAAGTCCATGCAATGCACGTCTCAGGCTGTTAAGGCACTGTTCCAGATAAGGCCTAACATTGTAACTTACTATTACTACCGTCAGTTTCATTACTCTATTGTCATTTCCCTCTTCATGCGCGACTCCGACGGATATATAAAAGCCATTGATATGAGCATGATTATTGCCATATATCCAAAGGCTACATTCATATATATATAATATAATATGGTATTCGCGTTTAGCAACAGGGATAGCATGAGCAGACGTATCATAGCCCACTTGCAATATCCCCCCGCCTTTATCTTTGTGCGTATTTTGTTGAAACGCAACAATCTAACGGCTAATGGAATAACGCAAATCGTGAACAATTCCGTCAATGTCACCACTACGAACTGCACACTCACATCGTCGGCAAGTACTCCCGGCATCAGCGTGTCGGTCTCAAACAACAGCACCAATAGCAAAGCGATACCGATGGAAAGCCAGTATGTTATCTTTATCATATTCATATTTTCATGCTCCTCCGTATGGCACTCTGTCGATAATACTGCGCCCCAAGGTTATCTCGTCGGTATATTCCAACTCATTACCAACACTAATTCCACGCGCTATAACACTCTGTTTCACGTCATAGTCGGCAAGTTTACGGAATATGTAGAAAGCAGTTGTATCCCCTTCCATAGTGCTGCTAAGTGCCATTATCACCTCCTTCACACCTCCTTCAGCCACACGTCTGACCAGCGAATCCACCTCAATGTCGCTCGGTCCGATACCGTCTATCGGAGATATTATTCCTCCGAGTACATGGTATAGTCCGCGATACTGCTGCGTATTCTCTATTGCCATAACGTCTTGTATGTTTTCAACCACACAGATGATGCTGTCATCACGCCTACTGTCGGAGCATATAGGGCATACGTCGGTGTCGCTGATGTTGTGGCACACATTACAATGACGCACTTCATGCTTCAGTCTGCTCAACGCCGTGGTAAGTTCTTCCACAGTCCCGTCATCCTGTCTCAGCAAATGTAGCACGAGTCGGAGAGCTGTCTTCCTACCTATTCCCGGCAGTTTCGACATCTCGCCTACCGCCTTTTCAAGCAACGCTGATGGATATTGTTGGGGCATTGTCTTGTCTTTTTCATGTGCAAAGTTAGTTTAAAATAAGCGGAATGCAAAAATATTACAATAATTTTCGTACCTTTGCGGCAAAAATAACATGAAAATAAACAAATCGGAATTCAGCATAAGCAGTGCTACTGTCAGCCAATGTCCCAAAGACACCAAACCGGAATATGCTTTCATAGGGCGTAGCAATGTCGGTAAATCAAGCCTTATAAACATGTTATGCAATCATAAAGGACTGGCAAAGACGTCATCAACGCCCGGCAAGACTCTGCTCATCAACCATTTCATAATAAACAACGAATGGTATATAGTTGACCTCCCCGGCTACGGATATGCGAAGAGGTCGAAGACACAGCGCGACAAACTCGAACAGATGATTTCTTCATACATTTTGCAGCGCAAACAACTCACTAACGTTTTCGTTCTGATAGACATAAGACACGACCCGCAACAGATTGACCGCGAGTTCATCGACTGGCTTGGGAATAGTGAAATTCCGTTTGCTATCGTCTTTACAAAGGGCGACAAACTGGCTCCTTCGAAAATGAAAGAACAGGCAAAGGCATACATGTCGAAACTTGAAGACACGTGGGAAGTGCTCCCACCCTACTTCGTCTCAAGTGCAGAAAAATCATTCGGACGCGACGAAATTCTTGACTACATAGAGAGCATAAACGAGGAGATAAAGAACAACTCTCAGGAATAACCGGTTACATACCATAATAATTTACAAGGAAATTGGCTTCAATCCCCTATCTTGATATACAAAACCTTACAAAGTCTTTCGGAGAATTGCTGCTCTTCGAAAATCTTAACATGAGCATTGCCGAAGGGCAACGCATCGGACTTGTGGCAAAGAACGGCACTGGCAAGAGCACTCTGCTATCAATTATCAACGGCGAGGAGGGATACGATAGTGGCGAAATAATATTCCGCCGCGACCTTCGCGTGGGATATCTTGACCAGTCGCCACACTTCGACCCTGACGAAAGTGTGCTGGATGCCTGCTTCAATCATAAAGGAGAAGAGGAAAGAGTACTTAAAGCAAAGCAAATCCTAACACAGCTGAAAATAAGAAACCTAAATCAGCCGATGCGCGAACTGAGCGGCGGACAGCAGAAGCGCGTGGCTCTTGCCAATGTACTTATCACCGAACCCGACCTGCTGATACTCGACGAACCGACCAATCACCTCGACCTTGACATGATTGAGTGGCTTGAGGGGTTTCTTAACCGTGGCAACAAGACTCTGCTTATGGTGACACACGACCGCTTTTTCTTAGACCGTGTGTGCAATATCATAATGGAACTTGACGACCAAACCATATACACGTATCGCGGGAACTACAGTTACTATCTCTGCAAACGACAGGAACGTATTGATAACAAACGAGCCGAGATAACACGGGCTAACAATCTCTATCGCCGCGAACTGGAGTGGATGCGCCGCCAACCGCAGGCTCGCGGACACAAAGCACGATACCGTGAAGAGGCATTCGTTGACCTTGAAAAAGTGGCAAAGCAGCGCATAGAGGAACGACAAATGCGCCTGAAACGCTCTAATGTTTACATCGGAAGCAAGATTTTCGAGAGCCAATATGTTTCAAAAACATTCAATGAAGGCACGGAGGAGCAAATTACGATACTCAAAGACTTCTACTATAACTTCGCCCGTTTCGAGAAAATGGGCATCATCGGTAACAACGGAACAGGCAAAAGCACGTTCATAAAACTTCTGCTGGGTGCCGAACAGCCCGATAGCGGACGCTTTGACATTGGCGACACGGTGCGATTTGGATATTTCTCGCAAGAGGGACTGCAGTTTAACGAACAGCAGAAAGTGATAGATGTTGTAACCGACATTGCCGAATACATAGACCTCGGAAGCGGACGCCACCTCACGGCATCACAGTTCCTGCAACATTTCCTGTTCTCGCCCGAACAACAACACAACTATGTGTATAAACTTTCGGGAGGTGAGAGACGTAAACTCTATCTCTGCACTGTGCTGATGCGTAACCCGAACTTTCTCGTTCTCGACGAACCGACAAACGACCTCGACATACAAACCCTGCAAATTCTTGAAGAATATTTTCAGGATTTCCCGGGATGTGTAATCGTAGTGAGCCACGACCGATATTTCATGGATAAGGTCGTAGATCATCTTCTTGTGTTTAAAGGCGGGGGTGAGATAAAGGATTTTCCCGGAAACTACACTCAATTCCGGCAGTGGTCTGCCATGCAAAGCAAAGAGGAGGGAGCGGAAAATTCAAAGAAAAATACAAATAACAAGAGGGGTATTGCCAACACGAAATCTTCTGTGCCGGAGAAGCCTCGCCGACTGACATACAAGGAGCGCATCGAAATGCAGCAGTTGGAAAAGGATATAGAGACGCTCGAAGCCGAACAACGGTTGCTGGAAGAACAACTGTGCAGCGGACAACTCAGCATCGAAGACCTCACAGCCAAGAGCATACGGCTGCCTAAACTGAAAGAAAAAATAGATGAAAAAAGTATCAGGTGGCTCGAACTGTCGGAAATTGACAGTTGATACACCTGAAAAGATACATGATAGACCAAAAATAGCGCATCAAAAGAAATATCTTGCACGATAAACACTGAACAGAAGTTAAAATAACAATTATCGCAAGCGATACTAATTAAAAGGTGTTAATGTTCAAACTAAATCGCTTGCGATACTAATTATTTTGCTTATCTTTGCATTGTCAAACGAGAATGGATACTCTCAAGACAATGAAACATTTCATTATTAACAACAAATAAACAACAAGCAGTATGAAGGAAAAAGTGTTACAGGCGATGCGCGATGCCGGAAAACCGGTATCTGCAGGAGAGATAGCAAAATCATTGGATGCCGACCGCAAGGAAGTTGACAAGGCTTTTGCCGAGTTGAAAAAAGAAGGAGCTATAGTTTCTCCTGTACGTTGCAAATGGGAGCCAAGCAAGTGATTAGCAACAAACTAATGATAATGGTCGTGGTCTTGCTCACAATGCTCGGCTACAGCCAGAAAATAAATAGTAACAACATAAGTAATAGAAAAGAAAAGGTTATGAACACAGTTTATGATTTCAATCTGAAAGATAAAAAAGGTAACGAAGTTAGTCTCTCTGAATATAAAGGCAAGGTATTGATGATTGTCAACACAGCCACCGGTTGCGGTTTCACACCACAATATGAGGTTTTGGAAGACATGTATAAAAGAATGAAGGCGGACGGTCTTGAGATATTAGACATCCCTTGTAACCAGTTCGGACATCAGGCTCCCGGCACCGACGAGGAGATTACGCAGTTCTGTACAATGAAGTTCGGCACCGACTTCCCGCAGTTCCAAAAGAGCGATGTTAACGGGAAAAACGAACTTCCACTCTACACATGGCTGAAGAGCCGGAAGGGTTGTGCGGGTTCTTTCGATGCCGAAACTTCAGCAATCATGGAGAAACTCTACAACGAGAGCAATGACGAGCCTCGCAAGAAAGACGACATCCAGTGGAATTTCACCAAGTTCATCATCAACCGTCAAGGCGAAGTAGTTGCAAGATTTGAGGCTAATGCTGACATGAAGCAGGTGGAAGAGTGCATCGCAACACTGTTGAAACAGTAATACCAACATATTCACTCAGTGTCCCGATACTTTCGAAAGTATCGGGATTTGATTATTAAATACCGTAACCATAAAAGATGAATAATAACGAGCAACTCAAACTTGAAAATCAACTCTGCTTCCGTCTTTACACGGCAGCCCGACTGATTGTTCAGGCCTACGAACCGTTTTTGAAGCCGCATGGCATCACATACACCCAGTATTTGGTGCTGTTGGTGTTATGGGATACTGACAATCAGCCGATAAACGATATTGGCAAACGGCTGCTATTGGGCATAAACACCACCTCACCGCTAATAAAACGTATGGAAAAACAGGGACTCGTGGCACGTCATGGCAGTGATACCGACAAGCGTCAGCAGATTGTTTACCTCACCCAAAAGGGTAAGGACATGAAAAAAATCGCAGCAGAAATACCGGAGTGTATGACAGAAAACATCAGGTCGTGCAATATCGAACCGGGAAAACTCATGACAATAATACCAATTCTTGACGATTTCATCGATAAAATGAACCGCAGAGAACATCATTTGCCGACCTCTACAGAGCAAGAATAAATCAATAATGGCTGCCCTTTCGGACAGCCATTTATTGTTTCCACGCCGTAAATATAATATGAATGAACATCATTTCAACCAATCATTATAAGACGTAAGGATTGTAAAAACAACATGAAAGGGCTGTAAACATAAAAATAAGTGAATAAAAATTATTTTATAAATAACTTTATTGTTACCTTTGCACCCAAACTTTTCACACTTTTTTATGGACTGGTTATTTGATTTATTTACAACTACTGACTCGGTTGCACACATCGTGCTTTTGTACTCTCTTGTTATCGCAGTTGGTGTCTTGCTGGGCAAGATAAAAATCGGCGGCATTTCACTCGGCGTAACATTCGTTCTCTTTGCCGGAATAGTTGCAGGACATTTCGGCTTCACTGCTCCCCTAAACATCATCTCGTTCATTCAGGAATTTGGTCTCGTACTATTCGTTTTCATGATTGGTTTGCAGGTAGGACCCGGTTTCTTCGAAAGTTTCGGCTCTGCCGGACTGCGACTTAACGCCCTCGCAATCACCATTATCATACTGAACGTGATAGTGATGTTTGTCTGTTACTTTGTCTTTTTCGACACCTCCGACCACAACAACCTGCCCATGATGGTGGGAACGCTCTACGGTGCAGTTACCAACACTCCGGGACTTGGTGCTGCAAACGAGGCACTTAACAGTGTTTTCACCAACGTAAAGCCCCCACAGATTGCCTCCGGATATGCTTGTGCCTATCCACTCGGCGTTGTCGGCATCATAGGAGCAACTATTCTAATAAGGTATATTTGCAAGGTGAAACTCAAGAATGAAGAAAACGAACTCGAACTTAAAGAAAATCTCAACGCAAATGTTAAACCTCGCCAACTGCATCTGCAGGTTTCCAATACTTATCTTGAGGGAAAAACACTGAAACAGATACACAGTTTTCTCAATCGCGACTTTGTTTGCAGTCGCATACTTCATGATGGGCATGTTAGCATACCAAACCGTGACACAATATTCCATCTCGACGACCAACTCCTCGTGGTATGTACCGAGGCTGACACAGAGGCGATAATAGCATTCATCGGACCGGAGATAAACGTGGAATGGGAAAAACAAGACATGCCGTTGGTGAGCAAACGAATACTAATAACGAACCCGAGCATTAACGGAAAAAGTCTCGTTGACCTACATTTGTCGCGAGTTCACGGCGTAAATGTCACCAGAGTGACACGCCACGGCATGGATCTCTTTGCCAGCGCATCACTACCGCTTCAGGTAGGCGACCGCATAATGGTTGTTGGTCCGGAAGATTCGGTTAACCGTGTTGCTAGCATGATGGGCAATTCGATACGCCGTCTTGAGACTCCTAACATCGCAACAATCTTCATCGGAATAATAACCGGAATATTGTTCGGTTCTCTTCCGATAGCCATTCCCGGCATGCCGGTACCTTTGAAACTCGGTATCGCCGGCGGTCCGCTCATCATTGCCATTCTCATCGGAAGATATGGTTACAAGATACACCTCGTTACATATACCACGACATCTGCCAACATGATGCTTCGAGAAATCGGATTGGTGCTCTTCCTCGCAAGTGTGGGGATAAAAGCCGGTGCCGACTTCTGGGCCACTGTCGCCGAAGGCGATGGATTGCTCTACGTGCTGACCGGTTTTCTGATAACCGTGCTGCCTATTCTTATAATCGGTCCGTTGGCACTTTTGCGTTTCAAACTCAACTATTTCACAGTAATGGGAATGATTGCCGGCAGTTACACCGACCCTCCCGCACTTGCATACGCCAATGCGTCGTGTTCTAAAGAGGCACCGGCAGTGGGCTATTCAACGGTATATCCGCTAAGTATGTTTCTGCGAATTTTTGCTGCCCAAACAATTATACTCGTATGCTGTGGCATCTGACACGGCTGTAAAACATCTGAAAAATGGAACGTCCTAAATTCGCTATCATCGACCCTAACACGTTGTCGGTACTGGGATTGAAACAAATCCTGCAGAACGTTATGCCTATAATTGATGTGCTGTCTTTCCATTCGCTCGCAGAATTTGAGACAAGCAAGCCCGAACAGTTCGCGCATATCTTCGTAGCCATGAACATTGTTCTCGACAATCGCAGTTTCTTCATCGAACAAGTGAAACGGACAATCGTGCTCACCACTTCGCAAGACACACAGATAAGCGGCTTTAAATCTATCTGCATAAACGTTCCCGAAAAGCAACTCATACGTTCCATACTAATGATGCACAGCGGAGGACACCCCAAAGGGGCACACCTGCCGCAACTCCCTGAAAGCCTGAACAGGCAAATTCTGACAGGTCGCGAATTAGAGGTGATGTCGCTGATAGTACAGGGTTTCATCAACAAAGAGATTGCCGACAAGTTGAACATCGGTCTCACCACAGTGATAACTCATCGCAAGAATATAATGGACAAGCTCGGTATGAAGAGCGTATCTGCACTGACCATCTATGCCGTCATGCACGGTTACGTTGACATCAGCAAGATATGACATCCTCGAAAGGCATCACAAGTCATGCACTATGATATATTCCTGTTTACAATTTCGCCGAATTTGCTGACCAAATTCGGCGAAATTGCTTTGTAAAATCGGCGATTTTGGTCATTAAAATCGCCGATTTTATACTCTTGTTGCATACCAAACTTCCTACGGCTGCTATCCTTTCAGTAAACGATAGGATGCCGACCCAAACAACACAAGTCCGAAGGACATCCAGAGATTATTTTATTACATATTGAGGATAAAAATTAAGAATTGACAAAAAATATAGCACAAATGTTTTTATTTAGGATTTTTATTTATATATTTGTACCGGTTTTCTGTCATGAGGTGTCGTTTTGTGAAACAATTACACATCCAAGTTTGATATTTACACCGAATACTTATATAAATATTTACACTAAAAAAACATTTTTATGTCAGCTATTGTATCAATCGTTCCGATCATCCTACTGTTTGTCCTCATGTTAGGTTTCAAGATGGCAGGTCACAAGAGTGCGTTCATAACTCTTGTAGTAACAATTTTATTGGCACTCTTTGTTGCGCCAGCAATGAACATGGTTCCGGAGAAGTTCCAAGATGCTTCAATATTCGGAGTGGTGGGTTGGAGTTTTGCCGAAGGCGTATTCAAAGCCCTCTTCCCTATCCTCATCATCATTATGATGGCACTCTACAGTTACAACATCCTCCTCGAAACCAAGGAAATAGAAGTTATCAAGGCTCAGTTTACAAGCATTTCCGATGATAAAGGCGTAGTGGTATTGCTCATGGTATGGGGCTTTGGCGGACTGCTTGAGGGAATGGCTGGCTTCGGTACTGCCGTTGCAATTCCGGCAGCCATACTAATCGGACTCGGTTTCAAGCCGATGTTCTCAGCACTCGTGGCTCTCATAGCCAACACCGTGGCAGTTGCATTCGGGGCTGTCGGCGTTCCCGTGACCACTCTGTGTAATGAGGTTACGGCAGGAGGAGCAGCTCCGGCAGAATTCATCTCGCAAACCTCGTCATTCATAGTAATACAGTTAGTTGCGCTATTCTTCATCATCCCATTTATCATACTTATGATAACCGACCGCAAGGCGATTGTCAAGAACATCATGCTTTCGCTGTGGACAGGCATCATATCGTTTGCAGTGCAGTATGCCTGCGCCCGCTTCCTTGGTGCAGAGACACCTGCAATATTGGGGTCGATAGCAGCAATCATCGCTATTATAATCTATGCAAAACTGTTTGTCAAGAGTAAGGAAACAGAAAACGGTGAAAAGAAAGAAACGAAAACTTATACCTTCAGTCAGACTTTCCGAGCATGGAGTGTATATTTCTTCATTCTCGTATTCATCCTGATAAGCGGAGCTTTATGTCCTCCGGTTAATGCTTTCTTAAAAACGCACCTTGTTACGAAACTCACACTTCCGGTAATCGGCTCTACGGTTTCGTTCGGTTGGATAAGCAACGCCGGACTCATGCTCTTCCTCGGTGCCACCATAGGAGGTATGATTCAGGGAATGAGTTTCACAAAACTTATGGTATTGCTTGCACGCACCGTTGTCAAGAGCAACAAGACGATAGTCACAATCGTAAGTCTGATAGCCCTGTCATCGGTAATGAACAACTCCGGAATGATTAACTCCATAGCCGTTGGTCTGGTGGCTCTCACCGGTTCGTTCTATCCGTTCTTTGCTCCGCTCATCGGTGCTATCGGGACTTTCGTCACCGGTTCAGACACTTCAGCAAACATTTTGTTCGGCAAACTACAGGCAAACGTTGCCTCACAGCTCGGTCTTACGCCTGACCAATCTACATGGCTCGTGGCTTCAAACACTACCGGAGCTACCGGAGGAAAGATGATTTCACCGCAGAGCATTGCCATTGCCACGGCAGCATGCGACATGGAAGGGAAAGACGGTGATATTCTGAAGTCTGCAATCCCATACGCTGCGCTATATATCATAATATCAGGCATAATGGTTTACTTCGGATTGAACATCATATAAGCATTCGGATAACACTGAATTGGCAATAAATAAAAGCAGTCGGATGAGTATGAAAATCGTCCGACTGCTTTTTATTTCATCGTTTTGTGTTACTGTATTACATTTACATCCGGGTAGAATTGCCGCATCGTTGTTCCTCCCGGAAGTGCATATCGGAAAGCAACAGCTATAAAACAACGGCAAAAAAGAATGGCTACACCGTGAAATACGATGCAGCCATTCGGTTCAAAAATCAATCGTTTATATATCAGAAATGTAATTTCAAATCAACTCCCATTTGGAAAGGATTGCCACTTTGTGCAAAATACTGCTTTGTGGCATTGTTGAACGATGCAAAGGTATTGTATTTCGTACTTGTGAGATTGCGTCCCCACAGGCTCAAGTTCACGCAACCCAAGTCTGCATCGATGTGCGCTCCGAGTATGCAATAGAGTTTCTGGCTGAATGAGTTTGCCTCATTCCAGTATATCTTCCCATGCGCATAGGTGTTTGCTCCGATGGTAATGGCACGCAGACCGGTGCTGGCAACCGGGAATGTGTAGTCAACCAATGCACTGATTGTGTGCTGTGGCACGAAAGGAATTCTTTTGTCATTGTATTTCACCACAACTTCTTTGCCATCTACAACAATGGCATCTTCATACTCCTTGAACGCGGCATGTGTGTAACCATAGTTCACTGCCCACGACATATTGTTGTCAAAAGCCTTTCCACGAAGTGACGCTTCCACACCACAACTGAAACTCTTTCCGGCATTTACCATCATGCGTCCAAACCCATAGTTGCCCGCCATAACAGAAAGTTGCTGGTTTCTAACCTGCATGTAATAAACAGCGAGGTCGGCATGAACAGCATTCTCAAAAAGGTTCAGGTGGGTTCCTACCTCATAGTTCCAACTCACCTCCGGCTTGAACGATATGGTTTTGTTCACCCTGTCATAGTCTTCGCTCGTGTGAGGTATGTCATAACTGCCGCGATTAGCCTTGTCACGGTTAGACATGAGTTCCGACTGCATAATGTCGGAGAACATCTGAATGTTAAATCCACCGGCACGATAGCCTTTGCTCACGGTAGCATAGATATTGCTTCCGGTCTCGTCAAGACGATAACTGATGCCAAACTTAGGAAGCAGTTGGTTGAAATTACTGTCATCTCTGCCGTTGAACACCGACGACAACACATTTGTAGCCTCCTTACCCATTACATTTGCCGTCATTGCCATGATTGCAGATGTGTCGTAATGCACTTTGTAATGATTGTAATCATAGCGCAGACCAAGGGTCAATGTGAACTTACCCAATGTTATGTTGCTTTCATGGAACAAGCCAAGATTGAAATGCGGAGTATGAAATAGTCCGGGTACAGCCATGTCAACACTCATCGATATGCCGCCGGCTTTCGCTATCGCTGCCGCCGCTGCTGCTGCCGCTGCCGCTTCGGGCATACCTTTGTTGACCATGCTTGCCGTCATTGACGCCAATATTGCATTGTACATCTGCTGCTGTATGGCGTTGGCTATGTTCAATGTGGAAACATAGTCGAAATAAACCGGTGCGACGGTCTTGAGCCAGAGATAAGAGCCAAATGCTCCGGTGGTCCACTGCCATGCACCTTTCCTGTTGCTCTTCAATGTCAACTCCTGACTAAGTGAGTTCTGAAGTTGCCTCTGCTCCACATGAAGAAGGTCGATTGGCTGATAATCAACGTCCAGCATAAGATAATCTTTGAGGTGCTGATATGAAGTGGTGGAGAAGAAATCAAAGTAATTTCCACGAAATGTCAGGTTGAGTCCGGTGTTCAACATGTTACGGCGATAGTTGCTTTGGCGGTTAGAAGACGGGCTTGCCGTCTCTCCAGTAGCGATATCCATTATGCCGTAGGGGAAACCATTTTGACGAACATACTGATAATCGGCGATGAGGTCTGCAGTCCAGCGTTTGCCATCGGCATAGGCAAGTCGGAAGCGTCCGCCTGCTTCGTTGTATTTGTCGGCATGCTGTCCTGTCGTCTGATTACGCAGGAAACCGTTCTGACCGTTATAAAATCCGGCAAGCGAGATACCGAAACGAGTGCCTAACTTTGCAAAATGCTCTATCTGAGCGTTGCGATAAGAGCGTGATCCCCAGCCCAATGAGACATCGGTGCCTTGATATTTCAGAGGATTTTTTGAATAAAGGCGTATCATTCCGCCCTCGGTATTCATGCCGTAGAGAGTTCCCTGCGGACCACGCAGGAAGTCAACACGTTCTATTGAATATGTATGGAAATTATACTGACTATTGGTTGCCAACGGCATGCCATCTAAATAAATTCCGATTGCCGGACTGTTGATGCGCGAACCGATACCACGTACATAAATCGATGAGGTGTAACGCGAACCATAATTCGGCATTGCAAGCGACGGCACGTAAGAAGACAGGTCGCGAAGGTCGCGCACTCCAAGGGAGTTTATTTCCGTATTGGAGAACATCGACGAACTTACCGGCTGCATACGCAGGCGGAACTGTTCCTTAGGTTGAGATATTACGAACACTTCGTCAAGGTCGTAAACTCTCGAACTATCTGAAAGTGATGTGATTGGAGTGCCATTGAAGACTCCCGCCGATGCAGAGATGGCTGACAACAGCAATGTTAGGGACAAAATCTTTTTTCTCATAATGAAATTCATAATTGTTTTTCGGGTGCAAAGGTATGAGAATTGATGAAAACACACAATCCTTATTTGTTTGGATTTTAATCCTTAATATTGTTTGGGGAACTAAGATTTACGATAAATTTAACATATCGCTCACTATTCATTCAACACCCCACATGCCGGACAATGCCCTTTCCTATACATGATATGACCACAGTTGCCGCACACATAGCGTGCTCGGGCATGGCGGATATATCGCGAAAGAGCAAAATAGATGTAGGCGGCAAGCAGGAAATAACCTACATACCACAGGGTGGATACGCTGAAAATGATGTAGTCGGCAGCGCATACCGCAGATAGTCCGCATAGATATAGCAGGGCATCACCAAACGGAAGGTGGTGGCGTACTACGTCGATGCAGGCAAGCCATAATATTAACATGGTCCAAACAGAAACGAGAAAAACAGAGAGCCACGGCTCAACAATAAAAGGGTTGAGCGTGGGATGAAAATAGAACTCACGCCACGTGTCGGGGACGAAATTCTGTATAGAGGCATAGAAAGACGCCGAGGCAGACACGATTATCGTAAGCAGAGTGGGATAAAAAGAGGGTATGTCATTGAAATGAACCAACTTCGCGTTGTTGCGGAACGATGTTCTCACTATGTATGCCACGGATATCAGGATTATGACAACAATGAAAATAACATAATGAACATCACTGAAAATGGATATGAACT
Source organism: Prevotellaceae bacterium (assembly GCA_028723525.1). Classification (GTDB taxonomy): domain Bacteria; phylum Bacteroidota; class Bacteroidia; order Bacteroidales; family Bacteroidaceae; genus Prevotella. The sequence goes on from JAQYET010000060.1 coordinate 185,361, forward strand.
TTGAAATGGGGTCGTCGGGAACCACCACAGGCAAGATGTCTGACTCGCGTGCCCAACCGAATGTGAGTTGGTCGCGTGCCACTTGTAGCCAAACACTGTCCTTGGTGTCGTGCGGGATTATACGTATGTCGGCAACTACGATGTGGTCGCCTTTCATGAGTGTAAGGCTGTCCACGGGCATTCCAATTAGTGCCTCTTCCGGAAGTTGTTTAAGAAGAGTTACCGAAGACTTGCTTATAACAAAATTATAGTTCTGCGAATAGTGGTGCTCCTGCTCGAAAACCAGACTGTCTATTTGCTTTGGAGTGAGCATAACGGTGTCGGCAATGGCATCGCGACGTGCTTTTACTCCATTGCCACAAGAGCATAACGAGAGCAAAACCAATGGCAGAAGCACTAACAACAGTAACTTTACTCTATTCAGCATACACATTCATCTGACAGTTTTTACAATCAAACTCTAACGGAAAACGACGACCGTCGGGGAGTGTCAATACTAATGGCTCATGCCATGTGGGGCGTTTACCGCCATGTTTTACACAGTAGCCGAGATTGTAGCGCAGGCAATGCCGGCACTGCATCACGAGCGGATTATTCATTTTCGCCTTCAGTTCGAAAGCTTCACCGATGTTTTTTGCTCCACATTTTTTGTAGAAATCACGAGCGACCCGATTGCTTATATTATATAGATAAGGTATATCAGACGCCGGAGGACTAATGTAAGGGCGTTCCTTTTCCGTCTGCATTGACATTCTTTCCTGCTTCATGTTGTTGACAATGGCTTCTGTGAGAAGTGCCGACACATCGCGGCGCAGTGAAGAAAGAAGACTCGAAGGGATAAAGCGTTTGAAATCTGACGGTTCGAAATACACTTCCATGCACTTGAAAGGAGTGTCGCCGAGTTTTGTCAACTGCCTCACTATGTTTTCCTGCTGCGGCGTCTTTGCGTCTTGTTTTTCAGCAGAGAGCGTGGCTGTTGCCATAATCTCAACGGCATCAGCAGTCCCATTTATCTTGGCTTTCAGAGAGAAACCTTCATCAGTCTCGCTGAGCATCAGTGTTATCGGTATCTTTCGTGATGCTGTCTCGCGCGACAGTTCTCGCTCAAACTGCATGTCATTGTTGCGATAAAGCGACATTCCGGCTTTCAACGCAGATGGCATCTTTGCCGGTATGAGGAAATTATTCTCGGCACGGTTTACGCGGAAACCTTCGAGTTCGCGATCGCCGTTGATATAACACAGACCGTCTCCGTTGGCAAACGACGACGTGCCTGCCACGATAATGCGCGAGCCTATTATCTCTTTTACCTTGCCGACATATTCACCTATCGCCTTAGGGGTGTCGGGAGACGAGATGTCTGCACTCCTTCCATTGATAAAGTAGTCTGTAAAGCCGCGGTTGAAGGTTTTATGCAGGTTTGGCGTAAAGAAGTATTCAACTGCTCCGAGAGATGCCCTTGCGAGTCTGCCACCGCTTTTCCTGATTATATCATCAAGTCTCCGGCTGTATGCCGATACCACATTCTTTACATAGGCGGCATCTTTCAGCCGTCCCTCTATCTTGAATGAGGTTACTCCGGAGTCTATAAGTTGCTCAATATTGTCAATTCTGCACATATCTTTCAGCGACAACAAATAGCGCGGGCGGTCAATTTTATTGCCATCGGCATCTTCAAGTTGGAACTTCAACCGACAGAATTGCGCACACGCTCCACGGTTTGCACTACGCCCGAAACAATGTTGCGAGGCATAACACTGACCGCTGTAGCTGACACACAACGCTCCATGAACAAAGGCTTCGAGTTCCATGTCGGGAACGGCACGGTGTATCTCCGCAATCTCCTCTGCCGACAACTCGCGGGCAAGGACAACACGGCGGAAACCAACAGACTGAAGCCATTTCACCTTTTCGACAGAACGGTTATCTGTCTGGGTGCTTGCATGGAGAGAGAAGGAATGGGGCATACATTCGACACTCTGCAATACAGCCATGTCTTGCACCAATACGGCATCAACACCGATTTTCTCAAAATCAGACAACAGGCGTCGGGTGTCTTCTATCTCGTCGTCATATAAAATGGTGTTTACAGTGACATATACTTTAGCGGAATATGTATGGGCAAACCGGCACAACTTCTCTATATCTTCTATCGAATTGCCTGCAGCTGCACGAGCACCGAAGCGGTTTGCTCCGATATATACGGCATCTGCCCCATGTGTAATGGCTGCGATGCCACATTCTAAATCCTTTGCAGGTGCGAGCAATTCTATCTGTCGTTTCATATCATTCAATCAAAAACAAGAAGACTCTGCCGCGGCAAGCATATCGGCACATCGTTCGCCGTCAATGGCTGCCGAAACTATACCTCCTGCATATCCGGCACCTTCGCCACAGGGAAAAAGTCCATGCAGCCTGACGTGCATCATTGTAATGTTGTCTCGTAAAATACGTATTGGCGAAGACGTTCTGGACTCCACGGCGATGAGACATGCGTCGTTGGTAAGGAAGCCACGGCTATACTGTCCGAACTTCTTGAAACCTTCGCGCAGCCGGGATGAGATGAAATCGGGAAGCCAAAAGTGTATCGGCGAGGAAATAATTCCCGGCGCGTAACTGCTCTCCGGCAGGTCGTAAGACACACGCTTATCAACGAAATCTGCCATACGCTGAGCCGGAGCAGTCTGTTGCATATTGCCTTGTTGCCAACACAGCTCCTCAAGTCGTTCTTGATAGTGCATCATACGCAGCGGACTCATTCCTTCAACATCTTCAGGTCGCAATTCAACCACCATTCCACTGTTGCTCCATCGTGTTCCGCGGTTTGCAGGCGACATGCCATTGACCACGATTTGGCGTTCTCCTGTTGCGGCAGGAATGACAAATCCTCCGGGACACATGCAGAAACTATATACACCGCGACCTTCAACCTGTGTGACGAAACTATATTCTGCCGTCGGCAAATATTCTCCCTTGCCAGCACGGTTATGATATTGTATTTGGTCGATAAGATGTGCCGGATGTTCAAGCCGCACTCCTACGGCAAGCCCCTTTGCCTCAATCTCGATTCCAAAATCGTACAGATGTTGATATACATCGCGCGCCGAATGTCCGGTGGCAAGGATGACCGGACCGAGATATTCTTTCTCTTCGCCGGAGGATAAGTTTACGGCTTTCACTCCTTTTACCTTGTTTCCCTGAACTATCAGGGAAGTCATCTTCGTTTGGAAATGCACTTCTCCACCACAATCTATAATGGTGTTGCGCATCGCTTCGATAACACGTGGCAGGCGGTCGGTTCCGATATGTGGGTGAGCATCTACGAGAATGTCGGTGGATGCCCCATGTTGACATAACACATTGAGTATCTTTTCAACAGAACCACGCTTCTTGGAACGTGTATATAGTTTTCCGTCGGAATACGCTCCGGCCCCACCCTCTCCAAAGCAATAGTTACTTTCCGGATTTACTTTATTTGTTTTCGTGATGTTGGCAAGGTCGATCTTCCTATCGCGGACGTTCTTCCCGCGCTCAATGACAATCGGACACAGACCATGCTCAATCAGTCGCAATGCCGCAAACAGTCCTCCGGGACCTGCACCAACCACCACAACTTGTCGGCAGTTGCTCACATCCCGATAGTTCACTTCGGTGTATTGCAGGGCTTCCGGCTCTTCATTTACGTAAACGCAAACTTTCAAGTTGACGAATATATTGCGTTGTCTCGCATCAATACTACGCTTTAATATCCTCACGGCACTAATGTTTTCGACATCCACAGCCACTTCACCTGCACAGACTTCCTTGATTGTCGGGAGCGATGCAGCCTCTTTTGGTGATAAGCGTAGGATGAGTTCTTTCTTCATATATTATCGGGTGGGATAAGAAAAAGACGTGAAACTGCCGGGAGAATATAAACTTATGAAATATTTTTTGTTCCTATGGATATTGTTCCTAAATAGGTGTTCACAATCATTTATGAACACCTATTTAGAAACTAAAGCATGAAATCATCCGAAGTCGTCGAACATTATCGACTCACGTTCTACGCCTATAGAGTAGAGCATGTCCTGAACAGCCTTTGACATCGGACCGGGACCGCACATATAATACTCGATGTCTTCCGGTGCCTCATGATTTTTCAGGTAGGTCTCGTACATTACCTGATGAACGAAACCTGCTGTATATTTCACTCCTGCTTTATCTGCCTCCGGGTCGGGGCGGTCTAAGGCGAGGTGGAAATGGAAGTTCGGGAACTCTTTTTCGAGTTCGAGGAAGTCTTCAACGAAGAAAGCCTCCACGAGCGCACGTGCTCCATAGAAGTAGTGCATCTCACGATCTCGGGTATTGAGAGTCTTTGTCATGTGCATTATCTGCGCCCTGAGAGGTGCCATTCCTGCACCACCTCCTACCCAAATCATTTCCCGTTTGGAGTCGAATATCGGATGGAAGTCGCCGAAAGGTCCGCTCATGATAACCTTGTCGCCCGGTTTGCGCGAGAAGATGTAACTTGATGCAATTCCCGTAGGTACATTCTGGAAGCCAACTTCCGGACGAGGTTTGAACGGAGTCGTAGCAATGCGCACGGTTAGTGTTATGCGGTCGCCCTCGGCAGGATAGTTTGCCATTGAGTATGCACGGATTGTATCTTCAGGGTTGGTTGCTTTCAAAGAGAAGATATTGAATTTCTCCCATGATGAGATGTAGTCAGGACCGATGTCCACCTTGTCGAAATCCTTGTCATAATCAATACAATCGTATGCAGGAATCTTGATTTGAGCGTATGAACCGGGCACGAAGTCCATGTGCTCTCCCGGCGGAAGTGCCACGATAAACTCCTTTATGAAACTTGATACATTCTTGTTTGAAATTACCGTACATTCCCATTCTTTCACTCCGAGCACACTTTCAGGAACGCGTATCTTCAAATCGCCCTTCACCTTACACTGGCAACCAAGTCGCCAATTATCCTTTATTTCCTTGCGGGTGAAGTGAGAACGCTCAGAGTCGAGTATTTCGCCGCCCCCCTCAAGCACCTGCACCTTGCACTGTCCGCACGAAGCCTTTCCGCCGCATGCAGACGGCAGGAGTATGCCATTGTTGTTAAGCGTGGTCATAAGGCTTGTACCTTGTTCCACGTTGATAGTCTTATCGTCATTGATTGTTATATTCACGTTACCACTCGGCGAAAGATATTTCTTCGCGATGAGCAACATAAAGACCAAGAGGAGTATGGTGAAGAGGAAAACTCCTATGCTTATACCTATAAATTGTCCCATATCTTTAAATCTTGCTTTTATATTTTCAAACCACTGAAGCACATCATTGCCATTGCCATCAGTCCGACGGTTATGAACGTTATACCCAATCCCTGTAATGGTTTAGGAACATCGGTATATGCCATTTTCTCACGTATCGCTCCAAGAGATACTATCGCTAAAGTCCAACCTATACCGCTACCGACGGCATAAGCCAGTGCATCCCACACATTGCCTATGAACTGCGAATTGCTTGGGTCAAGCGATATTCTCTGCTGCATGAACAGTGACGCTCCCATGATAGCACAGTTTACTGCTATCAGCGGAAGGAATATTCCGAGCGAGGCATATAGTGACGGAGAATATTTCTCCACAACCATCTCCACGAGCTGTACGATTGCGGCAATCACTGCAATGAAAAGAATGAAACTGAGGTAGGACAAGTCAACACCTTCAATTATACAATCAGGCCCCAGGACTTTCGTCTGTAAAAGATAATCGACAGGAACCGTTACAAGAAGTACGAATGTAACAGCCAGCCCGAGTCCTAAAGATGTCTTTACGTTCTTCGACACGGCGAGGTAAGAACACATGCCGAGGAAGAAAGCGAAAATCATGTTATCGACAAATATCGACCTGAAAAACAAGTTTATAATATGTTCCATAATTCTTATTTCTCCTTATAAAAGTAAACCTTATGTATCCAAATTACGCAACCAACGAGGATAAGAGCCATTGCGGGCATTGTCATCATACCGTTGTTGAGGTAGCCGGCGTCGTATGCCTCTTTAGGAATGATTGTTAAACCGAGTAAGGTTCCGCGACCAAGAAATTCACGAACGCCGCCAACAATGACAAGTATCATTGCATAGCCAAGTCCGTTGGCAATACCATCGAGGAACGAGGGCCAAGGCTTATTCATCATGGCAAATGCCTCAAGACGTCCCATGAGAATACAATTTGTTATGATAAGACCTACATATACTGATAGTTGCACGCTGACATCGTAGGCAAAGGCTTTTAGAACCTGACTTACTATTGTCACAAGAGCTGCCACAACTACAAGTTGCACGATGATACGTATGCGCTGTGGTATGGTATTTCGTATAATTGAAATTATCACATTCGAGAATGCAGTGATTATAGTAACGGCAAGTACCATAACGATTGACGGTTTCAACTGTGCCGTAACCGCAAGTGCCGAGCATATTCCAAGCACCTGAATGAGTATCGGATTGTCCAAATTCAATGGATTACAGAAGACTTCTCTGTTCTCCTTACTAAATAACTTGCTCATATTTTTATTTTTCGGTTAAGAATTTTATATATGGTTTAAGTCCTTCCTTGAACATCAGAGTAACACCATCACTCGTCAGTGTCGCGCCTGTTACGGCGTCCACCTGTGTCTCGGCATCATCAACTTTCTTGTTAACACTGAGCGCGATATCAGCAGAATTGTTCTTGAAAATCTTTTTCCCACGAAATTTTTCCTGCCATTCACGGGAGTCCTTTATTTCGGCACCGAGACCGGCAGTCTCGCTATCATGATTGAAATAAACTCCGAAAACAGTGCTCTTGTCATCGTCTATGGCAAGATAACAGTATATCGGTCCCCAGAGTCCCATGCCTTTCATTGGTATAACATACTTTGTTCTGCCTTCAACTTCGCAAGTATAAAGCACATTTCCGTCAATATCTGTTTCGCTTTTCATCACTTCCTTGAATTTCTCCTCGGCAGTTTTGTCGTCAAGGTCACGCAGATTTAACGAGTTGAGTATCTGTTTTTTCTTATCGAGTTGTACGTTAGCCTCTTGCTTGTCTTTTAACGATGTGCTCACAAAAGCCAGCAGGAAAGCAACTATCACCACGATTATCGCAGAATAGATAATGGTATATGTGTTTGAATTTGTATTCATCTCTTTAATCCTCCATGTTTTATTTAGCACGCTTCAGTCGTTTAGAAATGTTCCTTTGCACCACACAATAGTCTATCAGTGGGGCAAACATATTTCCGAAGAAGATAGCAAGCATCATGCCTTCAGGATAACCCGGGTTCATCACACGCACTATAATCGCCATCGAACCGATAAGAAATCCATATATGTATTTACCACTCTCGGTGCGGGCAGACGTCACTGGGTCTGTTGCCATGAACACAGCACCGAAACAGAATCCTCCGAGTATGATATGTTCATACCACTCTACCGGGGTCATACCGAGCCAAGAGAACAACAATGCCATTACAACACCTCCGGCAAACACGCTGAACATTGTCTTCCATGATGCTATGCCTGTCCACAAAAGGATGATTGCCCCTATCGCGATTGCTATCACACTTGTCTCGCCGATACTTCCGGGGATAAATCCGATTATAATGTCAGACATGCTTGCATGGGGTATCATGCCCTGCCCTATTTCTGCGAGGGGGGTGGCACCGGAGACTCCATCTGCAAGTTTATTTCCAAATCCGAAAATTGTATCATTGGCGATCCAAACCTTATCACCGGTCATCTGTGACGGATAAGAGAAGAAAAGGAACATTCGTGCAGCCACGGCAACATTGAATATGTTCATTCCCGTGCCACCGAATATCTCTTTGACAAAAATCACTGAGAAAGCAACTGCGAGTGCAAGTGTCCACAACGGACAGTTCACCGGAAGTATAAGGGGTATTATGATACCGCTAACAAGATAACCCTCTTGTATCTCTTCTCCTTTCCACTGTACCCAAATGAACTCTATTCCCAATCCCACCACATAGCTGACAATCAACTTAGGCAACACGGCAAGAAATCCATAGAAGAACATTGAGAAGAATGTAGCCTCGGCAAGTTTACCTGCTGCGAGATAATTCTGGTATCCTATGTTATACATTCCGAACAGTAACGCCGGCAACAAGGCTATCACCACGATACTCATGATACGCTTAGAGTCGATGGTATCATGAATGTTACAACCGTTTTTCGATGTCTTGTTTGGTACGTATAAGAAAGTTTCCAAACCATCAAAGACGCTCTTGAAAGCATGCAACTTTCCCTCTTTTCCGAAATTCGGCCTTATCTTATTTAGATAATTTCGTAAACTCATAACGATATTCTCTGTTTAATATTCATAATTCACTTATTGTCAACAGTTCTCTTTACGCAGCATATCAAGCCCTTCCCGAACTATCTTCTGCAATTCAAGTTTTGAACTATCAACAAACTCAGCCAGTGCGAAGTCTTCGGGAGCAACCTCGTAAATACCTAATTGTTCCATGCGGTCAATGTCTCCCGCAAGAATTGCTTTTATGAGGTATTCTCCGTAGATGTCCATAGGAAGCACCGCGTCGTATTCTCCGCTCATTATCATGTGGCGTTCTCCACCCTTCACGCGGCAATCAATATCATATTCTCTCTTACCGAATAGCCATGAGAAATAACTTCTGTTCGCAGAGAACTGCTTAAATCTCGGCATTATCCAACCAAACATTTCATCTGTGTCATCACCTTCCGGTATCGCTGTTATCTCACTTACATGCGCACCGAGGAAATCATCAGTAGATATGGCACTTCCGGTAAGCACATTACCTCCTATCAAGCGTGTCTTCCTATCAGCGCGGATATTGCCCGATACGATGTCGGCGATATTTGCTCCAACTATGGTTTCTACGTACTGAGGTTCTTTGACCATGCTTCCTACAACAGCCACCTTGCGTCTCAGGTCAACACGACCGGTATTGAACAGACGACCGAAAAATATCACTGCCATAGCATCTACAGTCCACACCACCTCGCCTTTGTTCACTTTGCAAGTGTTGTTAACCTGCACGCCGACATTTCCTGCAGGGCATGGACCGTCGAAAACATTTATCTCGACATCTTTTGCCTGAGTCAATGCTGCCGACGTCTGAGCGATACCAATGCCAAGATAGGTCTTTGCTATACGCGACAATGCCGTGAGTCCCGTTTGGAAATCTCTCTCATTGCCTTTCAGTTCAAACTCAAAATCAGCCGCCAAAGGTTTATCTCTTAATGCGCTTACAAAGATTGCCTTAGGACTTTCGGAAGGATTGGTGGAAACGGCATAAGGAAGCTGGTTTATATAACCGAACAAACCGGCATCAAGCAGTTTATTGATGACAGACTCACCGTCGGCACCTGAAACATCCTGTTTGCCAAAATCAACATACACTTGTTCCTTATCCGGCTTCACCTTTATTGCAAGCACTTTGCGACGTTCACCTCTCAGCACTGCCTCTACAGAGCCACTCACAGGAGAAGAGAATTTCACTTCCGGGTAGTGCTTGTTGACAAACAAGGCATCTCCCGCCCTTACGATGTCGCCATCCCTTACAACAACTTTCGGAGTAACGCCGGTAAAACTGTCCGGAATGAGGGCAATAAACTCTCCCTCCCTTGCCATTACAAGTTTCTCTTTAGCCTTCCCCTTAAGGTTTATGTCTAAGCCCTTTCGCAACTTAATTACATTTGCCATAAGATTTATTATAATTATATATTGTTTATACGTTTGTCGCTAAATTGACCGCAAAAGTAACGTTTTTTTTTCACACATGTATTAAAAAATGATACAAAATGCCTAAGTACCGACTTTTTCTTGTAATTTTGCACCTAAAACTTCAACCGGCTCTACGTTTTGCAACTTAGGGTTTACAAGTCAAGCAATGAAGAAACTCAGAAAGACTGTAAATATAACATTATGGACATTAGTGACAGTATATTTTTCAATGATTGTCATGCTTAAACTTCCGCCGATACAGAAGAGTATAGGGAACTGGGTAAGCGGTATGATAAGCGAAAAAATAAACACTAACGTTGAAATAGGAAACATCGACCTTGGCTTTTTGAATAGGATTATCATTGATGATGTCAAGATATACGACCAAAAAGACAGTCTCATGCTCGCCTCTACGCGCCTCTCTGCAAAGCTCGATATAATAGAGGCTATGAATGGAAACATCTCCATTTCGTCTGCACAACTTTTCGGACTGCGTGCATATCTTAGCAAAGACAATGCCGATGCCCCATTCAATTTCCAATTTGTCATCGACTCTCTCTCATCGAAGAAAAAAGACAGTTCTTCACGATTAGACTTGAAAGTGGGCTCACTGATTATAAGAAACGGACTTATCTGTTACGACCAAAAAGACTATCCGAAAAAGCAAGGCAGGTTTTCTGCGAAGCATATCATGGTGCGGGATATTAGTTCTCATATAATATTGAATAAAATAACGCAAGACTCTATCAGTCTATATGTTAAAAATCTTTCCTTAAAGGAAAGTTCGGGGCTTAAAATATCCTCACTGTCATTCAAGGCAATCGCCACAAATAGCCGTGCATCAGTTTCTGATTTCGAGTTGAAACTTCCCAATTCTCATGTTTTATTGGGAGAAACGAATGCGAAATATAGGATTGAAAACGGCAAACTTGCAACAAATTCTATTGATTTAAGCACGTCTGTCGAAAATTCTTATATATCCCCTGCCGACTTTGCTTCGTTCTCCCCAAACCTGCGTGTTATCAGTAAACCGATAGACATATCGCTGAAAGCCAACGTCAATGGCGGTAATATAACTATCAGAAACCTTATTGTGAAAGACCAAGGTGGCGAGATGAGTCTCTTCGCAAACGGCAATATTCATAACATACCATCGCTGAAAGAATGGAGCACCGACATAAAATATTTCAGAATCAACGACAATTACTTAGAACGCATTGCCGAAGTAATGAAGGGAGAAGACATCACAATGCCCGAAATAATAGGTAGAATAGGCGAATTGGGATATACCGGCTCTATATCAAGTCACAACGCCTCGCTCTATGCCAAAGGCAAACTGACGTCTAACGTGGGAAATGTTATAATAAATTGTTCATACGGCAACAGCCTGTTAGCGGCAAAAATAAACACCGACGGCATTGACCTTGGCAAACTGGTTGCCGACGAACGGCTGGGTAACATTGCCACAAGAATTGAACTGGAGGGAAAAATAGACAGGGGAAATATTGCATACATGAAAATGAATGGCAACGTAAGCCGTTTCTTTTTCAGCGGCTACACCTATCGCGGCATCGAGATAAATGGTTCAATGAGAGCTAACACCTTCAACGGACTACTGAAAATAGACGACCCTAACGCCTCACTGACCGCCGAAGGAGAGTTGGGCAAAGAGCATATATCAGGCTTCATGCTTGATGTGAAACGCTTAAACCCCAACGCTTTGGGACTTTCGAGCAAGTGGAAGGACACAACGTTCAGTGGAAAGTTAAGAGGCGATTTCCGCGGAAACTCATTAGACAATGCCATAGGCAATCTTAGCCTGCACGATTTCATGATGACGACTAATTCCGACAGCGTATTCTCGTTGAAAGCCGTGAACCTCGTGTGTGACGGGGCAGCAAACAACAGGAGGCTGCAGTTGACCGGCGACTTCGGTCATGCGATACTTGCCGGTCAGTATCGGGTGTCGGAACTTCCATACGCACTGTCGAGAATTGTTGCTTCACGACTGCCTTCGATACCGGGATTGCCAAAGAGAGCGACTGCAAAAAGCATGGATAAATTCACTGTTGATGCCGTTTTGTCTGATGCTTCTGTATTGAGGCAATTCCTGAACATCCCTCTCGTTACCCGACAACCGCTGGTAATAAAAGGTGATATTGACCAATTCAGCGACCATGTGGATGTAACCATTGCGGCGGATGACATAAACTACGGCGACGCTCCATACAAGAACATAAACGTGAGTATTTACGGAGAGAGAGAGAAGCCGTTGGATGCCAAGATTTCGGTTGACAAAATCATGGGCAACGGAGAGGTAATGTCTCTCACGTTCAACTCGTCAGCAATACAAGACCGCATGGTTTCTTCCCTGCAATGGGGCAGCGATGCGAAAAATAAATTCTCCGGCAGTCTGAACACCGAGGCTTCGTTTGCCGAAGATGAGACCGGCAAGGCTTATGCCAACGTAAACATTCGTCCGTCGGAGATTTTCGTCGGCGACACGGTTTGGAACGTTGCCGATGCCAATATCAATTTTTCAGACACCCATCTCAAGGTGAACAACTTCTCAATCAGCCACGGCGGGCAGCACATCAACATCGACGGAAAAGCTACCCGGTCGGATGCCGACTCCATAACGGTGAACCTGCGCGATGTAAACGTAAAATATGTTCTCGACATGGTAAACTTCCATTCCGTAGATTTCGACGGATATGCTTCCGGAAAAGTTGTCCTGTCGTCGCTTTTCGGGCTGCCGGAAATGCGCGGAGACATCAGTGTTCGAGACTTCATCTTTGAAAACGGCAGGCTGGGAACACTGAAGGCATACGTGAACTATGACAACACCACCAAGCAGATAGACATAAACGCACGGGCAGACGAGGGACCTCTTCATCAAACTCTAATCGGAGGATTTGTGTCTCCGGCAAGGAAAGAACTCGAACTCAATATCAAGGCGTTGGGCACGAGTGCGGAATTTATGGAGGGTCTTTGCGGGAGTTTCCTCAACAACGTCGAGGCTTCAGTCTATGGAGACGTGCATATCTTCGGACCGTTTAAGTCAATAAACCTTGAGGGGATGGTAAATGTGAGCGGAGATGTGGAAATACCGGCGTTGAACACAGTATATACCATGCACAACTATCCGGTCATCATGCGCCCCGACATTATCGTAATGGAAACAGACACACTGACAGACGTGGAGGGGAACACAGCAATACTCAACGGAACTGTGGGGCATAATAATCTTTCAAGGTGGACATACGACATCGATATAAAGGCATACAACCTTCTGTCATACGACTTTAATGATTTCGGCAACAACACATTCTTCGGCAAGGTGTATGCAACAGGCACATGCAACATTCGCGGGAAAAGCGGCGAAATAATCTTTGATATAGACGTTACACCACAGAAAGGAACTTTCTTTGAATATAATGCCGTTGCCCCGGAAGCAATATCAAATACCGACTTCATAGAGTGGACAAGCAAAACGGAGGAAGTTGGCGACGAAAAAGGCAAGGACAAAGAGACGAAGAGACAGGAAATTGACAAGAAATTCCGCTCGGACATGAAAATGAATTTCAGAATAAATGCCACTCCCGATGCGGCTCTCAAACTGCTGATGGACAACAACACAGGAGATATGATAACCCTTTATGGCAGCGGAAACCTGCGAGCAATATATCATAATAAGGAGGGACTGCACATTTATGGCAACTATGAAGTGAGCCACGGGAAGTATGATTTGACTATACAGAATGTTATAAAGAAAGACTTCACGTTCAAAAGCGGCAGTTCAATCGTTTTCGGTGGCGACCCATATAATGCGGTACTCAACATGAAGGCGGTATATACCGTGAACGGAGTGCCGCTTTCCGACCTTCAGATTGGCAGGCGATTCTCTAACAACAACGTGCGAGTGGATTGTATAATGAACATCACCGGGACACCGAATGTGCCGCATATTGATTTCGATTTCGATATGCCAACAGTGAACGAAGACGCCAAGCAAATGGCTCGTTCACTAATAAACAGTGAGGAGGAACTCAACCAGCAGGTAATATATCTACTGTCTATCGGTCGCTTCTATTCGCAGACCGCACCCATAAATGCACAGCAAAGCCAAACATCGCTTGCCATGCAGAGCCTGCTGAGCGGAACAATAAGCCAGCAAATAAACACAGTTCTCAACAACGTGATAAAAGACTCCAACTGGAACTTCGGAGCAAACATTAGCACAGGCGATGAGGGGTTCAACAACGCGGAGTATGAGGGACTGCTATCCGGACGACTGCTTAATAACCGCTTGTTGATAAACGGGCAATTCGGTTATCGCGACAACAACAATGCCACCACTTCGTTCATCGGCGACTTCGACATAAACTACCTGCTGCTGCCAAACGGCAACCTCGCAGTACGCGCTTACAATCAGACCAATGACAGGTATTTCACACGCAACAGTCTGACCACACAAGGTGTCGGTATCATAATGAAAAAAGACTTCACCACACTGAGAGACTTGTTCGGAATTAAAAAGAGAAAGACCGAAAAGAACCAATCAAAGGAGCGTTAAATAACAAAATGCGTCGCGTTTGGATATATTACACAAAGCAAAATCGGCGAAATTAACAAGTAAAATCGGCGAAATTCGTTGGTAAAATCGCCGATTTTGGTTAGCAATTTCGCCGATTTTGCTGCGCGAAAGATATGCTTTTAGTAAGTAAAAGATAATAATAAGCCTGCCGTTAAATGCCTGCAAGCGCACCTACTTCAGTGCCACTTTCTTCCCATTGACAATATAGATACCTTTATCAAGTCCGTCAAAGCCATGTGCGTTGCTTCTTATCTTTTGACCTTGAATGTTATATATGTCAAATGTGTTACCATTTGCTGTTATCTGGTCTATACCCGTTACAGAATTCACTGTAAGTTTTCCGGCAACATATTTAAATATATAGTTCTTGGCCTTACCTCCTTTTACCTCAAGCATGTATTCTCCGGCCGGCGATTCTGCAGTGGCAATAGTGGTTACGACAGGTTTCTGCTCCAGCACACTCTCGTTTTCATCGTTCTTGAACCCTTGGTAAGTGATGGTAAAATCAGGATTTTCTTCATGCTCGAAACGTTCACAGTCATCAGCAATAACTTTGAGTTGTGCAGGAGAAATAATTAGTATGCCGTTTTTTAGGTCAACCCCTTCCGGATCAATTGTACCATAGTCAATATTGATAACATAGTTGCCAACCGGCGATTTGGAATCGGCAATACAAGTCAATACCGGTGTCCCGTTTACAAAATCGCCCTCTGTTTCCCAATTGAATGTGGGATTGTTGTCACCATATAAACGTGCAGTATTCTTTGCCTTTATAGTAGTTCCAAATTCAACTATTCCTGTCCCATCATAATCTAAAAAGTTTTTCCATTGGTCGGCATTAGCAAAAGAATTGTAGGTTCCTTTGATTACATAAAGCTTAACCAATGTGGAAGGAAGATATGCAAAGCAATCTGCCCCTGCTGTCGGTACTTCTCTTTTGTAAACTTTTACATCTGTAAGGGAAGACGCGTGTGAAAGCGCAGCTTCTTTGAGTGATGAGACAGAAGCAGGAATATACAACTTCTTTATTTCGCAGTTGCCTGCAAAGCAATACGGACGCAGAGTTTTTACTCCTTTTGCGATGTGCAATTCTTCTGCAACGTGTGGCAATGCGCTTATGAGCTCCGTTTTGTCTGTGTTATATATCAAGTTATCTTCCACACAAATCTTTGTTGTCTTATTTTTGTCGAACACCACTTCGTGCATACGACATTGAGCAAGGGCTCCGTTTTCTACATTTTCAATATTCTTCGGCATTTTCAAAACCCTAAGCATGCCACACTGATAGAATGCTTTTTCCGGTAACGAGTTATCTTCTTTCACGGCATATTTCACACCACAGTCAGATAGATAAGCATCACCTCCGACAACAATGGTGGCGTTGGTAAGGTCAAGGTTTGCAAGATGTCCTTTTGTATGATTCCCTTCGGCATCTCGCCCAGCCATTTCTCTAAGCACTTTAAAATCGGACGAATTAATTTTCCCCGACAACTTCAGTGTAGAAACGTTCAAGCGTTCATTTGCCGGAATAGCCTCTGACAATGCTCCCGGAGAAGATAGTGCTACGGTCTTCTCAACAAGTTCTATATTTTCTCCATGCAGACCGATGCACATATCCTGTTCGCGCGAGAATTGGAAATTCTTCACAATTAGGGTTGACAAATCATAAAAGCCATTTTGGTCTCCGTTCCATCCCCAGTTCACATGAACTCTACCCATTTCGTCATAGCCATCCAAGACGAAAGCATGCCCAAATGGTTGTGAGTAGTCTGAGGCAGTATATAAAATGGGGCGTTTCTCACTCAACTCTTTAAATATAAGGTTCATCCACACAGCTTCGTCCATGTTTGCATCACGCATCTTGAATACAACCTCTCCGTCGCTGAATCCGAAGTTACGTACGAGCCCTCCAACAATTTTTTCTGAATACGCACCGGACCCATCTGTGGCGTAGTTCATATCACACGCCACACCACACGCAGTCATCAGATTGGCTACAGCAAATGCTTGGATTGCCGTATAAGAACCGTGAGAATACGTATCTTTCATATTGTCGTAATCAAATATGGAACTTCCAAAGTCATATTTAAAAGTGGTGTGCTTTCCACCTTTCTGATTTACTTTAACTTCATGAACGCCAATACCACTCTTTGGGTATTGATGGTAGTACATTATTTGCGCCATTGCAGTAGCAACACATCCGGAAAGTGTATGACCGGTATCTGTGTACCCCTGCCAACCTCCGATTCCACTGGAAGTTCCCAGCGGACACAAGTTGTTGAATGGCATTTCCTGTCCCCATGCACAAGTCAAAAGTGCAGACACACTCTTAGGATATGGATTTCCCGGCGATACATTTTTCGCCTTCTGCTGGCAGGCAGCCCTTTCATTTCCAATTTCCTCTATTGCATTAAGCCACCATTGGAATCCCGGATTGTTTTTCGAAGAGTTAAACTGCATGTCGCTATAGCCAAGAATCTCCGGCATGACATCATCAGTAGAAACGACTATAAATCCTCCGGCACTAAAACCATAAACACGTGTTGCCTTATTCTTTTCTAAAACAGTCAACTCAATGTTGCCTTTTCCTTGAGTTTTAAAATATGAAAGAGCGTTCTTGCTGAAAAAACCTTGTACAATATCTTTTATCTGTTCTTCACTTCGTGGTGCAGCCATTGAAGATATTGTATATGCGATGATGACCGCAAGAACACAAATTCTATTACTGTATTTCATAAATTAAAGATTATTTTATTATTTTTCTTGTGACTATGTTGCCTTCTAAAGTCTTTTCCCTAACAATCAGCACTCCATGCCCCCTCTCTACAGATTGTACTTTCTGACCGTTAAGTGTATATACCCCAACACTGCCCTGCGATGTTTGGTCTTGTATTACGTTTTCCACTCCGGAAACCTGTTGGAACGAAATTCCATCTACATTCTCTATACGACAATTTCCCGGATCTGTTTCGTCGTAGGCTGCTATAAAAGCTATCACTTTCAAGTTACTCTTCACCCAGTTATTGTTTACAGGGAATGTGAACGTGTAATCAAAAGCATCATTCTTCCAATCTATATTTTCGCCCCAAGTAGAATTATAGGCTCTTACAACATGGTTGTGCTTGAATGTTCCGTTAGGATAGACTTCATTAGGGCGGAAGTTCTTTTGATCACTGCCATCTATGCCATCCTCTGTAAGATAGACGGTAATACGCGCAGGGGTATCGCAGAATATCTTGCTTCTCACACCGTTGAGGTTAACTTTTAAAGTTTCTTCAACTGCATCATATATTCCTTCAAGTTTTGTAATTGCAGCATAAGTGTCACTTGCTATTTGTTGGTTCAATACCTCTTTAACTTCAGTCACAGATGATGCAATCCATACAGGTGACATTCCTCCTGCTCTCATAACAAAAGGCGTGCGGTTAGACATAAGCCCCGGAGCGAAGGTCGAACCGTTATTGTTATAGAACCACAAATATTCCTTGTCTGCCTCATTCGTGAACCTATCATAATGAAAACCCGAATGATGACATGCCACAAAAACATTGCCGTTATATTTATCATCTTTCAATGCCTCTTCTATATAGTATGCCATAGTGGGGCAATTGCCGCAGTAAACACTTGTAAATTCTTCGAGCAATACTTTTTTCGTAAAAGAATAAGAAGCATTCAATTCGTTGTTGGCGCTGTTAGCATCTGTCGCGTCTTGCAAGGCTGATATGCAGAGTTCAACAGGGACTACAGGAGTTGCTTCCGTACAGTCGTAAGGGAGAGGGAACTCCACATCAACGATTTGTTTGGGAGATAATTCCATCTCGAAATGCTTGGAATAACTGTCCGCAATGCCTTGAACAATGGTTTTCAAATCAAACCCTTTTACGGTTTTCAATCCTGCATTGTAAATTGAAGCTTTCATGGAAAGTACGTTGTTTCCTGATTTTATTGTAGCATTTGTAAGGGCAAGGTCGTATTCTGGCAATGCGTCACCCTCCACAACTGCTTCCAGACTCAGCATGCCCTTCTCGTGCATGTCCTCCCATGGTAAATTTTGTGAGCTACGAAGGAAAAATGCGTTCTGGAATACGTTATTCAAGATAGACATCGGATTGGCTGTCTTCCTCTGATAGAACGAAAAACCCACGTAAACACCTTCTCCATCTTTGATTGTATAAGGGTTCTCTAAGTCTATTTCATTCCAACCTTGTTTTATGGCAGGCGAGGTCTTGGTTGTAATCATTCCCTCTGTTATGTTCTTATCGTCGAGTTTTGTTCTTACCCAAACTTTCAGTGTGTCAAGTCCTATCCTGTTAGCCAATGCCACACGCACAGATGTCATTTCTGCGCCGGCATAAACTTTTATCCTTTCTGCAGGCAGATAAATGGCTCCTTCAACCCAGTTCGCTCCCTCTATTTTCATGGTGGCTTCCTCGGTAAATTTTCCTCCACAATAGCCAATATTCAAACTGTTTTGCGCATGTGCGACTAATATACAAGATAGCATGAATGCTACGAATAAAGTTTTCTTCATATAATCTGATATTGTAGTTATGTTATGTTTGTCAGGATTCGTTTTGAAACATTTTATAAAAAGGGAAACGAGGAGCATGTCAGCATTTTGCATAAACACACCCCTCGCCTCTCCTTAAATTATTTAATTATTATTTTCACTGTATTGTCTTTTCCGTCTGTAGTAACGTATAACAAGTAGATTCCTTTTTCCACATTTTCTACATTCAATTCAGAAACTTTTTCAGCACATGCAACAACGGCACCTGATGTTGACACGAGCTGCACCTTGTCGCATGTCTTCTGCAAATAGATTGTATGCCCGATGAGCTGCGCGGGAACAGTCATTGTACTGATAGTCTTTACATCTGAACTGCTCTTTTCCCTATATGCTATACGTGCAAATGGGATATACCATGCCGTGCCTACAGCATCTATGTCTGGGTATGTAGAAGACGTGCTTCTGAATGTCAAAGCCCTCCTGATATCCCCGGTATTAACGGTTACGAAATGCCACTGTGGGTGGTTCGAATCATTGGCTGCTGTTTGTGAGCCTTTCTTCTCAAGTTTCACAAACAAGTTTCCTCCGGTATAGTCGAATGGTTTGTCGAAAAGAATTGTCAGAAAGCAGTCGTTTGTCGTTCCGTCAACGCTTATCTTTCCGTCAAACAATTCTGTCCAACCGGTCATTGCGAAGTCTTCTGGTGTCAGAGTCGTCAAGTCAGTATTCATCATTCCCACTGATACGGGGATGTCCAACAAGTCTTCTCCACCGGGCTTTCCGTCATAGGCAAATTGTATACCGACTATATCTATATTCTTCATGTTCTGAAGTTCCTGTTCCAGATACAACACTTGGTTTTGGTTGTAGTAGAACGACAAGTAGAAGGGCAGTATCCACCCATCCTGATCGCGTTTGTTGAGCGTAATCCACGTTGGCGCACCCGCTTCTTGAATTGTCACCGGCACAGGAATATCCAGTATGTTATCTTCCGGATAAGTGTCACCATCGAGAATTACTTCAGCCACAATGTTAATGCTTCCTTTCTCGCCAGGTATCCAAAGCACTGGAATCACTTCACTCTTTTCTGCTTCTACAGGAAGACCTGCTATTTGTGCAATTTCCTCTTTCGTGTCTGCATTCAGAAGTCTGACGATATAATTGTCCACCGTTTTCTTGCCATTATTGAATACCGTGACGTTCATGATAGACTGTTCACCTTCGTTAACAAATGTATTACCGTTAATTTCAGTAACAGCAAGATCCTTGTCGGAATATTCGCGAATAGAAAAGTTTGATACACGAATCCAACCCTGTTCTGCATCAGATGTCACGTGGAAAGCAACATAACCTTGCCCTGCAATATCCGACTTGAAAGTACATTTGTCATCAAAGATATCCTGTATGGTATGTATGTCGCTACGCATGTGTACATCTTTGAAATCACTGCAATCAGTCTTAGTTCCTACTGCTATTCCTAAACGTTCTTTGGTATCTTTAAATGCAGCAGACATATACTTGTATTTTACAAGATACTCTTTACCCTTTTCAAGGTTCAAAGGAGGAGAAACGAAATAATCATCTGCCGGTCTTGCACACCATGTTCCTTCATAGATAGGCCAACTTTCCACCTCTAACCATTTCCAAGTTTCTTCATCATTATTCTTGTTTACAGGAGTCCACACATTGAACTCGTCAAGTGTGCGAAGCGATGTGGTGTAAGGAATACTTACAGAAGCTCCGAAAGCCACCACATTCGATACGGCTTTTTCACTTTCACCATCTTTGTTTACAGAAGTCACTTCGTAATAATATCCATTGCGCTCTTCCAGTTCCTCGGTAAATGTGGTTTCTTTAGTACTTTCCTTTACCGTGACATTTCCCGGGTGACGAACCACACGATACGTCAGCGTTCCCTTGTCAAACCATGCTCCGTGCATACCGGTTTCTGGTGCTTTCCATGTCAATGTTCCTTTCTTACCGGCAGCCTCCAATTTTAAATCCATCGGTATTCCCGGAACATCTCTACCAATGAACATTGTGATACTGTCTGTAAGTCCTTTTTCATTGTCTATGCGATATGTCGTAACGTAATATTTGTTGAACCCATTGTCAGGATTAGTGTCTGTCCATGACTGCGCCTTGCCAACACCCGTTGCCTCAAGTGTGGCAACCACGTTGTTTCGCGTTCCACGACTAACTTTAATGGTCTTCAATTCTTTCAGTTCTCCGGCTTTCCAAGTCATAGTCGGATTTTTCCATGAAAGCGTAGCCTCCAGTTTACCATTTTCTCCCGGAGTGCATGTCAACTCAGACACTCTTCCGGCAGCCTCTTTCGAGTCTGCTCCTTCGTATGGAATTGCCAATCCCACAATAATGTTCTTTCCAACACTTCTTACCTCTCCACAATTACCGGTATTAATATCTACTTTCACCAGACGCTGGTAGAAAGTCTGTCCTGCCACTAAATAATAAAGATCACCGGAGTTATGATCAAACTCCATAGAATGGAAGAGCACCGGCTCAATAACATTACCTTCATATTTAAGTACTTTTGTTTCCGACTCAATTACCTTGTAACCATTATTTGGGTCAAGTCTTACGAGTTCAAGTTGGTCATAACGTTTCTTAGTGAAATTATATGCACTTCTCATGGCATATAATTTGCCGTCATAGTCACTTGCCAGTGCAAAAGCATAGAAATCAAGGTCTGCTATTTTCTGTAAGGCTCCGTTTGTCATATTTACGGTATAAAGTGCCGAATATGGCTTGGGATCTCCATCTTTAACTAACCTCCCGATACCATAAACGGTTTCGTGGCTCGGATCAAGTGTCATATCATAGATAAACTCCCATGGCACACCTTCTCCGGGATATGCGCCTTCCGGCTTATAAAGTTCTGTCACTTCCTTTTTTGCAAAATCCACTTTAACGAAAGCCTCAAGATACTCGTCATGCCCTGTGTACATGTTTGCTCTATAGGCATAGTATGCGTCTTTATACCAAACACCTGCACGGATACCCATAACGTTTAAATGACTTTCCCAGTCTTTATCGATTGTCCACAGACGGTTTATATCGCCATTCTGTTTACTATAGAAACTAACATAATACTTTGGATTGGTTTCATCGATAACGGTGGCACCATACATTAAAATTCCTTTTGAATCAATGGTGTTCTCTTTATTCTTCAAAGAATTTTTCCCTTCCTTTCCGGAATTGGAATCCTGCGATACATTTTGTGCTCCTACCATTGTGGTTGTCATGACACACACGGCAAACAAGAGTTCTTTTAAAAAATTTCTCATAAATTAAAAAGTTAGTGATTAAAAAATATGGCATCCTTAATCAATAAGGATATCATCCATACTGTCTTTATATTTGTTGTTGTCAGATACACTGTATTTTTATTTTTCAAGGTGAGGAGAGAGCCTTTCTGTGCATGATAATAATCGTTAGTGATAATTTATCGTTTTTCAATGTGGCCGCAAATATACAGTTTCTTTTTTATATTTGCAAATAATATTCAAAAATATTTCTAAAATACATAAATAACCATATATAAAAATATAGGTATTGAATGCGATTGTCAAGCACGTTGACAATCATCTTTATCGGCAATATAATAAATAAGTCAGGGTGAACAAATTGTTATCTACTCTTGTTCTTCATATACCATGTATGCGTAAAGACATGGTACATGACCAACGCTGCCACCGCGACACACAGTGCAACAACATATCCTATAGTGCCTTTGCCGAGCGCAATACCCAATGCTGCGCCAAAAGCAAGTCCCGACTGCCATGTGAGGAAGAATGAAGATTGTGATGTTCCCCGCTGGCAATGGCGGCTCAACTTGATGAAAAACAAAAGGAAACGAGCACCCGACACGCCGATACCGATACCGATGAGAAAGGCTGCAGAGAGCGATGCCAACTCCATTCCACGGAATATCATTACCAGCAGGGCGGCTATAATGAGCACTAATGCCGACAATATCTCGCTTTTCAGTTCAGCATCGGCAAAGACAAATTTATGTGATAGCAATGCCACAAGAAATCCTCCGAGCATTAGAAGGTAGAAAGCCATGTTGCCGTTATAGACCATCACACACCCAACTGTGACCGTTATCAGGAGGAAGTTCATAAAAAGCCATTTACCACTTGAGAGAAAGAAACGGTCTGTGCTGAATGTGTGCACACTCTCGTCGGGAGCACGGAAAGGGAAATCGGTAAGAAGCACCAAAATCATTGCTGCCAAAGAAAACACCGAGGAGACAAGAAATACCGTTTCATCACCCCAGAAACGACACGCCGCAATGCCGGAAACAGGTCCCAAGGCAAGCCCGAGCCTGCCAAACCATGCCGCCGAATGGTTTGCCTCCGTGCGACGGAACGACTCGCATACATCAATTATGAGGATGCCGGAAAGTGTCATCTGTGACAGCCCATACAGTGCCGAACCAACTATTTGTATAACAGAGGCTATAATGAATATGGTTGAAGTGTCTAATAAAGAAAGGAATTCCGGGTGAAGTTTGCAGAAATAAAATACCGACAAACTTGCCAATGCAGAAATAATTATCGAGAAAGCGCACACTTTGTTGCGCCTGTAATGCTCCACAAGCATCGAACAGAAAGGACCTAAAAGATAAATCCCTATGCCATGAAAAGCAAAAAGCAAGGCTATGTGAAGGTTATCAAAACCAAATCTCTGTGCCAACCAATCAGGCACCACCGGCAGAAACATGAACATAGACATCGACAGGAGCAGATTTGAACACGCGAGTGCCCAAAAACCTTTGTGCCAAAGCCTGACGTGAACCGGAGTGTTATGAGTGTGCATATATGTCAATAACTTTCCTGTTCGTTGGGGAAGTCGCTCCCCTTCACATCTGCTACGTATTGCCCTATCGCATCGTTGATAACAGTATTGAGGTCGGCATAGCGGCGCAGAAAACGAGGGCTGAAGCCCTTGGTCATGCCGAGCATGTCTGTCACCACGAGTATCTGACCGTCGGTGTTACCGCCGGCACCTATTCCGATTGTGGGAATAGTAAGACTTTTTGATACTTCTGCGGCGAGATCAGAAGGGACTTTCTCAAGCACGATGGAGAAACATCCTGCCTCCTGAAGCAGAAAAGCATCGCGTCGTAACTTATCTGCCTCTGCCTCGTCTCGGGCTCTGACAGCGTAGGTTCCAAACTTATTGATGCTCTGTGGGGTAAGTCCGAGATGCCCCATCACGGGAATACCGGCATCAAGAATACCTTTCACGGTATCTATTATTTCCTCTCCGCCTTCTAATTTCAATGCGTCGCAGCCACTCTCTTTCATCATCAGTATCGCGTTTTTGATACCTTCGTGGCGGTCAATCTGGTAAGAGCCAAACGGCATGTCACACACAACGAGTGCCCTACTTACCCCGCGCACAACCGAACGGGCGTGATACATCATCTGTTCCACCGTCATCGGCAGTGTGGTGACATTGCCTGCCATGACGTTAGATGCCGAGTCGCCGACGAGAATTCCGTCTATTCCGGCACTGTCAACGATACCTGCCATAGTATAATCGTAGGAAGTGAGCATTGAAATCTTCTCTCCGCGCTCTTTCATCTCAATAAAACGATGCGTAGTAACTTTCCGCATATCGCTTACTAAATATCCTGCCATTTTTCAGATTGGATTGTTGATTAAATATTGAAACCGATATAATCATTGATAACCACGTCGCACAGCGGAGCAATTTCTTCCCTGCTGTTTGTCGTGGAGAGTCCGACAACAGTCATTCCGGCAGCACGTCCGGAGCGCAGACCGTTGAAACTGTCTTCGAAAACCACACAGTCGTCACTATCCAAAGATAGCCTCTCGGCTGCACGTAAATAACAGTCGGGCGACGGTTTGCTTTCTGAAAAATCCTCCGAAGTAAGTATTGTGTCGAAAAGATGTGCAAATTCGGGACGCTTCTTATACACTGCGCCCATCTTTTCTCTGTTCGAACTCGTCACAAGAGCAGTCTTTATTCCCCTTTTACGCAATGAAGAAATAAAGCTTTCAAATCCTGAAACGTAATCAAAATTCATCTTTGCTTCAAACTCATACAGCCTTTTCGTGATGTGCTCGCGCTCCTTTTCCAACTCTCCGGAGAAGTATTTCTCATAGATTTGCACAAGTGTCTGCCCTTTGATTTGGTGCTCAAGACCGTCTTCTTCGGGGAGATACCGCCTGCACTCGCTTCCCCAGAAAAGAGAGTATTGTGGCTCAGTATCGAAAACGACACCGTCTAAATCGAATAATGCCGCCTTGTATGATTTCTCCATATCTATTTTTCCGTTTCGGGCTGCAAATGTAATCATTTATTATATCATAGCGAAATATAAATACAAAAAAAACAATTTTAGCAATCGGGCATCCGTGTTTTACTAAAAAAATAGTAACTTTGCAACCAAAATGATATGTATATATGGCAAAAAACAAAACTACATGTTTGCTTGTGACACTCATTACTTCAGCCGCTTTGTTCTTTCTTTCGTCATGCGACAGCAGGTCGGGGGCAGACGGTGGAGACCTGTTATCTTTCCATGCCTACTCTATCAGGAAAGACACCACCGTGAGCCTCACACGAGATTCGCTTTCCCCGGCATGCAAGTTACATCTCGACATAATCTTCTCACAGTCTGACAGCCTGAAAGACATAAACTTTGAACTGCTCACTTCCGGCATCCTAACACCCGACTATTTCTCAATCGGCGGCAGGATGACAAGTATGGAGGAAGCACTCGACTCCTTCGTCTGCAGATATACGGAAGAATATAAACGCGACTACGCAAGTCTTTATAGCGTGGACAAGGAAAATCCAAAGAGTTATGATGTGAATTACAGCGTAAAAACGTCTGTAAAACAGGGCAGAAAAGGGATTGTCGTGTATGTTGCAGAGGCTTGTTACGGGGCGGGAGCAGTGCATGACACGAATACAATGATAGCGAAAAACATTGATGTTGACAACAAGAAAGTGCTCGGACTCGAAGATGTGATTGTCGAAGGCTCTGCTCAATTCATATCAGAACTCATCATCAAAGAACTCTGTGACGAAAAAGGCGTTGACAATCTCGAACAACTACAGGCACAATCCATTTTCAAAGGGATAACGCCCTACCCTTCTTCAAACTTCATGCTTGCAGAAGATGGCGTTGTGTTCATATACAATGCAGATGAGATTGCTACTCATGACGTCGGCAGAATATTGGTTAAGATAGACTATTCTGACATAAACAAATATCTGAAAATAAAGGGTTAAGACGCTCTTATCAAATATAAATAAGGAATATAATGGAACTTATCAAGAAATATTTTGGAGGTAAATTCACTGAGAAGCAGTTGGAACAGTTCGCAGCATTGGACGAACTGTATCGCGATTGGAACTCAAAGATAAACGTGATTTCTCGAAAAGACATCGAAATGCTATACGAACACCACGTGCTTCACTCCTTGGCAATCGCCAATGTGATAAAATTCAGGGGAGGGACAAGGGTGTTAGACTTCGGTACGGGAGGCGGATTTCCCGGAATTCCGTTGGCTATCGCCTTTCCGGAATGCCATTTCACGATGATTGACGGCACCGGCAAGAAGATACGTGTGGCACAAGAGGTTGCAAAGACAATCGGACTGGAGAACACGGAGATAGTGCACCGGCGCGGGGAAGAGGAAAAAGGACTGTATCAATTCGTTGTAAGCAGGGCGGTGATGCCATTGCCAGACCTCATGAAAATAGTGAGAAAGAATATCGGTGGGAAACAACAGAACTCGCTACCCAATGGAGTTATTGTATTAAAAGGTGGAAACATAGAAAGTGAGACACGCCCATTCAGGCACTTGATAGAGACTTCGGAGATAGGCACTTTCTTTGAAGAAGAATGGTTTAAGGAAAAACATGTGATTTATCTTCCCGTGTAATAATTGTATAACAAGCAATAAACATCTGTGAAATGCTGAACATAAAAAGGTTTGTTTTTAATCCTTTGCAGGAAAACACATACGTTGTGAGTGACGGAACCGGGGAGTGTGCCATAATAGACTGTGGCGCATTTAACGAAAAGGAGTATGAGGAAATTGCCGAATACATCGCAGCCAACGACCTGCAACCCCAAAAACTGATATGCACACATGGGCATTTTGACCATTGTGCGGGTAATGAATTTATAAAAAAACAATATGGCATAAAGGCAGAGGTAAGCCTGAAAGACAAGTTCCTTACTGACTCTCTTTCCCAACAAGCAATGCTTTTCCTCGGCATAAAACATGAAAACGATTTGTCGGTTGTTGGCAGTTATTTCACCGGAAGAGACAATATTTCGTTCGGTTCGCATACTTTCAGCATACTTGAAACGCCGGGGCACACTCCGGGAAGCGTCACATTCTATTGCGAAGAAGAGGGTGTTGCGTTCACGGGAGACACTCTTTTCCAAATGAGTATCGGTCGCACAGACTTCGAAGGAGGCTCAATTACAGACATGATGAACAGCCTGAAGAACGTGCTTGCAAAACTTCCGAAAGACACTATAGTGCTAAGCGGACACGGAGGGAGGACAACCATAGGCGACGAACTTAAAACAAACCCTTATCTTAGGTGAATGGAGAAGGTCATAATAGGCATCGACCCCGGCACCAATGTCATGGGCTACGGCATAATAAGCGTTGAAGGCAGGAAGGCGAATATGGTGGCAATGGGGGTTATCGACATGAGAAACGAGAAAGACCCATACCTGAAACTGGGCAAGATTTTCGATAGAGTGACCGGCATTATTGATGAGTTCCTGCCCGACGAAATGGCAATCGAGGCTCCGTTCTTCGGCAAAAACGTTCAATCAATGTTGAAACTCGGAAGAGCACAAGGCGTTGCCATCGCCGCAGCAATAAACCATAGCGTGCCTATTCATGAGTATGCACCGATGAAAATAAAACTTGCACTCACGGGCAATGGTTCTGCTTCAAAGGAACAAGTTGCCGGAATGTTGCAGAAACTGCTGAAACTTGACAGCGGAGAGATGCCCAAGTTCATGGATGCAACAGACGCTCTTGCTGCCGCATATTGCCATTACATGCAGATGTCAAGACCGGAAACCGGCGCAAATCATTACAGCAGCTGGAAGGATTTCGCACAGAAAAACCAAAGCAGGGTTAAGGAATAAAGACCGGAAACGGAGGTTGAAACTCTAAAAACCAAAAGAAACATGCCGTTAAAAAAACATAATAAAGACGCCGTATTTCAAACAAAACGAGATATATAACGTTAAACATACAATAAACATTATTCAAGATGAGAAGAATTTTAATCACTATGGCACTTGTCTGCATGGCGATTGTCAGCGTCAATGCACAGGAAAGATACAAGGCGGCATTACAAATGGCACGCGAAGTTGCCGAAGATGAGAAGAAAGATGTCGGGCTTCGTAAGATTGCAACGTTCAAGTATGACGAACTATGTTACATGGGGCAGCGCACTGTTGAACAGATGCCGGAGAAGTCGGCAGAACTCGACGACCAAGCACTTGCCCTGTTTGAGTTCATCGATTTGTACCTGTCGAACTTTGAAAAGGCGAGCAAGAAGCAACAGAGCAAGGTGTTGCAGGACTTCAAGATGTTCTGTATAGAGTTTCCGCGTTATGACGATAACGACACCACTCTTACCGAAGCCTACTACAACGAGAATTATATCACTCAGTTCAATCTGAACACCGACTGGGTGAAAGCTTACGAGAAAGCACGCACTATCTATAAGAAGTAGTGTCTTTTCATGAATATTTATAGTAAACATGGCGAGGAATTGTTCATCAAGAACACTCCTCGCCTTTTTCGTTAAGTAATATTTTCCTGCGCCCTCTCTTCGCTTCAAAATAGGGATATTCATCTCTCAGCGAGATATCATCGTATATAAAATCTGCCACAACGGTGTTATTCTCATCCGGAAGGATTAGTCCCAACTTGCCGTCCTTGCCCGCAATTATAGGTATTACGACCAAATCGTCAACATATATGTAGCATGTGCGGAGAAAATCGTATTCAGGTCTTACCCTAATTCTTCCGTCATAGTCTTTTATTCCGAACTTTCCATGCTCCTCAAACACCACGTGGAACCTGATATATTTTGAACGGATACGGTCAAGATAGAACGACATTCGCTTCTTGTCGTTGATTATGGTGAGCATGTAATCGAACGTATCGCAATAATTTGCCACCGCACGTGCCAGCACAACCTTGAAGTCAAGTCCGCTGATAGCCTTGCGGTTAAGGTCTATATAGTTTGCAATGGCAATCTCTTTCTCTTCGACAGTGAAGTTCGAAATGGCTTTCTCGAAGTTCTCCATCATTGTCTTGCTGCCCCTCATTCCTTTTATATAGCGGTGAATTTGACGCCCCATTTCCGCACAAACAAACTTGTCTATCTCCTTCACTTCGATTTTGTCAACATAAACATCATCAAAGTTTTCTTGGGTTATTTTACCTGCATTCTCCATACCGAATAATATTTATTTGCAACAAAGGTACTAATAAAGTTTATAAAAACAAAAAACACGGCATGTTTTTAACCAAAATCGGTCATTAGAAAGTGTACCGATTATGTTTGATTGTACGGCAAATCCTGTTTTATTTTTATTCCTTGAAGAAGTAATACCAATATGTCTTCCCGTATGAATCGCGCAATTTCGTCAGATATTCCGGCATGTTGCGATATTTCCTCCTTATCTCCATCATGTCCTCATAATCTGCTTCTGCAACCTCGTCGTGAAACCCTTCGTATTCCACAGAACGCTGACGTTCATATAACACAAGTGCTTCGCGATAATGCTTTGGCAATACCGAAACAGAATCAATAACATAATATTCCCCCAATTCGCTCGCAAACTTATCCAAGTTCCTGTCAAGGAGGTAAGAACACAGCAGGTAGTCGCCGTATGCAGCTCTCGTCTGTCCGGTCTGTTTTATCGTTTTGAGATAGTCGGAAACGGTCATCTTGCTTTTTGGAATTGCTCCAACGACTCTGTAAACATCGCCGGCATCATACAGCACACACCTCACACTGCCATGATTAGGCAGCAACGAGGCGGAACCACCTATCGTGGGATATTCAAAAAGACGCTCGCCAAGTTGTTTAGAGCGCGCCAGCGCACTCGCCCGGAGCATGAACAACGAACTGTCCGTTTCCAAAGAAGATTTCCCTATGGTCAATGCCGTGGCATAATCTTTCTCGCTCAAACACCTCTCTATTCGCAAACGATAGTGCAGAACATCATTTCCATTGCCGAATACGCCTACGAAAACAAACATCAATGCCATTGTAAGCATATTCGTCCACGATGCTTCCGAGAAGATACCTACGTAAGATTTCTTCTGCATATACGGATGATATTTCATTGATAAATATACAATGAAAACAAACAATATGAGCAACACCGGCGAGAACCATGCCCATGTGGAAAGCGAGAAACTCCGGTCGAAAGAGTCTTCCACAGCGGTCAGCAGGCTCAGTAACAGCAATGAGGGGAAATAAGTCAGTGCGTGGGCATGCCTGTTGAGCTTTGTCAAGGCGTATATACCTATCTGCAAAAGATATAAAACCACTGTGATTATTATCGTTCCGACGAGCCTCGAATATGAGGTCTGCCCTCCGGAAAGCACGTGCTGCACCGCTCCTATCAAATCGCATTGATAGAAATATAGATATCCAAAGGTGAAAACCAAAAATGCTACGGCGCAAACCACTCGAATCACAACAGTGTCACCGTTCTTGTTATTAACTGTCATACAGACTTATCCATTCTTCTTTAATACCACGGCACTACGAGCAGGGATGTATAGTTTCAACCACTCTTTATGCTCTTTGGCATATAATGGGTCGTGATTTGTAAAATGCGTCATGCTATCATCGGCAAAACCATTACCGCCGAAGCGTGTCGAATCAGTGTTGAGGAGCACGTCGAACGAACCGGCAGGCACAAGAAAGCCGTAATCCGTGAACGAGCGCGAGGGAGAAAAGTTGAATATAAACAGCAGGCTGCCCCTCATGAACGCCAATATTTGGTCGCTATCATTATGCCATATCTCCTGAACCGGCGTTTTATGGAAGTTTTTTTCGCCCTTTATTACTCTCAACATCTCCCTGTCGAAGTCGCCCAACCAGTGGTAACACAGTTCTTTATCATCCACCAGATGCCACTGGCGGCGCGCATATTTATGGCTCCAACCGTTGCCCTCTCGTGGGAAATCAATCCATTCGGGGTGTCCGAACTCGTTCCCCATGAAGTTAAGATAGCCTCCGTTGATTGCCGAGGCAGTGGCAAGTCGTATCATCTTATGCAACGCGATGCCGCGCCGAGCGGTCTCGTTTTCGTCACCCTTACGGAAATGCCAATACATATCGGCGTCTATCAGGCGGAATATTATAGTTTTATCTCCCACAAGTGCCTGGTCGTGACTTTCACAGTAGGATATTGTTTTCTCGTCCGGACGCCTGTTCTTTATTTCCCAGAATATCGAACTCGGTTTCCATTTCTCATCAGGCAGTTCCTTTATCGTCTTTATCCAGTAGTCTGGTATATTCATTGCCATACGGTAATCGAAACCCATTCCACCGTCTTCAAACGCCGCAGCCAGTCCCGGCATTCCGCTCACTTCCTCCGCAATAGTGATTGCTCGCGGATTTATTTCATGCACAAGTTTGTTAGCGAGAGTGAGATAACATATCGCATCGTCATCCTGATGCTCGTTGAAATAATCGGCGTAGTTGGTGAACGACTCGCCGAGTCCGTGACTATAATACAGCATTGAGGTCACTCCGTCGAAGCGGAAGCCGTCAAAGTGGAACTCAGTCATCCAATACTTGCATTTGGAAAGCAGGAAATGCACCACCGCGTCTTTCCCATAGTCGAAGCAAAGCGAGTCCCATGCCGGGTGTTCCCGTCTTTCTCCGGAACAGAAATACTGGCATTTGTCGCCCGCAATATTACCGAGTCCTTCCTTTTCGTTCTTTACTGCATGAGAGTGCACGATGTCCATTATCACTGCAATGCCGTTCTCGTGGGCTGTGTCGATAAGTAGTTTCAAGTCTTCCGGTGTCCCGAAACGACTCGAAGGGGCAAAAAACGAACTCACATGATACCCGAAAGAGCCGTAATACGGGTGTTCGTGAACCGCCATCATCTGTATGCAGTTGTAGCCGGCCTTTATAATCCTCGGCAGCACATTTTCACGGAACTCGTTGTAAGAGCCCACTTTCTCCGCATCTGCCCCCATTCCCACATGACACTCATATATGAATAGTGGCCGGTCGTTGTTGATTTTGGTGTCATGCTGCCACTCATGTTTCTTTTCCGGAGCCCAAACCTGTGCCGAGAAAATCTTTGTTTCTTCATCCTGCACCACCCTGTCTGCCCACGCCGGTATGCGCTCTCCCTCGCCGCCGTTCCACTTCACGAGCATCTTGAAAAAGTCGCCGTGCTTCATTGCTGCTTCCGGCAGTTTCAGTTCCAAATCACCCGAATCGCCAATTCGCGTTGCTCGATAACCCTCTTCCGGTTTCCAGTTGTTGAAATCGCCGACAAGATATATGTCAGTGGCGTTAGGTGCCCACTCGCGGAACACCCAACCGCCCAGCTCATCGTGGTGAAGACCGTAATAGGCGTAACCGTTGGCAAAGTCGCTAAGCGTCTGTCTGCCGCCGAGTGTGAGTTGGTCAATCTTCCATTGGGCATGGTCGTGCCTGCCACGTATGGCATCCTCAAACGGCTCCAAGTATATGTCATTTCTCACGAGCCCTATATGCTCGCTTTGTTTTTCTGCTTTCCGCGTCATATTTGTTAATGTTCGTAAGGCGGTTTCTCCGCATTGCCTTTTCTACTGCTTCCTTCCTCTTACGTAAGTTCCCTGCGAAGTGATGTTGCCGTTACGGTCTTTCTCGATGTATTCTCCGTCGCGTCGGTCATCCCTATACGTTCCCTCGAAACGGTTTCCGACCTTATCCACCTCAATAGCCTTACCGTTTCGTTTGCCGTCTTTATATATACCGCGGAACTTACTGCCGTCGGCGTAGTGTATTATTATCTCTCCTTCAACGTTTCCGTTCTTGAAATTGCCCTCAAAAACGTCGCCCTCTTTCTTCGTGAGTTTTCCTTGTCCGTTCTGCTTGTCGTCTTTCCACTGTCCCGAATACACATCTCCGTTCTGCCACTTCAGCGTGCCCATTCCGTCCTTTTCGCCGTTTACGAAATGCCCGGTATATACATCGCCGTTGGAATATCGGAAGATGCCATCTCCGGTGCGTTCGCCCTTGAAGTAAGCTCCCTCGTATATGTCTCCGTTGTGGAACTTATAAATGCCTTTACCATTCATCACTCCGTCCTTGAAGTCGCCGGTGTAGGAATCGCCCGAAGCATATTTGTAAGTGCCTTTGCCGTTCATCTGGTTGTCAACCCAGTCGCCGTCGTATGACGAGCCGTCGCCCCAGTCGAACAGTCCCTTGCCGTTACGTTTGTCGTTATTCCACTGACCAACGTAATAAGCACCACCGGCAAAGGTGTATTTCCCATATCCTTGTCTGTTGTCGTGATACCACTCGCCGTCATACACATCGCCGTTGTAGTAGTATTTCACGCCGTGCCCTTCCTGATAGTCGCGATACCACAGCCCCACATATTTATTATTGTCGGGGTCGTAGAGTGTTCCCTGACCGTGCTGTTGGTCCTGAAACCATTGTCCTTCATATTTTCCTCCGTCGGAGAAGGTGTAGGTGCCTTCTCCCTGTCGTTTCCCTTTTACGAATTCCCCCTCATATATATCGCCGTTCTTGTATGTGGCACTACCCTTCCCATGCGGTTTTCCCCCTGACATTTCACCTTTGTAGGTAGCACCGTCCTTAGTAACACAAGAACCGAGAGTTATCTTTTGAGCACTTGAAACAAGCGGCAAAGCAAGCATCATTGCCATAAGTATTTTCTTCATCACGATATATTTTTAATGTTCCAAGACGCAAATTTATAAAAATGTGATAACATTACAAAAGAAAACAGAGTAAATTCAGATTACTTTTTTCTTATTTCGTTTTTTTAATTATATTCCCTCCGTCAATGCGGGAACAGATTTGGCGCGGCATGAAAGGGCAGCTTCTGCATGCCGACAAACCACCTTCAGCAAATCATAAGGATGTCAAGCGGAAAGTACAATCGCCGAAATTGGTCGGTAAAACCGCCGATTTTACTCTGCAATTTCGCCGATTTAAAAAACAAAGTCGCCGATTTTGCAACACAGAAGATTTGAAAACGGCGTCAAATATGTTTTTTTTCACACGCCGGAATATAATCTCGGGAAAAATATATAAATTTGCACCATAAAAGCATGTAGCATAAAGCAAAACGGAAAAGATGAAATTTGCAGCAATAATACCGGCTCGCTTTGCATCCACGAGATTTCCCGGGAAACCCCTCGCGATGCTGGGCGGAAAGCCGATAATACAGAGAGTGTGTGAGCAAGTGGCAAAAGCCATAAAGGATGTTTATGTTGCCACCGACAACGAAAAGATTTTCAATGCCGTTGAGAGTTTCGGAGGCAAGGCGGTGATGACATCCCCCGACCACCGAAGTGGTACAGACAGAATAAAGGAGGCGGTGGAAACATTGGGCATTGATGCCGACGTGATAATCAATGTTCAGGGCGACGAACCGTTCATAAAGGCAGAGCAGATTGCCACGGTATGCCGGTGTTTCGACGATGCCGGAACGCAGATTGCAACACTCGGCAAGCATTTCGACAAGGAACAGGGCTTCGAAATGCTGGAAAATCCAAACTCCCCGAAGATTGTGGTGGATAATAACGGCTATGCGATGTATTTCAGTCGCAGCATAATTCCATTTGTGAGAGGTGTTGATAGCAACGATTGGCTCGCCTCGTTCCCATTCTTGAAACATATCGGACTGTATGCCTACAGAACCGAGGTGCTAAGAGAAATAACCGCCCTGCCACAGTCGTCGCTTGAGATTGCAGAAAGTCTGGAGCAATTAAGGTGGCTTCAGAACGGCTATAAGATAAAGGTCGGCACAACGAATGTAGAGACAATAGGCATCGATACCCCCGAAGACCTGAAGCGAGCGGAGGCATTTCTCGGTAGTAATCATTTGTAGGTATTTCCTCGTAAAAGTTTTGTCATATCAGCATTTATACGTAACTTTACATGCTTAAAAACATGTCATAGCATGCAATTATCAGAATTAAAGACCGGCGAGAGAGGCATTATCGTCAAGGTATATGGTCACGGTGGATTTCGTAAGCGCATAATAGAAATGGGATTCATCAGGGGCAAGACAGTCGAAGTCTTGCTCAATGCTCCGTTGCAAGACCCTGTGAAATATAAAATAATGGGGTATGAGATTTCGTTGCGGCACAGTGAGGCAGCACATATAGAGATTGTCAAGAAGACGAGCAATACCCCGACGACCAACGGCAATGCCGGAAACGGAGGAAGCCTGACGCTCGGCAGTGAAGCTGCAGGCATACATTCGCAAGCCATGAAAAGGCATCGCGAGATAAACGTAGCACTCGTGGGAAATCCCAACTGCGGTAAGACGTCGCTCTTTAATTTTGCAAGCGGAGCACACGAGAGAGTGGGAAACTACTCCGGAGTGACCGTAGATGCCAAGGAGGGGGTGGCAGAATTTAAGGGATATAAATTCAATATAATAGACCTTCCGGGCACTTATTCGCTGTCGGCATACTCCCCCGAAGAGCTATATGTAAGGAAACAGATAGTAGAGAAGACGCCCGAT
This sequence comes from Prevotellaceae bacterium, assembly GCA_028723525.1. Taxonomy (GTDB): domain Bacteria; phylum Bacteroidota; class Bacteroidia; order Bacteroidales; family Bacteroidaceae; genus Prevotella. Next base: position 221,033 of record JAQYET010000060.1, read on the forward strand.
GTGGTGCTTAACGTTATCGACACGAGCAATCTTGAGCGTAACTTGTATCTTACAACGCAACTCATTGACATGAACCTGTGTATGGTGGGTGCGTTAAACATGTATGACGAAATAGAAAAACGTGGCGACAGGCTCGATTACAACAAACTGAGCGAGCTGCTCGGTTTCCCTCTCGTGCCCACGGTTTTCAAGAACGGCGATGGCGTGGAGGAACTTTTCAAGACTATAATTCAGGTTTATGAGGGAACATACAAGAAGACTCCCGTGAGGCACATACACATAAACCACGGCGAATATATCGAGAACGCGATAGGTGAAATTCAGGAACACCTGAAGGCTTACGACGAAGTGCGTCGGCAGTTCTCTACCCGCTATCTGGCGATAAAACTTCTTGAAAACGACAAACAAGTGGAAAAGTCGATAAGCGACTTGCCCGACTTCGATGAAATAATTGCACATCGTGATGAGGCTGCAATGCGTCTGAAAGAGGAAGTGCACGAAGACTCGGAGACCTCTGTAATGGATGCGAAATACGGTTTTATATATGGTGCGCTGAAAGAGGTGGGATATACAGAAGGTACGAACACCGACAACTACAGAATAACCCACCGGCTCGATGCCCTGATAACCCACAAATGGCTCGGGTTTCCGCTGTTTTTCCTGTTTATCTACCTGATGTTCTTCACCACTTTCAAGGTAGGGCAATACCCGATGGACTGGATTGAAATCGGAGTGGCAGCACTGTCGTCGTGGCTCAACGGCGTAATGCCCGACGGTCCGCTTCGCGCAATGGTTGTGGATGGTGCTATAGCAGGTGTAGGGTCGGTGATAGTGTTCTTGCCGCAGATACTCATACTATACATGTTCATATCGTTCATGGAAGACTCCGGCTATATGGCGCGGGCGGCTTTCATAATGGACAAGATGATGCACGGAATGGGTGTTCATGGCAAATCGTTCATTCCGCTCATCATGGGGTTCGGATGTAACGTGCCGGCAGTAATGGCAACGAGGACTATAGAGAGCCGACGTTCACGGCTTGTCACCATGCTGGTGCTGCCGTTGACGAGTTGTTCTGCCCGCCTACCTATATATATAATGATAGTGGGAGCATTTTTTGCCGTCGAATACCAAACATACATAATGATACTGCTGTATGCAACGGGAATTATTCTCGCTGTGATTATGAGCCGCATATTCAGCAAGTTTATAGTAAAAGGCGAAGACACGCCATTCGTGATGGAACTGCCGCCATATCGCTTCCCCACCGCAAAAGCCATAACACGCCACACATGGGAGAAAGGCAAGCAGTATCTGAAGAAAATGGGAGGAATCATTCTCGTGGCAAGCATCATCGTGTGGGCACTCGGATATTTCCCACACGACGACTCACTCGACCAGCAGCAACAGCAGGAGCAAAGTTACATCGGCAGGATGGGCAAGACAATAGAGCCTGTGTTCTACGTTCAGGGGTTCGACTGGAAACTCGACGTCTCGCTGATTGCCGGTATCGGCGCGAAAGAGATTGTTGCTTCCACAATCGGGGTGCTGTATGCCAACGACGGAGAACTGGCAGAGGAAGACCTCGAAGACTCTAACGCGAGATACGCAAACCTGCACAACAAAATGACTGCCGACGGCATTACGCCCCTCGTTGCGTTCTCTTATCTCATCTTCGTGCTCATATACTTCCCCTGCATTGCCACAATAGCGGCTATAAAGGGGGAGACCGGTTCGTGGAAATGGGCACTGTTCGCGGCATGCTACACTACGGCATTGGCGTGGGTTGTCTCTGCAATGGTGTATCAGGTGGGACGCGTGTTGGGCTTCTGACAGAACGTTATATTCATGAATAGAACTAAAAATAAAGAAGAAATGAGCACACTGAAAATAGAAGAGAACATCAAAAGCCGCAGCATCCCGGCTATAACGGCGGCATCATACAGACTGATGTCACAGAACATAACACTATGGACAAAACGCCTTTGGATATGGATTGTCTGTGTGGCTACGGCTGCCGGTATCGCCGTTGCTGCCGCACTGATGTTGCTGTCGGTAAAAAGCGACGAGGCTGTTGTCACGACTTGGTGCGTGTGGGCTGCCGCATCACTGTTAACACTGCTGTTCACGGCATTCGTTTCCGGTGGCATAATGGCAGCCTTGAAAGGACAAAAGACAAGGCGCAACATAATCCGGGCATTGAAACTGGCGGCTCTCGTGGCAGTGGTTTTCGTTGCCGACGTTGCACTGTTCTACGCAGTCAGCATACCACTCGTGCTGATATGGCATCAGGGAATGCTCCTGCTGCATCTGCTGATAGCGATAGGGATAGTGCTCGTCACGGCGTTGTTGCTTGTGCCTACAGGCTACAGCGGAATGAAATATATGGCGGAGGACAATCTCGGCATCGTGAGTGTGTTGGGGCGCAACTACTTTGTGGGACTGCGCTTCTATGGTCGCATGTTCATGACTTTCTTCGTAACTATGCTCATCGGCACTATTATTGCCTTTGTTCTCGCCGCCCCGCTATGGGTGGTTGCCGTGGCAAGCCTGCAAAATTCGCTCGGAATATATCTCGGCGATGCGTCGGGCATGCCCACATCGGCACCATTGCTGATATTCTTAGGCACTTTCACAGCCATTGCAGCATATTCTCCGGTATGGCTGTGGCAGTTCTTCTGTCTTTATTATCAGTATGGTTCGATAACGGCGAGGAGAAAAGAAACAAGGAAAGAGGTGGTCACTGAAGAGTGATACGGGAGACTATACGCACTACTCCCTATATATAGTGGTGTCTTCGATACCGGCATCGCGCATCGCCTCTCTACGCTCCACGCATGTGCCACACTTGCCGCAATGGTGTTCTTCACCCTTGTAGCAGCTCCATGTTTCCGAATAATCTATGCCCAGTGCCTTGCCGCGAAGGGCGATTTCCACCTTGGTGATGCCGGTGTATGGAGCAAGAATTTCAATGCCGGGGAATGTCCCGGTCTTCGTTGCCTCGCTCATCGCGCTCACAAACTCCGGTCGGCAATCGGGATATATTGTGTGGTCGCCGCCGTGGTTTGCCAGCATGACGTATTTCAATCCCCTGCTTTCGGCAATTCCTGCGGCAATGGAAAGCATAATGCCGTTGCGGAACGGAACTACTGTTGATTTCATGTTGTCGTCGGCATAGTGCCCCTCCGGGATAGCCTCAGCACCGTCAAGAAGCGAACTCTTGAAGTATTTCGGCATGAAAGCGAGGTCTATCACGATATGTTCTATGCCCAAATTTTCGCAATGTTTGCGTGCAAAAGGTATTTCACGTGCATTATGATTGCTTCCGTAATCGAACGAAACTCCCATCGCAATGCGGTCTTTATATTCATGGAGCAGGGTTATGCTATCCATTCCTCCGCTCACAATTATTATGCTATCCTTAATCATATAATGTTGTATTTGACAAGTGCAAAGGTATGCTTTTCCAACGAGAAAAAGCAATTTCTGCAGCATTGTTTTCCCACTTGTAATGGATATTATTATAAAAAAGGTAAAAATAATCATTTAAGGGACTAAGGTTTCGATTTAAATGCTTACTTTTGCATCATGCTAAGACATTGTTATCACGAATATAACTTAATTAAGTATTATGGTAATTGATAAATTTAATTTTGCCGGCAAGAAGGCTATCGTGCGCGTGGACTTCAACGTTCCACTCGATGAGAATGGTAATGTAACGGATGATACACGTATCCGTGGAGCACTTCCCACACTGAAGAAAATCCTCTCTGACGGAGGTGCAGTAATAATGATGTCGCACATGGGCAAGCCAAAGGGTAAGGTAAACCCGAAATTATCATTGAAACAGATTGTCCCTGCGGTAAGCAGTGCTCTTGGTGTGAATGTGAAGTTTGCTGCCGACTGTGCTAACGCCTCTGCTGAAGCATCGGAACTTAAACCGGGCGAGGCATTGTTGCTTGAAAATCTTCGCTTCTACCCCGAAGAGGAAGGAAAGCCTGTCGGAATAGAAAAGGATGCTCCGGAGTATGAGCAGGCAAAGAAGGCGATGAAGGTTTCGCAGAAAGATTTTGCAAAGAAGCTCGCGTCATACGCAGACGTTTATGTAATGGACGCCTTCGGTACGGCTCACCGCAAACACGCTTCTACAGCAGTAATCGACGAATATTTTGACAAAGAGAACCGCATGTTGGGCTACCTTATGAAAAAAGAGGTGAAGGCCGTTGATGCCGTTCTTGGAAACATAAAACGACCTTTCACCGCGATAATGGGCGGCTCTAAGGTTTCAACGAAGATTGGCATTATCGAAAACCTGCTCGGCAAGGTTGACAACCTCATCCTCTGCGGCGGTATGACATACACGTTTGCAAAGGCACAGGGCGGAGAGATAGGAAATTCGATAGTGGAGCTTGACAAACTCAATGTTGCCCTTGAGGTGATGAGAAAGGCAGAGGAAAACGGGGTGAAACTCGTGCTCGGTACCGACTGTGTCGCAGCGGATAGTTTTTCTAACGATGCTAAGACACAAGTGCTTCCGTCGAACTCAATCCCCGAAGGCTGGATGGGACTGGATGCCGGACCGGAAACGCGCAAGGCATTTGCCGAAGCGATTGAGAATGCAAAGACAATCCTTTGGAACGGACCGGCAGGAGTGTTCGAGTTTGACAACTTCATCGGTGGTTCTAAGGCTATTGCAGACTCTATCGCAAAGGCAACTGCAAACGGTGCGTTCTCACTTATCGGCGGTGGCGACTCTGTTGCATGTATCAACAAGTTCGGAATGGCAGACCAAGTGAGTTACATCTCCACTGGTGGCGGTGCACTCTTAGAAGCCATTGAGGGCAAAGAACTGCCGGGAGTGGCTGCTATAAAAGCCGAATAAGATATAGAGACAACAAAGAAAGTGCAACAAAAGAGCCGGTAATGACACCGTTTCTTGTGTGGCACTTTCTTCATTTAGAGATAGAGGTATATCGGATATTGCCAAATATTCAAAATTGATTTTATTTTATGACGGAGAGAAAAATAAACAAAACGGTTCTGTATAGAGAAATAATAGACTATGTTATGATTGCAGTAGGTATGCTGTCTTACTGCATCGGTTGGACCATATTCCTTCTGCCTAACAACATTTCCACAGGAGGTGTGGCAGGATTGTCGTCGATTGTATTCTGGGGTACAGGTATCCCGGTATATGTAACATACTTTGCTACGAACCTGATATTGCTTGGCTTGGCTCTGAAATCACTGGGACTGAAGTTTTGTATCAAGACTATCTACGGTGTGGTTATGCTCACCACATTTACCACAATATTCCGAAACATGTTTCCAAATCCTACGATACTGGAAGGCGAACCTTTCATGACATGTATCATAGGAGCTGTATTCTGCGGTGTGGGCATAGGCTACGGTCTGGCATTTAATGGCAGTGCAGGAGGTTCAGACATCGTGGCTGCAATAGTGAACAAGTATCGAGACATATCTCTCGGACGAGTAATCCTGCTGGTGGATATGTTTATCGTAACGCTAAGTTACGTGGTGCTGAAGAGTTGGGAACAGGTAATCTACGGCTATGTGGTACTTATAATAACGGCATTCGTGCTCGACCAAGTGGTTAATTCGGGAAGACGCTCTGTGCAACTCCTCATAATGTCAGAGAAGTATGAAGAAATTTGTGAACGCATCACTAACGAACCACCACATCGTGGGTGCACAATCATAGACGCACATGGTTTCTATACAGGTAGCAATATCAGGCTGCTGCTCGTGGTGGCTAAGCAAAGAGAAGCCGGCATGCTCTACCGCATAATTGACGAAATTGACCCTAACGCATTCGTGACACAGAGTGCCGTAATGGGAGTTTATGGTAGGGGGTTCGATAAGTTTAAACTGAAGAAACACCACCAAAACATGATGCACGAACTTAAACATTCTAAAAAGCATTGATATAATAGTCGTAACACCATTTTCATAACAGCCATTAAGCACTCCCTATGAACAAAAAAGCGCGTTCATAGGGAGTTTTTGGGCTACAATATGAGTGTTAAAAATAACAAAATAAACACATTGAAGCTATTTTTTTGACGAAAAAACTACTACCTTTATCGCCGACAATTTTAACTTGGTACTAAAAATTATATTAACATGAAGAAAATTTCACGAAAGATGTTAGTTGCAATGATGCTGCTCTCCTGCGGAGTTGCTCATGCAGATGACACTAATTTGATTGTCCAAACAAAAACAGGAGAATCTAAGTTTGCACTCAACACTATCAAGTGCATAAAGCTGGAAGATGCCGGAATATCCGTTAATATCAATGGAGGAGAGAATGTAGCATTCAACTATTCAGACATAGACAAGCTGTATTTCCAAATGCTCGTTAGCATGATTGAGAGCAACAACAACGTCGCTTCTTTCAATGTAAGCATTGAGGGAGATGGCTCTACGCTGTTCATAAACGGGGTTGACAAAGTTTCTAATGTGAATATCTATAGCATGAATGGATGTATCGTGAAGAAAATGACAAACTTCAGCGGCACTTCTATCGACATATCCGGTCTCGCTTCCGGTATATACATCATCCAAGTAAACAATCAAGCACTTAAATTTAAAAAGTAATCCAATGAAGAAAATATTTACTTTGATTGCGGCTGCAATATTTGCAACGACAACATTTGCACAGGAAGATAGAATTAGAGTTCGCGTTCATACCAACGACGGCAAGATTTCCGGTTTTATGTTATCAGACATCGACAGCTTGACTTTCGCAAAAAAGCAAGTCGTACAGAAGGAAACTTTGACGATAAAGACCAATGAAGTTACACCTACGAGTGCAAGTTATACAATAACACCGTCGTCAGACGACTTCAAGTATTATCAGTTCATAGTAAGCCAAAGCACCTATGACTTGATTATGAGTCAATATAGTGGCTCGTTGTTCAATCATGATAAGGCATGGTGGGAAGCACAGGCAGAGTACAGTGGGGCTACGTGGAAAGACATTCTGAAGCAACAAGTTACCAGTGGCACACAGACTTTCGAGTCGGCATCTATCATTTCGTCCCTGAAACCGAAGACTCGTTATTGTGTTTATGCGTATGGCATAGACACGGAAACGGCTGAAATGACAACAGACATTGTTGAATATTGGTTTGAAACACCCGATGTGGCAATGTCAGATAACGTTCTGGAAATTGTAAGTGTTACCCCCGAAGTGTATGCTTTCACTGTCAATGTTACTGCAACAAACAACGACCCATACGTAGTTACATACCAAAGGGCAAGTTCTTTCAACAACTTAGTAGCCCAAGAAGGCTCTGAGGAGGCGGCTATTGACAAGATGATTGATGTGCAGACAAGTTACGGAGGATATGGAAGTATGGTTCATAATGGCAGCCAGACTGTACGTCTTGAAAACCTTGACTCGAATACAGAATATGTAATTTTGGCATTTGGTTATGACTCGGGTAAACGAACAACAGAATACAAGAAGTACTTATCAACAACCGATGAGCCGTAATATAACATTCGAAAAAGATTTATTTGATGCCTCAGTAAAACAATATTATCAACAATCAAATTGAATAATTATTTATGAAAAAATATATATTATTACTCATTGCCATAGTTTTGACCAATGTAGTAGGAGCACAAACCAAAAATGACTATAATCTATTGGTTCATAAAAAGGATTTAAACATAAAATCTTTCGACGCCGCTAACGTTGACAGTATTTCTTTTTTTGAAATTCCTCCATTCAATACCGGAGACGATTTCACAATAGAAGAGAAAGAGATAACATCTTCATCTGTCAAAATAGACTTTATTCCTAAGGACAAAAACCTCACTTACTATGCTTGTATAACCCATCAAGATGGTTTCGACAGAGCCTGGGATGAGTATGGTTCTCTTTATAATATGGATAAGGACTACTGGGTATGGATGGGTCAGATTTATAATAAAGATTGGCTGGAAGTTCTCAAAACTCAGGCTCTCAAGGGTGATTATTCATTAGACGGAAATGAAGACTATGGATTTATTTTGTGGGATGAGGTGTACTATGCTTATTGCTTCGGTTTGGATGAGCAGGGAGAAATGAACACTCCTTTATACCTCAAGAAGTATAAGACACCTGTACCCGTCAAGTCTGATAATACCCTCTTGGTAGAGTCTATTGTCCCGGGCGATAACGGAGCGGTAAAAATAAAAGTGAACGCTTCTAACAATGACCAGTACTATGTTGCCGCACAGAAGAAGTCTTATGTTGATTTTTATGTCAACTCATTAGGCTCTGTTGAAGCGATGTTCAAATATACTATCAGCCGTATAGACCCGGGGATGTACTTGCATAAAGGCAGCGAAGAAATAGAATTGTACTGTGCCACGCCCAATACAGATTATGTGTTGATAGTTTGTGGTTACGACGGCGGTCCTACTACGGAAATACAGCTCCGTGATTTCAGGACACAATAATCTTAGTCACTGATTTATACATATCTATTCGATAGTTTTCCTGTTCGTCGCCAACCCGGTTTCATGTAGTCAGAGGTGTGTTTTAGAGCACCGATTTCTTAAACCGAAGAACTTCAGAGGGCGACAAACAGGAAAACGTCGTATATATACCCGCCTTTGACAAAGCGAGAAAAGATACCCGATACATAAACTAAACACAAGCATTTAAAATTCACCGGTGATTGCATATACCTTAAAAAAACAAAAAATAACATTACCTTATATCATACTATCTATTTATTATTGTACCTTTGCACATTATCTAAACAGAGAGAACTCTTTAAAACACTCATAAGTAAATGAAAAAATTCAGACTGGTCGATAACGTGATTGGGTGGATGGTATTTGCCGTTGCCGCAATCACTTACTGCCTGACCATTGAGCCGACAGCCAGTTTTTGGGACTGTCCGGAGTTTATCACGACAGGATATAAACTTGAAGTAGGACACCCTCCCGGTGCTCCGTTCTTCATGCTTACGGCAAATCTTTTCTCTCAATTCACAAGTGATGTCACGCAGGTTGCACGCATGGTGAACACCATGAGCGCACTACTTTCAGCCACATGTATCTTGTTCCTTTTCTGGAGTATTACCCACTTGGTGAGGAAGTTGCTTGTGAGTGACATCAGCGATATTACACCCGCAAAGATGATTAGCATCGAGGCGAGCGGTATTGTGGGCGCACTAATCTACACCTTCAGCGACACATTCTGGTTCTCTGCCGTTGAAGCGGAGGTCTATGCCTACTCCTCTGCGTTCACCGCAATAGTGTTTTGGTTGATACTGAAATGGGAAGACCATGCCGACGAACCACATTCCGACCGTTGGCTCGTACTCATAACATACATGACCGGTTTGTCTGTAGGTGTCCACTTGCTCAACCTTCTCTGCGTCCCTGCACTCGTATTGGTATATTACTACCGCCGTTTCCCCAACGCCACACTGAAGGGCTCGCTCATAGCCTTGTGTATTTCGTTTGTAATTGTGGCAGTCATACTCTACGGCGTGGTTCCCGGTATCATCACCGTTGGCGGCTGGTTTGAGTTGTTCTTCGTGAACACTCTCAACATGCCTTTCAACTCCGGTACAATCATTTACCTGCTGCTGCTCATTTCAGTCGTAATATGGGCGATATGGGAAACCTACTGCGACCACAGTCAGAAGCGTCAGAACATCGCTTACATCGCATCCGTCGGCATGCTCGGAATACCTTTCTACGGATACGGTTGGGGGGCATTCCTAATCGGAGTGACAGTACTTGCAGCACTCACTTTCGTGCTTTTCCGCAAATATAATGGCAAGAACATCGTCAGCACACGTTTCAAGAACACCACATTGCTGTGCATGCTGATGCTCATGATAGGCTACAGCACCTACGCAGTGATTGTCATCCGCTCGTCTGCCAACCCTCCGATGGATCAGAATTCACCCGAAGACATTTTCACGCTGGGGTCATACCTCAGCCGCGACCAGTATGGCTACCGTCCGCTGTTCTACGGGCAGGCATACACTTCTGAAGTGAAACGCGACTCCAAAGGCTATGCCGTGGAAAACGTTGGTGCCCCAATATACCAGCGTAAAGAAAAAGCATCGCCTGACGAAAAGGACAGATACTTCATCGTGGACAACAAGAAGAACTACGTCTTTGAACAGAACATGTTCTTCCCACGTATGTACGACGCAGGTCATGCAGAGTCATACGAGAGTTGGATGGGAGGTGTCGATGGAAGAATTGTTGCCGGACAATGGGGCGACAACATAAAAATCCCCACGCAGATTGAAAACATAAAATTCTTCCTTTCATATCAGTGCAACTTCATGTACTGGCGATATTTCATGTGGAACTTTGCCGGACGTCAAAATGATATGCAAGGAAATGGCGAACTTGAATATGGCAACTGGATTACCGGGTTCGCTCCTATCGACAATCTTCGACTTGGCAATCAGGACATGCTGCCTGACGAACTGAAAGAGAACAAAGGACATAACGTGTATTATTGTCTGCCGTTGCTGCTCGGTCTGATAGGTCTGTTCTGGCAGGCTTTCTATCAGCGCAAGCGCAAGGTTACGGTCAACGGAAATACCACAGAGGAGACAGACCAAGTTGGCATACGCCAGTTCTGGGTGGTGTTCTTCCTGTTCTTCATGACCGGTCTTGCCATCGTGATCTACCTTAACCAAACTCCCGTACAGCCGCGTGAGCGCGACTATGCTTATGCCGGCTCTTTCTACGCCTTCGCAATATGGTGTGGTATCGGTGTGGCAGGAATAATAGATATGCTCGGTCGCCTGAAACTCAAAGGCGTCATTCCGGCAATCGTTGTGGGACTGGCTACGCTCTGTGTACCCATTCTCATGGCATGTCAGAACTGGGACGACCACGACCGCTCGGGACGATATATGTGTCGCGACTTCGGTCAAAACTACCTCATGTCCCTGCAAGACAACAACTATCCTATAATATTCACCAACGGCGACAACGATACCTTCCCCCTGTGGTACGACCAAGATACAGAAGGCATCAGAACCGACGCCCGTGTGTGCAACCTTAGTTACTTGCAGACCGACTGGTATATAGACCAGATGAAACGCCCGGCATACGACTCGCCGGCAGTACCTATCACATGGGCGCGCATCAACTATGAAAGCGGCACCAACGACTGGGTTCTCGTTGACCCGAGTGGAAAACAACAGATACTCGATTTCTACAGAGAAAACCCGGAAGCGGCACGCAAGCAACTCGGCGACGACCCGTTCGAAGTGTCGAATATCTTTAAATATTGGCTGCACAATGCAGACCCCGACATGCGCGTGATACCTACCGATACGCTGCACCTGAAAGTGGATAAGGATGCTGTTCGTCGTAGCGGAATGTTCATGCCGAGCGATACCATCCCCGACATCATGGAAATATCGCTTGCCGGTCGCCGCGGACTGTCTAAGGCAGACATCATGCTTCTCGAAATGCTTGTGCAGTGTAACTGGACACGACCACTATATGTGGCAACAACAGTGGGTTCCGAAAACTTCATGAGTCTTGGCGACAACTTTGTCAGGGAAGGACTTACCAACCGTATAACTCCTTTCAAGACAAACGTTGAGGGTGTCAAGAACTTCGACACAGAACGTGTATATAAGAACCTGATGACACGCTTCAAGTATGGCGGTCTTAGCAAGAAAGGGCTTTATCTCGACTGGACTGTGATGCGCATGTGCTACACCCACCGCCGGCTGTTCGGCGAACTCGCGCTCAACCTCATAGCAGAAGGCAAGAACGCCAAGGCTTTGGAAGTGCTCGACCGTGCCGAGAAGGAAATACCTGCCTACAATGTGCCAATAAACTACAGCAGTGGAGGTTATGAGTTTGCAAAGGCATACATCATTGCCGGCAACAAAGCGAAAGCGAAGTACTGGCTCGACGAGACCTTCAAGAATGCGGAACAGTATGTGAAATGGTATCTCTCGCTCAATGACAACCGCTTCTCGCAGTCTTACAACGACTGTATGAACAACCTGTATATCATGAGCAAATGTGTTGAAATCGCTGATGCTTTCGGAGAAAGCTACAAGATGAACATCGAAAAGCGCACTCTCGAACTCGGTGACAAGTTCAAAAACAGAGCGGGAATAAAATAGATTTAAAGACAGATGTTAAGAGATAACGGTGCTGAAGGAGACTATCACGCTTACCATTCTCTCTTAACATTTGTCGCTTATATGTGTTACATTTAAACATTAACTAAGACCGGTGTTTATAGAACAACCTGCCAGATGGTTACGATGGCTCTATCCGAGCGCAACGTGGAGGATGAACCCGAATGAGAGGTCGGTATATCTGACTTTCGACGACGGTCCTATTCCTGAAGCCACGCCGTTCATTCTCGACACCTTAGAGCAGTTCGGGGTCAAGGCCACGTTCTTTATGGTTGGCGACAACGTGAAGAAACACCCCGACCTCTATGAGCGCATCGTGAGCGAAGGGCATCGGGTTGGCAATCACACGATGAACCATATCGGCGGTTTCAAGCACTGGACAGCGACATATATAATAAACACATATCAGGCAAACGAGTTCATTCACTCAAACCTATTCCGCCCTCCACACGGCTGGATGCGCCATAGTCCCTACTATTGGTTGAGCAAATATTACAAGATAGTGATGTGGGACGTCGTAACCCGAGACTACTCAAAGCGCGTAACTGCGGAAGACGTGCTCAACAACGTGAAAAAATATACCCGCAACGGGTCGATAATAACATTCCACGACTCTCTGAAAAGCATAGACAAACTACGCTATGCACTGCCGGAGTCACTGAAGTGGCTGAAAGAGCAAGGATATGAGTTCCGCACTTTCGAATAGGATAAAAGCCGAGGCAGCAAGTCTCGGCTTTTCTGCTTGTGGAATAGCGCGCGCCGAGGCTGTGAGTAACGACGCGGCAGAAAGGTTTATGTCGTGGCTCGACTACGGCGGACATGCCACCATGACATATATGGAAAACCACTTGGAGAAACGACTCGACCCTCGACTTCTCGTTCCCGGTACACGCAGCATTGTCTCGGTGGCTCTGAACTACGCCCCTGCCAACCGCTTGCCGGAGGATGAGTATCAGATTGCGGCATACGCTTTGGGGCAGGACTATCACGACATTGTGAAAGGAAAACTTAGAGAATTGGTGGCAAGGATATTCGAGGAGCCGTCTTCCTGTACATCCCCCACTCCCCCCCTCGACAAAGACAGCTTCCGTGTTTTTTCCGACAGCGCACCCGTGTTGGAACGTTATTGGGCAGTGAAAGCAGGACTCGGATGGATTGGTCGCAATCATCAACTGATCATACCACGTGCTGGCAGCATGTTCTTCCTCGGTGAAGTGTTCCTGCCAATAGAATTAGAGTATGACAGTCCGATGAAATCAAGATGTGGCAACTGCCGTAAGTGCATCGACGCCTGCCCCACGAAAGCATTGGTTATGGGCGAAGAAGGCAGCGAGCAATGCGAGTTTCTATCCTCTAAGTGCCTCTCATATCTGACGATAGAGAACCGAGGTGACATCCCTGACGATATGGCTGCTGCAATGGGCAATACGATATATGGGTGCGACCGTTGCCAACAGGCATGCCCGTGGAATCGCTACGCCCACCCTACCGACGAGCCTTCGCTGCAACCGAAAGAAGAACTCATGGATATGACGCGCGAAAAATGGCAGTCGTTGAGCGAGGAAGACTTTCGCCGACTGTTCAAAGGGAGTGCGGTTAAGAGGGCGAAATATGAAGGACTGATGCGCAATATAAACAAAGTGAAATCATTATGACGATGAACAAAGAGGAAGTGATAAAAGACTTGGTGAACGTTTTTTTCACCGATTTTGTGAGGGAAATAACAATGGACGAGATTGGGGAAATGCCCGACCGACCCGAGCCTAAGACTCTGAAGAAAGCCATGCTTGAACATTATGAGCACATATCCGACGCCTTCCACCGGACAACATATCCTAAGATTGCGGCAATGAACGGCATTAAGATTACCGACGTGCCAAAGGAAATAACCCCCGAGATGATGAAGAAGGTGTGTGCATCAGACACTCTCTTCAACATAATGGTGGAAACTTACCGACAAAACTTCATGGCGTTACTGCAGGGAATGCTTCCATAACGCCGTGAAACGGTTTGCACATAAAGACAAAACACTGCACACTTGGATATCTAATACAAAGTAATTTCGGCGATTTTACAGAACAAATTCGGCGAAATTGCAAAGTAAAATCGCCGAAATTGATGAACAAAATCGGCGATTTTACTTTTTGAAATGATTGCTCTCCGCTAAAACTCAGAAGTCTTTAATATCCCTTTTCGCAATTCCGACAAATAGGTGTTGCGGATACTTTTTTTAAGAGTAAGCACCATTAACCAAAAAGTGATGGTTCACTTGGTAGTGATTCTTTCCTTTCAAGTATTTTAAGCCGGTCTTTCTCCGGTTCTTCAAAGAAGCGGACAGCAATAATAAAAAAATCTTTCATTTATTTGTACAATTCCCCAAAAAACATTAACTTTGCAAAAAATAATATCGGAATATACACAAAAAGATAAATTAAAAACAAATATGCAACCACACAAATCTTTTTCCGTTGCGGCAGTTGCTCCCTTTGTTGGCAGTGAGAACTGTAGTGCTTTCCGTGTTTACCCCCCCCATTTGTTAAAATAATTAACCTTTGCCTGTATTGTTTAATATCATGGTTTTCCGTGCAACTCGCGGATTGCCATGTGTGTTGTCGTGATAATCAATGAACCAAAATACTAATTATAAACTTAACCAAATAATAAATTAAAACAATTATGAACACAAACACACTAAGGAACATGCTCGCAGCGACAGTTGCACTGTTCATCTCAATGTTTGCCCTGCCGGCTATGGC
>JAQYET010000061.1 GCA_028723525.1 Prevotellaceae bacterium
CAGATGCACAACAAAAGCAAGAGAATCAGATAGCTGCAATCCGTAACTTTATCAATCAGGGTGTAGATGTAATTGGTTTGGCTCCTGTAGTATCCACAGGCTGGGGCGCAGTTCTCCAAGAAGCCAAGGACGCAGGTATTCCAGTAGTTCTACTTGACCGTGAAGTAGACGAAGAGTTTAAGGATCTATATACTTGCTTTATAGGTTCAGACTTTGTTGCAGAAGGTGAGATGGCAGCTGATGCTATGGCAAAGTTACTTGAGAACAAAGGCAACATTGTAGAGCTTCAGGGCACAGTTGGCGCTTCTGCAGCAGTTGATAGACAGAAGGGTTTTGCAGCTAAGCTTGAAAAAGATTATCCTGACATGAAGATCATAGCTACTCAGTCTGGTGACTTTACCAGAGCAGGTGGTAAGGAAGTTATGGAAGCTTTCCTAAAGAGTTATCCTGGTCAAATCAATGGAGTATATGCTCACAATGACGATATGATGCTAGGCGCTATTGAAGCTATTAAAGAAGCAGGATTAAAGCCAAGCGTAGATATCAAGACAGTATCCGTAGATGGCGTAAAGGGTATATTTGAAGCTATGGTAGCTGGCGAAGCCAACGCAACAGTTGAGTGCAACCCACTGTTAGGACCTCAATTCCTTGACGTTTGCCGTAAGCTTGTTAAAAACGAGTCGGTAGAAAAATGGGTTAAGAGTGTTGATAACGCTTTCATGCAGGAAGATGCCGAAAAGGTATTGCCTGAGAGAAAATATTGATTCTAAGCGTATTTGCCTCCTTCCTTGCGGAGGGAGGCTTTTTTAAAAATAAAAGGAGCGTAATATGGAAGAAAATAGAGATACGCTGCTTGTAATGAGTGGAATCCATAAATCTTTTCCGGGCGTAAATGCGCTTATAGATGTAAACTTTGATTTGAGGGCGGGGGAAGTTCATGCACTGCTTGGAGAAAATGGTGCGGGCAAGTCCACCCTTATTAAAGTGCTTACGGGTGTAGAGCATGCAGAAAAGGGCTCGGTGTATCTTGATGGCAAAGAGATAAGACCACGTGTGCCTATTGAGGCACAGCAGCTGGGTATATCCACTGTGTATCAAGAGGTAAACCTTTGCACAAACCTATCGGTTGCAGAGAATGTTTACATAGGCCGAGAGTCCATACGCGCAGGACGTATAGACTGGAAGAAAATACAGACTGATGCAAAAGAGCTGCTTATGCAGTTTAATCTGGATATAGACGTTACAAAAACACTGGGAAGCTATTCAATAGCTATCCAGCAAATGGTGGCTATATGCAGAGCAGTTGATATACACGCAAAGGTGCTTGTGCTGGACGAGCCCACATCATCACTTGATGATGGCGAGACTCAAAAGCTCTTTGATGTAATGTGCACACTGCGCTCAAAGGGTATGGGCATAGTATTTGTTACGCACTTTTTGGATCAAGTATACGAGATATCCGACAGAATAACAGTTCTTAGGAACGGCAAATATGTAGGCACTTGGAATACTGATGAACTTCCTAAGATACAGCTTGTAGGCAAGATGATAGGCAAAGAATATGACGAGTTGGCTGTTGCTCCTACTAAAGAAGCAATGGAAGAAAAACATGATGTATTACTTGATGCGAAAAATCTAAACTCTTCATATATTGCGCCTTTTGATATGCCGGCGCGCAAGGGTGAAGTAATGGGTATAGCTGGTCTGCTTGGATCAGGCAGATCAGAGGTATTAAGGCTATTCTTTGGAGCAGACAAAGCACAGGGTGGAACAATGACTGTTGAAGGAAAGACAGTAGCTTTCAAAGATCAGCTGGATGCTATTAGACATGGATTTGCATTTTGCCCTGAAAACAGAAAGACTGACGGAATAGTAGGAGATCTAAGTGTAAAGGAAAACTTAATACTTGCATTGCAGGCAAAAAGGGGCATGCTGAAGCCTATACCTCGCAAAGAAGCCGATGAGCTTGACGACAAGTTTATAAAGTTGCTAAACATAAAAACTCCTAGCAAAGAGCAGTCTGTAAAGAACTTATCGGGTGGAAATCAGCAAAAGGTAATACTTGGAAGGTGTCTTGCAACTTCGCCAGATCTCCTAATGCTAGACGAACCTACAAGAGGTATAGACGTAGGAACAAAGGCCGAGATACAGAAGCTGGTTATAGACCTTGGAGAAAAAGGTATTGCAGTTATGTTTGTATCTAGTGAGCTTGATGAGATGCTGCGCTGTTGCAGCAGAATGACTATACTTCGCGATCGCAAGAAGATAGGAGAATTGCAGGGCTCAGAGATAGACAAAAATACTATTATGAAGATGATAGCAGGAGGTGATGAGGCTTGAAAAATCTAAAGAAATTCAGCCATTCGCACCTATTTTTGCCACTTATTTCGCTTGCTCTGGTGCTAGTGTTCAACCTTATATATACTCGTGGTGAATTTTTTAGAATCACAGTGCTTGATGGACACCTTTATGGAAGAATTATAGATATACTTAAAAACGGAACTCCTCTTGCTCTTCTTGCAATAGGCATGACCCTTGTTATTGCCACAGGAGGCGCAGATATATCAGTAGGCTCTATAATTGCAATATCTGGAGCGCTTGCTTGCTCAATAATAGATGGCAGACTAGGCTTTATGAACGGCAATGTAGCTGCTGCAGTAGTTGTAGGGCTTTT
>JAQYET010000062.1 GCA_028723525.1 Prevotellaceae bacterium
CAGGGCATGCGCCTCAACCAAAGTTGGGAAACACTACAGAAGGGATTGTATATTGTGAATGGAAAGAAAAGGATGAAAGAGTGAAAGTATAAAATCATTATTACTTTTCGCTAAAACTTCCTTATCTATTATTATAAACAAAGGGCTGAATTCCAAGTAATGGATTCAGCCCTGATTATTATCTTGTATGAGGGAGTGTCAAAAGGTAAAACTTTGAAGTGAACCCCGGAAGTATTCTGTCTAACTTCCGGGATTCACTTCAGTGTACCTTTGTTCGTGATTATATTGTTTTCTGCTAAAGACAAAAGGTAATCAAAAAGGCTGAAATCCAAGAGGGGGCTTCAGCCTAATTTTTATTTAGAGAAAAACTTTTAGCAGACAGCAATATTTTTGAAATGATTGCTCTCCATGAGCGAAAGATAATCTTTCAGACTTCTTTACCTTGCAAGAACACACGACGTATGATTGGTGTGGTGTATGCGTAAGGAATGAAAGCAATAGAAGATATCGGCTGAGTGATGAAGAAGTTTGCCACCTTTCCCACAGCGATTGAACCATATTCCCGACTCAAGCCCATTGCTGCGGCACCGTTGATTGTGGCAGCATTGATTGCCTCTTCCGGTTGCAGGCGCATCTTGATACATGCGAGAGATATGGCAAACTTCATGTCGCCCGACGGTGTTGACCCCGGATTATAGTCGCTGGCTATTGCTACCGGCAGCCCGGCGGAGATCATCTTTCTTCCCGGAGCAAACGGCATGTTCAGGAAGAAAGATGTTCCCGGCAATGCAGTGGGCATAGTTTCGGCATCGCGCATCATTTCGATGTCCTCATCTGTCATGCTTTCAAGATGGTCAACAGAAAGAGCCGAGTGCTTCACAGCCACCTCAACACCTCCCGACGGTGCTAACTCCTCACCGTGAATCTTGCCACGCATACCGTAACGTGCACCGGCTTCGAGTATTCTTGACGTCTCTTCAAAGGTGAAGAAGCCCTCATCACAGAACACATCGATGAAATCTGCCAAGCCCTCTGCAGCCACTGCGGGCAACATTTCATCTATTACAAGATTGACATAATCCGCCTGTGAATAGCCGCGTGCCACGGCATGTGCCCCAAGGAAGGTGCTCATCACTTTCAGCGGTGCGGTCTCCTTGATACGCCTTATCACGCGGAGCATCTTCAGTTCGTCTGCAGTGCTTAGTCCGTAGCCGCTCTTTATTTCCACCGCACCGGTACCTTTCCTTATTATCTCCTGCACACGCGGCATGGACTGCTCGTAGAGTTCGTCTTCCGAAAGGTTGTGCAGACGGTCGGCACTGTTAAGTATCCCGCCTCCTCTGCGCGCTATCTCGGCATAACTGAGACCGTTTATCTTATCCACGAACTCCTGTTCTCTGCTTCCGGCAAATACCAAGTGGGTGTGGCTGTCGCAGAAAGAAGGCAGCACAGTGCCGCCTTCGGCATCCACGACGGAGTCTGCCTGCTGTTCGTATGTTGCCGCAGCGTCGCTGTCTTCGCGTGCAGAACCGTAAGCAGTGATTACGCCGTCGGTGGCAAAGAGCCAAGCGTCGGAAACGGAGGGGAGCACAGACATCTCTGCCCCCTTCCTTTTCAGCAGTCCGTCGGGATTCAGTCCCGCGAGCGTACCGATGTTCTTTACAAATAGTTTCATTTGCGCAAGAATTCTATTGAACGCCGGATGTAAGGATACATCAGCACATCGTTTTCAATGAAAGGCACGGTTTTGCGATACTCATCATAAATTTCCATAATCTTCGGTGATGACTTCAGAGGCTTGCGGAAGTCAAGGGCTTGAGCTGCATTGAACAACTCTATCGCAAGCACACGCTCGGTATTCAGAATCACCTTATATAGTTTTATGGCAGCGTTTGCGCCCATGCTCACATGGTCTTCTTGGTCTTGACAAGACGGTATGCTGTCTGTGGATGACGGCATGGCAAGACTCTTATTGAGCGATACACACGATGCTGCGGTGTATTGAGTAATCATGAAACCGCTGTTAAGTCCGGGTTTTGCCACAAGGAAACTCGGCAGGTTGCGCGTTCCTGACACCAAACGATAAATTCTTCGCTCCGAAATGTTGGCAAGTTCGCTCATTGCCATAGCGAGGAAGTCTATAGGCAACGCGATAGGTTCGCCGTGGAAGTTGCCGGCAGAGATGATAAGGTCTTCATCAGGGCATACTGTCGGATTGTCGGTTGCAGAGTTTATCTCAGTGTCTATCACCGAAGTTACATATCTTATGGTGTCTTTCACTGCACCGTGCACCTGCGGAGCACATCTGAATGAATACGGGTCCTGAACGTGAGTCTTAGGAGTCTTTATCAACTCAGAGCCTTCGAGCATCTCTTTCATGCGTGCGGCGGTCTCCAACTGCCCCTTATGCGGACGCACGAGATGAACAGCCTCGGTGAAAGGCTCTATTCTTCCGTCGTAAGCATCAAGCGACATAGACGCGATACGGTCTGCCCAGTCGCTCAAACGATAAGCCTGAAGCAATGCCCATACAGCAAACGAACTCATGTTCTGTGTTCCGTTGAGCAATGCCAGACCCTCCTTGCTTGCAAGTTCGATAGGCGACCAATTCCTGCGGCGCAGCATTTCCTCTCCCGATATTACGCTGCCCTCATACTCCACTTCACCAAGTCCGATAAGTGGTAGGCAAAGATGAGCCAGCGGGACAAGGTCGCCGGAAGCACCGAGAGAGCCTTGACGATAGACAACCGGGTAAACTCCGTTGTTGAAGAAGTCAACAAGTCGCTGCACAGTGTCCAGTTTACAGCCCGAATATCCGTAACTCAAAGACTGAATCTTCAGCAACAACATTATCTTAACGACGTCGTTAGGGACGCGCTCGCCGGTTCCGCAGGCATGGCTTTTTATCAGATTTATTTGCAGTTGGGTGAGCTGGTCTTTGCTTATAGAGACATTACAGAGCGAACCAAATCCTGTTGTGACACCATATACGGGCTCGGGATTTCGCGCAATTTTTTCGTCGAGGTAGTTACGACAACGCTCAATGCGCTGCTTTGCATCATCACTAAGTTCTATCTCGTAATCGTTATAGACAATCTCTCCAACACGTTCTATCGAGAGATGTTCTGCACTTATTTTATGTATCATTGTTTTTATCTCCTTTTGTTTTCAGCCAATGAAAGCCCGTATTATTCGTCATTAACGAGTAATCCGGGCTTTCCTGTCTGTTTAGAATTGATTTATTATTTCGTCGTCAACGAAGTTGGGTATCGTAACAGTGAGTTCCGGAGTGCGCTCCATCTCGCGTTTTATGGCGTCGATAGAACCCTTGTTGCGTGCCCAAGAGCGGCGGGCAATTCCGTTGTTGACATCCCAAAAGAGCATTTGGCGTATCTTGCGCTCCGCTTCTTCGCTTCCGTCAATCACCATTCCGAAGCCACCATTGATTACTTCGCCCCAGCCTACGCCACCACCGTTGTGGATGCTCACCCACGTAGCACCACGGAACGAGTCGCCGATGACATTTTGGACTGCCATGTCTGCACAGAAACGCGAACCGTCATAGATGTTTGAGGTTTCGCGGAACGGAGAGTCGGTGCCGGAAACGTCGTGATGGTCTCTTCCCAACACTACCGGACGACTTATCTCTCCACGACGTATAGCATCGTTGAAAGCAAGCGCAATCTTCATTCTTCCTTCACTGTCGGCATACAGAATACGTGCCTGCGACCCCACTACGAGGTTGTTTTTTCCCGCCTCACGAATCCAGTGGAGGTTGTCGGCGAGTTGTCCTTTGATGTCTTCAGGCACGGTCTTCATCATCTCGTCGAGCACCTCGGTTGCCAAGCGGTCGGTAACGGCAAGGTCTTCCGGTGTGCAAGATGAGCATACCCAGCGGAAAGGACCGAAGCCATAGTCGAAGAACATCGGGCCCATGATGTCCTGAACGTATGAAGGATAGCGGAACTTAGAGTCTGAGTTGTCTGCAAATATGTCTGCCCCTGCCCTGCCTGCGGTGAGTAGGAAGGCGTTGCCATAGTCGAAGAAATACATGCCCTTAGAGGAAATCTTGTTGATTGCGTTCACCTGACGGCGCAGCGACTCATAGACTTTCTCCTCGAAGAGTTCCGGTTGCTCTGCCATCATGCGGTTAGACTCCTCAAGTGTCATGCCCACAGGATAGTAACCTCCGGCAAAGGCGTTGTGGAGCGATGTCTGGTCGCTACCCAAGTCAACACGTATATCATCCTTTGCAAGACGCTCCCAAAGGTCAACCACATTGCCGATGTATGCCATAGATACCACGCGACGGTCTTCCACAGCCTTGAGGACTGCAGGAATGAGCTTGTCGAGGTCGTCATACAATTCATCAACCCAGCCCTGCTCATATCTTTTGTGTGCAGCCATTGGATTTATTTCGGCAACAACGCTCACCACGCCTGCGATGTTTCCTGCCTTCGGTTGTGCTCCCGACATGCCACCGAGACCACTACTGATGAACAAAGGAATGCGGTCGCGGCTATCGCCCATAACCTTGCGGGCTGCGTTGAGAACCGTGATGGTGGTGCCATGCACAATGCCCTGCGGACCGATATACATATACGAGCCTGCTGTCATCTGACCGTATTGGCTCACGCCGAGAGCATTGTCGCGCTCCCAATCGTCAGGCTTGCTGTAATTAGGGATAACCATTCCGTTAGTAACCACCACTCTCGGTGCGGTTTTATTAGACGGGAACAGTCCGAGGGGGTGTCCGCTATACATAACGAGAGTCTGTTCGTCGGTCATCTCCGACAGATATTTCATCACCAAACGATACTGCGCCCAATTCTGGAACACCGCTCCATTGCCTCCGTAGGTAATCAACTCATGAGGATGTTGTGCCACAGCCTTGTCGAGATTGTTCTGTATCATCATCATGATGGCAGCCGCCTGTTCCGAACGGTGCGGATATTCATCTATCGGACGAGCATACATATCGTATGTAGGGCGGAAACGATACATGTATATGCGACCGTATTTCTCCAATTCCTCGGCAAACTCCGGTGCAAGTGCTGCGTGCATTTCCTTCGGGAAATAGCGCAAGGCGTTGCGAAGAGCCAGTCGTTTTTATTCTGCCGTCAAGATGTAATTAAGCTTCGGGGCGTGGCTGTACGTAGTGTCATACATCGGCATTACCGGCAAAGTCTGCGGTATGCCTTCGCGTATTTCTCTTGAAAATTCTTCTTTTGTCATTTCGTTTTATATTTATTTTTGTTTACTCTCAGAAAACTACAAGTTATTGATAACTTTCTCCACGATAGCCATTATCTTCTTCTCTTCGGCATTAGCCTTGGCAACAATCTGTTCTGCCTCTGCCACGAGAGCATCGGCTTTAGCCTTGTCTTTCAGCGAAGCGGCGTTTATCTTCACGTTGAGACCGGCTCCGATAACCGCTGCACGAGCCGCCAAAGCACCAACGCCGGCATCAGAAACGCTGTTCGGATTTCCCTCTTCAGCCATTGCCTTGCATATCTCGAATGCTCCGAAAGACGCTTTCATGGTCTGGAGAGGCACCTGTGTGGCATAGAGTGTTGCTGCCTGTATTGCCTCGCTGCGTGCAGCTTTGTCCTCATCGGTCTTCTTAGGCATGCCGAACGCTGCCATTATACGGTTGAAAGCTTCGGTGTCTTCGTCAACAAGGTGCAACAGTTCGCTGATGAGTGCCTGTCCCTTGTCTGCCCATACCGAGAAGTCGTGGCAACGAACGTCCCAGCCGGCTTTGTGAGAAGAGAGATTGGCAACCATTGTTCCGAGTGCGGCTCCCAGTGCTCCCATATAGGCAGAGATTGTTCCACCACCCGGTGCCGGGCTTTCGCGAGAGGTCTCGAGTGCGAAATCTTTCACCGTGAGATCGGCGAGCAACGACTTCTTGTTGGCGTCCTCAAGAAGATACTCTATGACTTTCTCTCTCGGGTTAAACTCTTTCAGGTCTTCAAGTCCGAGCGACTTAATTGCAATCATCAAGATGTCTTCCTCCGGAATACCGGTAGAGCGGTTCTGCTTCTCAAGGAAATAGCGTCCGGCTTCTATCAGTACGCGCTTTGGTATAAGACCGACTATTTCAGTACCGGTGACTCTCACGCCACGGTTGTTTGCACAGCGGCACACCTCGTCGAAAGCTTTATGCAATGGGGTAACGTTGATGTTGGTGATGTTCATTGACACCTGTGCTATCTTATATTCGTCGATGAACCAGCCTATTGCCTTTGTGCTCTTCAGCGTACCGGGCTGCATTATGGTCTTTCCGTTCTCGTCTTTCTTGGGTTTGCCTGTTATCGGATTGCCCTCACGCACAGGACGACCTTTCTCACGGACATCGAATGCGATTGCATTGGCACGTCTTGTTGATGTGGTATTGAGGTTGTAATTAACGGCAATGAGGAAATCGCGTGCTCCGACTGCCGTGCATCCTGTGCGTGCAACGCGCTCATCAAACGGTCTTGTTCCGAAATCGGGCTGCTTGCCTTTTGTTGAAAGTTTCTCTGCTATTGCCTCATACTCTCCCTCGCGGCACACTGCAAGATTGCTGCGCTCCTTGGTATAGGCTGCCGCCTCGTAGCAATAGCACGGTATCTCGAGTTCGTCAGCGATGCGCTTTGCCAACTCGCGCGCCATCTCTGCACACTCTTCGAGAGTTACTCCGGCAACAGGTATCAGCGGCAAGACATCGGTTGCACCCATGCGCGGGTGGGCACCATGATGCTTGCGCATATCTATCAGTTCTCCGGCTTTCTTCACACTGCGGAACGCTGCTTCCACCACGGCTTCGGGTTCGCCGACAAACGTCACCACTGTACGGTTTGTTGCTTCACCCGGGTCAACGTCAAGCAGACGTACACCATTTACACTTTCAAGTTCGTTTGTAATTTGTTTGATAATACTCAAATCGCGTCCTTCACTGAAATTAGGTACGCATTCGATAATACGTTTAAAGTTACTCATATAGATAATTTAAGATAAGGAATTGCTTGTGCAAATATATAACTTTTAGGTTAATCGTGCAAAATCTTTTGATTTTTTTTCATCGGCGTTACGATATATGTCTGCTAAAAAATGCAGAAACGTGCTTCTTACATTCCGCTTGAGTCGTTTTCGCCTCATTGATAGCAGTTTTCAAGATGTCGCAGTTTTCATTTTGTCTTGTCGTAAGCATGCACCGGATAGTCGGTGGTGTAATGCAGACCGCGACATTCTTTACGTTCTATTGCCTGCCGGGTTATGAGATACCCCACATTTATCATGTTGCGCAGTTCGCAAATATCGCGACTCGCTTTCACTCTGCGGAAGAGGTTCTCCGTCTCTTCATACAATATGTCGAGTCTGTCCCATGCTCTCTTCAGTCGGAGGTCGCTCCTTACTATCCCGACATAGTTAGACATTATCTCGCCAACCTCCTTCACGCTTTGTGTGATGAGCACTTTTTCCTCGTTTGTCATTGTGCCCTCGTCATCCCATTCCGGTATTTGTTCGTTGAAATCATACAAATCTACATGTTCCAAAGAGTGCCTTGCTGCCACATCTGCATACACTACGGCCTCTATAAGAGAGTTGGAAGCCAGACGGTTGCCACCGTGCAAACCTGTGCAGGAGCATTCCCCGATAGCATAGAGGCGGTTTATGCTCGAGCATGCGTTCTGATCCACTTTTATGCCTCCACACATATAATGGGCTGCCGGACGCACCGGAATATAGTCTTGGGTTATGTCAAGCCCCATTGTCTTGCACTTCAGATAGATGTTTGGGAAATGATGACGTGTCTCGTCAGGATTTTTATGTGTGACGTCAAGGCAAACATGAGACAGTCCGTGTATCTTCATTTCTTTGTCGATTGCCCGGGCAACAATGTCGCGCGGTGCCAATGAGAGACGTGGGTCATATTTTTCCATGAACGACTCACCTGTGGGTAAGCGCAATGTTGCGCCATAACCGCGCATTGCCTCGGTAATGAGGAATGCAGGGTGGGTCTCACCCGGGGAGTAGAGTGCCGTTGGGTGAAACTGCACGAACTCCATATCCTGCACTGTTCCCTTGGCTCGGTAAACCATTGCTTCACCG
This sequence comes from Prevotellaceae bacterium, assembly GCA_028723525.1. GTDB lineage: Bacteria > Bacteroidota > Bacteroidia > Bacteroidales > Bacteroidaceae > Prevotella. The sequence continues at coordinate 8,098 of JAQYET010000062.1, forward strand.
TCTCCTGTGGCTATTATTGGGTTTGTTGTTGTCTGGTAAACCGCTCCACAACCGCCGGTACACATTAAAGTCACTTTTGAAAGATAGGTATCAACTTTCTGTGTATCAGGATTAAGAACATAAGCCCCATAGCAGTTGATACATGATGTGCGGCGAGTTACGCGGGCACCGATATGATGCTGTGTTATTATCTCTACTGCAAAATGATTTTCCTTGACGTCAATGTCGGGATTGTTGCGCACAGCCTCCATAAGTCCTCGCTGTATTTCTGCGCCGGTATCATCGGCATGATGCAATATTCTGAACTCCGAATGTCCACCTTCACGATGAAGGTCGAAAGAACCGTCTTTATTCTTATCGAAATTAACACCCCAGCTAACTAATTCCCGGATTTGTTCAGGCGCATTACACACAACCATTTCTACGGCGGCACGGTCAGAGATATAATCGCCTGCCACCATTGTGTCTTCTATATGTTTCTCGAAGTTATCTATCTCAAAATTTGTAACTGAAGCCACACCTCCCTGTGCAAAAGAAGTGTTGGCTTCGTCAAGAGAAGTCTTGCAAACAATACATATCTTGCCTTTCTTGGCACGTGCCACCTTCAAGGCATAACTCATCCCGGCTACACCTGCGCCGATAATGAGAAAATCATATTTATAAACCATTATGTATGATGTTTACTATTTTACGACTGCAAAAATAACAATAATAGCCGTAAAGAACGAATTATTTCACAAGATTAACGTTATTATTAAGACACTTGCGCCACTCTGTTATGGCATTGCATAAACAAGTGCATAAAAACCCATTCCTGAACAAAAAAAGTATCCCGACAATCTATCAGATAGCCGGGATACTTATGTAAACTGCTTTACAGCGCGAAAATTTTCTTTTGCTTATATTTTGATTATGCCTCTGCAGGAGTTTCTTCCTCTGCAGCAGCCTTAACCTCTGTTTCTACGGTTGCAGAAGGGTTCTCAACTACAGTAGTTTCTTCAGTCTCTTCAGCAGGAGCGGCAACAGGAGCATTCTCTGCAACAACCACAACCGGAATTCTTACCTCTACCTCCTTGTGGAAGTGAACGACAGCCTCATACTCACCAACCTGCTTGATGTCGCGCATGGTAATGATCTTGCGGTCTATCTCTATACCCTTTTCGGCAAGAACCTCAGCAACCTTAGCTGCATTTACAGAACCATAAAGCTGACCGGTAGCGGCAACCTTTGCTTCTATCTCCAAAGCGACACCTTCCAATTTTGCTGCTCTTTCCTCTGCAGCAGCCTTCAAAGCAGCCAATTTGTGTGCCTGCTGTCTCAAATTCTCTGCAAGTACTTTTTTTGCGCTCTCGCTTGCGATAACGGCTTTACCTGCAGGTATCAGGTAGTTACGACCATAGCCTTTCTTTACGGTTACGATGTCGTTCTTGTAACCCAATCCTATGATATCTTCTTTCAGTATAATTTCCATTTTATCTTAGGTTTTTAGGTTTTTATTTCATCATGTCTGTTACATACGGAAGCAGAGCTAACTGGCGTGCACGCTTAACTGCCTGAGCAACGCGACGCTGATACTTTAGAGATGTTCCGGTAATGCGGCGAGGCAGAATCTTGCCTTGCTCATTAAGGAATTTCTTGAGGAATTCAGGGTCTTTATAATCGATATACTTAATTCCGCTCTTCTTGAAACGGCAATACTTCTTCTTCTTAGTGTCGATAGAAGGAGCATTCAAATAACGAATTTCGCTGTCGTGTGCTGCCATGATTATGCCTCCTCTGTTTTAACGTTCTTGTTTCTTCTCTTCTCAGCATACTGTGCAGCATACTTCTCGAGCTTCACTGTCATGAAACGGATCACTTTCTCGTCACGACGCAATCCTGTTTCGAATGTCTTGATTACTGTAGGCTCAGCCTTGAACTCAACAAGGAAATAAAACCCTGATGTCTTCTTTTCAATCTGATAAGCCAGTTTTTTCAAACCCCATGCCTCTTCGTTAAGAATCTCTGCACCATTATCAGTGAGGAGTTTCTTGAACTTAGCGACCGTTTCCTTTGTCTGTTCATCAGACAAAACGGGAGTCAAAATGAAAACGGTTTCGTATTGATACATACTGTGTTTGTAAATAAAGTTGTTAATAATTTAATATCATTACTGCCAAGGCATACGCCAAAGCGGGTGCAAAGATAATGCTTTTTGGTCACATATATATTATAGATAATGGAGCAATGTCTTACATTTAATCATTATTAACTATTGCCAAAGCCGTAATTATCCTGTCAATAATGTTCATTATGCAAATCTTTTTCTACTTTTGCACCATGAAAATGAATAATATTAAAAGAAAGATTAATACCTATGCCGGTCTCACGGCAATATATTCTGGTGTATTGCTTCTTTTCTTCTCGTTTCTTTTCGATTGGACATCAAGCAATGTTCCGTTATTCCTTTCGCTCTTTATGACTATCGGAGGAGTCATTATTCACGTCGCAGCAATGAAATCATCGGGTTCTAACGTATAGCGACCGGCATGGTATGGAACTCCATTATAAGCCTATCGCTCCTCGTTAAAACCCGATGATTGTTAATAGAATATAGTTACTTATTCGCCGTCCGGCGTGATAAGTTTATATCCTTTTCCATGTATATTGATGATTTCAATCTGGTCGTCATCCTTCAAATGCTTGCGCAGTTTTGTGATATACACATCCATTGAGCGCGCATTGAAGTAGTTGTCATCAATCCAAATGGTCTTCAGTGCGAAGTCACGTTGGAGTATTTCGTTGGCATGACTGCAAAGAAGAGCCAACAATTCGTTCTCTTTCGTGGTCAACTTTGTCTGCTTATCGCCAATGGTAAGCAGCTGCTTCTGAGTGTCGAACATGAAGCGACCAATTTGATATTGCGTACATTCCCTTGTCTTCTTGCCACGCACTCTGCGGAGTATTGCCTCTATGCGCAGCACAAGTTCTTCCATAGAGAACGGCTTTGTGATATAATCATCGGCACCAATCTTAAATCCTTCGAGGATATCCTCCTTGAGAGTCTTTGCCGTAAGGAAAATTATCGGCATCTCGATATTAGCCTGACGAATGTCCTGTGCCAGCGAGAAGCCATCTTTCTTTGGCATCATCACGTCGAGCACGGCAATGTCGAACTTTGTTTTTAGGAAAGCGCGGTATCCGGCTTCTCCATCTGTGCACAACTCTGCATTATATCCTTTGGCTTGCAGATATTCACGAAGCAACATTCCGAGGTTCTCATCGTCCTCGCAAAGCAAGATTTTTAATTGTTCTTCCATAATAGTTTATTTTTTAAAAGTTTAATATTGTTATGCTATTTCGGGCAGTGATATGGTGAACATTGTGCCTTTTCCATAGACGCTCTCCACCTTTATTTCTCCCTTGTGCAGGTCAACAATCTTCTTGACGTATGCCAATCCAAGACCAAATCCCTTCACATTATGCAAATTACCGGTATGAACACGGTAGAACTTGTCAAACACTTTCTTCAGGTTTTCTCTCTTTATACCGATGCCGTTATCTTTAACCGACATCATTAAACGCCCGTCTGCATTCCAGGTATGGACATCCAACACTATCGGTTCGCCTTCTTTTTTATACTTCACCGCATTGTCCAAGAGGTTGTGTATTGCGTTGGAGAAATGTATCTCATCAACATATATCTTAGAGTTCTCTGCCTCGATGAGGGTGTTTATTCGCCCTCCGGTATGCTCAACGCGCAGTGTGAACGAGTTTGCAATGTTCTCAACCATCTCATTCAGGTCAAGTTCTTTCTTTTTGAATATAGCGGTGCGGTCATCAAACATAGACATCTGCAACACCTTCTCGACAAGGAAGCGTAGGCGTTTCGACTCATCGTTCACTACCCCACCGAGGTGTTTCATCATCGACGGGCTCTTTGTCACCGTCTCGTCGTTCATCATCTGCGCTGCGAGCGAGATGCTCGATATTGGGGTTTTCAGTTCGTGGGTCATATTGTTTATAAAGTCATTCTTTATCTCTGTCAGCCTCTTTTGGCGGAATATGACCGCAATCGTGAATATGAAAGTAAAGAGCAGCACCAGAGTGAAAATGATTGAGGGAATCATAAACCTCACCGACGAGAATATATAACTGTTCATCGTTGGGAAATGTATCCTCACCACACCCGATTTTTGCTGCGGGTCGTTGCGATAGAGCAACTGGCTATAGGAGTATTCCTCGCCATCTTCGGTATAGTCGGGACAACGATAAACCTCCTGTCCGTCCTGTGTGGAGACCGTGAAATGATATGGAATGTTTATTCCGTTATTCATTAGTTCTGCCTTAATGTCCTGATCGAGCATTTTGAAATTGACCCTTTCTTTCAAAGGTTTTTCAGATGCTGTATAAAGTATGCTGTACACCACTTCATCGAGCAACGCTTTCTGATATACGTACCGGTTTTTCACCATCTCCCTCATTGACTTCGAGGCTTCAGACAAAGCGTTCTTGTCGTTGCGCAGAATTATGCCTTTTGGCATCTGCGATGGTTTGATAGATATGGTCTTCTTTTGGAATGACGAGTATATCTCACCGTCATCAGCCGGTAGCGGAACCTCGTGCGACTTCCGTTTCGCAGCTCCCGAAGCCCCCCCAAGCGAGTCTGTCTTGACTGCCCGACGCCCTGTCTTGCTTACATCCTTTTCCAGATAGCGCAGCGTCTCGTTCAGTTCAAGGTTTCTTGAAGCCTGATATAGCGAACGGTTGACCGATTCGTCAAACTGTTCTTTCTTCATTTTAACCATCTCTTCTATATAGCTAAGTTGCAGAAAGAGCAGTCCAAGGAAACTAAGTCCCATCACTGTTGCTATCGTCCATATCGTTCTTTTCTTCATATCTTGCTACGGCTCATTTTTATTGATGCCGATGTTTCTTATATTTGCAAAGGTAGTATCTTTTATTATTCATCAATTCTTTTTAGTTAATTTATTTGGTTAAATTTGATTTAATTAACCCTATTACGCTTTTATAATAAACAATTATCATTTATAATATAGACAGAAACATGCCATTCTATAGTAATTGGAACATCTTTTCAGTGCTTTCTTAGTTTTAAACATTTCACCTAAACACTCATTTAAAACAATTTCAGATTACACGTGAAATGAAAAATATCGCATAAAAAGTTTGCACTGTACGATAAGTATGTGTAACTTTGCATAAACACTGGTCTGTATGAGTAATATGTTGATTAACGTTTGTGGATTGCGCGATGCCGATAACATACGCGCAGTGTCTGATTTACACATAGATATGATTGGGTTTATCTTCTGCCCACAAAGCCCGCAGTTCGTAAGAATGATTTCTGCACGTTCCGGAATAGTTCCCGACTACAGCGAAGAACGGTTCAGAGCATTAAAGAAAAACAAAACCAAAGACTCTGAAGACGATAACTTCACCGCAAGTCACACTCCCAAAAGGGTAGGTGTTTTCATGGATGATATGCCGCAAAACATAATAACCCGCATCTACAACTACAATCTCGACTATGTACAGTTGCATGGTGAGGAGAGTAGCATATTGATAGACAACCTTAAAATGAGTGTTGTTCCTGACATACATAAAGAGCTGAAAGTCATCAAAGCAATTAGCATAACCGACAACAAAGACTTCGAAAAGTGGAGAGAATACAAAGGACATGCAGACATGTTGCTCTTCGACATGAAGCGCGATTGTGACAAATGTCATGGCAACAAACTGCAAGATTACAGCATCTTGGACAACTACGATGGCAACATCCCATTCCTGCTCAGTTGTGAGTTTGGCCTGGAAGATGCTGAAACCGTGAAGAAATTAAGCCATCCTATGCTCGCAGGCATAGAGATTAACAGCATGTTCGAGACCGAGCCGGGGGTAAAAGACATCGAAAAGCTCAGAGCATTTGTTGAGAAAATAAGGAGTTGAATGAGAACGGTAATCATTGACAACTACGACAGTTTCACATACAACCTCTCCCATCTTATAAAGGAAATAGGTGCAGATGTCACCGTCTTGCGCAACGACAGTTTCGATATTGGTGCATTAAAGGACTTCGACAAGATTGTACTTTCTCCCGGACCGGGAATACCTTCAGAGACTTACATGCTGCATGACGTCATTAAGAGATATGCAGACCGTAAGCCTATATTCGGAGTATGCCTCGGTCATCAAGCCATCGGCGAGGTCTTCGGTGCAAAGATAACCAATCTTCCGGAAGTTTTTCATGGCGTAGCAACCACGGGTATTCAGTTCGGAACCGACCCTATATTCAGAGGATGCAAGCGCGAAATCATAATGGGGCGTTACCATTCATGGGTCGTTTCAAAAGACAGTTTCCCCGACTGTCTTGAGATTACGGCAGAAAGTGACGACGGGCACATCATGGCCTTACGCCATCGCAAATATGACATACACGGCATACAGTTTCATCCGGAGAGCATCTTGACACCCGACGGACGTAGAATTATCACCAACTGGATCTACGCTTAACCACGGTTTGAAATACCGAATAGCAATAATAGTCGTTTAAAATTAGATGATTTAGTATCATCTTTGTAATAAAATTGCAATAATTGTTTGCGAATTAAAGCTTTTTAATTATCTTTGCCTGTTGTTAGCGAGATAAGACAATGACAAGGAAAAAGAAACCATTACCACTCTTAGAAAATATAACAATAACAGACTGTGCCGCCGAGGGGAAGGCTATTGCACGGGTATCCGACTTGGTTGTGTTTGTGCCTTTCTGCGTCCCCGGCGACGTTGTGGATATACAACTGAGAAAGAAAAAACATAATTATGCCGAAGGAGAGGTTGTAAGATTCTTGAAAAAGAGCGATGTCCGGCAAGAAGCGATGTGCCAACACTTCGGCGTATGCGGTGGTTGTAAGTGGCAAATACTGCCCTATCCCGAACAACTCAAGATGAAGCGGAAGCAGGTTACAGACCAGCTTCGCCGCATCGGGAAAATAGAACTGCCGGAGATTAAGGACATTCTGGGAAGCAAACAGACCCGCGAGTATCGCAACAAACTGGAGTTCGGATGTTCCAACAAGCGGTGGCGGACATGGGAAGAAATGAAAGAAACGCCAATCACAGAACCTGCAGAACCGGAAGGTGCCGTGGGTTTCCATATTACCGGGGCTTTCGACAAAATCCTTCCGATTGAGAATTGCCACCTCATGCACCATCTCAACAATGAGATACGCAACTCAATCCGAAATTTCGCACACTCCTCCGGCATGACTTTCTACGACCTCCGGCAGCAAAAAGGATTGCTTAGGAGCATTATGGTAAGAAACTCTAACACAAGCGAATGGATGGTTTTGGTGCAGTTCCACTTTGAGGAGCAAAACGATGAACGGCACGCAATGGCTCTGATGCAGCACCTTGCCGACTCTTTCCCACAGATTACTTCACTGTTATGGGTTGACAACCAAAAATGCAACGACACTTTCAACGACCTTCAGCTCAATCTTTTCAAGGGGAAAGACCACATCTTTGAACTAATGGAAAACCTGAAATTTAAGGTCGGTCCCAAGAGTTTCTACCAAACGAACACCGAACAGGCGTATGAATTATATAAGGTGGCAAGAGAATTTGCCTTCATGGATGCCGGTGATGCACCACTGGTTTACGACCTATACACCGGAACAGGAACCATTGCCAACTTTGTTTCGCATCGTGCACGCAAGGTTATAGGTATAGAGTATGTTCCGGAGGCTATCGAAGACGCGAAAGTCAACTCGCAGATTAACGGCATAAACAATACCTTGTTCTATGCCGGCGACATGAAAGATATTCTCAACGAAGACTTCATCTGCGAGCACGGCAAGCCCGACATCATCATCACCGACCCTCCACGAGCCGGTATGCACCCTGATGTGGTGGCAACAATCATCAAGGCAAAGCCGAGAGTGATTGTGTATGTGAGTTGCAATCCGGCAACGCAGGCACGCGACTTGCAACTGCTCGACAGCGACTACCGCGTGACCGACGTGCAGCCTGTTGACATGTTTCCACACACTCCACACGTGGAGAACGTCGTCAGGCTTACAATACGAGAAGTATAAACATTTTCATTTTAAATTTATTATTAAAAAACAAAATCATGAGAAAGCCATTTTTGACATTTGTACTGTTGCTTACTTCCATACTTGCGGTAAGTGCACAAGAAAACAAAAAACTTTTCAGTCCCATAAAATTCAGCGGATATTTCATCGGCTACTACCGATACAACGGTCAGAAAGACAACGTTAGCAATGGCTTCGACTTCCGCCTGCTGCGCATGACAGCAAGTGGGAAAATCCTCGAAGACTTCGAATGGAAAATCCAAGCGCAGGTAACAGGTAACACCGAGACGCTGAGCAAATCGCCACGTATGGTTGACATGAGTCTGGAATGGCAACGCTTCCCGGAGTTCAGGGTAAAACTGGGACAGTATAAAATACCTTTCACAATCGAAAATCCAGAGCATCCGCTGGACATTGGTTTCATGGATAACGCACAGGTAATAGGAAAGCTGTCTAACTTCAGCGACCGAACAGGTATTCATAGCAGCAACGGGCGCGATGTGGGTTTACAAATTCAAGGCGACCTTTTCCCGAATGCTGACGGTCACAGGCTATTCCACTATCAAGTGGGAGTGTTCAACGGACAGGGTATTAACACCCCTGACGTAGGCAATCAGAAAGACATCATTGGCGGTGTGTGGGTTTCGCCGATACCGGGACTGCGCATAGGGACATTCGGCTGGACCGGTTCTTACGCACGCAAAAACGGCAGTCAGTTTGCAAAGGTTGACCGCCGTCGTTACGCTTTCTCTGCGGAGTACGACCGCGACGACTGGACATTCCGCTCCGAGTACGTACACTCCACAGGAGGCAAGTTCAAGACCGCAGTAAACAAGGACGGCAGTTCAAGCGACCTTACTATCGACGAGGAGGCAGGAACAAAGGCAGACGGTTTCTATGTTATGGCAAGTGCACCTATAGTAAAGAACAAAGCGCACATACGCGCGCGCTACGACCTCTATCGCGACCGTGCAGACATGGCTTCGTCTAAGACGATGTATGAAATAGAGGCAAACTATATGTTCACAAAAAACATAATATTATCTTTGGAATATGCTTTCGTTAACGACCGCAATATTCCAAATCCCGACAACCACAATTATAGCATTGTGGAGGCGCGCATGGGTGTTCGTTTCTAAGATAATCTAATATTAACCTAAATTAAAGCGTATGATACCTAACGTATTTTGGCTCGTGCCGATAGCATCGGTCGCCGCCCTTGTAATGGCTTGGTTCTTCTTCCGCCAGATGATGAAGGAAGAGGAGGGTACACCACGAATGATTGAGATTGCCGAATATGTGCGCCGCGGCGCAATGGCTTATCTCAGACAACAATACAAGGTGGTGTTTATTGTATTCATAGTTCTGGCTTTGGTTTTCGCTTTCATGGCATACGTATTGAAAGTTCAGAACGAATGGGTACCGTTTGCATTCCTCACAGGAGGTTTTTTCTCGGGACTTGCAGGCTTCTTCGGCATGAAGACCGCGACATACGCCAGTGCCCGCACTGCCAATGCAGCCCGCAAGAGTCTCGATGGCGGACTGCGCATTGCTTTCCGCTCCGGTGCCGTGATGGGACTGGTGGTTGTCGGGCTCGGACTTCTCGACATCGCCATTTGGTTTCTCATCCTGACCGCTTTCTATCAAGGCGAGAACACGGCTCTCATAACAGTGACTACGACAATGCTCACATTCGGCATGGGAGCCTCGACACAGGCTTTGTTCGCCAGAGTCGGCGGAGGAATATACACTAAGGCTGCCGACGTGGGAGCCGACCTCGTGGGAAAGGTTGAGGCAAACATTCCCGAAGACGACCCGCGCAATCCTGCCACAATAGCCGATAACGTGGGAGACAACGTTGGCGACGTAGCCGGCATGGGTGCCGACCTTTACGAAAGCTACTGCGGAAGCATACTCTCAACTGCAGCACTCGGCGCAACGGCGTTCGCAGCGAGCAGCGACCTGCAGCTGCGTGCAGTGATTGCACCGATGATTATCGCAGCCGTCGGAGTATTCCTCTCGCTCATCGGCATTTTCCTCGTGCGCACAAAAGAAGGAGCAACGATGAAAGACCTGCTCCATTCTCTCGGTTTGGGCACAAACATCTCTGCCGTGCTCATCGCCGTTGCTTCGTTTGCAATACTCTATTTGCTCAAACTCGAAAACTGGGTGGGCATATCATTCTCTGTGGTAACCGGTCTTGCTGCCGGCGTGATAATCGGACAGGCAACGGAATACTACACCTCACACAGTTACAAACCCACACAAGACATCTCGGCAGCCTCACAGACCGGCTCGGCAACTGTCATAATCAAAGGTATAGGAACAGGTATGATTTCAACCATGATACCGGTGGTAACAATCTCGGTTGCAATATTGTTGAGTTATCTTTGTGCCAACGAATTTAATATGTCGATGAATGCAGAGAGCATTTCCAAGGGACTTTACGGCATCGGTATTGCCGCAGTGGGAATGTTATCGACGCTCGGCATAACACTTGCCACAGACGCTTACGGTCCGATTGCCGACAATGCGGGCGGCAATGCGGAGATGAGCGAACTCGGAGAAGAAGTGCGCCACCGCACCGATGCACTCGACGCACTGGGCAACACCACAGCTGCCACAGGCAAGGGGTTTGCTATCGGTTCCGCCGCACTCACCGCTCTGGCTCTGCTGGCATCGTATATCGAGGAAATAAAGATTGCCATGATCCGTGCCGTTGAGCATGGTGCGGTTTATGTTGACTCGCTCGGACAACATTTTGACCCGTCAAAGGCAAACATGAACGACTTCATGGAGTTTTTCCAAGTCACACTAATCAATCCGAAAGTGCTCATCGGAACATTCATAGGAGCAATGGCAGCCTTCCTTTTCTCAGGCATAACGATGGGTGCGGTTGGGCGCGCTGCGGGCAGCATGGTTGACGAAGTGCGCCGCCAGTTCCGCGAGATAAAGGGTATTCTTGAGGGGAAAGCGACGCCCGACTACGGTCGCTGCGTGGAGATTTCCACACGCTCGGCACAGCGCGAGATGATTTTCCCGTCGCTGCTTGCCATAGCAATCCCGGTTGTTGTGGGCTGCGTGCTCGGTGTTGCCGGCGTTCTCGGACTGCTTGTCGGCGGTCTGGCTGCAGGCTTCACACTGGCTATCTTCATGGCAAATGCAGGAGGAGCATGGGACAACGCAAAGAAAATGGTTGAAGAGGGTAACTTCGGCGGTAAAGGCTCCGACTGCCACAAGGCTACAATCGTGGGAGACACCGTTGGCGACCCGTTCAAGGACACGAGCGGTCCGTCGCTGAACATCCTCATAAAACTTATGTCTATGGTAAGCATTGTCATGGCAGGGCTTACCGTGGCATGTATTATCTGACAGGCACATTGTTAGCATAATGAAGACTGAAGAAGAAAACATGCTACAGGAAAGTAGCAGACACGGTGAGCACAGGCATCACCATAACCACTACGGACACCATGACAGGAGTCATGACAAAGAGCATATCGACTACAGCGAGAAGTTCAAGCGTCGCAACATCTCGGCTTCAAAACGCCGCAAGATTATTGAAAAAGTGCTGTTTTGGACGTTGTGTGTGATAGCCGTTATTGTAAGTGTGTTTTCAATCTACATCTATTGTCTTGAAAACTGATTGGCATTTCGCCGTGCCATTCATGTCATATATACGAATACGCGGGGACTGAAAAAGACTCGCGTATTCGTTTTTTAATATTAACTTTCCCCACGGTTTTCTCCTCTTTACCTGCATAAATTGCGATGAAAGTATTACCTTTGACGGCAAAAAGGAAAAACAATGGATAAGCACCCTATATGTTTCGCTTCGCTCGGACCGGGCGACCCCGAGTTGATGACATTGAAAACGCTTAATTCCCTTCGCTCTGCCGACATTATTTTCGTGCCTTCCACTATAGACCGCGAGGGCAGACATTCGTCGCGCGCCGCCGAGATCGTCACAGCCAATGTCCCCGACGCTCCCATACACACGTTCCATTTACCCATGAGTCGCAACCGCGATGCTGCCATGAGCGCATACTCCGGGGTCTATGATGCTGCCATATCTGCATGGCAGGAGGGCAAACGGGTAGTTATTGGCGTAGAGGGCGACGTGAGCATCTATGCTTCCATTCACTATGTTATGGACAGGATGATGTCGGAGGGCGTGGCAGTGGAGCAGTTGCCGGGCATTCCGTCGTTCATCGCAGCAGCAGGAGAGGCATGCCTTTCGCTGATAAGTCAGCAGGAGAAATTGCTCGTAATGCCGGGATTTAAAAGCAAATCGATGCTCACCCGCGCCCTCGACTCCGGTTGCGTGGTTGCCGTAATGAAGTTGTCGGGATGCGAGAAAATGATGAAAAACTACATCCATGAGCACCCGGAGAACACCTATTATTATATAGAGAACGCGAGCAACGCGGCGGCTTATCACACAACCGACCGTAAGCAAATTGCCAACCTGCCGTTCCCCTACTTCTCATTGATGATTATAAGAAGAAAAGTCTCTGCTTCACCCGGTAATGATTATGTGTGAAGTAAAGCGGAATTGCTTTCAAATATTTACTATTTCGTTTGTTGGGAAACGATTTATGAAAAAATAAAATCGGCGATTTTGCAAAGTAAAATCGGCGAAATTACAGACCAAAATCGGCGAAATTACTTTGCAAATTCGCCGATTTTGGTCTTCAGGAGTTTATCAACAGGGCACAGAAAGACGTCATATCACCTTCACAAAGGGGTTCTCCAAGGGTGATACGCGCAGCACATAATTCACGTCATGGTCTATGTGCATCATGCTCATTGCCACCGATTGGCCGGGAGTGATTGCCAAAGCCACGTGCCCCATAGTGCGCCTGAGGTTTATCTCAACACAAGGATGCAACAGAAATCCACCGCCATTGCCTTCCGATGCCACCACCATCATATCCACTCCGAACGGTCCGCAATAGTTGTTTTTGAACAGGTTCTCGAAATAATGGCATACCCTCGACTGCACATCGAGCAGGAATTCTGTAGGAATATAGCGTGAGAGCATTGCTGTTTTATCCTCCTCGCATGCCAAAATGTTGCCCGTGTAAGCACCGTTGCGCGTCATGAAAAGCGACAGACCGCGATATTTCACGCTGCCGTCGGGCATCGCCTCAAATTCCATTCCGAAATCTTTCACCTTATTATAATATGGTTCCACCATGATACTGCCCTGCTCGTAGATTACGTTTTTCATAAATCCTGAAACGGAGGGCGTGGCTTGCCGCATCACATAGCGCACTCCCCTACCGCTGCTGCTCCACGGCGCTTTCAGCACTATCCTATCTTTCTCCGCCAACCACTTATCCACCTGCTCGGTGTTTTTTGCCGAGAAAGCCTCGCCGCAGGTGAAAGGCTCTATGCCTTCACGCAGCACACGCAAGGCACGCTGGGTCTGAATACGGCTTGAGAGCAAGCGTATGTGTTCCAAAACATTATCTGAAGGCATGTCGGCAGAACAGACATCAATGTCGGCAAGGCGGGTAGTTATGGCATTGTCCCACCCCCACGGCTTCACAGAGTCGAATTTCACCCCCTGAATGTCGGTGTCGGAAACAAAGCAAACATCTGCCTTACTACCCCGAAATCGAGCCGCAGCCTTCACCGCGAAAGCAACATCGTCAACAAGCACAGCATCGCCATCGGCTGCCCATAACGCAGCAATCCAACCCAAATTCATGCGTAGTTCCTGCGCTGCATGCGGAGGTGTAAAACGGTTTCGGTTGCATGCGAGAGCGATGTCGTGCTCCGGATTAAATATATGTAAATCCATTTTTTATTCTTAATATTACCAATACGAGTGCAAAATTAGTAAAAAAGCATCATATTTTGCCAACTACAGTTTGCAAATTAAGATTTTATTATTACTTTTGCACATTGAAAACAAGCTATATTAAATAAATGGAAGCATTCTTTCGCACGCACAGTTATCTTGTTGAACATGTCAATGCCCCGGTTAGACGACAGTTGATGGACGAAATAAATTGGGACGACAGAATGATTGGCATCAAGGGAACGCGCGGCGTGGGCAAAACAACATTCCTGCTGCAGTATGCAAAGGAGTATTTCGGAACGTATGACCGCAAATGCCTTTACGTCAACATGAACAACTTCTTCTTCCAAGGTAACGGCATCGCTGACTTCGCACACGAGTTCTATAATAACGGAGGTAAGGTGTTGCTGATTGACCAAGTGTTCAAAGAAACCGACTGGAGCAAACAACTGCGAAGATGCTACGACGAACTGCCGGGATTGAAAATAGTCTTCACCGGTTCGAGTGTAATGAGGCTGAAAGAAGAAAACCCCGAACTTAACGGTATAGTGAAGAGTTACGACCTGCGAGGATTTTCGTTCCGAGAGTTCCTCAACCTTCAGACCGGTAACAACATACCGTCTTACACCCTCGATGATATTTTACAGAACCACAAGCAAATAGTGAGGCAGATATTGCCCAAGGTGTCTCCTTTGAAGCATTTTCAAGACTATGTGCATCATGGGTATTATCCGTTCTTCCTTGAAGACCGGAACTACTCGGAGAACCTGCTCAAGACGATGAACATGATGACCGAAGTGGACATCCTGCTGATAAAACAGATAGACCTCAAATATCTCACGAAGATAAAGAAGTTGTTCTATCTGCTCGCACTGGCAGGCTCGAAGGCTCCGAACATCAGTATGCTCGCCCACGAGATACATACGAGCCGGGCAACGGTTATGAACTACATCAAATATCTTGCTGATGCGCGGTTGCTGAACATGATTTACAACCCGGGACAGACATTCCCCAAGAAGCCGGCCAAGGTGATGGTGAACAACTCTAACCTGATGTATGCCGTCTATCCGATAAAGGTTGAGAAACAGGATGTAATGGAAACATTCTTCGTAAATTCGCTCATGAAAGACCATGTGGTGAACAACGGCAAGAGTCCTAACCAATATATCGTCGATGGCAAGCATAAATTCCGCGTCTGCGATGCCACAAGGTGTAACAATATACGCATCAACAGCGATACGGTTTATGCAAGATATAACACAGAAATAGGCTTCGACAGCCAGATACCTTTGTGGTTGTTGGGCTTTTTATACTGAAATAAGGGATACATTAACATTATAACTAATAATTTTTTATGGTAAAAGAAAGAAAGTTTATCACATGTGATGGAAATGAGGCAGCAGCGCATATAAGTTATATGTTCTCTGAAGTGGCCGCCATCTACCCTATCACGCCATCCACTCCAATGGCTGAACACGTTGATAACTGGTCGGCAAAGGGCAGAAGAAACCTTTTCGGACAAACTGTCAGCGTGCAGGAAATGCAATCGGAGGCAGGAGCAGCAGGGGCTGTTCACGGTTCGTTGCAGGCAGGAGCACTTACCACAACGTTCACTGCGTCGCAAGGTCTGCTGCTCATGATTCCTAACATGTACAAGATAGCAGGCGAGTTGCTGCCATGCGTTTTCAACGTGTCTGCTCGCACAATCGCCTCTCACTCGCTCTGTATATTTGGCGACCATCAAGACGTAATGGCTTGTCGCCAGACCGGTTTCGCAATGCTTTGCGAAGGCTCTGTGCAGGAAGTAATGGACATGACGGCAGTGGCGCACCTCGCTTCACTGAAAACCGAAGTCCCGTTCATCAACTTCTTCGACGGTTTCCGTACTTCGCATGAGTATCAGAAGATTGAAATGCTGGACATGGATGACATTCGCCCTCTCGTTAGTCAGGATGACATAATGCGTTTCCGTAAACGAGCAATGAGTCCGGAGCACCCTATAACACGCGGTACGGCAGAAAACCCGGAGACATTCTTTACCCATCGCGAGGCGTCTAACTCGCATTATCTGAACGTTCCGGAAATTGTTGAGAACTATCTCGGTGAGATTTCAAAGATAACAGGACGCGAATACCACATATTCTCTTACTATGGAGCAGAAGATGCAGACCGAATGATAATCCTGATGGGTTCTGCCACCGAAGCTGCACGTGAGGCAATAGACCATCTTAACAGTAATGGCGAGAAGGTGGGCATGATAAGTGTGCATCTCTATCGTCCTTTCTCTGTGAAGCATTTGCTTGCGGCTGTACCTAAGACGGTAAAACGCATCGCCGTGCTCGACCGCACCAAAGAGCCGGGAGCGGGCGGAGAACCGCTTTATCTGGACGTAAAGGACGCTTTTTACGAGACAGAGAACCGCCCACTCATCGTTGGCGGACGCTACGGTCTGGGCTCCTACGACACCACTCCGGCACAAATAGTGTCTGTTTTCAATAATCTTGCACTGCCGGAGCCAAAGAATCACTTCACACTCGGCATCGTTGACGATGTTACATTCACCTCACTGCCAAAGGTGGAGGAACTCGCACTGGGCGGAAAAGGAATGTTCCAAGCCAAATTCTACGGTCTCGGTGCCGACGGAACGGTGGGTGCGAACAAGAACTCAGTAAAGATTATAGGTAACAATACAGATAAATACTGTCAGGCTTACTTCTCATACGACTCAAAGAAGTCGGGAGGTTTCACCTGTTCTCACCTGCGTTTCGGTGACGAACCGATACGTTCTACATATCTTGTCACCACGCCTAACTTCGTGGCGTGTCACGTTCAGGCTTATCTGCACATGTATGACGTGACGCGAGGACTGCAGAAGAACGGCACGTTCCTGCTCAATACAATCTTTGACGGAGAAGAACTTGTGAAGTTCATCCCTAACAAAATAAAGCGATATTTTGCCCAAAACAACATCACTGTATATACTATCAATGCAACAAAGATAGCACAGGAGATAGGACTTGGCAACCGCACGAACACCATTTTGCAAAGTGCTTTCTTCCGCATCACCGAAGTTATTCCCGTGGAACTTGCCGTGGAGAAGATGAAGGAGGCTGTAGTGAAGTCTTACGGAAAGAAAGGACAGGACGTTGTTGACAAGAACTTTGCTGCCGTTGACCGCGGTGACGGATATAAGTTGTTCCCTGTTGACCCGTCATGGGCAGAACTTCCTGACGACGAAATCGTGGAAGACGACGCTCCGGCTTTCGTGAAAGAGCTTGTAAGACCTATCAATGCACAGGCAGGCGACTTGCTGAAAGTGTCAGACTTCGTTAAGCATGACACCGTGGATGGGTCATGGCAGGCAGGCACCACTGCATACGAGAAGCGCGGCGTGGAGGCTTTTGTGCCTATATGGAACAAGGAAAACTGTATTCAGTGCAACCAATGTGCCTACGTATGTCCGCATGCTTCAATACGTCCTATCGTGCTCGACGATGCAGAGAACAGTGCATTCGCTGCAGCCGATGACACCATAACGATGAAAGCTCCGAAACCGATGGCCGGCATGCACTTCCGTATTCAGGTGTCGGTACTCGACTGTATGGGCTGTAGTAACTGTGCCGATGTGTGCCCCGGAAACCCGAAACTTGGCAAAGCTCTTACAATGGTGCCTTTCAATCCGGATGATGAGAGAATGATACAGGAAGAAGAGAACTGGAAATATGTTTCCAACAATGTGAAGAGTAAGCAGCATCTCATTGACATTCGCAGCAGTGTGAAGAACTCACAGTTCGCTAAACCGCTGTTTGAATTCTCCGGTGCTTGCGCAGGTTGTGGCGAAACGCCTTACGTTAAACTCGTAAGTCAACTCTACGGCGACCGTCAGATGATTGCAAATGCCACGGGTTGTTCTTCGATTTACTCGGCTTCGATACCCGCAACACCTTATACCACGAATGAGAAAGGTCAAGGACCGGCGTTCAACAACTCTCTGTTTGAAGACTTCTGCGAGTTCGGTATGGGTATGGTGCTCGGAAACAAGAAGATGAAAGAGCGTGTTGCGCAACTCCTTTTGGATGCTACGTCACACGAGGACTGCCCTGCCGAATTCAAGGCTTTGGCTGAAGAATGGATTGAAAAGAGAGAAGACGCTGACGAAACGAAGCGTTTGGCAGAACAACTCCGACCATATATTGACAACGGAGCGGATGCCGGATGCGAGAATTGCAACGAGCTGAAGACTCTCGGGCACTATCTCGTAAAGCGCAGCCAGTGGATTATCGGAGGCGACGGTGCATCATACGACATCGGTTACGGTGGTCTCGACCATGTGATTGCTTCCGGTGAAGATGTGAACATCCTCGTTCTCGACACCGAGGTGTATTCAAACACCGGCGGACAGGCATCCAAGTCAACTCCGATTGGTGCAATCGCACAGTTCGCGGCACAAGGAAAGCGCATCCGAAAGAAAGACCTTGGCTTGATAGCAACGACCTATGGCTACGTTTATGTGGCACAGGTAGCAATGGGCGCAGACCAAACCCAATGTCTAAAGGCAATCCGCGAGGCTGAGGCTTGGCACGGACCTTCGCTGGTCATTGCATACTCTCCATGTATCAATCATGGTCTGAAAGCCAAGGGTGGCATGGGTAAGAGTCAGGCAGAGGAGGCAAAGGCTGTGGAATGCGGCTACTGGCATCTGTGGAGATACAACCCTACGCTCGCCGAGGAAGGCAAGAACCCGTTCTTGCTCGACTCCAAAAAGCCGAACTGGGAACTCTTCCATGACTTCCTGATGGGTGAAGTGAGATACCTGTCCCTGAAGAAAGCCTTCCCCAATGAGGCTGAAGAACTGTTCGCAGAAGCAGAAAAAATGGCAAAGATACGCTATCAAAGCTATGTGCGACAGACACAGTTGAACTGGACAATAGAAGATGAGAAATAGCTCATGAATAACAAACAGAAGGTGGTGTCCTTACATTGGGATGCCACCTTTATAGTCTCCTAAAACTCATGTAAAACAATATCAGCAATGGGAAACAATACCATTGACAACCGCGAAAGTTCAATAATGCGCATCACTCTGTGGGGAGCAGTAATCAACTGCGTCCTAACGGCATTCAAGATTGCGGCAGGTATTGTCGGCAACAGTTCCGCAATGGTGGCAGACGGAATACATTCTCTTTCCGACCTTGTCAGCGATTTCATCGTAGTAGTATTCGTAAGGATTTCATCTAAGGGGCAAGACAAGAAGCACGACTACGGTCATGGGAAGTTTGAAACGCTCTCCACGCTCATCGTCAGCGTACTGTTGCTGCTCGTGGGAATAAAACTTTTCCTGAACGGAGCCGACTATATAAAGCGACATCTCAATGGAGAGGTGTTGCCTCAACCGGGTATGATTGCATTGTATATGGCAATCGTGTCTATCGTAACGAAGGAAATCCTATATCAAATGACTGCACGTGTAGGACGAAATGTGAACAGTCAGGCAGTGATTGCAAACGCATGGCATCATAGAAGTGACGCAATTTCGTCGGTTGGCTCACTTATCGGCATTGCCGGAGCAATATTCCTTGGCAGCAAGTGGGTAATACTCGACCCGATAATGGGCTGCATCATAAGCATGTTTATTTTCTATATCGCTATGACAATGGGAAAAACAGCGATAAGCGAACTCATGGAAGCGTCGCTGCCGGAGAGAGAAGAGGAGGAGATAACACAACTGATTGCGTCGGTGGAGGGCATCAAGGGGGTGCATAACCTAAAGACACGCCGCAACGGACAGAGTGTAATAATAGACGTTCATGTGGTGGTAAGCCCGAATATCACGGTAATTGCAGCTCACGAAATGACTGTGGCTGCCGAAAGATTGCTTACGAACCGTTTTGGAGACAGCACACAGATATTCATACACGTTGAACCTCACGACGCCGCCTTGTGATTATTTTCACAAGATACCGGCACGCCATGCGACAACAGTATGGCACGTGATAAACATCAAAAAAGACAATTCCGCGAGGCATGAAACAATTACTTTCACCTCGCGGAATTATCATTCTATCGCTTTGCGCCGCACTTGTTTATCTCGTTTTGTATCTTATACACGTATGCGTCGATAACTGCAACGGCTGTGATATTGACAACATCGCGGACAGAACTGCTGAAGTCGGTAAAATGGATGGGCTTATTGAGACCAATCTGTATCGGACCTATGATTTCAACATCAGGCACAAGCACCTGCATCATCTTGTAAGACGAGCGCGCACTCGTAAGATTTGGGAACACGAGAGTGTTGACATCCATGCCTTTCAGACGATTAAATGGGAACAGTTTGTCGCGCTGTTCACGGTCGAGAGCGAACCCAATCTGCAATTCTCCGTCAACCAACATGTCGGGATTTTCACTGTGCAACTGCGCAACAGCATTCCTTACTTTCTTAGAACCGTCTGAACTATCGCTGCCAAAATTGGAATGACTCACCATTGCTATTACCGCTTTCTCGTTAAAGAAGCTGACAGCTGTGCAGCTAAGCCTTGCCATATCCACAAGCTCTTGCGTGTCGGGGTCGCTGTTTATGAGCGTATCAGTGAGATAGAGCGTGCCCTTGGGGGAGTTTATTATGTGCATAGTTCCAAAGTGTTTATACTCCGGGCGTATGCCGATAACCTCCTTTGCCACCTTCGTAGTGTTGGAGTATTTGGTGTAAAGCCCCGTAATAAAGGCGTCTGCCTCACCTGTCTCCACCATCATCATACCGAAGTAGTTGCGCTCAAACATCTTATCGTTTGCCTCTTCGAAGGTATAGCCGTCGCGTTGCAGTTTCTCCGTGAGTATTTTAGCATACCTCTCTCTCCTCTCTGCTTCTTTATCATCGCGCAGGTTTATCACTTCAACGCCTTCAAGAGACAGGTCGAGTTCTTCAGCAAGTTTCCTTATGCGCTCCTTGTTGCCAAGAAGTATCGGGTAGCACAGTCCCTCCGACTTTGCCGAAACAGCGGCGCGGAGCATGGTCGGGTGTATCGCCTCGGCAAAAACAACCCTTTGCGGATGCGCACTTGCCGTGGCATAAATCTTCTGTGTAAGCTTGGTCTTCAGTCCGAGCATAACACTTAGCGAATTTTTGTATTCCTCCCAGTCGTCTATAGTTCTGCGAGCCACTCCGCTTTCGATTGCAGCCTTCGCCACGGCAGCCGACACTTCCGAGATGAGTCGCGGGTCAACAGGCTTCGGAATGAAATATTCGCGACCGAACTTCAGGTTGTTAACCTTATACACATCGTTCACAACATCCGGCACGGGCTGCTTCGCCAAGTCAGCAATGGCATGCACTGCAGCCATCTTCATTTCTTCGTTGATTGCTTTGGCATGAACATCGAGTGCACCGCGGAATATGTATGGAAACCCGATAACATTGTTTATCTGGTTAGGATAGTCGGTTCGTCCTGTTGACATAATGGCGTCGGGACGAGCCTCAAGCGCATCCTCGTATGATATTTCGGGCTCAGGATTGGCAAGAGCAAATATAATCGGGTCTTTTGCCATTGTCTTTACCATATCCTTTGAGAGAACATTTCCTTTTGAAAGCCCCACGAAGACATCGGCATCTTTTACCGCTTCTGTCAGCGTATGTATATCTCTGCGGTCGGTAGCAAAGAAACGTTTCTGTTCGTTCAGTCCTTCCCTATCGCTCGTTATCACACCTTTCGAGTCGAGCATAATGATGTTTTCACGGCGTGCACCGAGTGCCATATAGAGCTTTGTGCAACTCACAGCAGCCGCCCCTGCACCATTCACCACTATCGTAACATCCTCAATGTTCTTTCCTGCCACCTCAAGCGCGTTCTTCAAACCGGCTGCCGAGATGATTGCCGTGCCGTGTTGGTCGTCGTGCATCACCGGGATGTCGAGCGTCCGTTTCAGTCTTTCCTCAATATAGAAGCACTCCGGTGCCTTGATGTCTTCGAGATTTATTCCTCCGAAAGTAGGAGCAATTCTCTCCACTGCCTCACAAAATTTCACAGGGTCTTTCTCATCAACCTCTATATCGAACACATCTATACCTCCGTATATCTTGAACAGCAATCCCTTTCCCTCCATTACAGGCTTGCCGCTTATCGCACCGATGTCTCCGAGCCCCAGCACTGCCGTTCCGTTGCTTATCACTGCCACGAGATTTCCCTTGTCGGTATATCGGTAAGCATTGTCTGGGTTCTGCTGAATTTCCAAACACGGGAACGCCACTCCCGGCGAATAAGCCAGACTGAGGTCGGTTTGTGTCCTGTGAGCCTTGGTCGGTCTCACTTCTATCTTGCCCGGTCTTCCATTTTCATGATAAGCCAAAGCCGCATCCTTCAAAATCTTCACCATAAATGTATGTATTTATTGTATTATTATTTCATCTCCATACGTTCAGCCAAAATTGGCAATAAACCACGCGCAAAGGTAACAATTATCATCGGAATATCTATGATATGCCTATTAAAAAAGAATTTGTTTATGGCTTTTATATAAAAAAGATGTCCGCAAATTATTCGCGGACACTTAATCATTGTGGTTAACTTTTCAAGTGCCACCAATCGTGCACTCTCCTACTTGCCCTGCGACAACAAGGCATTCTGAATGGTAGAGTCCATGTCTGCCTTGCTCATGGCTCCCTGCATCACGGTCGGCTGACCTTCTTTCGGAATGAACAGCAGCGTAGGAATGGAGCGGATGCCGAACACTGCGGCAAGCTCCTCCTGCCTGTCAACGTCTATCTTGTAGAAGTCAACCTTGCCATCGTATTTCTTTGACATCTCATCCATTATCGGAGCAATCATCTTGCAAGGTCCGCACCATGTGGCATAGAAATCCACCACGGCAGGTTTATCACCTTCGAACGCCCACGCCTGCGGGTTCTTCTCATAGTCAAACACTCTCTTCTTAAATTCTTTTACATCAAGTTCCATAACATTTCCTTTCTTTTCCGTTTTGTTATCCGTTTCTTTTTCACTCACTGCACCGTCGTTGGTCTTCGAAGTGCATCCTGTTGCTAACATCAGCAAAGATAGCAGTGCGATTGTAATTTTCTTCATTGTTTATCTCATTTTGTCAATGCAAAGATACGATGTTTAATCTATATTGGCATTATCCAAAATGTACAAAACATGGTAATATAAGGACAATGTGTGTTTCTTTTACAAAAACAGAGCAAAATATAGGCTTGTAAATGAGAAAAAGAGCGATATTTCAGTTCTTATGCGAAAGGTTTATTGGCGCACTTTCAGCCTACGGTTAGCAGTATTTCGCTGCACGTTTGGATATATACCGTAAAGTAAAATCGGCGGAATTGCTGACCAAAATCGGCGAAATTGCAAAGTAAAATCGGCGAAATTAGTTTGTAATTCCGCCGATTTTGGTTTACGAAATATATTCTCCTCACAAGCCATTGATAACCGGCAAGGACGGAGATTGCGGTTTGTTGCTGTTAAAACTCCAGTTCCAAGCCTATCATAAGTTCCTCCGGTGCGAATCGAAGTCCGAACCCGTGGTCGCCTATTTCATCCTCTTCGCCCACGAAATAGTTGTTTCTGTATCCGGCAAAGCCAAGGCGCATGCAGAGGCAGAAACCTTTTGCAAGGTCTAAGCATACTCCGGGGCGCACTCCTATTTCGTAGCCATTCCTTTTACCTCCGGCAGCAGATTGTTCGGGACTCGTATGGTTAAAGCCCACACCTCCGTCTAAATATAGGTTGAACGGACCTCTGTGCATATAGTAATATCTCACGAATGGCGACACCTTATACACTCGAGTGATTTTCTTAACACCATCGCTACGGTCCGAATTGAACCCAAATCCCAACATTACACCGGCTGCCCAAGTATGGTTGAAACGCCAACCTGCTTCCGGAAACAACTGTAACGTTATGGGCTTGCCGTCGTTATTATTCCAATATGTCAACGAACCGCCCAAGAACAGTCCTGCATCTTCTTCGTGTTCATGGAAAGGCACTTCGCCATTCTGCGCCAAAACACAGGACATGGAAGACAATAACAAGATAGAAAGAAAAAACTTTTTCATACATTTATCAGACTTAATTATAAACTTTTCAATGGGTGCAAAGTTATAAAAAAGTTATTATATGAAACAATACCTATAAATAGTGATTTCTGTTATTCCCCCGTTGGTCGCTCGTTATGCTACCCCACAACGGCAAAGAACGTAAGGTTCTCGGTGCCACGGTTTTGAAGTGAGTGGCTCCCTCCTTTCGGACAATAATGCACTTCGTTAGGCAGCACCACTTCCTCTGCACCACCCTCAAGGACATACGTTGCCACACCCGATAGGATATACATCGTTTCGGAATTTTGAGTGTGGGTGTGATAGCCTATTGAACTGCCGGGTTCGAGAGTGCCGAACATAATTTTGTTGTCATCGTCTTCGTAGGCTCTCGTGATATATCGCCCTTCACCGTCTTTGAAATTTGGGAGAATTTTCTCTTCAAGCTGTTCTTTACTGATTTTCATTTTTCGCCAATGTTTATTCTTAATGTTATAAAATAAATTCTTATTTGCCGGCATATTTTAAATGCCCCTTTCCTTTCATACTGCCAAAACTTTAAGAAGGAGTGTGCTTGGCTGCACTACTTACGAGTATGGCATAGTGAAAGGAAAGGAGCATTAAAACATGTCTGTCCGTATTATACACGCTTAGTTTATCAGTTGAAGATATACTTCACGCCGAGTTGCATTTGCCAACACTGACCGTAGTGGTGGTTATATTCCCAAGTCTTTGTCGGGTACTGACCATTAACCTTTATCATTGAGAATATCGGCGTGCCGTTTTCAATCTTGTCAACCTTCAGGAACTCTCCGTTATTGCATGGTGCCATGTTTTTGCTCACGCCCCACTTAGAGTTGAGCAAGTTGCCGATGTTCATTATGTCGGCACTTAACTGCAGCCTATGTGTATCTTTTCCGAAACGCAGAACGAAATCATGTGTCCAACGTAAGTCTATACGGTGATTCCAAGGAGAGCGCGCGCTGTATGCCTCGGCATACTTTCCACGGTGAGAATTGAGGTAATCGTCTTGCTCAACAAACTTCCAAAATGCCGCACGGTCAGACTCTGATGAGAACCTTATCTGCGAGTCATCGAGCGGAATATACATGAGGTCGTAGTTCAGTCCGTCGCCATTGACATCGCCCTTGTAGAAGAAACTGTATCCCGAAGGGCTGAAGCCGGTGTAGAACAAGGTTATATTATCCTTGAAGAAGCGGTAGTTTATAGACGCTACAACGCGGTCGGGGATTACGAAACGTGAGTTCTGCAAGTCGAGGTTGTTAGGACCGTTTACGGTGTAAAGGTTCTTCCATGCAGAAGAAGCATTCGAACCGGGCATGCCCGAAACCTCTTTCATCACGGTATGTGTGTAGGCAGCCATGATTTTAAGGTCCTTAACAGGCTCGGCATTTACAGTAACGTTAGCAGTCCAACCATAGCCTTTAGAGGTGTTTTTCAGCACACAGGCATCATTCAGGTTCACTCCGTTGGTTGCCCTTGAGTAGTAACGGAAGTCTGAAGGATAAACCCAGCGGTTGTCCGCTCCTTCCAAACGCGCCCATGTTTCATCCGGACTCTTGATGTTATAGTTGTCAAGCATTACGGCGTTGATATTCTGTGTGTAGGTAAACTCGCCCGTAACAGTAAGCGGGAAATTAACCAGCAACTTATAGTCAACGGCAATGGATGACTTCCATACTTGCGGCATCTTGAAATTGCGGTCAACACCTGCGAAGCTCGAAGGCACCGTTCCTTGTTCCGGTGTTATGGAAGTGGGAGTGCCGAGCAGTGATATTATCTCCGCAGGGTCGGTCACTATGCGACCTGCAAACTTGTCAAGGCGGTCGTCTCTCGACGTTACAACGCCATTTGAATATTTGGTAGTTGCCGTTGCAAGATATTGTATCATACCCGAGTTGGTCGGCATGTTGGTGAAGAATACCAACGGCAAGCGACCGGCAAACAGACCTGTACCGCCACGCACTTTCAATGTCTTATCGCCAAGAACGTCCCAAATGAAGCCCGCACGGGGAGAAATCTGTACGTTGTTGTCGGGCCACCTGCCGGTGTCTATATGGCGACCGCCGAAGTCAAGGTCAAGGATTGCATTATTGGTCATAACGTCATCGTTGTTGAAAACG
This sequence comes from Prevotellaceae bacterium, assembly GCA_028723525.1. Taxonomy (GTDB): domain Bacteria; phylum Bacteroidota; class Bacteroidia; order Bacteroidales; family Bacteroidaceae; genus Prevotella. The sequence continues at coordinate 34,183 of JAQYET010000062.1, forward strand.
ATGTCGTCAAAACGTATGCCTGCCGTCAACTTCAGGTTCTTGAACACGTTCCATTCATCCTGCATATAAAATCCGAATTGGTTGAAACGCACCTGTGCTGCGGGATTTGCGTTACCGTTGTAGCCGTACTGTATGGCAACAGACTCAGGAGCGGCACCGCTGAGGAAGTCGTCGAGGGAGCGATAACGATAATATCCGGTTCCATTGCGCATATAGGAGTTGTTGGCAAGCTGGTGTTCAAAGCTGAGACCGGCAGTAAGCTTGTGTGCACCTGCGTAATAGGTGAAGTTGTCTGTCAGGGTTGTTACCTTGTTATTCACGGCATTATTCCATGAGAACAGTTCATATCCGAGCGACATATACGGCTCCAAAGTCTGTGTCACCGTGCCATTGGCGGCAGTTTCGTAACCGGCAAGAATGTCTATGAAGGGGAACGGAGAGGAGTTGCTGCCGCGCTCATCCTGAATGTTGCTGTATGTGAACAGCAGCTGGTTTGAGATGTTATTACCAAAACGGCTGTTAAGGTCTGCCGATACCGACGTCACCTTATTGTTCATGCTATACATAGAATTGGCAAAAGCCATAGAGAACTTAGAGAAACGGTCGCCCGTGAAAGGAGTGGAAACGTCGGCACTCGAACGGTTGGTGGGCATCCATGTCTCGTTGTTGGTGTGGTTGAAACGCACCGCGAGATGATGCTGTTGATTGATATTCCAGTCTATGCGGGCAAGAATTTTCAGGTTGTTTTCGTCTGAAGGATAACTTGTATATGAACCGGTGTCATAGCCATAGTTCTGCAACATGAAATTACGTACGGTCTCCATGTCGGATAATTTCGTGCGAGAGATATATTCTTTGGTGTTTGCCACGCCGTCTTCCGAGGCACGCCAGTTGTTGGCAACGGTAGGAATTTTCGTATATTCCATATTGGCAAAGAAGAAGAGACGGTCTTTGATAATCGGACCTCCTAACGTAAATCCGTAAATGTATTTACGGTCTTTCGGGCGTTCTCCAAGGTTTTCGCCGTCGATAACATTACCGCGCAGATCCTCGTTGCGAAGATACGTGTAGGCTGTTCCACGGAAAGTATTGGTACCGGATTTAGTCACTGCGTTAATTCCACCGCCAATAAAGTTAGACTGACGGACATCATACGGAGAGACCACGACCTGTACTTCGTCGATAGCATCCATCGAAATAGGCGTGCCTCCACCCGGTAACTTGTCTGTAAGACCAAAGTTGTTGTTGAAATTAGCACCGTCTATGGTGAAGTTTGTGGAGCGTCCGTCGCCTCCTGCGAAGCCCATGCCGTTGGCGTAAGGCGAGAGGCGGGCTATGTCGGATATGCTACGGTTGACTGTCGGCAAAGAAGTTATCATTTGCTGGTTGATGTTCGTCGTAGCACCTGTTTTCTCTATGGAGAACTTTGAACCCTTACCTGTCACGAGAACCTCGCCCAGTTCGTTCACGTCTTCGTTGAGATTGGCGTCAAGGTCGTACACTTCACCGAGTTGCAATGTGATGTCTCGATACACAATGTCCTTATAACCTACGTATGAAATCGTAACCTTGTATGGTCCGCCATTTCGCATACCCTGAATGGTGAAACGTCCATTCGTGTTAGTCACGGCACCATAACGTGTACCCGAAGGCTCATGGACAGCCTGAATGCTTGCACCAATGATGGCTTCACCCTGTGCATCACGCACGAGACCCGACATTGATGAAGTAGTGACCTGAGCCAACAATGCCGATACAGATATCATCAACATTGCGATTAAGAAATAAAGTCTTTTCAACATGATTAAATTTAAATTGGTTCTTATAGATTGCAAAGATAAACTAATTTAAAGACTTTACAAAAAAAAAGTGAATAAATCAGTCCTTGCGATACCAAATTCTTTGTATTTTAATTCGTATTACAATTACGTTTATAAACGATATGGCAAGCAGCAGTATCAGTCCAACTAAACAGGACGGCAGTAATGAGGAGTCGGGAAGTTGTGGGAATAGTGCATAGATGATGTCTATGTAATATCCGCGAACAAAGAAGAGTAACGTCATTGAAATTGCGAAAACGGCAACATTAAGCAGCAATGTCAGCATTTGATAAGGCATTGCTACCTGTGCCGGACTGTAGCCTATCAAGAGCAGATTTTCAAGTTTGGAGGCATTTTTCTGCACCAACAGGTAAATGCTCAGCATCAGAATGTAGAAACTGAGGATGCTTATGAGAAGTCCTACAGCCATAACGATGGTTACAAGTAGGCGCAGGAAAGACGCTGTTCTCTCCGTATCAAGCGAACCGTTGTCTTGCTCCAATCCGTGACTTTCAAGGTAAGAGGTTATATTTTTGTCTGTTGGATCGGCAACATCGAGTATAAGGCGGGTCGGAGGTTGGTTTGAAGAAGAGGAAAAGATGCCGTTGCTCCATTCCACGAATGCCCGTGGAACGAGAATAGAATTCAGTTTGTTTGAAAAGCCTATCACCCTCCCTTTCAGTTCTTTGCGCTTATCGTTACCGCTGATTGTGAGTCTCACGTCTATCACGCTCGCCAATCCTTCGCTAATCTTCGGCAGTTGCCGGCTCTGCGCAAACCCGAAGTTATACATATTTATATATGAGCGAGGCATTATGATTGGCACGATGTCTTCTCCTGCAGAATATTTCCAATCATCTAATGGGATGTCAACGAAATCATCAGGTATGCTTTCGATGAATATCTCTGACGACAGAATGGAATGCCCGGATATGCCGATGGAGGCATTCACGCGGAAGTCTGCTGATACGAAAGAGCCGAGTTTCCTGACAAATTTTTGGTCTGACAGTTCGTCAATCTCCGCTCCGTCGAACGTGTTTGAGTTTCCCGTAAGCGTTGTTGCATTCCCAATCTTCTTGCTTACGACGATATAGTCTGACTTCATAAAAGTGTCTTTCGCAGTGAAGATTGGCAGCACGTCGTTATAGAATTGGTATGCCATAAGAACGACGAACATACCAAATATATTGGCGAAGAAGAACCCGGACAACTGCGCAGCACTTATATGTTGACGGAGTAATTTCCAAACTAAACGCATAGTGATTGAATATTATATAAGTTTTTTGTTCTTCAAGAGAAATTACAGCATTATTACGTGGTCGTATGAAATGTTGATATGCTTTCCTATACTTGTAACTATAACTCCTGCTCCTTGCCTCTCAGCCTCTTCAATCATTATTTCGCCCATTGTTTGTGAGTTGTTATCGTCAAGATGACTGATTGGTTCGTCGGCAAGAATGAAATCGAAGGGCTGCACCAATGCACGTATCATTGCCACGCGCTGCTGCTGACCGAAAGACATAAAGCGAACTTTGACGTCGCGCTTGTCGGCTATCCCCAGCCTATCGAACCATTGTTCTATTTCGTTTTTCGACCGAAATCCGGTGAGCCTGTTCTTTATCTCAATGTTCTCAAATGCCGTAAGTTCGGGGAACAAGCGCAATTCTTGGAATACATAACTGATGTTGTGTTTTCTCACGTCTGTCCATCGGGCAATGCTTAAACGTCTCACATCTGTGTCATCAAACATGATATGCCCCGCATAATCGTTGCGATAACCGAGGATATAACTGCAAAATGTACTCTTGCCCTTGCCGCTTTCAGCCTCCACGAGGTATGTCCTGCCTTTGACAAACTCCACTTCACGGTTCCATATCCCGCTTTGCAGACTCGCGTTATCTGCAAACACATTCGGCACTACGTTCTTAAAAACTATCGTGTTCACTTTTTCACTACTCCTTAATATACAATATCTTTGACGCTCCTCCAAACAAAGACTTGACTATATTGCCAACAGTTTCATCGTCTATGTTGCCTAAGTCAATCAGCATGGCAAGTGTAGAGCCTTCTATCTTGCCGGCAATCTCTTTAGGCAATGGCTTTGGTGCAGAGGCTGTTACTGCTGTCGAGGCTTTGTTATGGCGCAACGACGATATGAAGTGATTGTCGGTATCCACGGCAAAGGAATAAACCATGCCCCCATTGGTATATAAATAAGCATCTTTTCCGGCATTGGTAATGCTTGAGCCGGCAGGACAAGAGGTCTTCCAATATCCCACATCTGCAAGGAAATCCTTGTTTTTAAGGTTGGCAATGAAATCGAAATCTCCTTCAAGAGAGGAAAAATAGAGCACCATGTCGCCATTTATGGCACGCAAGATGTTATCCATGTCGATAGAGGTATTCACGCCGACAAGCAACGGTTGCATCTCCTTGCTCTGCTGCATCAGTTTCAAGAGCCTCTCTCCTTCGACATTCATAAACATGCTTCCTATACAGTCGGGCGATAACTTGCCAAAAAATTCTTTTGTAATCGGGCGCAGCACTTTATTGTTTTCTTGTAATTTACTGTTTATCTTCTCGTTAAAAGACATCGTTTCGCCACGTATCACCATGAGTTCGCCCTCCTTATCCACCGTTGCCGAGAGTATTATTTGAGACGCATCGGCTTCCTTTGGAGTAAAAAGGGCAAACGGCAAAGACATCTTTTCAGGCAATGCCGACAGCCGTGAGACAAATGCTATCGGCGCATCAAGCAATTCGAGCCTTTTGAATATCTGCGTTTCTCTCACTCCCTGCTCCTCTGTCTGACGGAACATTTTCTGTAACCGTTGCCTTGTTTCGGCACGTTGCATGGCAGAAACCGGACCAACCAACACAAGGGCTTCATCGGAATATCCTGCAAACCACGAATTACCGATGGTCACAAACATGTTACCGAGATGTTCCTCGGGCACAGTGCACTTCCCCGACACTGACAATTCGGACAGCCATTCTGTCATTTCGTCTGCGCTTTCGACACGTGCCACAAGTCCAAGTGCTCCGTCGGGGGTCTCGAAAAGATAAATTTTTGATGAGAAATCCACACCACAACCCTCTGTATTATCAACACCAAGGAGGCTTTTAAGGGCGTTGTCTATTCCTGAGTTTCCCAAAGTTGAAAGCCGTTGCGCATCAACGGAGATGACTGCCACGCTCTCACGAGGTATCACATTCAGGTATTCTTTTTCAGAACATGACACCAACGGCAGCAAGAATGTTGCCACTATAATTCGCAACAATATCTTCATCATAAGATATTACACTTGACCTGAATACTTTGTTTCATATTATTCTGCGCGACAGATGAGCCATCATTGTTGCAGAAAGGGCTGCAGTCTCTGTGCGTAAGCGACAAGGACCGAGCGACACCGGGACAAATCCATGCTCAACTGCCAGTCTTACTTCCTCAAGAGAGAAGTCACCTTCCGGACCAATCATTACCGTAACATCGGCATCATCCTCACCGACGGGTTGCTGCAACTCAGCAAACAGGTCTTTACTGTCAATCTCCTCGTAGCAATGTGCAATGTATTTCTGCCCTTTCAACGGCTGAGTTACGAAACTCTTGAACGTAGTCATCTGATTGACTGTGGGCTTCCATGCCTTACGGCTCTGCTTAACTGCAGAGACTACAATCTTTTCCAATCTCACCGTTCGCAGCATACGACGTTCCGAGAACCGGCAGTTTAGGAAACCGAACTCGTCGATACCAACCTCTGTTGCTTTCTCAACAAGCCACTCCATCCTATCCATTACCTTTGTCGGTGCTACCGCAATGCAGATATGTCCTTTCCATACCGGCTTTTGCGGAATACGTTCCAGCACTTTATAAAGGCAGCGTTTTGTGGCAGCGAGTGTCACAACGGCTCTGTAAAAACAACCGTTTCCGTCCATGAGAAACATCTCATCGCCGCTCTTCAACCTAAGAACCCGGAGGGCGTGCATAGCCTCCTCGTCTGGAAGTTCGTTGACATTCTCCGCGTCGGGAACAAAGAAATACCTCGCCTCTTTCATCGTATTGATAGTTTAATTTCCCAAACCTGACATGCGTCTCTTGCGCTCTTCGCTCAACAACGCCGCCTGTTCGTAGTTCTCTTCTTTTACAGCGCGCTCTATTGCCTGCTCAATCATCTCAAGACTCATGGTGTTTATCGGAAGTGGAATTTTCATTTCACCGGTTGGTTCGCGATAAACAACAGACTGGTGTGCCATCAGTTTCTCGTCGATGAATATCGGAACATCGCCTGCTAACGACAAGAGCACCGCATCAGATATACGTATCGGCATCATCTCTTGAGTTTTTGAATTTACCAACATCGAGTCGTATTGACCGTCGGATATATCATTTATCAGAATATGAAAGCGCAAATCTTCTTGCCGGGATAGGATACCATAAAGGACTTCGGGAAGCATGCGTCGCGTTATTGGCAATTTATTGACACGCATGTCCAACTGTATTGCCATGTCACGGCTGCAAACAATGGAAATCTGTCTTTCGCATTGCTCGTCGGCAAGCAGCATCAGGGCGAGGTCGTCGGTACCGACTATCTCTGAAACACCTACAAACCTAAGCCTTATTGTCTTACACATTCTCTATTTTTTATTCTTGTCGGGGTGGAATATGATTGCAAACGATACTGCCACAACTAATGCGTATGTGGCGAAAAGGAACCAACATGACTCCCAATCACCCACAAGGAAACCGTTCTCCCACTTGCAGAAGTGGTTTACCACCTCACCTGCAACGAGCGTTCCCACCGTTGCTCCCAAACCGTTTGTCATGAGCATGAACAATCCTTGGGCAGAAGCCTTCATCGAAGAGTCGCACTCCTTATCGACAAACATTGCCCCCGAAACATTGAAAAAGTCGAATGCCACACCATAAACTACGCACGACAGGATGAACAGGATTACCCCCGGCATTGCCGGATTGCCAAGTCCGAAGAAGCCGAAACGTATCACCCACGCGAACATCGCTATAAGCATAACAACCTTAATACCGTAACGACGCAGGAAAAATGGTATCATCAAGATGCACAGAGCCTCGCTCACTTGAGATATTGAGGTGAGCAACGTGGCGTTGTTCGCGGCGAACGAGGAGGCCACCAAGGCGTCATCGCTGCCCTTGAAACTGGTAATGAAGGGTCCTGCATATCCGTTTGTGACCTGCAGCGACATTCCAAGCAGTGAAGAGAATATGAAGAACAAAGCCATCTTCTTTGTCTTGAAAAGTTTGAAAGCATTGAGTCCGAGAGTTTCAGAAAGCGATTGTCCCTCTTTCTTCTCTATACGGCACTGCGGGAGAGTGAAGCAATAAAGGAAGAGAACAAGGCTCAGCAAGCCCGAAACGAAGAACTGCATATAAGTGTATTGGAACTTGTTGGCGTTCTCGGCAAGCGTGAACGAGAAAGTACCCTCCTCCCATACGGCACAGTTTACGAACCACATTGTTATGATGAAGCCCACTGTTCCGAGCACTCTTATAGGCGGGAAATCCTTCACCGTGTCATATCCGTTATTCTTCAATATGGTGAACGCCGTTGTGTTAGAGAGTGCCAGAGTTGGCATATAGAAAGCAACGCTCAAGGTGTACATCGCGATAAACATTGTCTTATCGGGCAACTCATTGCCTACACCGGCAGAAAGTCCCATATACCAACAGGAAAGCATTGCTGCCCCGGCTATGAAATGGCAAATTCCCAACAGGCGTTGAGGTTGTATATATTTGTCTGCCACGATACCCATTATTGTCGGCATAAATATCGATACTATTCCCTGCAAGGCATAAAACCAAGAGATTTGCTCTCCAAGACCTGCCGAACCAAGATAGTTTCCCATACATGTGAGATAAGCTCCCCATACTGCGAACTCAAGGAAATTCATCAATGAGAGGCGAAGTTTCAAGTTCATGTTATTCAGAATTTAAGTTTTTAATTTTGCCCGCAAAGGTAATGAATAAAAAACATAATCAAGAAAAAAACGATATAATTTATCAAAGCGTACCGCCATGAGACAGAAAAGCCTGCCTTGATAGCGATGAGCAAAGAGATGACTGTATTGAAAATCAGGCACAGTTCGGATGCTACCAATAAAAAATTGATTGTCTCACGACAATCAATCCTTTAATAACCTTAATAATCTAATACCATGAAAAACACGTTGCAAAAATAGTAATTTTATTTCAAATCACAAGTATTTTGAATAATATTATTATGATTTTTAACATTCTGTAAAAATATATCCGCTCCATTTAAATTTCCTTTGCTTAATTATGGCAATAACTTTGCCGGTTTCCTCACTTGTCAACAAAGGTTTACTAAGCGTCAAGGTGACAACCGGTTCCGTTTCTGAAAGTTCTGCGACGAGCATAAACGGGTCGATAATGGGCAGTAAATCATCAAAATCTTCTTGCGACATGCTGTCAGGTTTGTTGATGAAATCTCTTTTCAGCACATTTTCATCATTGGTTATTGGCAGACCAAATGTGCCGTTTTCCGGCTGCCATTCTGCATCAAAAAAGAATATTTCACTCTCCGGTTCGGGTGCTTTGAACGACTTGACCATACAAATTACGAAAGAGTCGTTATATGCCAGTTTCTTCAACTGTAATGTAGAACTGCCGTTCAGAGTCACAAAAACGTAGTCGTCGGTCATCTTATCCAACACGGATATGCCGTCGAGATTGTTCTTTACTTCTGCTTTCATCTGCGACGCATACAGGTCTGCCATCTCCGTTCGCTTGTCTTTATCAAGATATGCGGCAACACTGTCGGGCATATTTATCCATATATCGCGCATCGTTGCCTGTGCATAAGCGGCTGATGAAAGTACTATAATAAATAATGTGGTAAGGAAAAACTGCTTCTTCATGCTCAACAATAAATTTATTCAGACTGCAATATTACTACATTTTCACGACATTCACAACAATAAGCGAATAAAAATGGAAGACCGGATTTATTTTCCTTGTCCAAGACATTCCTCACAATGTCATTGCATTGAAGCGCATCGGAATAAAAAAAACGCCACACAACCGATGGAACTATCGGGTATGTGGCGAGTGTATAAGTAATTTTACGAAAGATGTTCGGGTTATCCGTTAACCTTTTTCATGTGTGCAATGAGGTCGAGAACCTTGTTAGAGTAACCAATCTCGTTGTCATACCAAGAAACCACCTTTACGAAAGTGTCTGTAAGAGCGATACCTGCCTTGGCGTCGAAGATTGATGTCAACGGGCAGCCGAGGAAGTCTGAAGAAACAACAGCATCTTCCGTGTAGCCCAAAATACCCTTCAATTCGCCCTCTGAAGCCTCCTTCATGGCAGCGCATATCTCATCATACTTTGCGGGTTTTGCGAGGTTTACTGTAAGGTCGACCACCGAAACGTCAAGAGTGGGAACGCGCATTGACATACCGGTAAGTTTACCATTCAGTTCGGGAATAACCTTACCAACCGCCTTTGCAGCACCCGTTGAAGACGGAATGATGTTTCCTGCAGCGGCACGACCTCCGCGCCAGTCCTTCAAAGACGGACCGTCAACTGTCTTCTGAGTAGCGGTGGTTGAGTGAACCGTGGTCATAAGACCATCGGTAATGCCGAACTTGTCGTTCAGAACCTTTGCTATCGGAGCCAGACAGTTTGTTGTGCAGGAAGCGTTTGAAACGAACTGCGTGCCCTTTACATACGTTTTCTCGTTGACACCGCAAACGAACATCGGCGTATCATCCTTTGAAGGTGCAGACATTACCACATACTTAGCACCTGCCTCGATGTGAGCTTGAGCCTTCTCCTTTGTCAAGAAGAGACCTGTTGACTCAACAACGTATTCTGCCTCAACCTCGTTCCACTTCAAATCTGCAGGGTTACGCTCTGCCGTAACGCGAATTTCCTTGCCATTTACGATAAGCTTGGAGTTTTCCACGTCAGCCTCAATAGTGCCTTGGAACAAACCGTGCATGGTGTCATACTTGAGCATGTAAGCAAGGTAATCCACCGGACAGAGGTCGTTTATACCTACAACCTGAATGTCATCGCGTGTCTGAGCAGCGCGGAACACAAAACGGCCAATACGACCGAAACCATTGATACCAATTTTTGTCATTTTATTTTAGTATTTTAAAAATATTAAATGATTTCATCTAATAAATCTTTTATTTATCTACCTTATGGAGAATAATAGGGCATTTCGCGACCACTACATCAAGAAAAAAGCCCTTTTAAGCATTTTTTTACCGTTATCGTGCGCAAAGTTACAATTTTTATCTATATTTGCAACATCTTTATGTCTTAATAATTATAAAAAAGTGATTTATCGTTGATTTGACATATAAAAACAAGTCGTAACACTCTGTGTTCCGCATAAGGCACCGCAATAGCCGAAGAAACGAATTAAAACATATTATTAACTTTACAAACATACAAAATGGGATTTATAAAAGAGTTTAAAGAGTTTGCCATGAAGGGCAACGTAATGGACATGGCAGTGGGTGTCATCATTGGAGGTGCTTTCGGAAAAATCGTAACCTCTCTTGTTGACAATATAATAATGCCACTGGTTGGGCTCGCAACCGGCGGAGTGAACTTCAACGACATGTTCGTCAATCTTAGCGACGAAAAGGTAAATTCGCTTGCCGAGGCTACCGAAAAAGGCGTTGCGGTGTTTGCATATGGAGCATTCATACAGAGCATAATCGACTTCCTGATTATCGCATTCTGTATATTCCTTATGATAAAGGCTATGAACAAACTCAGCAAGAAGAAGGAAGAGGAGCCTGCAGCAGCACCGGAGCCGTCGGCAGAAGAGAAACTTCTCTCGGAAATACGCGACCTTATTAAAAACAAATAATATTCACGTAGGTAATTCATTTGACGGGGGCTGTGCCATTAGGCGCGGTTCCCGTTTTCCTTATTTACGCCCAAACGCACCATTCTTAATGCCCTACCATATTACAATATATGATGTACTGAAAAGTAAAAACGCCGAAATTGCTATGTGAAATCGGCGATTTTGCTTACCAATTTCGGCGAATTTATTCAGCAATTTCGCCGAAATTGTTTTCAGAAAGATGCACACCGACTGTGCGGTTCATGCCTGCTCGCAGTGAGATATGTGTGCTGTGAGGCATAAAAAAAACGGTTTCGCACCACCCGTCGCAGTCATTGTCGGCATATCAAGACAGTCTTTAATGTTTTTTCATACCGATAAAGTTTGCGTGATAAATATTTTTTGTATATTTGCAAGCGCAAATCTATGATTACGAAAAACTGCACCTTTAGAGACAGATGGTTTACATAAGACTTCCTCACGAAGAGGAACGCAGGTTGAGTTTTTATCTTGCAATGGAAGAGTACATTGCGAGAGAGGTTGACGTGCGTGATGCCTTCTTCATCTGGCAGGTGCTCCCATCGGTGATTTTCGGCAGAAACCAACTGATAGAAAGCGAAGTAAATATAGACTATTGCCGCAGAAACGAGGTGAAGATGTACCGGAGAAAGAGCGGAGGAGGATGCGTATATGCCGACAAGAGCAACATGATGCTCTCGTTTGTGACAAGCAGCGACCACGTATGTCTCACCTACAACAGATATATAATGCTGGTAGTGGATGCGCTTCACAAGATTGGTGTTCCTGCCACTGCAAACGGAAGAAACGACGTGATGATAGAAGGGCGCAAGGTGAGCGGCAATGCTTTCTACCATATTCCCGGCAGAAGCATAGTTCATGGCACCATGCTGTATGACACAAACATGCGTAACATGACGGCATGTATCACTCCCGACGACGAGAAACTGCTGAGCAAGGGCGTGAAAAGCGTGCGCCAGCACATCGCGTTGCTGAAAGACTACACCACGCTGACCATTGACGAGGTGAAGAAATCTATCATAGAGAGCGTGTGCGACTCAACTATGACGCTCACTGATGACGACGTGGCGAAGATAGAGGAGATAGAAAAGGAGTATCTCACCGATGAGTTCATCTACGGAAACAATCCCAAATACACCGTGATACGCAAACAACGGATTGAAAAAGTGGGCACGGTGGAGGTGAGAATGGAAGTGAAGAACGACACGATAAGAGACATCGACCTTAAAGGAGACTTCTTTCTGATTGGCGACATCGACACTATAAGGACACCGCTGAAGGGAGTTTCGCTCAGTCGTGATGCAATAATCGCAGCACTGCCCGAGAACATCGGCGAAATAATAATGAACCTCGGCAGAGACGACTTGGCAGGAGTTATATTGAGACGAAAAGCAGACGAGAGGTAATTAGAAAACCTAAAAGAGAACTTTTTATAAAAACAATAAATACAAAATGGAAACAAAAAAAACATGTCTTTATGACAAACACGTGGCTCTCGGTGCCATGATGCAGCCTTTCGCAGGCTTCAACATGCCTATACAGTATTCCACAATCATCGAGGAACACAACGCCGTGCGCCAGCATTGCGGAGTGTTCGATGTTTCTCACATGGGCGAAGTGACGGTAAAGGGTAAAGAGGCTGAACGCTATGTCAACCACATCTTCACCAACGACGTTACAAACGCTCCCGTGGGACAGGTGTTCTATGGTATGATGTGCCGCGAAAACGGTGGTACGGTTGACGATTTGCTCGTTTACAAAATGGGCGAACAGGAATTCTTTCTCGTAATCAATGCCGCAAACATAGACAAAGACTGGGCTTGGATTGAGAAGAACGCCGAAGGATTTGACGTGGAAGTGAATAACTGTTCCGACTATTACGCACAGTTGGCAGTGCAGGGACCGGAAGCAGAAACAATCACTGAGGAAGTGCTCGGACTGCAATGCAAAGACCTTGTGTTCTACACCGCAAAGAAGGTTGAAATAGACGGAGAGACTATTATACTCAGTCGCACGGGATATACCGGTGAAGACGGTTTCGAGATTTACGGTTCAAGCAACTTCATCATGCGTGCTTGGGACAAACTGATGGAGAGCAAGCGTTGTCTGCCTTGCGGTCTCGGCTGCCGTGACACGCTGCGTTTCGAGGTGGGGCTGCCTCTCTACGGCGACGAACTGAGCGACGACATCACTCCGGTAATGGCAGGATTGAGCATGTTCTGCAAGTTCGATAAACCGGAATTCATCGGCAAAGAGGCACTGCAACAGCAGAAAACCGACGGACCGAAGCAAAGGGTTATCGGTATCGAACTCGCCGACCGTGCAATACCGCGCAACGGTTATGCAGTGATGTTCGAAGGCGAGAAGGTGGGCGAAGTGACTACCGGCTACAACTCTATCAGCACCGGTAAGAGCGTCTGCATGGCTTTGGTTGATGCCGCTCACGCCAAACTGGGTACGGAACTGGGCGTTCAAATAAGGAAGAAGATATTCTCCGGCACAGTTGTAAAGAAGAAGTTCTACGACAAACATTATAAAAAATCTTAAAATAATAAACATTATGGCAAAAGTAATTGAAGGACTCTATTATTCAGAGAGTCATGAGTATGTGAAAGTTGAGGGTAATATCGCTTACATCGGTATCACCGATTATGCACAGAATGCTCTCGGGAACGTGGTTTATGTGGATATGCCGGAGGTTGACGACGAGGTGGAAGCCGACGAGGATTTCGGTGCAGTGGAAAGCGTTAAGGCTGCAAGCGACCTCAAATCGCCGGTAAGCGGAACAGTGATTGAAGTGAACGAAGTGCTCGAAGACAAGCCTGAAAGCATCAACGAAGACGCATACGCTAACTGGATTATCAAAGTGGAACTCTCTGACACAGCAGAACTCGACAACCTGATGAGTGCAGATGAGTATGCAAAATTCTGCGAAGAGCAGGGCTGAACCGTGCCTTGCGATAGCAGTTATTAAAACTTATAAACCTAACGAACTTAACAAATATGTTCAAATTTTTCCCTCATACAGAGGAAGAAGTCCGGGAGATGCTAAAGGTTGCCGGCGTAAACTCTCTCGAAGAGTTATATGCTGACGTGCCGGAGAGCATCCGTTTCAATGGCGAATACGACATACCGGAGGCTAAGAGCGAACTTGAGGTGAGGCAACTGCTTGAGCATTTCGGACTGCTCAATGACCAGTTAATCTCGTTTGCAGGTGCAGGTGTTTACGACCATTACATCCCTGCTGCCGTACCTAATATAATATCACGCTCGGAGTTCCTGACAAGTTACACCCCATATCAGGCAGAGATTTCACAGGGAACACTGCACTACATCTTCGAGTTCCAGTCGATGATGGCAGAACTGACGGGTATGGAGATTTCCAATGCGTCAATGTACGACGGCTCTACGGCAACTGCCGAAGCCGCAGCAATGGCAATGGTGTCGGGAAAGAAGTGCACAAAGGTGCTCGCAAGCCGCACTATTGACCCCAAGACACTGCGCGTTGTGGAAACATACGCAAAGTATCAAGGGTTCGACATCGAGCTTATCGACGAGAAAGACGGTGTTACCGACCGTGAAGATATGCGTCGCCGACTCAACGAAGGCGGTGTGGCCGGTGTGATACTGCAGGCTCCTAACTATTATGGTATTGTGGAAGACTACACCGGTTTTGCCGATGATATACACGAGAAGAAGGCCCTCATGATAATGAATAGCGTTGCAGCAGACCTTGCCGTACTGAGAACTCCGGGCGAATGGGGAGCAGACATTGCCGTTGGTGACGGTCAGAGTCTGGGCATCCCAATGTCATTCGGTGGCGCATACGTGGGCTACCTTTGCTGCAGCGAGAAACTTATCCGCAAGATGCCGGGACGTATCGTGGGCATGACGCATGACAGCAACGGCAAGCGTGCATTCGTACTGACGCTGCAAGCACGCGAACAGCACATCCGCAGACAAAAAGCCACGTCTAACATCTGCTCCAACCAGAGCCTTATGGCACTCAACGCGACAATCTATATGTCGCTGATGGGTAAGGAAGGACTTAAAGAAGCGGCTGAACTTTCGTATGCCGGAGCACACTATCTTTGCGACGAGCTCGTGAAGACCGGACACTTCAAGCCGGCTTATAACCAACCTTTCTTCAATGAGTTCTGCGTAAAATACGACGGCGATGTTGACGCTCTGCAGAACAGATGTATCGCAGCAGGCTATCTCGCCGGTGTTAAGATAGACGACCACACGCTGATGCTCGCCGTTACGGAGAAGCGACAGAAGAATGAAATAGACGAACTTGTAGAACTAATGAAGGAGGACGTAAAATGAATAACAGACTATATGGAAACCTGATTTTCGAACTCTCACATCAGGGACGCAAGGGATATTCTCTGCCAAAGAACAACTTCGGCGGACATTCCGTAAAAGACTTGCCCGAGGTTATGCGTCGTAAGGAAGATGCCGAGATGCCGGAGTGCGACGAACTCACGGTTGTAAGGCACTACACAAACCTTAGCGGTAACAACTTCGGAGTGAACAACGGTTTCTATCCTCTCGGCTCTTGTACGATGAAATACAATCCGATCATAAACGAGGAGATTGCCGCCATGCGCGAGTTTACGTCGCTCCACCCACTGCAACCGGCAGAAACCTGTCAGGGAGCACTTGAGGTTTACTATCGCCTTCAAGAGATGTTGAGCGAGCTGGCAGGCTTGAGCGAATTTACGCTTAACCCGTTTGCAGGTGCTCACGGAGAACTTACCGGCTTGATGGTTATAAGGGCATATCACAAGAGTCGTGGCGACGAGAAACGCACAAAGGTGCTTATACCGGACTCTGCTCACGGCACCAACCCCGCTTCTGCGGCAGTGTGCGGACTCGATGTGGTTGAAATAAAGAGCCTTGAAGACGGTACTGTTGACATCGAAGACCTGAAAACAAAACTCGATGACACCGTTGCCGCTATGATGATGACCAATCCGAATACGCTCGGTCTGTACGAGAAGTACGCACATGAGATTGCTTCACTTGTGCATGAGCATGGCGGTTTGATGTATTATGACGGCGCAAACTTCAACCCGTTGCTTGGTGTTGCACGCCCCGGAGACATGGGATTTGACGTTATGCACATCAACATACACAAGACTTTCTCAACACCTCACGGCGGAGGAGGTCCCGGTGACGGTCCGATTGGTGTTCGCGAGGGATTAGAGAAATTCCTCCCCACCCCACGAGTAATACAGAAAGAAGACGGAAGCCTTGGTGTAAAAACCTCTATGCCGGAATGTCTTACAGGCGTATTTGATGTTGACGACACCTCACTCGGTTCCGTTGGCTCGTTCTTCGGCAACTTCTCCGTAATACTGAGAGCCTTCAGTTATATCCTGACACTTGGCAAGGAGAACATGAAGATGGTTGGTCCTTTTGCCACCCTCAATGCAAACTATATCAAGGAAAGCCTGAAAGATGTCTATGAATTGCCAATTCCGGGCATCTGCAAGCATGAATTTGTGTTCAACGGACTGAAGGATAAATCTACCGGTGTCACCACAATGGATGTTGCAAAGCGTCTGCTTGACTACGGCTATCACGCTCCGACGATTTACTTCCCATTGCTTTTCCACGAGAGTCTCATGATTGAGCCTACCGAGAATGAGAGCAAGGAGACCATCGACAGCTTCATCGCAGTGATGAGAAAGATTGCTGAAGAGGCAAAGGAAAATCCGGAAATCGTGAAGAGTGCTCCCCATAACACTCCTATCGGGCGCGTTGATGATGTGCAGGCAGCGAAACATCCTATCGTCACTTACAAACAACTGAAAAATGAACTCTGACCTTATTATAATAGGTAGCGGCCCCGGTGGATACCAAGCCGCTGCCTATGCAGCAAAAAACGGACTGAAAGTTGTCATCATCGAAGAGCGACATGCCGGAGGAACTTGCCTCAACGAGGGCTGCATTCCCACAAAGACGCTCTGCCACGAGGTTGATGTACTTGAAACGTTGAAAACCGTAATACCATCGGCAAGCATCGACTACGGTCATGTGAACCAAAGACTGGAAGAGGTTATCGGGCAGTTGCGCTCCGGTGTTGAGCAGTTGATGAAAATGCCGGGAATAACAATGGTCAATGGGCATGCCTCGTTCAAGGATGCACACACGGTGTGTGTGGGAGAAGAGGAATACTCTGCTCCAAAGATTATCATTGCCACCGGCTCAAAACCAAAGATGCCTCCTCATGCCGAAATAGACATGAGCATGGTGTCAACATCTACAGAAATGCTGCAACTCGACCACGTTCCGGAGAGCATTGCTATCGTTGGAGCAGGCGTTATCGGCATGGAATTTGCCTCAATCTTCAACAGTTTCGGAAGCAAGGTGACGGTAATCGAGTTCTTGAAGGAGTGCTTGCCTGCCGTGGATAGCGACGTTGCAAAACGGCTTCGCAAGCAACTTGAGAAGCGCGGCATCGATTTCAATATGCAGTCTGCAGTGAAACGCATCAGCAGTGACGGTGTAGTGTTTGAGCGCAAAGGCAAAGAAGACACCGTGAAGGCGGAAATTGTGCTCGTGGCTACGGGCAGAATGCCTAACACCGAGGGACTAAATCTTGAAACAGTGGGCGTGGAATACTCTCCCAAGGGTATCACTACCGATGACAGGATGCGCACCAACGTGGAAGGCATCTATGCTATTGGCGACGTGAACGGAAGACAAATGCTTGCCCATGCAGCAACAATGCAGGGATACATGGTTGTAAACGAAATCCTCGGAAAGCAGTCTGACATTCGCCTTGACATCATGCCGGCAGCGATATTCACACGTCCAGAGGCGGCATGTGTCGGAGCAAGCGAAGATTTCTGCAAAGATAACGGCATAGAATACACCTGTCGCAAGGCTTTCTTCCGTTCAAACGGAAAGGCACTGTCAATGAACGAGACAGAAGGAATGTTGAAAATAATTGCCGACAGCAATGGTAAGATTATAGGTTGCCACTGCTTCGGACCTCACTCCGCAGACATCGTTCAAGAAATAAGTGTACTGATGTGTCGCGACACCACTATCAGCCAACTCGCCGACATGGTTCATATACACCCTACATTGGGTGAGATAATCCACGATGCGGCTATGGAATAAATGTTCTTCCACGAGCATTTCCGCATAAAACAAAACGCTACCCCGGAACATTGAGGCAGATTTCTTGAAAAATCAAGTGCCTTCCTTAGATGTTCCGGGGTAGCATTTTGTTTTCATTCTTTTCTCATCACCCGCCTCTTCACCTCCTCAAGGTCTTTTCTGAAGGCATTACCTGTCTCCATCCCTATTTCGAGCATACGACTGATATCTTTCCTGCCGAAGTCGGATGCACTGTAACCTTCAAGGTTCGGATTGATGTATATATCGGCAAGTTTGCGGTTCTCGTTATGCTTTTTCCAGTCAGGGCGCGACACAAGCCAATCAAGCAGTCCGCCGATACCCAGTGTCTTATTCAGAGAAAACTCACGTGTTTTGTGCTTTTTCTGCGTCAAATCTATCGCGATAACAATGTCTGCGCCCATATCTCTAACCACATCCACCGGCAGATTGTTGAGCATCCCCCCGTCAACAAGCACCCTGCCGCCAATCTTCACTGGTTTGAAAGCCCCCGGTATCGCCATGCTTGCACGCATTGCCTGAGCAAGTCTGCCGCTTTTCAGCACCACTTCCTCTCTGTTTTTTATGTCGGTGGCGACGCAACGAAACGGGATCGGCAATTCATCAAAGTTCATCGAGTCCTTATATTCCACCATATCCTCAAGTCGCTCGAGCACACTGCCATTAGTGAACAACGCCCCCCATTTTTCGTTACGGAACAACGAGTCTAATTGTTCCACACTATATCCTGAAGAGTATAGCCCCCCAATGATCGCTCCGATGCTCGTTCCAGCGATGTAATCTATAGGTACGCCGATTTCGTCAATAACCTTCAGCACCCCCACTTCAGTGGCACCTTTAGCCCCTCCGCCACCAAGCACAAGTCCGACCTTCAGCCGTTCACCTCTTTTCGGATGCCCGGCAGAAGCATGTAACGAGCAAAGGATTAAGAGAATGAGAACAACCGACCGGCTTATTTTCCAAAAGTTTCTCCCTGTAAGCATGTCAGTCATTACCCAGTTCGCCAAAAATCCCTTCAAGAATACCCTCCAATTCTCCGGCATATTTCCCTACACGGTTAATCAATCCTTCCTTTGCACCTTTCACCATATAGGTTGCACATTCGCCCTCAAGTTGCCCTATGGTACGATACTCATCGGCAGTGTATTCATGCTTGTTAACATTCTCACGCAGGTCTGCAAACCTGTTAACTGCCGCTTTCCAATCTTCAATGTCATAATATGCACTGTTATCGCGCAGTTCATACGAGAATTTGCGCAGGTCGTTTATAGCCCTTTGCTTTGTGGAACACGAAGAGCACAACAACATCACGGCAAACATCACGCAGCAACATGCTCTGTTAAATGTTCTGATACCCATACCTATTACGAATTATATCACATTGAAACAATATCATCCTCTCTCTATTTCCAGCAGGAAACGTTTCTTGTCGAGACCGCCGTTATATCCCGTAAGCGACCCATCGCTCCCTATCACGCGATGACACGGAATGAAAATGCTTATCGGATTGCAGCCATTGGCACTTGCTACAGCCCTTATCGCCTTTTCGTTACCATATCGCAGCGACTCTTCCTTATAGGAAATCGTGCTGCCGTAGGGGATGGTTTTCAGAACGTTCCATACCCTGCGTTGGAAGTCGGTACCACCCATATAGCACAACGGCACATCAAAATCCTGCCTCTTTCCTGCAAAATAT
Source organism: Prevotellaceae bacterium (assembly GCA_028723525.1). Classification (GTDB taxonomy): domain Bacteria; phylum Bacteroidota; class Bacteroidia; order Bacteroidales; family Bacteroidaceae; genus Prevotella. The sequence goes on from JAQYET010000062.1 coordinate 53,761, forward strand.
TCATCCAGTTCGCGCACTGCGGCAGCCAGTATATCATTCATTCCGTCCTCTCCACCGTCGATAGGATGCCATTTGGCGAAGCATAATCCGCCTGCGACAGCACCCAAATACAGGCTGCCGCAAGGCGAATGATAAATCGTTTTAATCAATTTTGTATCCTCGTTCATTCCCATTCTATAGTGGCTGGCGGCTTTGAAGAGATGTCGTAACATACGCGATTTACTCCCTTCACCTTATTTATTATCTCGTTAGACACCTTCGCAAGGAACTCATAAGGCAGGTGTGCCCAGTCTGCAGTCATGGCATCCATACTCGTAACGGCACGCAACGCAACAGGATTTTCGTAGGTTCGCTCATCTCCCATCACGCCCACAGAGCGCACAGTTGAAAGGAGCACAGCCCCGGCCTGCCACACATGGTCGTAGAGAGGTTGCCCATCTTCGGCTTTCCATGAGTGTAATCCCTCGATGAATATGTTGTCTGCTTCTTGCAATATTCTAACTTTCTCCGGTGTGATGTCGCCAAGAATACGCACGGCAAGTCCCGGACCGGGGAACGGATGCCGCTTTATTAGGTTTTCGGGCATACCGAGTTGATAACCCACACGGCGCACCTCGTCTTTGAAAAGCCACTGAAGCGGCTCGCAAAGTTTCAGGTGCATCTCCTCGGGAAGCCCTCCCACGTTATGGTGACTCTTGATAACCTTGCCCGTTATGTTCAGGCTCTCAATGCGGTCAGGATAAATCGTGCCTTGGGCAAGCCAGCGTGCATCGGTTATCTTCTTAGCTTCGGCATTGAAAACCTCTACAAAGTCCCTACCGATTATCTTACGTTTCTGTTCCGGGTCTTCAACTCCGGCGAGGTCACTGAAGAACTTTTCCGAAGCATCAACACCAATAACATTTAGTCCGAGCGAGGAATAACTGTCCATGACTTTGCCGAACTCATCCTTTCGCAACATTCCGTGGTCAACGAAAATACAGATGAGGTTCTTCCCTATCGCCTTGTTCAACAGAACGGCACATACCGAAGAATCCACTCCTCCGGACAAACCGAGTATCACGCGGTCGTTGCCCAACTGTTTTTTCAGTTCCTCCACCGTTGTCTCTACGAACGATGCGGCACTCCACTCCTTACGGCTGCCACAGACATCGACAACGAAATTCTTCAGCAACAGCGACCCTTGCGTTGAATGGAAAACCTCCGGATGAAACTGCACCGCAAAGGTTGGCTTCACATTGAGCGACGAAGCCTGAACGTAGTTACTGTATGCCGCAAATTCAACATCGGCTGTTGATGCAACGCAACCAAATCCTTCGGGTATCGCAGTGATAGTGTCGCCGTGACTCATCCACACCTGCGAGCCCTTGTCGAAGCCCTTGAACAGCGGACATTCGGCATCAAAACTCTGCAGGTGAGCACGACCGTACTCACGGGTATTGGTTTTCTCCACCTTTCCTCCGAGCGTATTGCTGATGAACTGCGCACCGTAACAGATGCCCAGTACCGGCAACCTGCCGATGAAACGACTCAAATCCACCTTGAAAGCCTCACTGTCATGAACGGAATAGGGCGAACCGCTGAGAATTACTCCTATCACATCACTGTCATCCTCGGGATATTTATTATAAGGAAATATCTCACAGAATGTGTCCATCTCACGAATACGCCTTCCTATAAGTTGCGTAGTCTGACTACCGAAGTCAAGAATTATAATCTTTTGTTGCATATATTTAAACTGTATTTCCTACCTGATTATTATTAACAATCAACTGTAAATCAAGAGCCCGCGACAAACTTCTCGGCTTGGTCGAGCATATCGAGCTTGCCAACGTCTATCATCTTTAGGTCATCTTTCAAATATCCTTGAAAGCGGAACTTGCCGCACCATTTCAAATAGAACTCCATTATGCCGAAACGCTCGGGCATTTCCTCGAAGCAGGAGAAAACCGAGGGGCTGACGACATGTATCCCACTGAAAGCCAGCATGTCAAGTTCATCCCTACGAATTGCCCCTCGCTCACAGTCCATAATCACCTCTCCTGTCTCAACATTTGTCCATCCCCTCAATCTCACGGTTTCGTCGAATAGCAAATATCGTTTCGTCTTGCGCCGACTCACAAGCAAAGTGGCGTCATTGTCACCTGCCACTTCATAAAATGCAGACAGGTCAACATTGCTAAGAATATCCACGTTATGGATAAGTATCTGACTGCCGGCATCGAAGAGTGCCAACGCTTTCTTTATGCCTCCGCCCGTTTCAAGCAGCCTTTCGCGCTCGTCGCTTATGCGGATGTCAAGTCCGAAGTTATCGTTTTCAGCAAGATAAGTTATTATTTGGTCGGCGAAATGATGCACATTTACCACCACACGCTCAAATCCTGCAGCCCTCAGTTTCATTATCACATGATAAATAAGAGGCTGTCCTCCGACCTTCACCAATGCCTTTGGCATAGAGTCGGTAATCGGTTTGAGCCGTGTCCCAATTCCGGCTGCAAATATCATCGCCTGTTTCATTGCGCAAAGATAAGAAGAATTATTTGAAAAACAAGAAACCAAGTCTATAAATTATCGGCAAAAACAAAATAAGAAACAATCTTTTTGTCACCGTCGCCGACATTGTTACCATAAAAAATGAGAACGGCTCAATTACGAACCGTTCTCACTTGTCGAGGTGACAGGACTCGAACCTGCGACAGCCTGGTCCCAAACCAGGAACGCTACCAACTGCGCTACACCTCGTTCTTTTGCGCATGCAAAGGTAAGTATAATTTTCGTTTCCGCCAAATTTTATTTATGTTTTTTATAAGCCATGCCTATAGGGTACCGGATATTCCGGATGTATAATGGGGAAGCAGGGTACTCAAAGGCAGGAAACACTATATTTACCTACCGTTTTCAGCCCTGCGCTTACCCTCACTGTGAGGTCGCTTAGCGCACTTTCAGCCATAGGTTTATGGTATAATGTCTCGCATTTGGATGTATCACGGAAAGTAAAATCGGCAAAATTACAAAGTAAAATCGGCGATTTTGCAAAGTAAATTCGCCGAAATTGGTCGGCAAAATCGGCGATTTTGCTTCACGAAAGATATGCTTTCGCAGAGTTACCGGTAATCAACCATATACCGGATTGGTGCTTTAAGCAAAAGCAGGAAGTGTAAATGGGTTGTAAGGCAGCAAGTTAGGTTATGCCGATATTCATCAATGGGTGGCTCTCCACCATGACGTTTCGCTCTTATGTGATGCAGCCTTGTTTGCAGAAGGGTCGCTGATGGAAATGCCAGAATAGGTGTATATTGGCGTTGTGGAGCGGTTATAGACAGAGTAGAACGCTTCTGTTGCAGCCTTTGCAATGACCAGTTTTTCAAGCGACTGCGTGAAACGAGAGTACAGAGACATGTCGTCGTGGCATAGTTGCTCCACATAGTCGTGCATATCGAAGAACAGATGTTCCTTCAGTCCGTCGTATGCCTGTATCTCTGAAAGCATTTCTTCATTGGGTGAATGAGCCGCGTTGATGTCGCGCATTATCGCTGCCATGTTATCAAGTTCGGCGCAACGAATTACCGATATTGTGCCGTAAGGGTATTGGTAGTTGGTGTAAAACGAAAGAAACCCGCTGCACACTGCCTTCCAATCCATTCCAACGACCGCCTTTCCCATAATGTCGTATGGCATACCGTATAGCATTATCTCGGTAGGCGAACCGATTACCATGTCGGTGGAGTTGCGCAGTTCGTATGCCGTTTCGATGTTTGCCATGTAGCAATCGTCGAAAAGGATGTAGTCGGCGTGTATGTCTGCGAGGGTAAGGGCTTTCGACAGGTCGGAGATGTCGGTCTGGTAGGTTTTGTCAGTGGAGTGCCCGAAGAATCGCGTCTGTTTCCACTCGTCAACCATATTCTCATAATGCGGCTTCGCCATATCGGTGTGATTGCCCACCACAGTTCCTTTCGGTACCCATGCCATGCCGTGAGAACCTATTATCATTGCATAGTGCGGAGTGTCGTAGAACACCTTAACGTCGCTCAATATATTGGCAATGCCGGCGGGGGTGGTAAACTCGTTGCCGGCAAAAGAATATTTTCTCAGCGTGTCATGAATGCATCTGCCGTTACGGTATGCAATTTCCGTGAGCGAAGCCTCTTGCTCGCTGTCTGCCATAAACACGACAACGCGCCTGCCGGGAGTGCCCCGCATCTTCGTTATTGCATCTTCCAGTCCTTTTATGTTGTTGCGGAACGGAGTAGTCATATTGCTGCCCGACCACGGCAGATACATGAATATGGTCTGTGTGTATTGTGTTTCCTGCCTATCTTCCGTTGTGTCGTCGTGGCAAGAAACCAGCAAGACTGTGGTTATGAGCAGCAATATGAGTTTCTTCATGCTTATTGATGTTTTAAAGTTTCTTCTTCATCTCTTCGAGAGAAAGCCTCAGTGAGGCAATCTTTTCTTCAGAGTCGCTTTGCTTCTTCCGCTCCAAAGCCACTACTGCCTCGGGCGCATTAGAGACGAATTTCTCGTTAGACAGTTTCTTTTTCACCCCTGCAAGGAACGCCTCAAGGTGTTTCAACTGTGCCTCCTGCTTCTCAATCTCTGCTGCGACATCAATCATCTCGCCCAGCGGCACGGCATATTCGTGAGTTCCCACCATGAATTGCGAGGCGTCAGCCTGCTTCTCTGCCACAGTCTCAATGCCTTTGAGGTTAGCCATTTTCAGCACCACGGCGGCGTATTTTGCATAAGCGTCCTCTCCGACTGCTTGTAACTGCATCTGTTCCTTGTTGGGTATGTTTTTCTGATTGCGCACCATGCGCACACCCGAAACAATCTGCTTCACGGTCTCTATGTCTGCCACGAGAAGTTTGTCATCGGCAGTCAGCGTGCCTATTTCAAGTTTTTCCCTCATTATGCTGTCGCCCGATTTATGCTCGTAGATGTGCTGCCATAGTTCTTCAGTTATGAAAGGCATGAACGGATGCAGCATTTTCAGCAGGTTGTCAAACATTCCGAGTGTTGCTTCATACGTCTTTTTGTCTATCGGCTGTTGGTAAGCGGGCTTCACCATCTCAAGATACCAGCTTGAAAATTCATCCCAGAACAACTTATATACAGTCATCAAAGCCTCCGATATGCGATATTTCGAGAACAAAGCGTCGAGTTCCTCGTTCGCCGTGCGCAGCATTGCCTCAAACCATTCCACGGCAATCCTGTTAGCCTCCGGCTGTTCTATGTCTGCCGTTTCCCAGCCCTTAACAAGCCGGAAGGCATTCCATATCTTGTTGTTGAAGTTGCGTCCCTGCTCGCAAAGGCTCTCGTCAAAGAGAATATCGTTGCCTGCCGGGGCTGAAAGCATCATTCCCATGCGCACGCCATCGGCTCCATACTTGTCTATAAGTTCAATGGGGTCGGGCGAGTTGCCTAGACTTTTAGACATCTTTCGTCCCAATTTGTCGCGCACGATACCTGTAAAATATACGTTCTTGAACGGGAACTTACCCATATATTCTTCTCCCGCCATTATCATTCGTGCCACCCAGAAGAATATTATATCGGGAGCTGTGACGAGGTCGCTTGTGGGATAATAGTACTTTATCTCTTCGTTGCCGGGATTGTTGATGCCGTCGAAGAGCGAGATTGGCCACAACCACGAACTGAACCATGTGTCGAGCGCGTCGTTGTCTTGGTGCAAATCGGAGATTTCAAGGCTGTTGTCGCCACTCTCCCTGCGTGCCATTTCGAGTGCTTTTTCTGCCGACTCGGCAACCACGAAACGTTCTTCCGTCTCGCTCTTTGCGGCTGTGTCTGTGCCTTTGTCAGGCGTATAATAATATGCAGGAATACGGTGTCCCCACCAAAGTTGGCGCGAGATGCACCAGTCTTGTATGTTCTCAAGCCAGTTCTTGTAGGTGTTCACATACTTTGAAGGATAAAAGTGCATCTCTCCGTTGAGCACCGGGGGCAGCGCGATGTCGGCAAAGTGCTGCATACGCAGGAACCACTGCAGCGAGAGTCGCGGCTCTATGGCGGTGTCGGGGTTGCGCTCGGAGTAGCCAACCTTGTTGGTGTAGTCCTCGATGCGCTCCATGAGTCCTGCCTTTTCGATGTCTTTCACTATCTGTTTGCGACAGTCGAAGCGGTCCATTCCAACATACATTGGCGACTGCTCGGAAATGGTTCCGTCGGCATTGAAGATGTCTATCGTCTCCAGATTATGCGTTTTGCCCAGCATGTGGTCGTTGGTGTCGTGCGCCGGAGTGACTTTCAGGCAGCCCGTTCCGAACTCGATGTCAACGTAGCGGTCTTCTATCACCGGGATAACCCTGCCCACAAGCGGGACAATGACTTTCTTTCCTTTCAGCCATTGGTTCTTGGGGTCTTTCGGGTTGATACACATTGCGGTGTCTCCCATTATGGTTTCGGGGCGCGTAGTAGCCACTACAGCATAATAACCGCGCTCGTCTTTGTGGATGACATCGCCTTCGGTGGCAACAATATCGCAGTCGGAACCACAAGAAACGGTATCTACATAATATTTCAAGTGATACAGTTTCGACTGTTCCTCCTTGTATATCACCTCCTCATTGCTAAGAGCCGTGAGTGCTTTAGGGTCCCAGTTCACCATTCGCAAACCGCGATATATCAGTCCTTTCTCGTAAAGGTCGATGAACACACGGGTCACACTGTCAGACCGCTTGTCGTCCATAGTGAAAGCAGTGCGGTCCCAGTCGCACGACGCACCGAGCCTGCGCAGCTGCTTCAGTATAATTCCGCCGTGCTCATTGGTCCAGTCCCACGCATGCTTCAGGAACTCATCGCGCGAGAGGTCGTGCTTCTTTATTCCCTGTTCGGCAAGACGTTTCACCACCTTTGCCTCCGTTGCAATCGAAGCATGGTCGGTTCCCGGCACCCAGCAGGCGTTTTTTCCCTCCATGCGGGCACGCCTTACGAGTATGTCCTGTATGGTATTGTTCAGCATATGCCCCATGTGCAGCACGCCGGTGACATTAGGCGGCGGGATGACTATTGTGTATGGTTCGCGCCCATCGGGTTTTGAACTGAACAGCTTGTTGTCAAGCCAATATTGATACCATTTCGACTCCACTTCGCGCGGGTCATACTTCGTTGCTAATTCCATTCGATATATTGTTTTATTTCGTAATCTCTAAATGTTGAATAAAAACGGTGCAAAGGTACAAAAAAAACGCAATATATATAATAAATGAAATAAATTTCAATCATTAAAGTGCCGCATGTCAGATTTATTTGTTACTTTTGCATCAAAATAAAGAAACGATGCATACAAGAGAAGAAAAACTCGAAGCGTTCGGAAGATTGCTTGACGTGCTCGACAAATTGAGGGAGGAGTGCCCGTGGGACCGCAAACAGACTAACGAAAGTCTGCGACCGAACACCATAGAGGAGACCTTCGAACTGTGCGATGCGCTGCTGAAGAACGACGATAAGAATATCTGCAAAGAACTTGGCGACGTTATTATGCACGTCATTTTCTATGCACGGATTGGCGAGGAGCAGGGAAAGTTTGACATCGCCGATGTCTGCAACAAGGAGTGCGACAAACTTATCTTCCGGCATCCTCACGTGTATGGCGAGGCAGAGTCGCTGAAACATTCGCCGCTGATACATGCAGAGGAGGGAAAAGAACTGAACACCGAGCAGGTGCTTGAGAACTGGGAACAGATAAAGTTGCGCGAGAAAGAAGGCAACAAGAGCGTGCTCTCCGGAGTGCCCGATGCCCTGCCGTCGCTGATAAAGGCATACCGTGTTCAGGACAAGGCTCGCAACGTTGGCTTCGATTGGGAAAACAAGCAGGATGTTTGGGCTAAAGTGCACGAAGAACTCGGAGAATTGGAGGAGGAACTAAAGCGCGAAGACAAGGAGAAAGCTACTCGCGAACTCGGCGATTTCCTGTTCTCGGTAATAAATGCGGCACGACTATACCACCTCAATCCCGACAATGCACTGGAACATACAAACCGGAAATTCATCAGAAGGTTCAACTATATAGAGGAACATTCAATAAAGATAGGCAAACCATTGACTGATATGACATTGGAAGAAATGGACAAACTATGGAATGAAGCAAAGAATTTAGAAAAATGAATATATGAAAAAACTATTGTTACTATGCCTTGCCGGCGTTGCAATGATGATTATTGCCGGTTGCGAGGGGCAGAACACGAAGAATAATAAGGGGAATGGCGACTCGTTGTTGACAGACAGCACCACCGAGCAAGACTCCTCATTGTATGGCAAATGCGGCGAAGACTGTGCCATGAACACGCTGCAGCTTATTTCAGACAAGGGCGACACCGTTTATCTTAGCTACGACCCCGATGCCGACAGGTCGCCGGTGCGCGGAGGCATTGCCGTGGGCGACCGCGTGGCAGTGCAGCTGGGTAAGGACGCTTACGGAGAAACAATCGCGGCAAGCGTTATCAACATTACAACACTTCTCGGCAAATGGCAGAGCCTCGACCGCAATTTTGAAATCAAAGAGGGTGGAGTTGTAGAGACTGTTGTCAACGAACAGAAGCCTTACACATCGTGGAAAATAGTGAACGGGAAACTCGTTCTTGGCACTGATACGTTCAAAATATATGAACTCGGAGCCGATTCGCTGTATTTGGAAAACAAAGTCGGCATCTTCGCTTACAAGAGATTGAAGTAAGAGATGACGCCTTTCAAGCTGCATATCTTGGGTTGTGGCAGTGCACTGCCCACCACTCGACACTATGCCTCGTCGCAAATCGTTGAGTTGCGGGGCAAATTGTTTATGGTGGATTGCGGCGAAGGGACACAGATACAGTTGCGGCGTGCGAGGATAGGTTTCAACAAAATAAGAGCCGTTTTCATATCTCATCTGCACGGAGACCACTGCTTCGGACTGATAGGAATGATTAGCACTTTCGGGCTTCAGGGGCGAACCGCTCCGCTGCATGTATATGCTCCAAAGGAACTTGAAAAGATACTGACGCCTCAACTACAACTTTTCTGTACGCATTTGAGTTACGACGTGCACTTCCACGAGGTCAACGCATCGGAACAAAACATTGTGTATGAGGATGATAGTCTTAGTGTTGAAACCATCCCCTTGGAACATCGCATACCCTGTTGCGGCTACCTTTTCAGAGAGAAACCCACCCTCCCGCACATTCGCCGGGACATGATTGATTATCTGGGAATACCAATAAGCCGGATAAACAATATCAAGCATGGAGCCGACTGGGTGAAAGAAGACGGAACGGTGGTGCCCAACAACCTGCTCGTATCGCCACCGCAGCCGCCACGTGCCTATGCTTACTGCTCAGACACTCGCTACATCCCTACGCTCCATGAACGCCTGAAAGATGTTGACCTGCTCTATCATGAGAGCACCTACGGCGACGACAACCTGCAAATGGCAGAGAAATATAACCACAGCACGGCGCGACAGGCGGCGTTTGTGGCACGTGATGCCGGCGTGAAACGGCTGCTGCTCGGGCATTACAGTTCGAGATACGATGACGAGGAAATATTGCTTCGGCAGGCAAAAGAAGTCTTCCCGAACACCATGCTCGCCAATGAAAAAATGGTTATTGACATTTAATTACGAAAAAAATTTGCCGGTTTCATAAAAAAAAACTATATTTGCAACGGCTAATTAACAATGACGCGCGTATGACAAAGAAATTACTAATCTTTTCGCTGGTCTCGGTATTGATGTTCGGAATGCCGGGAATAAGCCGTGCTGAGGCTGCAATAGAGATAATTGACAATGACTATCAGGAGATTACAATCTCCGTACAAGAATCGGTATTGCATGTAACCGGTGCTAATGGGCAGACTCTGCAAATATACAATGTTGCCGGAGTAATGATAAAAAGCATAAAGGTTGACAGCAACGACCGCCGCTACGAACTGAACCTGAGCAAGGGTTGCTACATCGTTAAAGTGGGCAAGACGGTTCGAAAAATATCAATCAAATAAGGCATAAGGCAAGGCTTACAGACTAAATTCACATACCAACGGTTTTGCAAAAGCATTTAGGCGTTTGCTTCATGGTGCTGTTGACACTCTTGTCGTGCTCCGATGGAGACAAACATCCGTATCAAGACATTACGCCCGAGGCACTTTCCGGGATGAAAGTACCGCGTTATGAGTTGGACTACGACGACATACATGGGCAGATAAGGCAGTTGATGAAGAGCGAGACATCTTCGTCTGCAGCCGTGAGGTTTGTCCGTAATTACTATACTTCCGACAGTTCGTTTATTTGGATAGACCGTAACGGCATGGATTATCGTGCCGACACCCTGCTTTCCTTCATTTCCAAGGTTGATGAAATGGGGTTCAGGAAGGAACTTTTCCGTGTTAGTCAGATAGAGGAAGACCTGAAACGGGTCAGGACTCTCAATTTCGACAGCACCTCCAACAATATAAATAAGGTGTTGGCACGCCTCGAATATAACCTCTCAAGAGCATTCGTAAGATATTCTTCCGGTCAGAATTTCGGATTTGTCAATCCGTCGATTATCCTTAACCGCGACCCGGAAAACAACAGCGATACGGCGCGAATGGTCTATAAACATCAGTTTGACATCAAGATAGAGCACCCCTCCGACTCCTTTTATAACAAGGCGGTGGAGGTTATGAAGAGTGGAAACATGGGGGATTTCCTGCGCGAAATACAGCCCAAGAGAAAGTTATACCGACTGTTGCAAGACCGTCTTAACAACGAAAACCTGTCGGAAAAGGAATGGTTCACCACGCTGTGCAACATGGAACGGTGCCGATGGAACGAGAAAGTTGTGGAGGAAGACTGCGAGAAATATGTGCTTGTGAACATCCCTTCGTTCATGCTCAAAGCGGTTGATGGCGACAATGTGCTGAACATGAGGGTATGCTGTGGTGCCACAGACACCAAAACTCCGTTGCTTACAAGCGAGATAGTGAGAATGGAACTAAATCCGATGTGGAACGTTCCCTACTCCATTGCGAAGGGCATTGCCGGCAGTTACGGATACATGCAGCGCAACAACATGTTCATATACGACAAGACAAGAGGCAGACTTCCGGCAAGTGAGGCTTCGCGCGAACTGATTTTGAGCGGACAGCAACGCATCATTCAGGAGGGCGGACCGGGCAACTCGCTCGGGCGTATAATCTTCAGGTTCGAGAACAACTTTTCGGTGTATCTCCACCACACATCCTCACCAGGGGCTTTTCAAAGTGCAAACCGGGCAATCTCCCACGGTTGTGTGAGAGTGGAAAAGCCCTACGAACTCGCCGTTTTCCTAATGAAGGAAAAGGACATGAAACTCGCAGAAAAGATAAAATACTCCATGACATACAAAATGGAGAAAGACAGTGAGGGAAAGCCGGTGACATCGTCGGTGAAGAAAGACTGTCTGGTGAGAAACGTAAAGGTGGATCCGAACATTCCGGTGTTCCTTACATACTATACAATCTATCCCGACAACGAGGGGAAATTAGTTGAATACAGAGACGTCTATGGTTACGACAGGCGCATCATAGACCGGTTGCGACCATACGTGAAACGGAAATAACCGGAATTGAAGATGGCAAAGGAAGAGAGCATACTTGTTTCGCAACTTTCAAACCCGGCAACACGGCGGGAGGCATTCGCCGAGGTGGTGAGACTTTACGGCGAACGATTGTACTGGCAGATAAGGCGCATCGTACTCTCACACGACGATGCCGACGACGTGTTGCAGAACACTTTCATGAAAGCATGGGCTGCAATGGGCGACTTCCACGGAACATCACAAATATCCACATGGCTCTATCGCATAGCAATAAACGAGGCTCTCGACCATCTGAGACGTTCGAAGAACAAAGTAAGTGCCGATGCAGAGATGTCTGTTGCCAACCGACTCATGGCTGATGACTACTTCGACGGCGACAATGCGGCAGCATTATTGCAGGAGGCAATAGCCACCCTGCCCGACGTTCAGCGCACGGTGTTCCTGCTGAGATACTACGACGAGATGAAATATAGTGACATGAGCAGGATACTCGAGACGTCGGAGGGAGCACTGAAAGCCTCTTACCATATCGCTGTAAAGAAAATCTCGCAATACGTTTTAAACCATAACGATAACATTACATCTAAAGAATAAAAACATATAAGCCATGAATTCGGAAGACACCCTTAAAACAAATTTCAGCAAGGAAAACCCGTTCCGCGTGCCGGAGGATTACTTCGCCACTCTCGAAAAGCGGATTGTTGACAGACTGCCGGAGGCAAAGCCGTCGGAAAACAATGCCGCCGTGGTGGTACCGATGTGGAAAAAGACGCGGAAATATGTGGCTGTGGCTGCCTGTGCTGCAATCGTATTTGGGGGATATGTCACGTTACGCAACAACGTGCAGGGCGAAAAAATGCCTGCCGACAACCGCAGCAGCGTTGCCACAAGCTACGACTACGATATGGAAAGGGTTGTGGATTACGTGATGATGGACAACGAAGACTTCTATGCTTATCTATTGGATGAATAAACAGAGTTACTATCATGAAACGATACGTCATAATATCAATAATCCTGTTAGCATTGTCTATAACGGTTAATGCGCAAAATCGTCATGGCAGGAGCGACTTCGATCCGGCTAAGTTAAAGGCGGAAATGGAGCAGTTCATCACCAAGGAGGCGTGCCTGACGCCGATTGAAGCGTCTATTTTCTTCCCGGTGTTCGACGAGATGATGCGCAGCGAAAGAGCCTTGTTCGACCAGATTAAGACACTACAGCAGGTGAAGCCGGCAACAGAACAGGGATGTGCCGACGCCGTGAGGAAGCGCGACATGCTTGAAATACAGATAAAGGAACTGCAGCAGCAGTATCACAACCGCTTTCTGAAAATACTCCCGGCAAGCAAGGTGTACGATGCACTAAGGGCAAAACACCGCTTTCATCGCAGGATGTTCAAGCAAGGAGTATGCAGAATGGGAAAATAAACTACACAAAATAATACACATCGTGAACGTGAAGCACATGACTGCCACGCAAAAAGTGGAGCAGAAATGTGTTTCACGTTTACTTTTTTATTCATAAAACGGCATCATCAACATCGTCATATATACCAAATGAGCGCATAGGTTGTTATATATGGTAAAGGAAAATCGCCGAAATTGCAATGTAAATTCGCCGAAATTGCAGACCAAAATCGCCGATTTTACATTGCAATCTCGGCGATTTTAGTCTGCATAAGATAATAAATCGATGTTTAGTATATGGCTTATTATACTGCAAAAGATACCGGAACAGATTGGGGTATGAAATATTTTTGTAAATTCATGTAATAAAACCGGACATCGCTTCGTTATTAGTATGAATAGAAAAAATATAATAGAAATCAATCAATTTAAATTCATCAGAGCCTATGAAGTTTTTTACACCTGAAGAAATGAAACCGTCTGAACAAACGCTGAAACTCATCCGACAGATAGCATACACCTGTCGCGTTTTCAAAAGCAATGGAAAGTCTCAAGTTTATTGTCTGAACTAAGGATATGGCAATCATTTCACCTTCTCTGCTTTCAGCAAACTTCCTCGATTTGCAGAGCGACATTGACATGATAAACGAGAGTGATGCAGACTGGATTCATCTTGACGTGATGGACGGAGTCTTTGTTCCAAATATTTCATTCGGTTTTCCTGTAATTGAAGCTGTTGCCAAGCGGTGCAGGAAACCGCTTGACGTGCATTTCATGATTGTCAACCCCGAACGTTATATCGCACAGACAGCAAAGACCGGAGCGATGATGATGAACGTTCACTATGAAGCGTGCACACACCTTCACCGCACAGTGCAGGAAATACACGAGGCAGGAATGAAAGCCGGCGTGACGCTCAACCCTTCTACGCCTGTTTCATGTCTTGAAGATATTATCTGCGATGTTGATATGGTGTTGCTGATGAGCGTAAACCCGGGTTTCGGCGGACAGAAATTCATCGAGAACGCCATTGCCAAGACAAAGCGGCTGCGCAGGCTCATTGATGAGTCAGGCTCAAAAGCCCTTATCGAGGTTGACGGGGGAGTGCAGGGCGAAACAGCCCCGCGACTCGTTGCCGCAGGGTGTGACGTACTTGTGAGTGGAAGTTATGTTTTCGGAGCCACAAATCCTCGGGAAGTAATTAGGCAACTCAAGAATTTGTAGGTAGTTGTATATGTAAGTGAGCCGGATGTCCCTCAATATGTTAAATCATATTGAGGACGATGTTGTTCTCCCTTGCTATACGTCTCATGTTTATTATTGCGTATCGCATGCGCCCGAGTGCCGTGTTTATGCTCACCCCCGTGGTGTCTGCAATTTCCTTGAAAGACAGACCTTGGTAGTATCTCATGAAAACCACCTCTCGCTGCGACGGCGGAAGGTTGTCCATTATGCGCCTTACGTCGCGCAGCACTTGGTCGTTCACATAGTCTGCCTCTACATATCCGTCGAGAATATCTTTAGGATTTAGGTTACTCAGGTCGTTGTCGTGTGTAGGCTCTATGATGTTCTGTGCCCTTTGGTCGCGAAACCAGTCCATTACAGCATTGTGGGCAATGCGCATCATCCAGCCCAAAAACTTTCCGCACGGACGATATTGCCCGTGATTGAGTTTGGCTATAGCCTTTAGGAATGTCTCTTGGAAAATGTCTTCTGCAATGTCCTTGTCGCGCACTACAAACAGGATGTACTGAAACAGCCTGTCTTGAGTACGCCCCAAGAGCAAGTCGAATGCACGGTTGTCTCCATCAACGTAAGATAATGCCAACTCCTCGTTGGTCATATCATGCAAATCTTTCATCTTCTATGTTTTTATTTTCTCGAAGTAAAGATGTCTTCTATAGGCAACCGTGGCTTTAAGTTAATATTATTTCTTAATCTGAGACAAATTCAAGCATAGGCTTGCCTTTGCTCAACTGACTTATTGAAAACGATGCAAAGATAAGCAGAAATGTTCTATTGGACAAATATTTTGATAATTTTGTGATAAAAAGTTTGTGGATAATGAAAAATGTCGTATATTTGCACCCGCTAAGGTTCACCATTGGGTGGATAATAGGGAACGGGGCGAAATTCCCCGACTGTCTCGCAGCTGTGAGTCCCTTTATAAGTACTGAAGCAAAAATCCACTGCCCCTTGTTTTAATCTTGGGCGGGAAGGAGCATCAGTATGGGACGTAGTCAGAAGACCTGCCTTAAGCCGAGGAGGTCTGTTTCTCTCGATGTAAGGGACTCAGATATAAAATTCGGAAAAAGAAATCACATAAATTGCACATGGTGCAGTGTTGTGTTATGTCGTGACGTATTTTAGAACCTACGTGTATTATTATATAAGTTTTTTTAAAGAAAGAGAGGGTGAGACCGTGAGGCCTCGCCCTTTTTGTTGAGCAATGAGCGATGAGTGGAGAGAGCGGAGAACTGGGTGATGAGCGGCGAGGAAGGATAAAAAAAAGTGCCATAGAAAGCATTTAAGCCTTCCGTGGCACTTGTAGTACTCATAGTTCATCGCCTTTCCCGCCGGGAACGACGACTATGCATTATCTTATCAATCCTTCTCCAAAAGGAGTTTCATCATCTCGCATGCTGCCTTGGCAACAGAAGTTCCGGGACCGAAGACTGCAGCAACACCCGCCTTGTAAAGATAATCATAGTCCTGTGCAGGAATAACACCACCCGCAATGACCATAATATCATCTCGACCGAGTTTGTGCAGTTCTTCAATCAGTTGTGGGATGAGGGTCTTATGACCTGCTGCCAGCGAAGAAGCACCGACTACGTGTACGTCGTTTTCTACTGCTTCACGCGCTGCCTCTGCCGGAGTCTGGAACAACGGACCCATATCTACGTCGAAACCACAGTCGGCATATCCCGTTGCTACTACCTTTGCACCACGGTCGTGACCGTCTTGTCCCATCTTCGCAACAAAGATACGTGGGCGACGCCCCTCCTTCTTTGCAAACTCATCTGTCAACTCACAGGCTTTGTCAAAGTCTGAGTCGTTCTTGCTTTCACTGCTATACACGCCGGAAATTGTTCTAATAACTGCTTTATAACGACCTACGATTTCTTCGCAGGCATCACTTATCTCACCAAGGGTACAACGCAACTGGGCTGCCTTTACAGCAAGAGCCAAGAGGTTGTTCTCACTCTTACGTCCTTCCGCAAAGTCGCGAACACACTCCGTAATATCCTTCAGTGCAGCCTTGCATGCTTCTTCGTCACGCGAGCCACGCACCTGCTTCAGGCTTTCTTCCTGCTGCATTCTAACCGCAGTGTTATCAACCTCAAGGATATCAATCGGGTCTTCATGCTCAAGACGATACTTGTTTGTACCTACGATTGTCTGCACTCCAGAGTCGATACGAGCCTGAGTACGGGCTGCGGCCTCCTCGATACGCATCTTAGGCACACCGGTCTCGATAGCCTTTGCCATACCTCCGAGTTTCTCTATCTCCTGAATATGCCCCCAAGCCTTGTGAACAAGTTCGTTGGTGAGGGTCTCCACATAGTAAGAACCTGCCCACGGGTCAATGCTCTTGCACACATTTGTCTCGTTCTGAATGTAAATCTGAGTGTTACGTGCGATACGAGCCGAGAAATCGGTAGGCAATGCGATGGCCTCGTCAAGTGCATTGGTGTGCAACGACTGTGTATGTCCGAGTACGGCAGCCATAGCCTCTACACATGTACGACCTACGTTGTTGAACGGGTCTTGCTCTGTGAGCGACCAACCGGAAGTCTGTGAGTGAGTGCGCAGAGCCATTGACTTCGGGTCTTTTGCACCAAAACTCTTCACTATCTTAGCCCACAACAGACGACCTGCACGCATCTTTGCAATCTCCATGAAGTGGTTCATACCGATTGCCCAGAAGAATGAAAGGCGCGGTGCAAACTTATCAACAGGAATACCGGCATCAACACCTGTGCGGAGATAATCCATACCGTCTGCCAGTGTATAGGCAAGTTCGATGTCGGCAGTAGCTCCGGCTTCCTGCATGTGATAGCCTGAAATGGAGATAGAGTTGAACTTAGGCATGTTCTGCGATGTGTACTCGAAGATGTCTGCAATAATCTTCATAGAGAATGCAGGCGGATAGATATAGGTGTTACGCACCATGAACTCTTTCAGAATATCATTCTGTATCGTACCTGCCATTTCCTCTAACTTGGCTCCTTGCTCCAATCCTGCCACGATATAGAACGACAGAATTGGAAGTACGGCACCGTTCATGGTCATTGATACCGACATCTTGTTGAGTGGAATTCCGGAGAAAAGAACCTTCATGTTCTCCTCATTACAGATGCTGACACCTGCTTTACCCACGTCGCCTACAACGCGAGCGTTGTCCGGGTCGTAACCACGGTGAGTGGGAAGGTCAAACGCTACCGACAAACCTTTCTGCCCACTGGCAAGATTTCTACGATAGAATGCGTTGGATTCCTCTGCCGTTGAAAATCCGGCATACTGGCGAATGGTCCACGGACGGAAAGGATACATCATTGAGTAAGGACCACGAAGGAAAGGGGGAAGACCTGCAACGAAGTCGAGATGTTCCATACCTTCAAGGTCTTCTTTTGTATATACAGGACGAACCTCAATGTGTTCCGGAGTCTTCCAGTTATATCCAATGCCGTTGTCCTTTATCCATTTGGCACCATCCTTAGCCTTGATGCCAGCGTATATATCTACATTATTAAATTGTTTACGCATAATTCAAGTTCTCCTACGATATTAAATGCCAAGTTTCTGATTATATTCTTTCATTGTTTCAAGTACGTTGCAACGAACATGTACGAAGTTCTCGATGCCCGCAGCCTTCAATTCATCCATGCAAGCAGGAGCACCGGCTACCACGAACATTGCCCTACCGTCAAGATACTTGAAAGCCGGTATTGCGTATTC
The DNA here is from genome assembly GCA_028723525.1 of Prevotellaceae bacterium. Lineage (GTDB taxonomy): Bacteria > Bacteroidota > Bacteroidia > Bacteroidales > Bacteroidaceae > Prevotella. Next base: position 71,679 of record JAQYET010000062.1, read on the forward strand.
GGCATATTCGTCGTCAGAAGAACATATTACCACGATGTCTGCACCTGCCTTGAGAGCAGCGTCAACACCTTCTTCAACGGTCTTGAAACCTAAGTTGTCAACCACCTTATATCCGGCAGTGGCAAGGAAGTTGCAAGAGAACTGGGCGCGAGCCTGACGCATCGCGAGATTACCGATAGTAAGCATGAACGCCATTGGCACCCGAGTCTCCTCTGTGTGGATACGGAGGTTCTCGAAATCGGCAGAAAGGCGAGTGCTTTCTATTGTCTTGAACGCAACTTCATGGTGTCCCTCTCCGTGGTGTCCGCAAGAACCGCACTCGCAAGAAACCTCTCTCTTGCCATCGCTCTTCTCTGTAAAGTTCGGGAACTGGTTAGTTCCGAGCAGGAATTCCTTACGCTTTGCGGCATTATCATGACGCTTGTCGTTTGTTTCGTTAACGTCATCCTGTATCGTTCCAGCCTTTACAGCAGCAAGGAAACCGCCTTCTTCCTCAACCTTGAGGAATATCTTCCAGCCTTCAACAGCAAGCGACTCGGTGAGGTGTTCGATGTAATAAGAACCGGCTCCCGGGTCAACTACCTTATCGAAATGACTCTCTTCCTTGATGAGAAGTTGCTGATTACGTGCTATACGCTCCGAGAATTCGGTCGGTTTTTCATAAACAACGTTGAACGGAGTAACCACCATCGAGTGTACGCCTCCGAGTGCAGCACTCATCGCTTCGGTCTGAGAACGCAGCAAGTTGACATAACTATCGAACAGCGTTTGGTTATACATGGAAGTCACTGCATGCACACACATCTTGCAAGAGTCTTCGTTCTTAGGCTCATATTGTTTCACTATCTGTGCCCACAACATACGTGCTGCGCGGAACTTGGAAAGTTCCATGAAGTAGTTCTCGCTGACACCCATATTGAACTTTATCTTGGAAGCGGCAAGGTCAACGTCAACGCCAGCCTCAACGAGCTGCTGCAGATATTCGTTACCCCACGAGAGGGCATAGCCGAGCTCCTGAACTATATATGCGCCGGCATTGTTTAACTCCACGCTGTTTACCGTAATGCAGCGGAAGTTGGGATAATCCTTCAGTTTCTCCACGAGCTGTGATGCAATAGAGAGCATCGGGGTGACATCTTTTCCCTTCATGACCATCTTCTTCATCGGGTCCCAGTTGATAGAACCTACTACGAGATTCTTATCGAACCCGTGCTTTTCGAAGAAAGCGATGAGGATGTCTGCAAGTTCGAGAGCCTTGCGCGGACAAGTAGAGAAGTTCAATTCCACAATATCGCAGCGTATGTCTTTGAGGAGTTCCTCAATGAATTCCGCACTCACGAGTGTGCTCGGAACTTTAAATCCCAATGAGTCGATACCCTTGCTGAGTACGTCAAGTGCCTTGGCATTTGTCTCCTTAGCATCATTCGCCATAATATCCTGACGAACATACCATGCGTTGTCCTTTTTCTTATTTCCTCTAACGAAAGGGAATTCCCCCGGCAGGGCGTCGGGTGTCCTCATCTTCAGCACGTCCTCACGGCGATAGAAGGGCTGCACGTTAAAACCTTCATTGGTTCTCCATACCAAACGTTTGTTGAAGTCTGCACCTTTCAGGTCAACCTGAATCTTGTCAAGCCACTCTTGAGTAGAGGGCACCTCAAATTCGGTAAAGAGTTTTTCCTTGATGATTGACATAATGTTTGTATTATTAATATAAGTTTAAAAATAAAAAATTGCTTTCATAACTAATATAATTATATCGCTGCAAAGGTAGCCTTTTTTTATAACATACAATAAAAAAAAAGAGAAAAAGTGGATATGTATGCCGTATGTTTTGAATTATTTTAGAAAAGATTAGGAAATTAACACTGCGCAACTGAAAAATCAGTTTTTTAAAATCGCGGTCAAAGTTCAACCGCAACATACATCTCCATATAGTGAAGTCCATTCTTATCGTAAACAATTATGGTCTTCTCTCTCACATCATCAACATTCATAATGTAAGTTTTCTCATTATCATTTTCCGTTTCATACTCTGACACATGATGTTTGAAACCGGCTTCCTGCGCTTTCTTCAAGATGTTGTCACGCATATTCTTGTCTGCAAAAACGAATATATATTTATCAACATACATTCTATTTGACACAACCCCGACCGCATCTTTTTCCACGGCACGCAGTTCGCCATCTTCATATTTCATTCCTTTTCCGAACACGATTTCGTGTCCCGTTTCCTCCCTTCCTGCCATTTCGTGCATGAACTTAAATGTTTTTGAGTACAACTTCTCAAGACCGAGCCTCTGAAGTTCCGCCAATCCCTCCTTCACCTCCATGTCGTAAACAATGACACTCATCTTTTCATAGGTTATGGAAATGGATTTTTCTTCTGCTACCTTTTCCTCTTTCGTTACACTATTTTTCAAAGAACAGGCAGGATTACTTTTCTTCTTCTCGGATTGCAAACAACTCGTCAAGAAAATCATTCCTACAAAACCGATTACCAAATGCTTCCAAATAAAGTTCTTTCTTTTCATAATAGTCAATTTAATATGTATTGAACAATGCTTTACAATTTGATGTAATGTGTATCATCTTACCGTCGCCTCAACTCCCAAAACGCCACGGATGCAGCAGCGGCAACATTAAGAGAGTCAACATTATGCGACATAGGGATGCGCACAACGAAGTCGGCATCGTGTATGACTTCTGCCGAGAGTCCGTCTCCTTCAGTACCCATGATAACAGCCAAGCGTTCTATCCCTTTAAGCAAAGGGGAGTCTATGGGTATCGAATTATCGCTCAGAGCCAATGCTGCAGTGCAGAAGCCGAGACTTTTAAGCGCACTCTGGTCAACGTCTATCCATGTCCACGGCACAAGAAACACCGCCCCCATCGACACCCTCACGGCACGGCGGTTGAGCGGGTCGCACGAGTTTTTGGTAAGCAGCACGGCATCTATCCCCAAGGCTGCAGCCGAACGGAATATCGCACCGATATTGGTTGTATCAACCACGCCGTCGATAACGGCAACCCTACTTGCTCCGTCTGTCACCTCCCCGACACTTTTTCCTGCCGGACGACGCATGGCACACAGCACTCCTCGCGTCAATGTGTAACCTGTAATCTCTGCCAGCATACTGCGCTCGCCGGTATATATCGGAATGTCTCCCACCCTCCCGATTATCTCCCGGGCGTCACCTTCGATATGTTTCCGCTCGCACAGCATCGACAGCGGTTCGTATCCGGCATCGAATGCTACCTTAATTACCTTAGGACTTTCTGCTATGAAGATGCCTTTTTCCGGTTCCAGCCTGTTTCTCATCTGTGCTTCGGTGAGCGAGCAAAAAACCTCCACACCTTCGTGTTGCAGTGAGTCAATATCTATTATCGGCATGATTTCAAATATAACACGACTGCAAAGTTAACTTTTTTATTTGAAGATTCCAAATCGAAGTGCAAAAAAGAGTAGCCCTCGCCGAGAGATGCAGACGTTGTAGAGTCAACCAAAATCAAATACATTTATTTTTCATCTGATGCAATAAAGCGACAAACTGCGTGTTATTATATAAATCAAAACGACATGTGACATCTGTCACCGAGTAGTATGAGACTGTTATTAAGGTATATATTCACGTTGCTGGTTTTGGCATTGACATGCCTGAACGCTGCCGCGGCGGTTGATGTGAGACCTGACTTTGACAAGAAGCATGTTTGCAAAGACGTGTTGCTGCAGATGAACCACGACCGCGGAAGCTGTCCGGTTGCGATACTGGAGAACTACTCTCCGTACAATGTTGTCGGCAACTCGCGCCCTCAAAGGATATTGCCTGCAAACAACTTCGGCGGCTATCGCAGTGCGAGCAACACATGTCCCGACTCAAGATTTAACCCAAAACTATTTCCCGACATACGCCGCTGTTCTCGCAGAGAGATACCACCTTGCGGCGTTTATGCCTCATGCAGTTATTATGTCATTGCCTTGAGGCATATCATTCGTTAGCCATAATTGTTTTTTAGTTTTCTTTTTTCCGGTGTGTCGGCACTTCAGTTCATTGTGTTTCGGCGCATCGGGCAGTATCATTATAATCAAAATAACACAGCGTGAAACAGCGTTGAACAAAAAACAAGCAATAATATGGCAAATATAAATAACATGGAGATGTCAAAAGTCATCTTCGCAAACAACAACATAGCAATCAACAAATCGTTTTTCGGTCTGAAAACATCCGTTTCATACATCCCTACTCAAAGCCCGGTAGAGGCAAAGCAGTATGAGTTCTCACAGGAAACAGGCAGGAAGATTGCAGGAATAATGTCGGCATCGGATGACGAACTTAAAGAATTAGTAAGCAAAGTGGGAAAGATAGATAAGTCGGACATGGGCAATATGCGCGTTGACATCTGCGTATCACGCGACCGACAGTTCATCGCCTTACACCTTTTCCAATATGAGGGTTTCTCCTACTCCCCCATTACCGAGCCCAGAATTATCGAGGGAGAGACAGCAAAGGCAGTGGCTTCGCTGTTGCTTGACTGAACAACGACATAAAAAATCATAATCAGAAAAGTCCGCTTGCAGAGTTCGATTTGCTTGCGGACTTTTTTTCGTAATTACACATTTCTATGATACTTATCTTGTCATCAAAATGCCATGTTTTTGCATTCAAGTCACGAAAATATTGTAACTTTGCACACGTAATGTTCCACCCTTTAAACGATTATGGCAATGACAACTAACGACACCCGCATATCAAGCACGCAAAATCCTAAGATAAAACACCTGCAACTGCTCTATCAGAAATTGTCTGAAAGGCGCAAGACCGGGATGTTCGTTGTAGAAGGGAAACGCGAATTACAGCATTGCATTGATGCCGGAATGAACATCTACGCAGTATTTGTGTGCCGGGAGCTATACCGCGAACAACTTCCCACCGTATGCAACAGAACGTATGATGTCTCGAGAGAGGTTTACGAAAAGATTGCTTACCGCGGAAGCACAGAGGGCATAATCGCCGAGGTGGAGGCGGAGCAGTGTTCTCTTTCCGATCTCACGCTTGGTGTCAATCCCCTGATCGTGGTTCTTGAAAGTGTGGAAAAACCGGGAAATCTCGGTGCTGTGCTGCGAAGTGCTGACGCGGCAGGGGCCGACGCCGTAATTGTATGCGACCCACTGACCGACCTCTACAACCCAAATCTCATACGCAGCAGCATCGGCGCACTGTTCACCGTGCCTTGCGTGGCATGCGAAACGAGCGAGTGTATAACATTCCTGAAACAGAAAGGCATCACGATACTCACCGCTCAACTGCAAGACTCTCACCTATATTATAAGACCGACATGCGCCATGCCACGGCAATAGTAATGGGAACGGAAGCCACCGGACTGACAAATGAGTGGCGGAAGGCTGCCGATGCACACATCAGGATACCCATGCTCGGGCACCTCGACTCTCTGAACGTTTCCGTGAGTGCGGCAATCCTCCTATACGAAGCAGTGAGACAAAGGCAGGAGGAGAACTTCTGAACATATTGATTTCACGCCCGCCAACACCGACCCTACGCCCTTTCGCAAAAACCTATCTGAACACTAACCTTACAAGCAAGAAGTTTACAGGCACGGCGATGCAATATACCGGTATGGGAGCATAGTCCTCATTGATACCGAGCCACAAGAAAAGCTGTAGCAATGAGGTTTGTAGCAGGAAATTGACAGCATGCGCTACAACGAAGCCTGCACCTTTCTTCACCGTTGCATCCTTCCGGAATGTGAAACGAGCCGTCATGAAGAAATTTGCGATAAAACTCAACGCATAACCCAAAGCGAATGCCACGACCTGCAAAATCCATTGCTTCAGCAGAAGATATATGGCATAATGAATGGCTGTGGCAATCACACCTACTACGCCGAAGCGCAGCATTTCGCCAATGGTCTTCTTATCTATCCGCTTCATCCTTATATTATAATTTGACTTTCATCACCGCGATACCATAACTCGTCGCCAACCACTTCGAGCGGCATAGGTATGTTGTCGGCGAATAACCTGCCTGTTCCAAGTCCCTGCGGTATAGTGATATGCGAGCCATAGAGCGATGCACACAGATGGGCAATGGCATTAAGTCCGACGTTGCTTTCAAGCGCACTCGTTATCCACGAACCGATACCGAGCGCAGCAGAAGTTTCCACCCATTCGCGCGTACCTGCCATACCTCCATGCAACGACGGTTTCAGCACCACATACTGCGGCTTCACCTGCTCAAGAAGTCCTTTCTTTTCGTCACCGCCATTCACCCCGATGAGTTCTTCGTCGAGCGCAATCGGCAGTGGTGTCTCACGGCACAGCCTTGCAAGCGTGTCCCTGTTGCCCTGTCTTATGGGCTGTTCTATCGAGTGTATGTCAAAATGCGACAACTGTTCCATTCGCATCAACGCCTCATCCGGTTTGAAAGCACCATTGGCATCAACGCGCAGTTCCACATACTCTTTCGAGAAACGGCTGCGGATAAGGCGCAGGAGTCGCAATTCATCACCAAAATCTATCGCCCCAATCTTCACCTTCACGCATCTGAACCCGCACTTCAGTTTTTCCTCAAGGCGCGGAAGCATCTCATCAAACGTACCCATCCACACCAGTCCGTTTATCGGTATTCCCTCTTTTCCGTCGGCAAAGGGAGTATCCGACAGTCTGCTACCTCCCCGCTTCAGAGAAAGCATTGCTGTCTCAAGTCCGAAGAGCATGGAAGGATATTGCCTCAACTCCTCAAGCGGCATTTCTCCTTCGCGACATAGTTTTTCGGCGAAACCGCTCAACACTTTGCCGTATTCCGGAATATCATCGCACGAAAGGTCGGGAAGCGGGGCACACTCCCCTATTCCCGAATGCCCCGCAGCGTCTGTCAGAGTGACAAACCAAGAGCGTCGCTCACGGTAAACTCCGCGCGATGTCCCTGCGGGTTGCAGTAAATGCAGCACCCGGTCTTCTATCTCAAACTCATATTTCATGGGAAATAGGGATAGTTGTCGAAATTCGGCTTACGCTTTTCAAGGAAAGCCTTTCCTCCCTCCTGTGCCTCGTCCATTGTGTAGTAGAGCATCGTGGCGTCGCCGGCAAGTTCCTGAATGCCCGCCTGTCCGTCGAGTTCTGCGTTCAATCCTGCCTTTATCATGCGCAGGGCGAGCGGCGAACGCTCCATCATCGTCTCTGCCCATTCCACGCAAGTGTCTTCCAATCGGGCAAGTGGCACAACCTTGTTTACGAGTCCCATCCGCTCGGCTTCATTCGCATCATACTGCCGACAGAGAAACCATATCTCGCGAGCCTTCTTCTGTCCCACTATTCTTGCAAGGTAACTTGAACCGAAACCTGCATCAAACGAACCCACCTTCGGACCGGTCTGCCCGAAGATTGCGTTCTCCGAAGCAATCGTAAGGTCGCAGACCACGTGCAGCACGTGCCCTCCTCCGATGGCATATCCGTTGACCATAGCGATTACGGGCTTAGGAAGCCGGCGTATCTGCATCTGCACGTCGAGCACACTAAGGCGCGGCATGCCCTGTTCGTCGATATATCCGCCACGACCTTTCACGTGCATGTCGCCACCGGAACAGAATGCCTTGTCGCCTGCTCCTGTCAGTATCACCACTCTAATGTCCGACGATTCACGACAGTAACTGAACGCCTGCGACAGTTCGAGCGTCGTAAGAGGTGTGAAGGCGTTGCGATAACGCTCGCGATTGATGGTGATTTTTGCTATGTGATTGTAACTCTCAAAAAGAATTTCCTTAAACTCTTTTATTGTTTTCCATTCTCTTGCCATGATATTTCTTTATTTTTATTGTTATCGGTTGTGATTACTCGTCAGAAGAGTGACAACGACAAATCTTTCGTTTCCACCGCTTTCTCGTCTTTTTCTTCATCGCAGAACATCAGCAGTAGTTGCTGCGACTGTGCCGAAGAGGGATTGAGGCAATAGTGTCCGCGGTGTCCCACGCCTGTCAGCAATGCCTCCGAGCCTTTCGAATTGCGGCGCACGAACGCCTGCACGTACCTGTAAACTTCGTCAAAAGTCACCGGTTCGAAAAAAGAGTGCGACGCATTAAACACGTGGCGTGCCAGTTTCTTCACGCTGATGCCGCTCTCGCCTGCCTCGGCAAGCACCTGCATTATTGAATTGTCGTGATTGTTATTCATCGTAATAGACAAAAGAGCCGGAACGCAATGGTGCATCCGGCTCTTATCGGTATCTGAAAACGTTATCTTGTATGCAGTTCAGGCAAGGACTATCTTTTCGTTTTCGTCCTTCACCTTACCCTCCTTTAGCAGCCATCCAAGACCGAGGAGTACTTCCTCATGACTTATTTTCGCTGTCTTTTCTATATCTGCCACAGTGAGAGGCTTTGCCTCTGATGCAAGTGCCTGATACACGTCGCCTGCCTTGAAACCCACGTTTACTGCGTTTATAGCGACTTCCTGCTTCTTTGCTGTCACTTTCTTGACGGTTCCGTTCTTTGCTGTCGCTGTTTTCTTCGCCGTCGTCGATACTGCAACTTTTGTTTTTTTCTGTTCTGCCATATTTGTCATTGAAATAATTTATAATCCTGAGAGCGTCTCTTTTGCCTTTTGACCGATACCTTTTTCGGGTGCAAATTTAACGCTATATTGATAAAACAATCTCTATTTATGACAGATTTTCAAGAATTTACAGCATTTCTTGACTTACATCAAAGAGCCTGCGAGGGTCATTCCTCGGTGCCTAATACAAGATTTAACTCATCGAGTTGTTTCTTATCCAAGAAGCCGGGGGCATCGAGCATCACGTCTCGCCCGCTGTTGTTCTTAGGGAATGCTATGCAGTCACGAATGGTGTCGAGACCTGCCATGATGCTCACAAAACGGTCAAGACCGAACGCTATGCCGGCATGTGGCGGCGCACCATACTTGAAAGCATTGATAAGGAAGCCGAACTGTGCCATTGCTTTCTCCGGCGTGAAGCCGAGAATACGGAACATCTTCTCCTGAAGTTTGCCGTCATGGATACGCAGCGAGCCTCCGCCCAGTTCCACTCCGTTGCACACAAAGTCGTAAGCCTTTGCACGAACACGCTCGGGGTGCTCGTCTATGAGTGGTATGTCTTCCGGATTTGGCATTGTGAACGGGTGGTGGGTTGACATGAGTCTGCCTTCCTCGTCGCTCTACTCGAACAGCGGGAAATCGACAATCCACAGGCACTCAAACCTGTTCTTGTCGCGCAATCCGAGCCTGTCGCCCATCTCAAGGCGCAACGAGCAGAGCTGACCGCGGGTCTTGTTGACATTGTCTCCGCTCAAGATAAGCACGAGGTCGCCGTCGTTTGCTCCCATCTTCTCTTTCAACGTCTGCCACACCTCCGGAGAATAGAACTTGTCTATGCTGCTCTTCACCGTGCCGTCGGCATTGAACTTCACATAGACGAGACCTTTCGCGCCCACCTGCTGCGACTTAACGAAGTCGGTGAGTTGGTCGAGTTGTTTCCTCGTATAGTCTGCACATCCCGGCACGCAAATTCCTCCTATGTATTTCGCGCTATCGAATACGGGGAACGTTCCTGTGCCCTGAAGCACGTCAACAAGTTCAACGAACTCCATTCCGAAACGCACATCGGGCTTGTCCGAACCGAAACGGCGCATTGCGTCGTGCCATGACATCTGCTGCAGACGAGCCGGCAGCTCCACATTGAGCACCTCCTTGAACAGGTGGCGGCACAGGTCTTCAAACAAGTCGAGAACATCGTCTTGTTCAACGAATGACATCTCGCAGTCTATCTGTGTGAATTCCGGCTGTCGGTCGGCGCGCAAGTCCTCGTCGCGGAAGCACTTGGCTATCTGGAAATAGCGGTCAAAGCCACTCACCATAAGCAACTGCTTCAGCGTCTGCGGGCTTTGCGGCAGGGCATAGAACTGACCGGGGTTCATTCTTGAGGGCACGACAAAGTCGCGTGCTCCTTCAGGGGTGGAACCTATGAGTATAGGGGTCTCCACTTCGATGAACTGCTTTGAGTCGAGAAAATTGCGTATCAGGATTGTCATTCTGTGGCGCAATTCCATGTTCTTCCTCACCGCCGACCGACGAAGGTCGAGATAACGGTATTTCATTCGTATATCGTCACCGCCGTCGGTGTTGTCCTCAATGGTGAACGGCGGCGTAATGCTCTCGCTCAGAATGTTCAGTTCCTTGGCAATAATCTCTATGTCGCCCGTGGGCATCTTGTCGTTCTTGCTCTGGCGTTCGTTCACCACGCCTTTTATCCGGATGCAATACTCTCGCCCCAACTTGTTGGCAACGGCGCATAACGGTGCATCTGCCGACTCATTGAAAACAATCTGCGTTATGCCATATCGGTCGCGGATGTCAACAAAGGTCATTCCGCCCATCTTCCTCGAACGCTGTACCCAGCCGGCGAGTGTCACCTCCCTACCGACATCAGAGAGCCGCAACTCTCCACATGTGTTTGTTCTATACATTTTATTTCAAATAAAAATATCAGATTGCAAAGGTAATAATTTATAATAAAAGCACAAAATTTTATGCCCCTTTCTCCACATAAAATATTAAATAATCCTAAAATCCGCAACTATCATCCAATACACGATTAAGGGTGGATTTATGAGTCGTTAGTAGCAGCTTTCAGTAAAAAGCAACAGCACAACATCAATATGTAGCCACCATCCCCTTACCCCACGATGCGACTTGAGGTAATA
>JAQYET010000063.1 GCA_028723525.1 Prevotellaceae bacterium
TGCAAAGACACTTTCAACCATTCCGGCGGCTATAGCGCTGAGGCCACACCTGTTCCCATCCCGAACACAGTAGTTAAGCTCAGCTGTGCCGAAAATACTTGGCTGGAGACGGCCCGGAAACCTAGGTCGCTGCCGGATCCATCATCCCTCCCTTCACGGGAGGGGCTTTTATTCCTCCTTAGCTCAGCGGTAGAGCATTCGGCTGTTAACCGAAGGGTCGCCGGTTCGAATCCAGCAGGGGGAGCCAAAAGGACGACATGCGGATTTCATTCGTTTGTCGTCTTTTTTTTGTGTTCTGAAATTGTCGATATGACTATGTTTTTGAGCAGAAAATGAAAATACAGAAGGGTGCAAGCCGACATGTGCTTTACGGCCGTACCTTAATGAGGCTTAATAATTGTCTAAAAATTGAGCTGCAGTGATGCAAAGTGGCTGCTCTAAGTCAAGAACAAGAAAATCCTTGTCGCCTGTTATGAGTATGTCAACACCCGCCAATATTGCAGCATTTAATATTGGCTGATCTTTTGGATCTCGAATCAGTGCTCCTGCATAAGGATAGGAGGGAATGAGCTCATACGAAAGCTCCGCAAGTAAAGCTTCTGCATTTGAGAGATGTTCAGGTGCTTTTCGTTTAATGACCTCACGAAATTCCATGAGATTTTGCTCAGAGAGTACCAGTTCATGATCTTCTGCCACTTAGAGTAGTGCCTTAGCAGGCTTGGATTTGGGAAAGAGTATGGCAGAAATGAGGATATTAGTATCTATCAAAATTCTCATTTTTTGTACCGTATTTCATCCACTAAAGACTGAACGTCATCATCATTTGCGAGACCGATCTTTTCAGCCACGTCCACAAATGCATTTTGAGCTTTAAGGATAGCTTGTGCTGAAGCGTTACCAATTGTGATTTGTCCTTCTTGGTTTTCCATGAATAAGACCTTATCGCCCGGCTTTAGATTCAGGGCTCGTCTGATTTCAAGAGGAACGGTGATTTGTCCGTTGTTTGACACTTTGGCTAAGTTCATTATGGATTCCTTTCTAAAATTAAGAAACTAAAGAAAACTTTATTTTCTTTAGTTTAGCACGAACTTGTTCATGTTGAAAATCATCAACCACAAATATGATAGCCACGGGGGATTCGGAGGTACTGTCAAGAATAGTTCGCAACTTTGGACTCCATAGAACGGTAGTTGTGATGATCATTAAGAGAGAGACATATTTACAAAAATTGATCGGTAAAAAACAACGGGCAGATAAAGGTCTTGACAGGAATCAGAAGGTGCGGCAAGTCATATCTTTTAGATCCTATCTTCCGAAATCATCTGAAAAATGAGGGAATACCGGCTGATCATATAATAAAAATTGAATTGGATCGTGCTTCAAACTAGAAAAAGATTGTCGAACTAAGAGCGGGAAGAAAAGCCGTACCCACTATTACATATCACTCGCTAAAGCTATTCTTATTCATCCAAACCTGATTCATCCAGCAGAAAATCCATGATTCCCAGTCTCAGTATCCCGCTGCTGTCGGTCCAGCTTTTCCCATATGATTTTGAAATGATGATCTTTTTAAAGGAATCATCTATTGCCTTTAGCGGCCTGAGCTCCGAAAGGGCCTTGCTCTCATCGTCCATGCTCAGCGCAGACTGAATATAGTATTTTTTGCTCCCTTTTCGAGCAATAAAATCTACTTCCAGGTTCTTTTGCCTGCGCTTCCCGTCTTGATTTTGTTCTATAACATCGATATTGCCGACATCGACCAGAAAGCCTCTGAACTGGTATTGCCATCGTATTCGAAAGTCAATTGTAATGTCGAGTTAATTCCGATTACTTTGAAATAATATTGAGGCTTTGCATGAGCTTGATCTGCATGTTTACGGTGCAGGAGAGAAGAAATTGGTGCATTTTCAAGAAAAACCGATTTCTTACGGACTGCTTAACATACTGTCAAACGATGACCTGATATCCGCACAGGCGAAACAAATTTGTACATGTCTGCTTCAAATGGCGTTATTATGATGAAATAAAGCCACCCAGGGAGGTGAAGAATATGATTACAATTCGACCCGTTTCCGATAGAGAATCTGAAGGCTGCGTACTCACTTGTGGATGAGGTCAGAGCAGCGATTCAAAAATGGCTTCCCTTCGCCGAGAGTTATGAACCATTTCCATCACTTGCTGAGCGCTCGTTTGTTTATTACCGTATTTACGTATTTATTACCGTATTTACGTTAATGACTACATTATTTTTTATGTTGTTGATGGAGATATCATGGAAGTTAGGCGTATTTTATATGGAAAGCGCGATTGGGAGAAACGCTTATAGAATTCAAGGTGTACATAACCAAGAACGTTAAATGGAGTTTATTATGATTTTTGAGCCGATTGAAGCCACAGATAGACTTGGCAGAACATTAATATTGCGAAATGCAGAAACAAAAGATGCAACTATGCTGCTGGAGTACCTGAGAAAAACATCAGCGGAAACACCATTTTTGTTGCGGGAACCAGACGAAGTGAAGCTTACGCTAGAGCAAGAAATTAAATTCATTCAAAGGCAGAAAGAGGCAGAACGCGATCTGTTTCTAATTGCCACTTATAATGGCAAAATAGTCGGTAATTGTTCCTTGATGAGTAAAGGTAGCTATAGAAAACTCAAACACCGCTGCAATGTGGCAATCGCTTTGTATCAAGAGTACTGGGGCAATGGGATTGGTGAGATCCTGATGAAAACAGTCCTGGAGGTGGCCAGGAAAGCAGGATACGAGCAGGCTGAGTTGGATGTGGTCTCTACGAATGCATCTGCCATTTCCCTGTACAAAAAGTTGGGCTTTGAGACATATGGACGTTTCCCTGGTTTCATAAAGTCAAGCGACGGAAGTTATACGGACGGTAACTGGATGATGAAAAAACTGAAATAAAATTACTTTTTTCTACTATCAAGATGGAATTCTTAACGTAGATAATTGGGCTGTTTGCGGCAGTCACATCCGCGTGGTTTTGTGTTCTTACACCAAGCGTATTGTTTCTGGCCCGCGTGTCAACAGATAGGGCTTTTTCTTTGCTCAGGTGCGGGGTATATCGTCTACGAAACAAAAAGGCGAGTTGATCGTGAGATTATCTCACAATCAACTCGCAGGGAATCAAGGGGTATCCCTTATCCGAAGACTTTAAGTCTTTCTTCTGTAGGAAGTTTATCTTTGGCTTCAGGTTCGCTTAAAATACGACCAAAGGGCATTTGTGCAACCAGTTCCAGATTCTCATCCAGGCCATAGTCTTCTTTTACCCACTCATCCCTGTATACTCTCCTTTAAAAATGTTCCTTTTGATAATTCCTGGAAGGCATGATTTAGCTCTTCTCTTGTATTCATAACAATGGGGCCACCCCAGGCAACAGGTTCTTTAAGTGGGGGAGACGCCATCCAGACAACTTCTGCTTCACCGTCACTTTCCAGGGTTACGTCACCTTCTGAAAGTCGTACAGATGTTTTTTCTTCCACAGTTTCACCGTTGACTTTAATGTCGCCGATCAGAGTAAAGAGATTCACTGTATACCCTTCTTTAGGGGCGATGGTGACAGAACCATTTAAGTCAATGGCATAGAAATCCAGTGGGTTGTATTTAGCCTGGTCAGATTTTGCATCTTCGAGACTTCCGCTATAAACGCGGATCTTTGCTCCTTCTCGATTTACAACGGAGATGTCCTCAGGGAGCACTTCATTGTAACTTGGAGAAGTCATTTTGTTATGCTTGGGTAAATTCAACCAAAGTTGAAGACCTAAGAGACGATCTTCTTCATCAAAAAATTCTGAGTGAAGAATTCCAGATCCAGCGGTCATCCATTGAATGGATTTTGGTCCAATCGTTTTTTCGTTACCCAAAGAGTCGCGATGGGTTACATGACCAGCAGATAGGTAAGTGATGGTCTCAATTCCTCTGTGTGGATGCATGGGGAATCCTGCTTTGTAATCATCGTAATTGGTAGAATCAAAGCTGTCCAACATGAGAAAGGGATCATAGCTTTCAACAGTTTTGTTACTGAGGACACGAACAAGTTTAACGCCTGCGCCATCACTTGTGTTTATGCCTTTCACTCTTTCTAAAATTTTAGCTTTCATAATGTTCCTTTCTAAATTTCTTCATAGCTGCATGTAGCATTTCTTTTTCTTTTTCTGTCCAAACAGAAAAACAATCCTCAATGCATTTCTGGTTTTCAGGAAATACTTCTTCAATGAGCTTCCTTCCTTTTAAAGTTAAGGATAAAACCTGACGCCTGCCATCTTCTTCATGGGGTCGTTTACTGATCAGGTCTTCTTTAAGAAGATTATTGATCACCACGGGAAGGTTGCCGGCAGTTGTCAAAATCAGTTGACGAATATCGCATTGACTAAGGCCTCCTTTATGATAAAGAACTTCCAGAACAGCAAATTGTGTCTTTGTAATTCCGTGTTCTTTATAGATTTTATCTGTCTCTCGATCAAGATAAAGCATTGTGCGGGATAAGCTGATAAACAACTTGAGGTCTTCCACTGTATATTCCCCCCTTTTCAAATTAAATCTAACTAGATGTATTGTCAAGGTTTTCTGATTAACAACAGAGCAGATGGCGTGTACACAGGTAAATACATGTACTTAATGCCGGAAAATGATTAGAGTGCTATTTTCTCGGATTTGCCGGAGTACGATGGGAATCACAAGATTGTTTACTCGCTGAGAGAAGAACCCGTAGCTCATTATGACAGCCGAATTTCCGGGGATCCTTCTCAGCGCAGACTGAATATAGTATTTTTTGCTCCCTTTTCGAGCAATAAAATCTACTTCCAGATTCTTTTGCCTGCGTCTACAACATCGATATTGCCGACATCGACCAGTAAGCCTCTGAACTGGTATGGCCATCGTATCCGAAAATCAATCACTAAAAGGATCTGGTGTTGCTGCGGTAGCACAGATCCTTTTTCATTTACGATGGTGATTGATGGCAATAAGAAAATGAGAGAGCGCTCTTTTCTTTTCGTATCACAACAAACGTGGTACAATTATCCCGCAGGAAGGTGGTGTTAAGTATGCCTCAAATTATACCAATTAGAGATATGAAAGATACAAGCCGAATTTCGCAAATGTGCCAGGAGTCGGATGAACCCATTTTCATCACGAAAAATGGTTATGGAGACATGGTCATCATGAGTATGAATACCTATGAACAGGGTTTAGCTAATGTAGGGTTGTATGCCTTGCTGGGCAAAAGCCTTGAGGATGAAAAGCTGGGCCGTGTAGAAAAGGCCAGAGAGGCTTTGGCGGAAATCAGGCAAGAATATGGCATATGATCTTCTTATTACGGCAACAGCAAAAAAGCAGATGCGTGGGTTAGTAGAATATATAGCTGTGGAACTTTCCAATCCACAAGCCGCTGCTCGTTTAGCGGATGCTTTGGATGATGCTTTTATCAGGCTGGAAGAAAATCCATATGCCTTTCCGTTATGTCATGATTGGCTGCTGCAACAAAGTGGTTATCGATTGATTACCTTAAAAAATGTTGTTGTCTTATTTCGTATAAAAAAAGAGGAAGATGCGGTAAAACAAATTATTGTCAGCTACGTTTTTCATGGTAAGCAAGATTATCCAAACCTGATAAAAGACTAATACAGAAGCCGAAGACATAACAGGGATGCATATGAGACCGATTCACTGTCGGTCTTTTATTATGTCTGAAAGTGAGGTGATGCTCTATCGGATTTTTCAAAAATCTTTTCAACAGCTCTGACGCGGGCTTTATCGTGACCAATACAATACCCTGAGATCAAGACCCATACAATTGCCAGAACCGGTGAAAGTGACAGAATGACCATAGGACTTTCCCTGCCACTGCTTGTATCAGGCTTACGGCTCTGCCTGAAAAAGAAAAAACTCTGGAAAGTCTAATCTGGAGCAGGCTCTGACAGTAACAAATGTTCCTGAAAGACCAGCTTATCTCTGCACGCAATACTCAGCTAAAGCCTGGCCTTCCAGGCTTTTTAAGCCTCACGGATAGCAGCTCGTGATCGCTTTACAGGTTGATAATGATAAAATAACTCTAGAATCATTTGGACTATTGTATTTATACATATATAGGAGGAGCCTTACGTTTATCTCGATCTTCTGTGCGCTCGCCCTGCTCTTTACAAGTCTTACCCCTTTGTCGGTCTTTGCCGAAGACCCGCTTCCGGCTACGGGAGAGGATCAAGTTGAGGCTGGCTCACAAGACCCTAATGGCGGAATCACGAAGCAGCCTGCCAATCCAGAAGTTCCGGAAACCCCTAAGCAGCCCGAGAAACCGGAACAGCCAGGGCAGCCTGCTAATCCGCAAAATCCGGGAAAATCTGTTGACCAGGGAACCCATGATCCGCAGGTTGGGCAGAAATCAGTTCCGGAAAATAACGATAGTGCCCCAAAGCCGACTCTTGTTATAAATGAGGTACAAGCTGGAGATACTGTGATTTCAGGAGAAATAAAAACTGAAGAGCTTTTTCCCCCGTATGATATTATTTTGGAAATCGTAAACGCAGGTGGCATCAAAAAGTATGAGACGATCCTGGGGATCCGACTGCGCGTGTTTACCTTGAGTGGAATATAGATCTGACGGATGAACCTCTCGAACTTGTAGCTGGCGATAAAATTAAGATCACGATAAAAATACCAGAAACGGAATGGGAGCTTTCAGAAAGCATCGAGGTATCGAACTCTGAGCTTGGGGTTAGCGGTGAAGTTATACCCGACCGTGTTTTGGCTGCAAAGTTGCCGCAACCTACTAAGGTAGATGAGGTAAAAGCAGGTCAGGTACCCAAAATCACGGGTAAAGTAGAGGGTAGTGCCGATAGAGATATACGTAGGAGAGTTTTCGCTTATGTAGATGATCCAACTATAGCATCGAATCAGATCGGTGTAAGTAGTGCTTTAAGACCTGCCGGAACTTTTAGTATTACGTCTCAGGCGCCGCCCCCGGGGGGGGGGGGCGGGGGGT
>JAQYET010000064.1 GCA_028723525.1 Prevotellaceae bacterium
TGCCTTGAATAGTTTTCCATAGAGGAATGTTTGTACTGGCGTCCTTTTTAAATAGTTTCCAAAAACTAAGAATAAACAACGGATGTTCAAGTTAGAAGTACAATTTGTTAAAAATGTTAATTTCATTTTCGCATAATATACTTCATGTTATTGATTATCAGTAGGTATTGAAGTACTAAAACTTCAAGAAAAACACAACTGTCAATGCACAAAAAATAATGGGGAAGAAGAGATTCTGACCCGTTTAACACTTTTTGCATTGACTATGGGTAAACAATTAAATTCAAAGCATCGGCAGAAAATTGCCGAACTTCTGCAAGAGGGAAAGAATTTCAGAGAAATTGCTGAAATTCTGAAAGTAGACCGTACCACGATATTGCGTGAAATTAACCGCAATGCTGGGGATAACGGCGTGTACAATCCACAATTAGCCGAGTCTAAAACGAGAAGGCGTAAAAAAATCCAAGCGGTTTCTCCTGGAGCTGTCGCCAGACTTCCTCCCAACGTACGGGCGGAAGTTGAAAAGGTTTGGGCTTTTGAAACTCCAGCTGTCAAACGAAGGCAGTTGATTGTCGATAAGTACATAAAAGAGTACGGTCCAGTAATAGAGCAGAAACTCATTTCTCCAAGAGCAGCCATGTGTGCTCTTGCAAACGAGTTCTATATGAGCAGCAGTGCGATATACTATCTCTTGAAAAGGGAGGGTATCTATCGGGATGCAGCTCATCCTGTCTGTTTGTCTTCATCCATTTATAAAGAATAACCTTTTAATCTACTCATCATGTACTATATCGTAAAAGAAATTTATGTGAGCAAGAAACCCCTTTGGTTAGTTGACTTGCTCTTTCAGATAAATCCATCCTTGTATAGAGAGAAAGGTTCAAAAGAAATGATTGAGACCAAATTTAACATCATACTTTCTCTCATTTTGAATGCCAAAGTCAGATGGCATCACGGTAAATCTCTGCTATCTGCTATTCAAGTTGTCACTTATGATGAAACCTGTATTTGGATAAAGGGAAACCGAGGAGTAAATTTCCTCTCTTTCCGTATAGAGTCAGATAATTCATCCCTAAAAACGAAAAACATATGAAAATCAACAACAATATAAAGACTATTACAACATTTGTCCTCGTAGACCCAAGCGGCAAAATCTTCAATGATTTGGAGAATATCAGTGAGAATACAGAAGTAAGGGCAATAGCCATTGAACCTCAAAATGACTTATAACCATGGGAGATTACAAATGGATCGGTCTTATCAGAAAGTTCTATAACTGTTCTTTCTATAACGACAGCAATGCTGTGCAAATGTTTTTGCACATATTTTTGAACGCTCAAAGAGAGGATAAACCTTACTTTGACCAAATTACGATGAGAGGACAGTTTCGTACCTCTATTAAAGACATCATGCAATTCTTGGAGATAAGCCGAAAGTCAGCTCGCCGTTCCTTGGATAAGCTGAAAGCAGCGGGCGTTATCCACGTAGCTTCCTTACGACGCAATGGTGTTATCATCACCGTTCGTGATTTTTCAAAGTTTCTGGCTTTGGAAAATATAAGAGGTGGCTGGGTAAAGCTGTATTATGACCTTGACTACCAAGATTTCTTTGTGAATGCACAGGTTCTTCATGTTTATCTTCATATACTTCTTCATACCTACTCAGAAAATGAGAATTACGAGGATCCGTTTTGGTTTGACCTTAAGAAAATCAGTACTTCGACTGGCATCTCTGCCGTCAATATAAAAGATTGTCTTCTGAAGTTGCGCAAGCTCGGGATCTTGAATGTTGGCTATAACAACCAGAAAAGATTATCTTCCGTGCGTTTGATAGAGTTCTCTGATTACATTAAGGACACCTATCCAGTAGCATCTGTAGGCTCTTCTGTTGGATATGCAGCGTCGATTGAAGACACTGCAGGTTTTGACAAATCTTTCTCTGATGTAGCTCCAATGAAAGGCTCTGAAGAGGGGGACACAAAAACAGAACAAAAGAGGTTAAAAGAAGGGCCAAAAGATATGCAAAAGCCAACTTCACAAAACCGTCACGAAGTGTCTACCAATACTTTCGTAAATAACGCAAATACAGTTAGTTACGATACTGACGGTCAAAAAGAGGGCCAAAAGAAGGAACAAAGAAGTCCAAATGTCGAAGCTGCAAAAACGTCACCAAACGTTCAGCAAGGCAGCTACGCGCGCGAACATATCTCTAAAGAGAATAGAGATAAGAGAATAGAGAGTATTCATTATAATAATTATTCGCCGTCGCAGAATTTTTCATCCATCGAAGAATTGGTCTTTGATGATGAATGGGTGTGTTCGATGCAACAGCTTTATGGCTTTGCTGACAAAGGAACACTCTATAATGCCTTAACTTTGTTTTTGGCAAACTTGAAGTGTCGCAAGGAAGAAGTCCCAGGAGACTTGAACAATTTCCTCGACTACTTCTGCAACTGGTACAAGAGAAACGAAAAGAGACTACAAAGCAAGTTGAAGGCGCAGATTCCTCCTAAGGACTATGCTAAAGTTCTTTGGGGCAAATGTATGTCAGCCTTTGCCAAGATAGTAGGCGAACGAGCTTTTGTTTCTGTTTTCCAACAACTCTCTTTTGATTCCTTTGACAATGCTGCCAAGCGACTGACCCTTTGCGTTCCAAACAGTCGAATATATCACACTTTGGAGGAAAATTACATAGACACTCTTTGCATTGTATTGCACAAATTCTTTGGTGTGGGGTTAAGTCTTCAATACCGTATTGTAAATTCTTAATCAATTTTCAAAGGTTTAGTTATACGTTTATGAATGAAGCACAAAAAATACTACAGATGACCAACGGTGGTTTGACTGTGTTCACACACTACCTTGGGGAAAAGTGTCTTTCCAAGACTTTCCGAAATCCTTTCAGGGATGATAGTAGCCCCTCATGTCACTTGTACGCAAACAAAGGAAGATACGGCAACGGACAATATTACCTGCAAGATTTCGGTGACAGCAGCTTTTGTGGCAACTGTTTCACCATAGTAGGCAGACTGTGCAACGTCAATCTGAAAACCAACTTCCGTGAAGTTCTTCAGATAATAGACAGAGATCTTGGACTTGGGGTTTTTGAAGGAGAGAAAACCAGCCATCAGGTATTGATGAAAAGAACAACCTCTTTCCAGCATAAGGAAGATAGTTCTTCCATTACCAGTTTCGAGGTTGAGACACAGCCCTTTCAGTCATGGGAAGAAGCATATTGGAATCAATATGGCATAGGTTCTTCCATCCTTGAAAAGTTCAATGTGAAAAGTATCAAGAGCTGCACATTCACAAAATCGTCTGGCAATTCATTTGCCATTTACGGTTCAAAAGCTATTCCTACATACGGGTATTTCTTCGATGAAGGTCAAGGGCTGAAAATATACCGTCCCAAGGCAAAAAATCGCTTTATGTACGCTGGTCACCTGCCCAAGCCTTATATCTTCGGAATCAATCAACTACCAAGAAACAGTGAGTTCGTATTTATTACGGGAGGCGAGAAAGATGTCATGTCATTATCTGCACATGGCTTCCCTGCATTGGCATTCAACAGCGAGACCGCCAACATTCCAGAAGACATATTGGATGAACTTTCCAAGCGATTTCTATGTATCATCTTTCTCTACGATACAGATGAAACAGGAAAAAGGGAGTCGGCTTTACGGGTACGGCAGTATGGCAAACGGTATAGAGTACAGAAACTTGATCTGCCTCTGTCTGGTATAAAATCAGAAAAAGACATCAGTGATTTTTTTCGTTTAGGTCATACTACAGAAGAATTACAGGCTATGATTGAAACTTGAGGAATTTGAAAACCAAAACTAAGAACAATGAATAAACCTATATTCAAGTACGCAGCAGGATGCTCGGAAAACATAACGATTAGTGCATTGACAGATACAGAGCCATCCAGCATAATGGGAGTTGATCTAAAAGAATTGCCAGAGATTCATTCGGTTTCCTGCCGTATTCTTTCCAAGACCTTTTATGGCATGGGAGTAATCAATCAGAACAACGGAATAGAGTTTGTCAATCATGATTTGCAGGAGACTGTCACTTTAAGCAGTTCTGGCATAACCTTTATACGTTTGACAAAGGAGTGCCGAAGCAAAAGATTATGTGTGTTCTATGACATGAAGGACTATTTAGCCTATCAGATATTACAGAAGAACGGCTTTGTCAGGCTTCCATCAGACTGTGATTTCATCATTATGTCGGATGTTAAGTACTTCATCCATATATCTATCGAGGGTGACGACTATGAGACGGTTTATCTCTACTTCCCAAACGATGTCATAGGTATGACTATTACCTTAACTCTAAAGGATCGGTATGGAGGGCATGCCGTTGTGTGCAATCCTCTGTATAAGGGCTATGCTAATTTGTTGCAGTTTGTAAAAGCCATTGAAATTACCACCAACAATAAATAAGTAATTATGGAATATATTATCATTATCTCTATCTTGCTTTTAGCTTTAGGAGCTGCTGTCTATTATGAAATCACTCACAGCTACAATGATGACAAATTCAAGAAATAAAAAAATAACGGGATTGATGTAGGTGCATCTTTTCCAAGTATAAACGCTAACAAGTAAAATATGATCAACTATGTTTTAACCATTGAGACAGGTATTACGGATCTTGTCCATGCTCGGGAGTTCTATCAAGTTACCTCCTTTGAGCAAAAAAAAGAAGAATTGCTGGCATTGATTTTTCAAAAGAAAAAAATAAAGCCTTTTGCCAGTATGAAGCTCATAAGAAGCATCAGTTTTTTTATCAAACGTTCCATCACCCTTTGGCAATTACAAAGCCTTGCTAATAGAATAGAGATTATGTTCGGCCCTTCCTGCTTTCAGATTTCCATTGATAGGACTAACAATACCGCTCACCTTCTCTGTGGTTGGATAGATAAGGAAACTGGCGACTGCATCGTATTGAATCGTACGGAACAAAAGAGGCTATCTGTTCTCATTTTAGATTTTTTGGATTTGCCACGCCCCAGATGTGCCGACATGTGGTTAAGATACTTTCTTTTGAATAAATACGACAATGATACGTCCATCTTCAGCAAACAGATAGAGTATCTTGAAAGATCAGAGTTTGAAAATCTAAGCTATCCTGTGTTAAGAGACAGTCTTAAATACGTAGAGATGGTGTGTAAAGGATTGGTAAAATAAAAATAGTTATATTATGAGATTTTTAAAGATATATTTAGCCAGTAGTTGGCGAAACAGATTTTATGACAATGTTTTGAACGTTTTGCGCATGCAAGGCTATAAAACTTATGATTTCAAGCACCCTGAAAACAATGAAATAAGCGGCTTTAGCTGGGATAAGGTCGATAAGGAATTTGAAAACTGGACTTGCAATGATTTCAAAGAAAGACTCCATCATCCCGAGGCCATTAAGGCTTTTGAAAAAGACTTCAATGCCATGCAAGCAGCAGACTTCTGTGTTCTTCTTCTACCATGTGGCCGTTCTGCTCATTCTGAAGCTGGTTGGAGGAAAGGGAAAGGCAAGAAAGTATTTGTCCTTGATATGTCAGAGAGACCAACGCCCGAGCTGATGTACCAGATGTTTGATGCGTATGTTACAAGACCTATTGATTTGATAGAGCATATTGAAACCACATTTCATGAGGATAATATGTTACTTAAAGGAAATTTAGATGCAAATGGACAGAGTGATCAAGAGACGCACTAACCTCTTGTATAATTTAAGAAAGAAAGGAGTCAGATGCTTGACCAAGGAGCGTATGATTTTCTTTCCCTATGGAGAGGATCCCTATGAAGTCAGGCAAATTGTCTGTTTATGCAACGAGTATCATTTCCATGTACAATTGGAACTTCAATAGAACATTTAATATTAAAAGTAAAAACAGAATGAAAAAGATAAAGGATTTAACCGTAACAGTAACCTATACTGTTGGTTTGTATGACGTAGAAGTCAGCGAAAAAGTTTATGATGATCTAAACGCCTTGGC
>JAQYET010000065.1 GCA_028723525.1 Prevotellaceae bacterium
TGTAAAAGTTCTAGAATCTCTTCTTGATTCAGGGTAATATTGAGTTGAGCCATGTCTTTCTTCCTCGTTTCTTTTTTCTCAATTACAAATTATACGCAGGTGATTGACCTCTGGCTCTTTTTCTGCTTTTACACCATTTTATAGACGTGATCTTGCTGAAACATAAATAATGTACAAAGATGATATAACAGTTATTAAACTTCCTGCAATCTGTTTTATATTTGCCAAAGCGATTCTTTTTCTTAACAGCGTTCTCTCTTTATTTATATAATGTTCAAATCTTTTATTTACATAGTCCTCTAAGCAAAAACTCTTTATCCCGACATTATTATGAAAAGTTTCATTTTGAAAACTGTAAAACTGATCACCTAATTGTTTTTGCTTCTCAGTAAGTATTTTAAAATATTTTTTTAGCGTATTAACTAAAATGAAGGAGGCAGGGAGATAAAAAAGTGCAACAGTAGACAATCTAGTAGAAATTTTTATCACATAGTAAAGTGCTACAAGTAGGTCAACAAGAATTTGGACAGAATCTGTTACTATATTAATCTCAAAAGAAACTACTTCACTCGAATCACCATTTATTCGTGAGATTAGCTCACCAACATCGTAGGATTGGTAGTTTTTCATTCTCATTCGAATAATATTATTATATAGTGTTGATTGAGAACTTCTGGTTAAATCAAAATTAAGCATCTGACCTAGATAGACTTCAAATGCGCTCAACAAGTTCGCAAGAAGCGTAACCAAAAAAAACAATATCAGATACGTGGTCAAAGAATCTAAATCGGAACTAGTGATGTTATCTATGATTTGTCCATAAAGATACGGGTTTAGGCTGGTAACAAAGGTTCCAACGAATATTATAAAAATAAGCAAAGCTAATTTGCCCTTTTTCTTAAGAATTCGTTCTTTAAAAAAGAGCAAAAAAGCTTTAACATTTGTTGAATTTTGGTCTATATTTTTATTTCTAAAAATACGCATGCAATCCAATACTCCTTGTTCACGGTAAAGTTAACAAAACAATTAGACACGTATAAGATTGCAAAACATGATTTGCATGGCGGCAATATTAGTTGTTTATTTTTGCTCCACAATCATTTGTTTTTCGAAGTCTACGTACCAATTTTCACTATCCAAATTGAACTTCTTAGACATTTGTGCCCACCAAGCATTAAAGTTACGGACTGTGACCCCGTAGTCATCGATTAGTCTCTCATACAGATCCTTTTTCGAAGCATCTATGATCTTAACCAAGTTTTCCAATGCCAATTTCTTTTCGTATAAATTCTCAATTTCTTGGAATTCTTCTTCACTTAACTGATAGGCTTCTTTTAGTTCCACACCCTGTTCCCCCTCTATTTTCTCCAGCCTCGAACTGGTAATAACCTGTCGTTCTGTTTTTAAAAGATTGATCAATAAACACTTTGATTGGATCTAATATATCTGAAGAATAACCACAGTGAAACTCCGAGTTTTTTAACAAGGTGCAATCTTTCAACAATTCCTTTAGCTCGTAAGAAACTTTTCTTTCTATATGGCTTTTTCTGCATTGAAAAGATGGTGGGACACAAAATTCATTTGTGCTTTTACGATTAATCTCAACACAATAAGGACAATGGTATGCTTCGAACACATTACATACATTACTTTGCTCAATGCGATACCATCGTTGATTAGGATATGTTAATCCTGTATCCAAATTGCCGCTTGAGCAATCTTCTTTGTTTTCAACTTGAGCGCAGCACGGATAAAACTCACCATTAGGTGATAAAACAAAATTTCTCACACCAGCATTACAATGGTCGTGTTTATTCAAAAAAATAATATCTGTTAGAATGTTAACTTCCTTTAAAACACCCGTCTGTTGCCAGATTTGGACTAAAAGGTCTTTTACCAAACGCAATTCTTTTAAATACGAATCCTCTTGGAAGGTTTTGTCTAGGTCTGTTATATTTACATTGATTCTAGCAGCGTACCGAAGCAATTTTTGGATATAATTACACAAACTTGATATTTCTTGCTCTCTTATTGACAGTATAACATTTGTTTCAGATGTCTTTCCCACATCAAGAATATCTTGTGGTCTGTATACTGGAAGTACTCTTTTATAGCCTATTTTGATAGCTTTGCTGTAGTGTGGAGCAGCAACAATATGGAGTATGTCAAAACTCGACAACTTGCTATTTACAACAATGCTGTCTCCGTTCCTACTATGAACAAAAACAGGGGACATAAGAGCCTCTTCCGCATAGTTTAGGCCTTTCATTAGGGTTTCTTTAGACATTAAATTGGTTGTTTTCACATCGTTTGAATATGAGCAATAATTAACATAATCTTGAGACATCAAGAAATATAGTGAGTGATCAATGGATAATTGGTTCTCGTTCTCAATTCCTTTTAAGTTGAACAATTTTGCAAAGTAGTATCGATTGGCTCTAACTCGAGCTTTATGCATTTTACAGATATACTT
>JAQYET010000066.1 GCA_028723525.1 Prevotellaceae bacterium
CTCCGAAGTTAGTGGGAATTCTCTTCTTCTAGCTGACACTGGAGGACAGTATCAGACAGGAACTACAGATGTTACCAGAACAATAGCTATTGGGTCTGCAACAAAAGAGATGTCCAGAGCTTACACTGCGGTTTTAAAAGGTCACCTTGCTCTTGCTCGTGCAAAGTTCTCACCTGACGAGCTTGGTGCATCTCTTGACGAAATTCCTAAGTCTGAAATGGCAAAATTCGGATATTCCTATGGTCATGGAACCGGCCACGGCGTGGGACACATGCTAAACGTTCATGAAGGTCCTATTTCAATCAGTCCTAGAGGGAGATTGCCTCTTGAAGCTGGAAATGTAGTTTCTAACGAGCCTGGTGTTTATCTTGAAGGAAAGTTTGGCATTAGAATTGAAAATCTCGTAGAAGTTTGTGGTAACTCAGAGTCAAACGAATTATTTTTTAGTAATCTGACTTTGTGCCCATATGATACAGACCTCATTGATGCTGAACTTCTATCAGCACAAGAAAAGAATCAGATTTACACTTATCACAAGGATGCCTATAATAAACTTCATGATTTTGCAGAAAAAGAATATCATGAGATTTTAGAAGATAGTGATTTCTGGGACTGGTTTAAGGAATTAGCTCAGATTTAGAAATCTCAGTGGTTTTTTGTCCGCTTAGCCTTAAATTAAGACAAAAAGATTTATCTTTATAGGTCAAAAAAGACAACCGATGAAATTAATCTTTAGCATTGGTTGTCTTTTATTTTGTTAATTAGCAAAATACTATTAAAACTCTTTAAAACCTATAAGAAGCAATAGATGAAATTGTAAAATTTATGAATAAAACTTTTCTTCATCAAACAGTCCTTCAGAACGTGCTACTATTACTGAACAAACCGCATCGCCCCATATGTTCATAGGTGTTCCTGTAACATCAAGATAGAAGAAAATTGCAGCAATCCACGTTACTACCTCTGTTGGTAGATTAAATGCACTTACAAGTATTGTTGCAATCGCAAGTCCACCTCCAGGAACTCCAGCACATCCCACAGAAAAAGCAATACCAAATACTACCAATAATATTATACTGCCTATTGACGGTGAATGTCCTGCCGCATACATACCAAGCATTACATAAAGAGGTATTTCTACACCCATTGAGTCCATATTAAATGTTACACCTAGTGGAATACCAAAATCGGCGACTTCATCATTTACGCCCATATCCTTAGCACATCGAAGTGTAATAGGCAATGTCCCTGCCGATGAAGTGGTTGTAAAAGCTGTTATAAGCGCTGGGAAAAGTTTTTTTGTGAAAACCCACGGACTTACCTTACCAACAAATTTTAACATTCCAAAATAGCAGATAACAATTTGAAGTACAAATGCAATTGTATATGCTATGAGAAAACTTCCCATAGTGCTCACAAAGGATCCTTTTAGATTAGAAACAGCATTAGCAGTTAGTGCAACCACACCTATTGGAGCATAGTACATTATCCCTTTTACAATTTGCATAACTAAATCCATACCTGAATTCAGGAAGTTTGTAATTCGTTTTTTACTATCCATAACATCTGTCATACATACAACAGCTATACCTATAAATAATGCAAGAAATACAATTTGTATTGTATTACTTTCAGCAATACATCCAAGAAAACTTTGAGGAATCCAATCAATAAAATTATCTACTGAAACAGACTCTACTTTTACAGATTCAACGTCAAGTGAAATCCCTTTTCCTGGTTTAAATATTAGCCCGGTAACTATTCCCAGTATCGATGCAATTGTAGTTGTGACAAGAAACCAACCTATAACTTTTCCGCCCCACCTTGACATTTTTTTCACGTCACCAATGTTTGCAAATGCGGAAGAGATGGAGAACAGCACAATTACAGGCACCATCATTCCTAATAACCTTGTAAAAACTGTTCCAAAAGGTTGTATCACAGATACATTATCACCTAATAAAAGCCCGAGAATTGCTCCTAAAATCGCTGATACCATCAATACCAATCCAAATCTTTGGTTGATAGCATTTAAAATATTTTTCATTATTTTATCCTCCATAAATATAACATTTTATCTCTTCTGTCCTAGCTCATCGCAAAATTCAGTAATACGGCTCATAGCTTCTTCTATGTTTTCCATGCTATTGGTATAAGCTATTCTAATATATCCCCCACCGCAATAACCAAATGCACTTCCTGGTATACAAACTACCTTTTTTGTTTCAAGTAGTCTATTACAAAATTCTGTATCACTAAGTCCAAAACTAGATATATTTAAAAATACATAAAATGCACCCTTTGGGATGGCATAATTAACTCCCTCTATCTTATTTATTAACTCTAAAATTTTCGTCCTTCGTTCTTGGAAAACATTATATAAATCCTTGGCAAGTTCGGGATGATTAAGAGCATAAACAGCCGCCCATTGCCCCACTGAATTTGCGCATGCATTAAAGTTTTCCTGACATTTTGTCATTTTATCTATAATGTCAGCAGGACCTGCAGCATAGCCTATTCGCCATCCACACATGGCCATATATTTTGAGAAGCTGTTAATTACTACCGTTCTCTCTTTCATACCAGGCAACTCCGATATTGAGATTGATGATTCACCATCAAACAATAATGTGTTATACACCTCATCAGTTATAACTAAAATATTATGTTTTTTTGCAATACCCGTTATTTCTTTGAGGGTCTTAAGAGAAGTTACGCATCCTGTTGGGTTATTGGGACTATTGATCATTATAGCCTTGGTTTTATCTGTTACCAGGGATTCTATTACACTAGGTTCCATCTCAAATCCATTTTCAGCATTGGTTGGCACTCGTACTGGCACACCGCCATAATATTCAACTTGAGCTACATAATTCAACCATTGCGGATCCTGTATAAGTATTTCATCACCTGGATTAATAATAACTGACATTAATAGTGATAGGGCTCCCATTCCACCATTAGTAACTATAATTTCTGTCGCAGGATTATAATTTACATTTTTTACTGTAGATAATTTAGCAATAGCCTCTCTTAGCTCAGGTATCCCAGCATTAGGAGTATAGTGCGTTTTACCTTCATTCATTGCTTTTGTAGCCGCTTCACATATTGGAATAGGAGTTGGCATATCTGGCTCGCCAATTCCCATACTTATTACGCCCTCCATTTTTGCTGCTTTGTCAAACATAGCTCGAATAGCTCCTTGCTGCAGTCCTCTAGTTCTT
Organism: Prevotellaceae bacterium; assembly: GCA_028723525.1. GTDB lineage: Bacteria > Bacteroidota > Bacteroidia > Bacteroidales > Bacteroidaceae > Prevotella. The sequence goes on from JAQYET010000066.1 coordinate 3,225, forward strand.
TCATTTACATAATTCATTTCATCAACCTACCTTTTTTGCTCTAATGAGGCCCCTTTCATAACATTCTCAACATCCACTTTGCTTACTCTATTAAAATCTCCAACTATACTTCCCTTTAATGTGCCAGCCGCAATTCCAAAATCCACCGCGTCCTGCAAGTTCTCATAATTGTTAATTCCATATATTATTCCTGATGCTATAGCATCTCCAACGCCAACCCTATCTATAATATTTTCAGACTTCAGTTCAATAGATTTATAGAAGCTATCTCCATCAAAGATTGTTGAACAAAGCAAGTTAGAGTCGGCACTATAATTTTTTTGTAGAAACATCGCTATATATTTTAAATTTGGATATTCTTCCATGCATCTCTTATTTAATTCTATATAATTCTCTCTAGGAAATTCCTGCATATTTTTTTCAAACAAATACTCTGAATTTATAGATAGGCATTTGTCAATTTCTCCTTCCGAAGCAATTAGAACATCTACATTCTTTACAAGTTCAGGTATTACCTCTGTAGCACTTTTACCATAATTCCATAAATTACCACGATAGTTTATATCACAGCTTACAATGATTCCTTTTTCCCTAGCAATTTTAATGGCTTCTAGATTTAAATCCGAAGCAGATTGACTTATTGCGGAAGTTATGCCTGACACATGGAACCAATCTATGTCTTTAAACACATCATCCCAGTCAATATGACCTGGTCCTGCCATGCACATTGAAGAAAAATCTCTATCATAATACGTCTTGTTAGGCAGTAAATTTGATCCTTGTTCTATGTAATAAACACCAAAACGCCCATCACTATATACTATTTTATCGGTCTTAACTCCAAACTTTCTCAACTCTCTTTCAGCGGACTCGGCTACAACATTATTTTCCGGAAAAATCGTTACAAAATATGCTTCTTCTCCATAATTTGCTAATGATACTGCGACATTAGCTTCACTACCAGCAAACGTTGCTTCAAGTTCATATGATTGAAATAATCGTTCAAACCTCGGTGCCCTGAGTCGTAACATCATTTCTCCGAACATAAGATATTTCATGGATTAATCTCTCCTTTCACATTTAAATTCTTCAATTATTTTTTTCGCTTTCTTTGCGTTATTCTCTATCATCTGATAATCTTCATTGTCAAGAAGATTTCTACTACATATCCATGAGCCTCCTACAGAAAACACCGATGGCTCAGAAATATATTCTTGAAGATTATTTAAATTAATGCCTCCCGTAGGCATAAATTTTATATTGGGAAAAATTGTTGATAGTATTTTTATATTTTTAACACCTCCAGACATCTCTGCTGGAAAATATTTTACTTTATTTATACTGTAGCTATTAATTACTCTTGAAATTTCCGTAGGAGTAACTACTCCTGGGAAAATCGGAACAGCATTTTCAAGGCACCACTCTATAACTCCGGTATTAATGCCAGGAGAGACAATAAATTTTGCACCGTTTTCTACCGCTTCCTCACATTGATTACGATTAAATACAGTGCCTGCTCCTACAATCAGATTTGGGAAGTTCTTTTTAACAGTAGCAATTGATTCAAGTGCTTTGTCGGTTCTAAGAGTAATCTCTACTACGTTAATACCTCCTTCAATCAAAGCGCAGCTCGCTTTTAAAGCTTGATCTGTATTTTGGAATGATACTACAGGAATAATGCCAGATGCTTCAATTTTTTGTTCAATATTCATTGTTTCAGTCCTTATACATTTTTAATACTTCTTCAAAAGATATAATGTTGGATTCAATAAGATTCCATTCATTCTTTTCTACAAGATTTTTGTTAACCAATGCATTCGATACCCCCACGCCTATTACATTGTCTATTTTAAGGAAATCAGATGCATTCTTATAATTAACTCCACCCATAGGTAGTATAGGTATATTATTCAAAGGAGAGGCAAGACTTTTACAATATTCCACGCCTCTACTTCCTGCTGGAAATAGCTTAACTAAAGCTGCACCGTGTTCCCATGCATAGGCTATTTCGGAAGGCGTCATAGCACCGGGTATTATGGGCAAAGACAGCTCATGAGCTTTATTCATAACATCAATATTAGTATTGGGAGCTAATAGATATTCGGCACCAGCTTCTTTTGCAATTTGAACTTGATCAACATTCATTACTGTCCCCGCACCAATAGTAATTTGATCTTTAAATACTTCTTTTAAGTGCTTTATATTCTCAGATGTCTTTTCCATGCAATCATCGTCTAATTGATCAAAGGTTAATTCAACCATGCGAATATCGTGCTTAACTATCAATTTCGTTGCTTTAACTAGATGTTCACCATATATTTTTCTCATTGCAACTATTATTTTATTATTTTTTATATTTGATCTTAGTTCATTTGAATTCATTGCACATCCCTCCAAAGATAGATCTTTTCAAATTTAGTATATTTTAATTGTCTTCTTACATAAATATGTTATCATAGTGTTAGAGTAGTGTAAATTTCATCTAATTCAACACATGTTTAATAATATACACTTATATATTAAGGAGTTACGATGACATTATCAGAATATCAGATATTTATAACTATTGCCCAGACTAAAAGTTTAACTACAACATCTAAAGTAATGCATTTATCAAAATCTGCCATAAGCCATGCCCTCACAAGGATGGAAGATGAACTGGAAATGCCCCTATTTGAGCGTAGCAAGAGAGGATTAATTCTCACTCCATATGGAAGCGAGCTTTTGCAATATGCCAACTCAGTTCTTAGAGCAAATGAGCAGTTTATTTTTCATGTTAAAAATTTGCAAGGTTTAGAATCAGGAATTGTACGAATTGGCACATGTAGCAGTGTTTGTAGTAACTGGATACCAGATATAATATCTAAGTTTAAGAAAAAACATCCCAACATTGAAATACAAGTTCGTGGTGGTGCATGTAATAAATACATAATAGATTGGATTTTGGAAAATGAAATAGATATTGGAATCGGAAGTTCTCCTCCTAATTCTTTATTAAACATAGAGGAAATCTATACTGATGAAATGATTTGTATTGCTCCAAAGGATATTGATATATCTAATAAAGAATATATCACCTCAGATGAACTTAGCAAACAGTCTTTACTTATGCAAGAATATCCATTTAATGAAGAATCGCAATTTACATTGGATGCTGTAAACGCGCAACCTACCTGCTATATAACAGGTTATGATGATGCAACTCTCATAGCAATGGCTGAGGGTTCTCTTGGTTGTTGTGTCATGGGTAAACTATGTATAAAGAGGATGCCTGCGGCAGTTAAGGTTTTTTCGTTTGAAGAAAAGCAATATAGAAAGTTCGCTATACTTACACGTCGAGGATTACAACAATCTCCTGCTACAAAGTCAATGTGCAATATTATAAGGGAATACTCCAAAATATTCCCCGATAATTACGATTTACATCTTTTATAAATCGAGTAGGGGCTAACTTGTAGCCCCTCTCACACCACCGTACGTGCCGTTCGGCATACGGCGGTTCAACCTAAATAGTAATCTAAACAGCTTATGAGTCCTCGCTTTGCGAGGATTTCTTTGCTGATGAGGTGCAGTCC
>JAQYET010000067.1 GCA_028723525.1 Prevotellaceae bacterium
TGTTCAAGTGCAAGTTTTGAATTTGTAAATGAAAGGAGGTTGTTACACGTCCTCTCCGATTTGACGCTTGCTGCACCGGCAGCGTGGTCAAATATGAATCCTTGAGGATAGGCGCGAAACGATGGGGCTCCGCTACTAATCATGGAGTATGACACAGACGGTGAAAAGTAGTGGGCACGCCCCTGTCCGCGCACGACCGACTGTCCCGCAGGAACTAAGTAGGGATAGCGCTTTGCGAGTCCTTCTTCAATCTCGCGCCCATCGTTTTCCCAGTTGACAACATACTCATGGTTGCCATACCAGCGTCGGAAAGAGCCCCCCTTGTTGTAGGGGAACCAGCGACGCCCGCTGATCTTCGCTTCGGCCAATGACGAACACTCAAGCATCGTTCGGTGCTGGTCGACCTCCCACCAAAACCTCAGGAACCGACCGTTATCTCCGGTACGGAGACCCACCAGCAACTCAGCCATCTCTCCGAGCGGACGGCCTTCCTTGAACGTGGCCCGCATCTTTTCACTCAGCCAGTAGACGATCGGCGAACCGGGGATGACGACGAAGGCCTCGGGCGAAGCGCCATGGAATCCGTCCTCGGCTTCCCTCGTATGCCGGGCGCGGTCAAGCATCGTGATCTTCTCGGCCTCGGACCTGCCATCAACGACGCGGATGAACGAGCCTCGTCGCGCGGAAGCAGCTGTCCGTCCCGAAGGCGGAACATTCTCAATGACGAACGCCGTCGACGAGACAACTTCACCCCCGATGGAATCGAAGGCCCGGGTACCGAGATGAAGCATGGAAACGATCCACTGCTCCCGCAGCATGGTGCGCCGTAGCTTTTCAAAAGAGCTGAGGAACATCCAGGACTGCATCGTGATCATCGCTGAAAGCCCCTGCGGGTCGGCGAGGCGTGTGCACCGCTGGATGAATGCGGCGAACAGATCCGACTTCCCCTCGGGGAAGGTCTCTTTCATGAACCGAGAGAGCAGGTCGTTCATCTGCTTCGAACCCATGTACGGCGGGTTCGCGATGACGACGGAGTAGCCGGGCAAGAGATACTCCGCCTGAGTGATCACACGTTTCGCCTTGTCGAGCGTCTCCTCAATGAGCATGTCACCCGCTCCATCAAGCATCCTAAGACGCAGTGAGGCGCTTGCCACCGTGGAGGGGTCCGCTTGGATGAGCGAGCCGAAGGTATCGGCATGCTCGAACATGTTCCAGAATGATTCTTCTGCCTCGCGATCGCCCGCTTCCGACGCGAGGAAGTCGAGCTCATCGGGACGGAAGACGATCGGTTCGAGCACTTGGATCCGAGGGGCAACGGCCTCCTTGAGGAAACGCTTCCTCTTCGACGCGGCCTTCATCGACAGGGCGAAGGAGGCAAGCGCACCGGCACGCTGATCGATCTCCGTGCCCCGCAGATTCTTCTCGAGAATCAAAGTGGGGATCGAGGAAGGCGCATAGCCCTCTTCCTCGTAGATCGCGTAGAGCAGATCAAAAGCGTAGGTGAGCATATGCCCGGAGCCGCACGCCGGATCGATGACGGTGATCTCCTCGGGCGAATCGATCCGAAGGAAATCGCTCTCCTCATCGACCGGTTCGATGTAGTAGTCCATCCGCTCGATCAACGTCGAATTCGGATGATTGAGCATCCACAAACGCCCGATGGAGTTCTCCGCGAGGTAGCGGACGATCCAGTGCGGCGTGAAGAGCTGCGTCGCCGCAGGGATCTCCTCAGCGCCCGCCTTCTTGTTCTTCTTAAACCCCGCGAAGACCTCGTCTTTGCGCTCCGAGATGTAGAACTGGTAGAGCCACCCGATCACCTCGACGTCCTCGCACACCTCGGCGGACAGCACACTGCACGCGCGATCGAGAACAGACCCCTCGGCGAGAAGATTCCCCGGAATGAGGAGCTCCGAGAAGTCGCCCTCGGCCTCGAACATGGACGGCATCGCGCGATTCCAGAAACGGCAGTAGCTCGTGAGGAGAAGAGCGTACGCCTCCGCCTGCGCCTCGCCACCCGGGCTCGGCAGCACGGTGCCGGAAAGCAGACCGAAGATCGTCGCCGCTTCCGCAGGACGCACGACCTCACCGTCGATCTGGCCCCGCTTCGCGACCGCCAAGACCTCCGGCTGACCGACCTGATCGGTGGCCGGCGAGACGACGCCGATCCCCGTATAGCCATTAGCATCCATGAAGCGCAGCGCGACGATCCGGTTGAACCACATGTAGGCGGCCCGGTCAATGACATGCTTGCGGCCGGCCTCACCGCCTCCCGCCTGGGTGATCGCGTCCTCAAGGGATGCAACGATCGCGGGACGCTCGACCCGCTCGGAGGACCCCGGGGCGAGCACCGAGGTGAGGCGAGCACCGACCTCGCGGAGGAGTTCCGTGCGCGCCGAGGTGGCAAAGGACTTCAGAGGTGCAGTCTCCATCAGAGTGCGATTCGCTTTCCATCATCGAGTTCGGAAATGAGCGCCCTGCGCAGGGCAGCGAGATAGGCGTCGACATCGGTCGCAGACTCGAGGATCCCCGAGCCGCTCTTCACGCTGATCGTCGTGATCGAGACGACGCTCTTCACGGGCTCCGGCTCCGGGTCATCGACACGAGCGGAAGCATCGAGACTCTCGATCATCGCCGTGTAGCGGTCACGCTCAAAAATCGACCGCGTCTGATGGATCATCGAGATCTCGTTCTGCCGACTGAGCGACGCGACCACTTGGTCGATCTCAGAGATCACGCTCGCACGAACAGAATCATCGGCGCGCGCGTAGTCCGGGCTCGCGAGCAGCTCCTCTCGCCGACCCTCAATCGCCGCGACGACTTCCTCTCGCGCCTCGCGCACGCGATCATCAACCTGTCCGCGCAACTCATCAACGGCCGCCTTCAGCGTGTTCATCTTGGCGCCGCGGAAGGCGTTGGGGTCATCCAACAGACCCCTCACTCGATCGGATGCACCTGCGGGAAGGAAAGCGAGATTACCGGCGTTCGCAGCGAGGAATGACTGTGCGTCATCGAAGATCCTCGCCTGGGCGCCGTTCACGAAAGTCCTGATCGGATCGATGAGGTCTTCCTTCGCATCAGCCAGCTTTTCGGCTCCGTCGAACTCGGTGAGATACCACTCAGTCGGATGTCCCGCCACCTGGTCGAGAAGGGCGATGACATCGGACAGGCGCGCGACGAAGGGGTAGCGACTCGAAGCCACAATGGCCTTGAGCTCATCGCGCTTGGCAGCAAGCCTCGCCTTGCCATAGCGAGCGAGTTCGGTCGCGTCGCTCGGCGCCGAACCGTCGTCGAAGAAGTCCGTGCAGAATGTCCGAAACTCGGCGACACGGAGCGGATCGTAGGCCTTCTGCGGCGCAACGAGGATGCGCGGATGCTTCGCCGTGTTGCGGATGACGGACGCAGCCTCCGTCCTCATCACCGGATTCGCATCAACGGTGAGGACGATCTTCCCCGTACCGAGGAGCCACGCGAGGACCACTTCGATCGACCCGAGATCCCAGCCGTAGGGCTTCGTCTCGAAGCGATCGACGATCTTCTTGATCGTCACTTGCTCGCCACGGCCCGACTGCATGACGATCCACGACTCGACCTCCGCCGCAGGAGACACGAGCGCGCTCTGCTCCGTCTGATCGACAAGACCGGGCTCGTTGCGCACCATGTCCGCTACGCGCTGCTCGGAGTAGACCCGACCGCCGAGAAGACCGAGGTTCGTGTACGTGCGGCTGATCAACTCTTGAAATCCGTCACGGACTCGCATCACCGGATCCTGGGTGCTCGACTGAACCTCCGTCGCATTGACGATGAGCTGAGCCCTGCCGACCAACTGACGCAATCGCTCGATGAGGTCCTTGTCCCGCTCCACGACAAGCATCTGTTTCGACTGAAGGATCGCGCGGACCGACGGGGTAGTCCCCGAATTCGTCCGCTGCTTGATGTACTTCTCGGTCTTGAGCAGGAGGCGAAGATCCGCGAGAACGCGCTTGTCTCGCCCGAGGAAGACACGCAGCTCATCGGTACCCATCGACTGAGCGAGGATCTCCCTATCCTCGTACACGGTCTCCGGGGTGATGAAGTGGATGGTCAGATCGTGTTGCTTGCCCTGAACGATGTCATCGAGCTTGTAGCCGAACGAGAAGTCCTGGCCGTTCTTCTCATACCGCATCTTCGTCGTCCGGAGGATCTCCGAACTGAGGTAGCAGAAGAGCTTGGCGGAAACCTCGGACGAGTCGATCTCGACAGCCTTGATCTCCTTCTCAATCTCCTGTTCCTCATTCGTCAGATACTCATAGAGATTGCCGTTGCGCTGGACGTAGGACTGAGCCTCGAGGAGGTTAAGGGCCTCCTGGACCTGCGTCCCCAAGCCCGGAAGATCGAGGCCGAAGCGGTCGTAAACGAGGACGGCGAGATTGCGGGGCGTCGCCTTGAAGGAGTCGACGTACTTCACGAGGAACAGTGCTTTGAGCAAGCGATTCGCAAGGATCGTCAGCTCCGACTCCGGATCCGGCAGGTGCCTCTCCGCCTGGAGGATCGCGCTTTGCGCCGCCGACTTCAACGAGGCGCTGATACCCGCGAACATCTGATCGAAGGTCGCGAGGTACCCGATCTGCTCCTCACCGATCCGCTTGGCAACCTGCTGAACGACGCCGAGCATCGAGCGCTCGCCGACCGAGGAATTACGCCCCTCGAACATGTTGTGATCGGAGAGCCCCTCGATCGCCGCCTGGAACATCGGTATCTGATACGTGACAAAGGGGTACGTCGCGACGAATCGCGACTCCTCGACGTAGTTCCGGTAATTCTTCGCTCCGTCGGCGAAGTTGAAAATCGTGGGGAAGTTCGCCGACTCCGCCCGGTAGACCTCCGCGAGCGCGGCCACACCCTCGGTGTTCTTCTCCAGGAGGCGCTTCGCGATGACCTCCTCGACGTCCTGGCTCGTGAGCTTCACCTTGACGCCGAAACGCGCCTGGATCTTCGAAAAGTCATTGCTCTGCTGCCGCGAACGGTCGCCGATGACCTTCTCCATGTCCTCCTGCGAGGTGACGAACACCCATGCGCGCCCCCGGCACTTCGTGTTGAGAGACTCGACGATCGTCTGAAGATTGAGCATGAGCTTGATGTCGTCGGCGATGAACTGGCCGACCTCGTCGATGAAGAAATTCAGGCGGTAGCCGGGGGCCTGCTCGTCGATCCATTCCTTCACGGAATCCGCGAAATCCTCGATCGACACGGCGTACGAGGACTGGTACTGCCCGATGATCCCGGGATTCGCCTCCCCGTTGACCTCGGCGAATGCGACGTCGATGTTGTGCCCCTCGAGGGCGGTCTGCTCGCGTCCCTGCGACCAGGCGATGCCGGCATGCCGCTCAAAGGCCTCCTTGAATGCCCCGTACTGACCGCGACGATCAAGGTCCCGCTCGAAGCGCGCGACAGCTCCGTCGTTGCCGTAGTAGCCCCGGCTCTCGTCGAAAACCTTGACGAAAACCTTGAGCAGGGCGTCCGTCTGGTCCTTCGAGATCAGGGTTGCCTTCTGATCGATGTTGAACAGTAGGGACTTCGCCGGGATGCTCGCCGCTTTGCGCAGCGACGCCTGGAGCATCGCGTCGTCCGCCTTCGAATGGAAGATCGCGGCGACCTCCTCGCGGGGAAACTCCTGGCCCTCGACGTCGCCAAGCAGGTGGGCGAGCATCTTCAACAGGTGCGACTTGCCGGAACCGAAGAAGCCCGAGATCCACACGCCGTTCGCGTTCGTATAATTCGTGTACTCCTCAAGGAGCGGCGCGACCCCTTTGGCTGCGTCGTTCGTCAGGACGTACTCCTCGACCTCGACCCGCAGATGGTCTGCGTCATCGGCTTTGACGACGCCCTCGATGGAACGTGCGACGTCCTTGAGGAATATCTCGTTGATTCTCATCGTCAGGCCTCCTGATCGAGAATGCGCTTCGCGCGGTAAAAGGAGTCGTCCTTGAGCCGGCCGAAGAGAACCAGGGCCGACCCCTGGGTCGCCGATACGTCGTATCGGCCGGGGAAGAACATGAGAAGCGGGCGATCCGCAACCGCGGTCTGCAGGTTGTTGAGGACCGTGTGTGAACGGATGAAGGGGAACACCTGCCCGACTCCCGTGAGGAAGAGGATCGTCGGATTCTCGGCGACTACGCGCTCCTTGATCGCAGGAGCAAGGTGCTGCTGCGGGTCGAGCATGTTCTGGAGCAGCTTGAGAAAGCCGCCCTTGTCCATCGTCGGTTCCACATCGAGGACCCGATCCCACACCTTGCGCGCCTTCAGCAAGTCGACACAGAGGTCGTAGAGGTTGATCTCGAGGACGCAGATCCCGTGATCGCTTCTCAGGCGATTCTTCAGACGTCTCACCATCTGCTCGACCTCAAGCTCTTGTGCCGGATCGTAGTCGTAGACGAAGTGGGCGACCTCGTTTCCCAGTCCCTCCATATTGAGGAAACGCTCGCTCGAGAGCACGCGGTAAAGGTGCTCCTCCTGCTGCGGCAAGGTCAACTGCTTCTCGCTCGGCATCAGGCCTCCTTCGTCGGGAAGAACTGCACATCGGTCGACGGGAGCAGAGCAGCGACGCGCGGTGACAGCATTGCCGTCTGGATCAGCCCCTCCTTCGACAAGAGCCCCGCCTCGGTCATCATCCGGAACACGGTCTGCCGGAGCTTGCCGTAGGTGCGGGGCGTCAGCTCGACGAGCTCCTCATGCCAGAGCGCCTTCTGTCGAACGAAGGAATCGAAGTCCTCGTAGTCGAGCGTTCCGGCGAGCATGAGGAAGCGCTCTCTCAAAACCTCCTCGGCGAACTCGCCGATGAACGCGCTCTGCCTGCACGCCGCCGCCCACATGACGTGCGACCGTTCTGCCGCGGTGAGGCCGGGAAGAACGCGAAGTTCCTCGTCCGACAGGACGGCTAATCGCTTGAGAGTCTCTCGCACCATCCGAATGCCCGTGGAGCGGGTTCTCGCCTGGAGGAGGTTCTCCTCGATGGCGATTCGGCGGACGGTCGACCAATCAGGCTGCCCCGCGTAGACGCGCGCGAGAATCTCGGCCTCCCTTTCGAAGAGGCCGCCGACGGTGAAGGACAAGGAGTACCGCTCGGTGGAAGCGGAGCGCTCAGCAGACATGGCTTGCCTCGCGGTATGCCCGCCCACACGGCGGAATTCGCCGAATAGTACGGCTCTTCTCCGCTCGGCGCATTGCAGACCTTCCGCATCTTCGACCCGTCCACAGGACTCCTCACGAGGAGGCCAATAGTGAATGTTACGTCACTGATGAAGCCCGCCGCTCGCGAATCCAAATCATCTCCGACATGCCGCGACCGCCCGGGCCCGCCTCGAGAGGGGCACGCAGCGGCAACTCGCGGACCAGGCCGGGAGTGTCGCGCAGTGGATCAAAGCCGCCGGACTCCCGCCGCCCCCGCCCGGACCGCGAGCCCCATCCTCGCTAGACTCTCTGGGTGCCCGACGTCCCCGAACCCCGCCACCCCCGCCCCCAACGCGACAGCGCCCAAGGCCGAGGCGATTCGCGCCCGAAAGGGAACGGGAACGACTCC
>JAQYET010000068.1 GCA_028723525.1 Prevotellaceae bacterium
TAAAAATAAAAAAACTTTGCCCAAGGTATAAAAATTAACAAAATTAAGTTAAACGATAACAAAACAAATAATTATTTAACAATTCGCGAAATATGCCAAAAGGTTTATAATTTCCCAAAATCATCTTTTTGCCCTAAAAAACTCTTGCCATCCCTACCCACAAATACAACACTGCCCCACAATCTCGCGACTCCGGGGCAGTTGAAAGAAACAACAAACAAAAAAGAAAAATGCAAATGAAGTTAGCCAAAATACACACTTGGTTTTGGTTCCTTGGTTATATATATCAAAAAAAAGGAAACTATCATTAAAATAAAAGCCATTTTATTATTTTGGTCCAAAAATTGCCCTTTGATCGCCACGCGAACAGACAGAAAGCCGCAAACAGTGCAATAACCACAATTATACATGTTGTCGAGGCTGCACGCCATCCGCTCACTTTCTTTGGCTGTTCCTCGGTCTTTTGGGCGCTCTCGGCTGCAATGGATGCCGAAGATGTTACGATTGCCGCCACGCTGTCAGACCTCTCTGCGCCTTCTCTGTGCCTTACTTGCGCCTTAGCTGCGCCCACGGAATCGGATACAATCTCTGTTACCCTTGCAACAGTTGCCACTCCTTGTCCGTTCTCCTGATAGTCTGTTATCCTTATAGACACGTTTCGCAATGCCAGATCATCGAGAATGGCAGATATGCCACGGTTATATCTGTCTGTGGTTCCTCGGTCTATCGTGTGCAACATACTGACATCTGATGTCATGGTCTCGTTGTGTTCTACTGTCTTTGTGCTCTTGCAGCCACACAGCAGGACAACACATACTAGCCAAGCATACGCATATGTAGCAGCACATATTGTATTAAGTACATTAAGCAGACCGAACGAGAAGCGAGAAAAAAAGCAAGGGGGGAGGGGGTGGTGGTGGCAAAAAACACGATGACAGGGGGCGGGGTATGGGACTCTCTTGCTCAATATACCCACACACACCTCTTTTGCCTTTCTCACAAGTTTTGCAATTATCTTGACAACCGCTTTTGTTTTATTGTTGATAAGTGTCACGGCAGCCTCGTAGATGCCGTTTCTTTTACTTCTGTTGCGATTTTCCATATTTCTTGGTAGTTTTATTGTTTGACTTGTGTTTGAGCCAGTATGCGACGTTATTTGCCACGTCTATTGCTACTGCTATCAATATAGCCATTGCCATTGTCGCTATTATGCATGCGAACGCTGTTGCCATTGACTTTATCATTTTGTGTTGATTTTAGTTTTTTGTATTGGTTTATTTATGTTGGTTTGCCTGTCATTTTTGCAAATAGTGCTATAAGCTGCTCTCGTATGCGAGCCATGCTGCTTTTGCCATAATGCGAAGCCGTTCGGTGCGAGGCATTCCGTCGTCCCAAAGCACGTTGTATGGGAATGGAGGTTCAAACGACTCGTCTTCAATCCAGCTCTTGAGGTCGAGCGTCAGTTCGCGTTCCTTGTCCTTGTCGTTTGCGACGATGCAGATGGATGGGGTGGTGGTCTTTTCTTTTCTCATAAGGATAGGGGCATAAGGTACTGTCATCTGTCCGTGAAGCGTTCGAACTGAGCCAGGAGGTCATCGTCGTCGTCATAGTCCTCGCTCTCCTCGTATCCTGCGTTGTCGAGCACTTCTGTTTCGACTTCTTCTATTGCGTAATCTTCCGCACTTTGTTCCGATTGTGCGGACATTTCGCCATCTTCCGGTTCCCTGTCCGCATATTGTTCCTCTGTTGCTTCCGATTCCTTCCCTATCTCAGGGGCTATGCCCGTGGTTGACATCCGCTCAAGCTGTGCGTATATGTCGCGCGAGGCTGATTTTGCTCCATCGGTGTCGAGCTGCTGTGATGCAGGGTAGCCCATCTTGCCCATTTCCATGACGAACCTGAGGAACTGTATCTTGTCCTGTGGGTTAGGTGAGCCGTGGAGCTGCAGGAGATCCTGCGCTATCGCTCCGTAGTTCTGTCCTATGAAGTCACGGCAGAATGAGGGGAAGGACCTTCTCCTGCGAGGGTCACTGCGGTGGTTGGACACCTCGAAGCAGTCGCTGTCGCTTGCAACGACTGGCTTGCACAGTGCTCGGGGCTTCCTTATTTTCAGTTGAGGGTTCTGTGGTACGTATTCACCGTCCTGATCCATGGAGTCCTTTCTTTCGGATGCCATGATCATCTTCTCTATCTGTCGCGGAGAATACTCCTTGCCGTACTGGGGTGCTGTTTGCGTATTGCCTTTTGTCTTTGCCATTCTTCCTTGTGCTTTTGTCGTCGGCCGTCTGATTGACGGATATGTCGTATGTGCAAATATATATCGTTAATTTTGTGCAGATTATATATCCGTCAATATTCAGTTGTGCGGAACTAAACTATCTATGGCTAACATGCAGACGGTAAACATTGACATAAGCACCTCGGCTTCGGTACTTGAGCGCGTAAGGCTCGAGACAGGCTATGCGGCCAAGAAGGATGACCCGAACGGAGACTCGTTCGAGCAGATGGGCGCTGTCGAGGACGATGCACAGATACTTATGACGTACTACGGTGATGCGGTAAAGGACATAGTGAGCGCGCTTGCAGGCAAGGTGTCCGCTCTCACCGGCACCGCTCTTACGCTGTCACTTTCCGACAGCTGGGACGGAGGACTGAGGACGAGCCTTGAGGCTAGTGTCAACGAGTATCTGTTCTCACGCGTGTGTTCTCGGTGGATGAGACTGGTCAAGGAGGGTGAGGAAAGGAAATACTCCGCAGATGCCGAAGCCTCCATGTCCAAGGTGCGCGAGATTGCATACTACAAGAAGAGGTTTTCACGACCAGGGTCATAAACGACGATAAATTTAAACCATATGAAGAAGAAAGTGACAATCAAGCTCGTGAGCGACTGGCAGCTCTACGACATTCTCAACAAGACCTACCTCACAGGCGAGGCTCGCAAGAGCGTGGAGGGTTATACGCCTGAGCTCATAGCGTCGATCAAGGCGAGCAATGACGATGAACAGCTCGACCAGATCAAGTTCTCCATCAAGGAGGCCATAGCATCCCTCAAGTCGCTGATGTCGGAGTATGTCAGTGCCGATGCTACGGAATCTTCCAACGGCGGACTGGATTATTCGGACGTGACGCTTACGCTGATCATGCCGTCCAACTTCAACACAGCATCGCTCGAGAGCATATCAAGACTCTGCCACAGGTACATCACCTGCAAGGCAGTAGGAGACTGGTTCAGCATCACCTCACCGCGTGAGGCTGAGTCGTACAGGGCTTCGATCCCTGAGGTTCTTGCTGAGCTGCGCAATTCCATTTCCAAGCGCAAGCGCCCTGAACGTCCCAACGGAGCGACTGATATTCCAGTATGATACCGAGAGGAAAGTGCTGACGTATGAGATATTGGTTAGTGTGTGACAACTACAGGTTCGGTGAGAGGCGTTTCCCGGACTCCATCGAAGGACTGCGCAACCTTAGGATCCTCCTTGTCTTTGAAGAGAAGGAGATAACCTACGATGCGTCGAACATCACGTTCACGCAGGGTGACATCGCGCGCATCGCTGACAAGTATGGCCACGACCTGCTCGGAAGCGAGAAGGAACACCTCATGCACCAGTGGAAGGACATTGCCGAGGACGGTAACATCGACCGCGTAAGGCGCATCATATCCCTTGCCGTATCTCAGGTGAGCGACATGCTTTACAAGTACACGCGCTCGTGCCCTGTCACCGATACCGAACTGCGCGACTGCAACGTTGCCAAGGACGAATACGTCATAGCCATGCAGTTGCCACCGCAGTTCTCGCAGAATACCGCCGAACTGCTCCTCAAGCTCATACACGAGTACATAGTCGCTTCCGTGCTTGAGGACTGGGCAGGAATCACCTATCCTGAGGCGAGGCCTCTGTGGGCAGAGAAGAAGCAGCTTGCGGAAATTCAGATAAGGCAGTCAGGACACCGCACCGGAGTATGCCATCACAAAGTAAGACCATCACTGATATGATACCGAAGAGCAGACTTGTAAACGACGTAAGGACGGTACTGTACCGCAACGACCGCCATGACGACCTCGCTGACATCGAGGGAATGGACGACGTGGATGTGCAGAAGCTTGACGAGATGATCGACAGGCTTCTGTGCGCTGCCGTTGACAAGATACACTCGATGGCACCATCGCACATGCTTACCGACTCCACACTTTCCGTAAGCGGCTCGGCATCTATCGTATGGGACTCTTCGGCTGACGAATATGCTTCGGTCGCCATTGCACCCGAATCCATGCTCAGGCTTCTTGCGGTTCGGCTGCCCGGATGGAAGCGGCACGTAACGCAGATGATGAGCTTCGACGATGCCCTGTATGACACCTGTAGGAGCGAGTTTGCCGGCATAAGGCCTACGAGGACATTCCCTGCCGTGGCTCTTGGACTTGACGCGGCATCAGGGCGTGTCCGCATCGAGGCATACCCGAAGGCAAGCGGAAGCGGAACGGCGCAGGTGAGATACGTGAGGAGGTTCGATGCGTCAGGTGACATCACCCACGACGGAGTAAACGTGTCCGAACGTCTCTACTGGTCGATCGTCTATACGGTATGCCAGCTTTTCTACGTGTCGATGCGCGACGATGCCAGCGCGACTCTCATGGAGAAGGAAGCCATCCAGATGTTGAACCTGAATCCAGAAGATAAATGATGGAGGCTGTGGTATCTGTAATGGAGTGGTTGTTTGAGACAGGAATCCCGGCTCTAGTTGGCGCGGTTGTCGCCCTTGCAGGGAGGTTTCTCTTCCATCGTGAGGAGAAGGAGAGCAAGATGCTCGACAATGAGATGAAGCGCGCGGAGCTTGAGCAGAAGAGCGCGGAGCGCGAGCGCGAGAGGGCAGACGAGTGGCGCAGGCTGTACATAGAGAGCAAGGAGGACTCGGACCGCAAGGAGGACATCATACGCGAGTACCAGGAAAAGGAGCACTCGCACATGGTTGAGAACGCGAGGCTGGAGGCGAGGTGCGCGGCACTCGAATGCCAGAGATGCGAGGTGTACGGATGCACCAAGCGCCGTCCTCCGCTCAGCGAACAGTATGTTGAATCGGACAGAAAATACAATGCAGATGCTGACATCTATCAAGACGATCCTGATAAGGGAGCTTGAGAGCACCCTTGAGAAGGTGCGCAAGGACGAGCTCGTGTGCAGCGAGGACGAGGCGATGAAGCTCATAGCGTCACTCGCGCACGAGCCTATGTCCAAGGAGCGCGTGCTCATCTATCTCGGATGGTCGCGTGCCAAGTTTGACGACTATGTGCACCGTGGGCTGATGCCCAGGGGGCGCAAGAGGAGCGGATGGAAGGAACTCTGCTGGTACCGCGACGAGATCAACGACTGCCTGATGGAAATAAGACAGAAATACGGAACGACATGAAACATTTCACTATAGGAGAACTCACGAGGAGCGATACTGCGAGGAAGAAGGGAATAGACAACACGCCTACAGAAGATGTTGTGCACAACCTCACCTCGCTTGTTGACGACTGCCTTGACCCGCTTCGGGAGGCATACGGCAAGCCGATCAGCGTGAACAGCGGCTACCGCTGCCCTGAACTGAACAGGGCGGTCGGAGGCTCTGCCAAGAGCAGCCACATGGACGGACACGCAGCCGACATAACCGGTGGAAGCACAGGAGAGAACCAGAGGCTGTGGAACATCATGGTGGAGAAGAGGATACCTTTCACCAAGATGATAGCGGAAGACGGATTCAGGTGGCTTCACATATCATATGACAGGCGTAACGTCGCGAGAAGGAAGATGCTCGGCATCAGGGATGGCGGCGGATGGAAGTACATTGAAGTCAAATAGATATACATTGCTAATGGACATGGATATGCAGATAGACAGCGTTGCGGAAGAGAGGAATGAGCGTGAGAGGAGCGGACGCGGAGCGTCGATGCGCATCCTGTACAGCGCCATGCACCACTTCAACAACATGCAGAGGGTGCGTGACGAAGGCGAACGGTGCCACAGGTTCGTCAACGGCGAACACTGGAGCGACAAGATAAAGTACAACGGCAAGTGGGTAAGCGAGCGCGAGGCACTGCTCGACCAGGGGTACAATCCGCGCACGGTGAACCTTGTCAACAGGGTCGTGAAGAATGTCATGGGCGTGGTGTTGAAGAACGGCAACCAGCCTCTTGCATATTCCATCGACGGTGCTGAGCAGGGCGTGTGCGACGTGGTGAACAAGCTGTGCGAGGCGAGCAACACTCGCAACGAGATGAAGCTCATGCTGCCGCAGCAGTTCAAGCAGTTCCTTGAGTTTGGCATGGTCATATCGAAGCAGACATTCGGCTTCCGTGACGGCAAGTACGGATGCTGGAACGTCAACATCGACCCTCGCAATTTCTTCTGCGACACAGGAACGCAGGACATACGTGGATGGGACTGCAACATGGTAGGCATGCTGCATACCATATCCATTGATGACGTGCTTGCCTCGTTCGCTACCAAGAAGAGCGCTAAGGCAGGCCGCGAGAAGCACCTCATGATATGCGAGTCATACGGCAAGTGCAGGGACAGGAGGTATGTGAGCAACCTTTTCAGCGAGCAGTTCGGACGCAACAGGTACAATGGTGTCGATTTCCTGTTCCCAAAGAACGGAAACCTGTGCAGGGTAATAGAGATATGGACGAAGGAGACGAGGGCGCGCTATTACGTGCATGACACGCTCGACGGCTCCCTGCATATCATCGAGGAGGGCGAGTACGGCGAATTTGTCGAGGCTGAGAACGCGAGGCGCGTCCAGATGGCGAGGTCGGCTGGAGTGCCGCAGGGTGACATTGAAGCCGCCATGGCCATAGCGGATGCCGCCGACGAGGATGACGTGCGTGGACTCTCGATGCCTGAGTCATGCAGGCTCAGGGTGGCGGAGTGGCACGAGGACCGTTTCTGGTATTACCGGTTCCTTACTCCCGACGGACTGGTGCTCGATGAGGGAGAGTCGCCCTACATGCACAAGTCACATCCGTTCGTGTACGTGTTCTATCCGTTCGTGCTAGGTGAGGTGAGGTCTTTCGTATTCGACATCCTGGAGGAGCAGAAGAATCTCAACCGCGACGCCACGATGTTTGTTCAGATCATGAAGAACTCGATGAAGGGCTTCACGGTCTATGACAAGAATACGCTACCCGAGGAAGACCCTGACGGAGAGCATCTTATGGAGGTGCTGGCACAGCCTGGAGGCTCATACGGCTTCAACCTCAAGGGAGGAGAGCAGATACAGCAGAAGGTCACGCAGCTGTCATCGAACAACACGAACATCGGACTGATGGAGAACATGCAGATGTCGCAACGCAACATCGAAGATGTTTCTGGTGTCAACGGTGCGCTGCAGGGCAAGCCTGGCTATTCTACCACCAGCGGATTGCTATATCAGCAGCAGACCCAGAACGCCACCGCTTCTCTGCTCGACATTATCGAGGCATTCTATGCTTTCATGATAAAGAACGAGTACAAGCACGCGAGCAACCTTCTGCAGGCATACGATGCAGGCATGGTTGACAAGATAGCAGGCAAGGGGTCATACGAGCTTGTTGCCGCTTATCTCGACACCATGAACAGCGATACGCTTGAGCTCGACTTCAAGATGGTTGAGAGCAGTTCGAGCGCCGTTTACAGACAGATCATCTGGGACTATGCGCAGGCATGGCTGCAGTCGGGATTCATCGACTTCAAGACATACCTCCATATCTGCAACCTTCCTGTCACCGACCGTCTGCTCGTCATGCTGGAGGATGCGAACGAGCAGTTCCGTCAGAACGGAGAAGAGCCGCTGCCTACGCGCATGCCTCAGCAGAACATACAGGCGAGCATAGCCGGCGCGAACGCAGTGAACGGAGGGGCGAACAACGCATACAACATGATGGCAAGGACAAGGCCTGTCTGATGAGTGCGTTTCATCAGTCATTGCATTTCTCGTGTACTAGGGGTGGGCGGCAGGGCTCACCCTTTCTTTTTGATTGACAGATATATTCGGCAAGTATCTGTTATTATTTATTTTTGTTCCGTATATACGTAAAAATCTATAGATATGCTTTATTCAATCATTGACCTTATTTCCGAATGTACCGATGTCATCATCGGCATTCTCGGCTTTCAGTCATGCATACGTGACGGAAGCGCGTGCCTCGCGGTCGTTCCGCTTGAGTGCCCTGATGTTCAGGAAGCGTGGATAGCGGCAGCCATTGCCGCCGCTACGGCGATAGCAGGAGGAGTTGCGAAATCAGTGTCGGCACGACGTGCGGCGGCAAAGCGCCAGGCAGAGATAAACAGGCAGAGGGCTGCTGAGACCGCCCTGTACAACAAGCGGTTCTATGAGGACGGCACGCAGAGGGCTGACGTGAGGAGAGCCCTTACCGAAGCCAACGCAAGGCTTCAGAGGAACTCACAGGGCGCAAGCGGAAGGAACGCCATGACTGGCGGCACTAACGCAGAGTCCGCGGCAGCCAAGGAAGTCAACAACGAAGCCTATGCCAGCATGGTTTCGAAAGCCGCTGCAGGTGCCGAGGCAAGGCGCGAGGCGGCAGAAGAGCGTTTCTCCAACCGCAGCGTGACGATAAGCGACCAGCAGAGTGAGCTCGATGCTCAGCGTGCGGCAGACAAGCAGTCGGCAATCACCGATTCGGTGGGCAGCATTGGCGGCATTGCCAGTGCAGCCGAGCAGGGCTATAATGAGTATAAGGCTAAAAACTGACGGCTATGCCTTGGAGTGAAATAAACGGAAAGAGGGTCTGGCAGCCAGATGCCGCTTTCAACCCCAACGAGGGCATCAAGTCGCCTGCGCCTGCAGTGAAGACGCAATTGCAGAACCAGACCGAGGCCGTGGCAGGCAACATGGGTTCCGTGGAGAGTGACGGGCAGAAGAACCAGCGCATCATAGACCATGCCAACGGACTGCAGTCGCAGAACGTGGAGCGTGCAGCAGCAAAGGCGATGGAGAACGGAATAAAGCCTGCATCGGCAGATGCGGTTGACGATGATCCTGAGCGCGAGGAGAAGATGGCTGATGCCGATTACCGCAACATATCAGCCATCAACAAGGCTTCGGCTGACGCATACTGGAAAGCTTCGAAGGCAAGTGGCCTCGGAGAACAGATGAAACTGCTGAAACGCTACGACGAGACTCATGAGCAGCGCGACGAGCGCGAGAGGAAGGAGCGCAGAAACCGCAACCTTACCTCTGCGTTCAACATGCTCGGTGCGCTCGGCAACTTCGCCGTTGCAGCAACCTCAAGGGATGGCCGCTCCGTGCCTGTAGCCAACGTCATCGAGGCAGCCGACAATGGCATGGAGAAGGAAAGGTCAGATCGCGAGAAGGCCATCGCGAGGCTTTCTGACCTTCGACGCAGGCAGAGCGAGCTGATACTCAACGGCTATGCCGATGCCCAGAACAGGAAGAGGCAGGCAGAAGTTGATGCCGCCAATCAAGCATACAAGCAGGACCAGCTTGATGTGCAGCGTGCCGCAAACGATCGTCTTGCAAAGAAAGACGAGTACAGCGCGGAGCAGTGGAAGGCTGACTATGAGCTGCAGAAATATAAGGCAGAGACCGACCGCATGAAGACAAAAGCAGACGCAAGCAAGTCTTACGCCATGGCTGAGAGATACAGGAACGGAGGATTTGGAGGCAAGTCAAAGACCTTTGTCACATTCCTTGCCGATGATGGAAATACCGCCATAGACATTCCAAAGGAGAGGTATGACTCGACGATAAGCGGTGCGTTCGGCAAGCTTGATTCCCAGCATCAGGATGATGCGCTGAGCATGATCATCCGCAGCAAGAACCCTCGCCTGAGTGAGAGCACTGCGATGCAGCAGGTTGCTCTTATGACAAAGGAACAGAAGGATTCGTATATCAAGGCAAACACCAAAGACCTTCACATGGCTCTCCAGGCTTGTGCCGATGAACTGTGGGCACGTGATGCCGTAGAGTACATAAGGAATGCCGTCAAGGCAGATGACCGCGGCTTGCAGCGTGAGGATATTGAAGGGATAACGCCTGATGAAAACGGCGACGGCGAAAGCGAAGATGAACGCGAAACAATTGAAAATTTCTAACAGTATGGCAGAGAATCAGAAGATGAGGGCTCTCTATGATGCAGCCTCAAAGAAATACAATCTCGGCTCGTATGAGCATTTTGAGAAGACGATGCAGGACGAAGGAAAGAGAAAGACCTTCTATGACGCGGCTTCAAAAAAGTTCAATCTCGGCTCGTATGAGGACTACAGCACCAAGCTCGGGTTCATGAGCGGAGGACACGAGGACGTTTCAGGCAGGACGCTTGGCGTATCACTGAAGGAGGATAATCCTCAGTACGTTCCTGAGCAGAAGGAAGAAAAGCCGATTGTTGCTTCTGTCGCAGAAGGATATACGCAACAATCAGCGCAGGCGCAACAACCAGTGCAGACGCAGCAACCAGCACAGGCAACCGTAGAAGGAGTCGAGCCGACAACCTCAAGCCAATCTGAACAGAATGAAGAGAAGACCGATTACGGAGTTCCAAGCGTGGCAGTTCCTGAAATCAAGAAACCACAGCTTGATCCGTTCGGAACTGTCAGTCGGCAGAATGAGAGGATTTCTCAGGTTAACGACGCGCTGTTACAGGAGGCTGACCTGAGACTTAGGGCTCGCAGGAAGATTGAGAAGGCTGCAAGTGACATGCAGATAGAGAAGCGCTTCAACGATGCGCTTGACAGGAATGTCGATGAGTTCAGGAAGGTAGAGCGCGACCTCGCATCGAAGGGTTTTATCGTTCCTGGTGCCATTGCGCGTACTGGAGAGTTTTATTCGCAGAAGCCTGCTGAGGTCATTGACGGCATCATCAACGGCAGCATGGACAGCATTACCGACATGGCAATCAGTGCGCTCTCTGGTGACAATGACATTGCCCAGAATGAAGAAGGTACAGGACAGGAAAGGGAGCTTACGCCAGAAGAGCAGAAACTTCTTGACAGAAAGATAGCCATGGCTGTAGGCGAGATTGAGAACGGACTGCGGCAGAAGATGTACGACAGTTTCAAGGAGCGCAACGCGCCAAAGAGCTGGCTTGACTATATCGCATCGAGTGCCGTGTTCAACAATACGGCAATGTCTCTTGCAAATTCCATAGCTCAGCGCATAAGCAAGAATCCCAAACTTGAGGATATGCTCCTGCAGGAAGCGATAGCGGAGTATGGCAATGATGCCAACTGGCTTGTGAAGGGTGCTGCTTCGGCTGCCCCAATCATCGTCGATGCCCCCATCTTCTCCATCGCGGGTGCTGGTTCAAGGATGCTCGGAGGTGTCGCTACAAAGCTTTCAGGCAGATTGCTTGGACGTTACGCATTAGGCAGAAAGGCATCGAGCAGCGTTATGAAGGGACTGCTCGGCAATGCCACGACCGTAGGAGAGCGCGCTGCAGGAATGAACCCGGTAACAAGGGCGGTGTCTGGCATCATCGGAAAGTCGGTGGCCGGCGGCTACACTTTCGGCAATTACGAATCAATAGTAAAGGGTGTGGAAATGCTCGGTGATACCAATACCGACTACAGCATTGGAGACGTGCTGGGCGGCCTAGGAGGTGCTTGGGCGAAAGGTTTCGAGACTGGTGCGACGCTTGGCGTTATGGGTGGCACTATGGGTGCTCTCACAGAAAAGTCATCAAGGGCGATAAAGGCTGCAGGCGATGTTGCTGGCTTCGGTCTTGAAGGAGGCTACTTCTCTCTTTCAGAGGCAAGGAGCATGGTGGAGCAGGATGGTGTCGAGTGGAGCGACGTGCCATGGTCGGAGATAGTAGGCAAGAACCTCGCCATGATAGGCGTGATGAAGGCTCAGCATGTCGGCGACATCGTAGATCGCTACAAGAGCAGAACGGCTCGCGACTTCGGCATGGAGTTTGATGATGGCAACATTGCAGAGCTCAGGCGCGCAGGCTACATGAACGGCAGTCTTGGAGGCTTCATACGGGAACTCATGAAGGGCACTAAGCTTAAGTCTGACAACATAGGAGACATCATCGACAACAAGCTCTATGAGCAGATAAAGGCAGATGAAAATATCTCGCTTGATACCAAATCAAAGCTTGGCTATATCTTCGGAGGAAAGCTTGCTCCATATTCATACGCTGTTGACGACAATGGCAACAGGATTGGAGTCTATGACCCGGTGATGAGCGCATACAGCTCGATGGTTGTTGACCATGGCGACATCAGGCAAGACGACGGAAGGTTTGCCGTAGAGTTCCACAACGAGAAGGGTCAGCTGGTCAAGGAGGTGGCTTTTGACAGCCTTGAAGAGGCACGGAAGTTCTACGCCGAAACAGAACCAGAGGTGCTTGGCAATGTGGTCAGAACCATGAGACAGCTTGCAGAGGAGGTTGACGGAGATGGCTACAGGATGCTTGACGATGATGGTATAGACCTTATAATGCAGAAGCCTTACGACAAGCGCACCGATGAGGACAGTACGAAGATTACTGACTATATCAACTCCCTCAACGATATAGTCTATAGGGCTACGACCGATCCTCGCGTAGTTGCCGTAGAAGACATTGCCGATGCTGACGCAGGTGCTGTCGTAAGAGGCACGATAGATGGCAAGCCTGTAACCGTGAAGGGTGCTGACGGAGAAGGAGACACTGTGATCGTAACATATCCTGACGGCAGTTCCATGATGGTCAGCAAGGACAAGGTGGGCATTGCGGAAAGGCAGAGCATTGAGGAAGCCGTACTCGATGCAGTTGAGACCTACGACCCTGAAAAGGGCGCGCAGGTCGGAAACGTCATACCAATACCTACGGTTGATGGCAAGTGGATGGAGATGCGCGTAGAGAAGATAACTGAGGATGGCAAGATATTCTTTGAAGGGGAGAAAGAGCCGCTCACACAGACGGACATCGACGCATTCATCAGTGACAAGGCAGAGCATGACAGGCAGGCAGAGCAAAAGGAGACAGTGGAGAATGCGAAGAATGAAGCCGTGAAGAGCGACAATAAGGCAGGCAGCTGGCTCAATATCAATGGAGAATGGCTTCCTGTATTCGGTATCGAGGATATTGGAGGCGGCAAGGTCATTCCTCTTGACAGAGAGGGTGAGCCTGTGGCAGAAGCCATAGATGCACGCAGTCTCGTGAGCAAGGAGGATTTCTCTGCAACCGAAGAAGGCAAGGCTCGTCTCGGTATTGCAAGCAGTGAGGTCAAGCCTGATGCGGAGAATGTACATGAAACCGCACGGACAGTCACTGAGCCTGAGACCACCGCACCTGAAAACAAGGCAACGGTTGAGCAGGGCGCACAGACAGATTATTTTGATGGCATGGTCAGGGATGAGAAAGGCAAGGTCGATCTCGCAAACTCTCCAGTGGACAGCGCAGTGCAGTACCTGATTGGCAAGAAGTCAGACATGGTATCGTTGCTTGACAGGAACATCAAGGATGTTGAGTCGCGCATCAAGAAACTGAAGAAGAAGACTTCTCTCGACCCTGACGAGGATGAAGCTTTCCAGACTGAGTATGATTCGGAGGTGGGCAGGCTGAATGGGCAGAAAGCCAAGTATCAGCAGATCAAGGATGCCCTGATCGCAGAGAAGGAGCGTATTGCCAAGGAAGAGAAGATGCTCAAGATTCAGGAAGCTGAGCAGAAAGCAGCTGAACAAGCATTGAAAAAAAGTCAGCAGCAAGTCGCTGAACATGATGGCATGGATAACCAGGAGTCAGAAGAAAATGCCGCAGGTGTCCCAGACTTTGCCGTTGACAAGGAGGAGGATGCGCGTGCGCGCGGTTTCAGAATGGTAAATGGCGTGAGGATTGACAGGCAGGAGCCTATTGCAGAAAAGGTTTCAGGCAATGAGGTAGATACCTATTTCTCTACTAACGAGAAAGCAAAATCAAGAATTGCCGTCGTTGAGGCTGATGCGCTGCAGCCGAGTCATACTCCACAGGGCAGGAATCCCAAGCATTTCATTGGCAAGGCACAGCCCAAGAACAGGGCAACAACTGAAAGCCAGACGAGCAGCGACCTTATTGCACAAAACAACGACCCAAGGCTGATAACATCCACTGGTACAGCTTACAGCGGCGCACCTGTCGTCAATTCAAGAGGAGAAGCGATACAGGGCAACAACCGTATCATCGGACTGCAGAAAATGTGGGGTGGTTATCCAGAGAACGCGGCAAGATACAAGCAATACCTTCTTGACCATGCAGAAGAACTCGGCCTTGACAAGACTGCAGTAGAAAAGATGGAAAAGCCGGTGATGGTGCTCGAATCCGATGTAAGCGACGCAGAGGCCATACGTCTCGGGCAGTTCGATTCGCATGACATGGAGTCTGGAGCAGGTGAGATATTCAAGGCAAAGCAGACGATGTCGAAGATGCGCGACGGCAAGATGCAATCATTCCTCAACATTATTCTTGACGATCACGGAAATCCTGATATGCCGATTGGTGACATGATACGAAGGAACGCAGGAACAATCATCAAGTGGCTTGCCGACAATAAGCTCATAACCCAGCAGCAGGCTGCGAACTGCCTCAAGGACAAATACATAAAACCAGAGGTTATAGAAGAGCTTAAGAGCATGCTTAACATGCAGCTGTTTGAAGGTGGCAACGACAATATAGATGTCATGTTTGACACCTTGCCTGCAGCAGCGCAGGGTGCGGTGATGTCCATTGCCGGCAGAGACTCAATGGCTGCCGAAGGTACAAAGTTGAAGCCGTTCCTGCAGGCAGCAATAGAGGCATACAACACAGCAATGCAGGATGAGAATTTTGCGAAGAACAGGATGGATTTGCAATCTGCCTACGACTATCTGGTGTCCTTGACCAGTCAGACACAGCTTTTTGGCGATGGAATTTCCCTTGATCCAGAAAAATATAGTAACTTTGCACTCAGGCTTGCTGCAATGTTCAAGACGATGACCAAGAACAACCTCCGCAGCGTGCTTAACGATTACTATGATAAGATCAATGGAATTGCCGTGACTGACATCTTTGACGAGAATCAGGGCGGTGAGGCAAAGCCAATGAGTTTTGAGGAAGCGGTCTTATCTACATTTGGAGTCGATGTTTCACACTTAAAAACTGAACAAAATGATAGAAAATTATCAGGAGGCGATATTTCTCAAAGTCCTGGTGGAGAGAGCAGAGAAGGGCGACCAGGAATCGGCAGGGTTGATAGAAGCGGAGAACAAGATCAGGCAGGAGAAGGGCGAGCCGACGGTACAGGAGGAACTTCAGCAACTCTACGAGAAGGGCGTGGCAATGGCGGCACAGCGCAAGAAGCAGCAGTAACGCCTGAGACCGAATCAAAGCCTGTTGCACCATCTGACCCTCTTGCAGAACTTGAGGGAAGGGAGACTTATATCGAGACCGCAAACAGGCGTGGAAATGAAGCGGCTGATGCAGGCCAGAAGGCAGGAAACGAGGCTGTCTCTGAACTAATAAACAAGAATGAAAATCGCCTGTCAGTAAAAACCGACAAACCTGGCGATGAATCGGGTGCAGTCATCATTGGCAACGGTGATGCCTTGCAGAAAGCAAAGGAGCACTATGGTGAAGCTGAGGTTGCCCAGATGGAAGAGATGGCCAGGAGACTCGGACTAAAGGTTGAGTTCAAGGAAAACGGCACTGTGGGCGGAGGCAAGGCCAATGCGCTCATACGTGACAAGGAAGGCGTTGTCGAAGTCGAGGCCGGCAACGACAATGCGCTCAAGTGGCTTGCAGGCCATGAGTTCCTTCATAGGGCAAGGAGCATGGGTGGCGAGAAAGCCTATCGTGACGTGATTGCAAAGATGCGCGATGCGGTAGGTGAAGGCTACATCATGGATAGACTCGGAGAACTGAGAAAGGTTTATGAAGAGCAGGGTATCGACATTTCGGAGGATGCACTGATTGAAGAGGTCGTTGCCGACTACTGCGGTGACCTCATGCTGAACGCGCGTGCAGCTGAAAGGTTCGCGAGACGCAAAGGAAACGGACTTGCCTCATGGCTAAGGAATGCCATTGCCGATATAAGGGAGAATCTTACAGGAAGCACGACTGACTTTGCTTCCACATCGTATGTCAATGCGCTTGAAAAGGCAGAGCAGTCGCTGCAGGATGCCATGGAGAGAAATGAGACTGGCGATGCTGAGACCAAGATGTCGCTACGCACCAAGCCTGAGCCTGAGAAGAAGGGTATAGGCTATAAGGTGTTCTATCTTGGCAAGGACGGAAAGCTCTATCCTCCTATGGTTGCCAACCCTAATGGAGAAGACACTCCTGTTGGAGTGTGGCTCGATGCCGATGCAGCACCCATAGTAGAGCAGAGCAAGAGTGGCCGCGACAAGGTCAAGCTTGGAGGCAAGGGCACGCAGGGCGGAAGCGGAACGCTTGCATACCGTCCAGGCTGGCATCTTGGCGAGATACCTTACGCATTGCAGTTCAACAGAGGCGAGAAGGTGGATAACCCACTCGGCATGAAGAATGCAAACGGAGAGACCATCAAGGTCGGCAAGTATTTCCCAAAGAACTTCGTGTGGGCAGAGGTTGAATATGCCAATGACGTAGATTACCAGAAAGAGGCAATGTCGTATGGCTACAACGAGAACGGAAAGTTCAACCATGCGCTTGCAGGGCTCCCAAAGCTGCCTGTTGATGGCTCGTATAGGTACAGGACCAACGCCAATCCTGCAACAGATCCTTGGATAATTACTGGTGCAATGAAGGTTAACCGCATTCTTGACAAGAGTGAGGTTGATGACATTGTGCGCAAGGCTGGACGAGAACCGCAGGAGTTGGAGCCAGATGTAAGGAAAACCGGGGAAAAGAAAACTGATGCAGAACGCAAGAAGGCTCAGTTTGAGATAATCGACAAGACAAACCCTGCCCTTGACGACTACCACACATGGATAAGGAAGCCAGAGGATATACGAACCTTGAAAGAGGCGGTAGATGACGTGCTTCGTGAAGATCAAGGCTACAGCCTTTCAAGCTATCCGGATGTCAGCGATGATATGATAAGGAATGCCATTGAGACAGGAAAGATAACCGTATATAGCAGCAAGCCTATCAAGAATGGAAACTTCGTGTCTCCAAGCAGGATGATGGCTTATGACTATGCTGGTGGTGGCAAGATTTACTCAAAAACCGTATCTATCGACGATGTGGCTTGGATAACTACCGATGAGGGTCAGTATGCAAAAGCGAAATATTCCATCAAGCGCGGCAAGGACGAGTCGTATGCGGACTATGCCAAGAGGGTGATTGATGACTATGACTACCAGAAGCAGGGCGATGAATGGCTGGAGCGCAGGAAAGATGAGTCGTATGCGGACTATGCGTCACGAATGATACGCCACGACCGTAACGTCAAGGAGCGCGAGAAATATTCAATCAAGACTTACCACGGCAGTGGGGCTGAATTTGACAAGTTTGACCATAAATTCATGGGAACCGGCGAAGGTGCGCAAGCCTACGGATGGGGTACTTATGTAAGCGAGGTCAACGGAGTTGCGCGCTCGTATGCGGACACTGCAGCAGGCAAGCACCCATATGTAACAGCTGATGATATTTTCCATAGTATAGGAGAAGTTTTTGTATTTGAAAATAACGATCCTAAGCGAATAAGGGAATGGTTTGCTGATGAAATTCGCACAATCAAGCATGGAAACAAAATGACAGAAGAGTTTGACAATGCAATCAGGCTTGCAGAGGAAGAGGCTGAAAAGATGAGCGATGACGAATTGAGCCAACGGTTGCTCGATGTAATCGGAAGAAGATATAACCCTCTAAAAGGTAAGCGTCACGTCTATGACGTTGAGATTCCTGATGACAATGGTAGCAACTACATTCCATGGAACGAAGATGTATCCGAAACGACACTGGCAAACATTCGCGAACAGGCTGCAAGAGAAGGACTGAGCGATGTAGTGGAAATTTTCGATGATGCCATTGAGAATAGAGCCAATATAAAAGGTTCTTATCTTTATCACGAGTTGAGAGGTTACCTTGGCGACGGCAAGAACAAGGCCACCCAGAAAGAAACCAGCATGTTCTTGGATAGGGCAGGGCTTGTCGGCATAAAGATGCCTGTAGGCTTTATGTCCTCAGGAAATGAACAGAAGTCGAAAAACTATGTAATATTCAACGAGAACAACCTGCAGATAAAGAGCCATGAAAAGTTCTCGATCAAGAATGCCGCAGAGGCAAGGGCGAGAGTCGATGATATGCAGAAGATGATTGCAGACATCATGAGCAGGCAGGTCATCAATGATGTAGTCTCGTTAAGGGATGCCATGACCTCGCTGTCGAGGTTCGTGCGCAACAACATTGATGCCAACCTTGGCGCAGAGATAGGCTCTACACGCATTAAGTCGCTCCTGTCCAGCATTGAGACAGCAGTGACCAAGCAGCAGCTTGAACAGCCTGTACGTGACATTCAGGTGATGCTCAACGATGCACAGACCGCGATTGCAGAGCGCAGTTACAAGAATCTCATGACCAAGCCGCTGCATGGCAAGAACCAGCGAGGCGTGCTCGTGGCAAAGGGCGTTGACGAGGCTACGCGAAAGACCATTGACGGAATACGCGGAAGCGAAAGCGAGACAAGGGCAGACTTTGACGCTGAGAACATGATTGTCGGTCAGGACTATGCAGACCGCATCGCCAATGGAGAGGATATACCAGAAGAGCTTGAACGGAAGGTGAACATTGAGATGCCTATGCGCGAGCTTCGTGTGCAGATGGGTGAAGCAAGAGCAGAACTTGACGCGGCACGCAATGACTGGCAGCAGGCAGTTGCAGCTATCTACCAGATAAGGCGCGCACCTGGATACATGAAGAAGCGCAACCAGCAGCGTGCAATAGCTCAGGCAGCACAGGACATCTATATTCAGCGTCAGCACGAGTACAACCTCCAGACGGAAGACTTCAACCGTGCCATGTCAGCACTCATGACCGATGGAAGCAATGACCTTGCCGCATGGAGAAAGCTCAAGTCGGACGGCAAGAAGCAGCTTCTGCACGATGCCATGGGCGATGTCAAGTATGCACACGTTCCGCTTGAGGGCGAGACTCCACTTGAAGGCAACCAGACGGTCAGGGACAAGGCTGCAAGGGTATGGACCAAGATGAAGCAGTTCAGCGAAATGCCTATGCAGAGCTTCAACTTCATGCTGCAGATGATTGACCAGAACCATGCCAACAAGCAGGGCAATCTCTATAAGTATTTCTTCAAAGATCCAAAGACAAGCATCGTAAAGGCTGGCGACGACCTTGCGGAAGGCCGCTATGCCTTCGGGCAGGAACTTGAATCGGCAACGGCAAGGTTCTTCACTGGATTGAAGAAGAACGTGATGGACAGCGCGACATCTAAGAGTCTCTATGCCAAGCTTGCCGACGAGTCGCGCATGCCTCTCGGCACCGACATTGTCAGACGTTGTACTGAAGCAGAGGCGGCATCGAAGAACAAGCATGCAGTGGACGGACGCACCGATTGGCAGGCAGGTGACGATTACACGATCAACGGCAACAACGTATCGAAAGGTCACGCACTGTATGTATGGCTCACATGGAGACAGGCAGACGGAAGGATGAAGCTTGCGGCACAGGGCTACGACCAGCAAGCAATCGACCAGATAGGCAATGCTCTTGGCAAGGAGTGGACTGGCTTCGGCGAATGGGTGACTGACGAGTTCCTGCCAAGACTCAGGCGCGAAAAGTACAATCCTCGCCACATTGAGCTCTACGGAACGTCGATGGCAGAGAACGAGCATTATTTCCCATTGAAGCTTGACCGTGACAAGATTGCCGCCACAGGAGACATGAACAGCAGCGAGAAGCAGTATATGCCTTCGACCATCACGCCTAACCTCATACAACGCACGAGCAACAGGACGGCTATCGACGAGAGAGCCAATGCCATCGAGATACTGAGTCAGTACGGCAACCTGATGGAGCAGTGGTGTGCCATGTCGCCAGTTGTAGAGGCCATGAACACCCTTCACGCTTCACCGGCATTCAAGAAGGCGATGGAGGCAAACGAGGAGGGTAGCTTTGAGATGCTGATGAAGTCCGCTCAGGTGGCCACACAGAGTCTCTATGAGAGACCCAACAACGGCGCAGTAAGCACGCTTGAGAAGATTGCGCAGCATACCATATCGGCAGGAGCGCGTGCAGCCATCGGTTTCCGCTTCATGACCGCGGCAAAGCAGACTCTGTCATATCCGGCATTCATGGCCTACTCGGCAGATGCTAAGTATCAAGCCGAACTTGTAAAAAACATTGTCACTCCAGTGCAGAACCACGAATGGGCAATGAACAATCTTCCTGCATACCGACAGAGAGTCAGGGAGAGCGACATGGGTATTGAGGGCATGGGCGACAAGGATTACTTGGGTTCGCTTGACAGGGCGTTCAGCCGATGGGGAATGAAAGCCAACCGCGTGATAGACCAGTTGACTATCGCTGCTGGTGCGCGTGCGGTATATAATCAGTCGTTCCGTGACCTTCTGAAGGATGGCTTTACACAGGAAGAGGCACACAAGAGAGCGGTGCTTGAGGCTGAGATAATATACAATGAGTCCCAGCAGTCTTCGCGCTCGGAGTTCTCATCGGAGGCGCAGAAATCAACTACAGCCATTCTCAGGCCACTCATGCTGTTCCAGAACGCGAATATCGGATATGCCCGACAGATACGGACCGCACTGTGGGACATCCATAAGGCATGGAGGATGTACAATGGAATGGAGTCGTTGAAGGACAGGCATGCATGGAGAACATTCCTCAAAAGTTCGGCAAGCATTGCGATGTTCGGTGCAATCCTGCCGCTGCTCTGGTCGCTTGGAGGCAAGACGAGCGACGCAGGCGACATAGTCAACGTTTCTGACGAGCAGAAGGACAACTACGCATGGTCGGCCATTCTCGGACTCCTTAGCAACGGCACCACGTTAGGCTCTGCCGTAAACGCCATCACAAACGGATTTGATGTACCCGAAGCCAATATCTACAGGATGCTTGGCGACATTCAGGAGGCATACAGGACTTATGGAAGAAGCGGTGAGTTCAACAAGGTAGCAGCGTCGAAGATGCTTGAAGGAGGCTTCGGCATAAGCATGGGTACATGGAAGAACATCTATGACGGAGCGAGCGACATAGCCGGAATGGTCATTGATTCCGCAAACGGAGAGACAAGCGAAACGATAAGCGCAGATCTCGCCATGGACATGATGCTGCTGATGAACATGAACAAGACTGACAGAAGGGGATGGGCGCAGGTTCTTTACAGGAAGCATGGCGCAGCGAGGTTTGCTAAGGCTTACGAGAAGGCTTCTGAGTGGGAACGCAGCGACCGAAGGAATGCAGAGCTTGCACGCAGGTACATCGAGTCATACGACAGCGGCTTTGAGGCCGAAATGGAGCGCATCGGCAAGCTGTATCTTGAGTTGCAGAGGGAAAAGACCACCGACGAAAGGCGGCTTGAGATAATCGAGAGCGAGCCTATGATCAAGAACGGTTTCTACCAGAACGGCTACCTTCCACTTATGGAAGCGGTAAAGGATGACATCAGGCGAGGGAGCATCGCGGAGACTCAGCAGGTTGACGACAAGCTCATAGGCTACATCATAGAAATGTACGAGTCGATGAAGGAGTGATACGCTGGCTTGTAATTGATTGATGGATATAGCGAGAAGTTTGTGCTTCTCGCTATATTTGTGTCTGATTAACAATATGATATATGGACAGAATACGAATAGGCAACAGCCTGAACATATACTATCCGCTTGCTCTTGAGATCAACGGCTCTCCTGTGAGTCTTTCAAGCGCAAGCCTCACTGTTGTCATAACAGACCCTTACGGAGAAGAGCATACTGTCTCTCACACGGTAAGCGGAAGCGCGATAGTGTTCTCGTTCAACGGCAATGCTCAAAGCGCAAAGGGCAGATACCGCGTGACGATATGGGCAAACTACGGGAGCTCCGACCAGGGTGCAATCGACTCCGTTGACCTGTTTGAGCTGATAGGCAGCTCGTCATACGAGAAGATGGGCACGGTTAGCCCGATAGTCATTACAAAGAAAATCAAGTTGTCATAAGACTTATGGAAAAGATAAGGATCGGTGACGATATAATAGTCAAGTTCAAGGTAAACGCAGAGGTTGAGGGCATGACGGTCAGCCTGAGCACGCTAAGCCTCAAGGTCATCGTGTATGACCCGTATGGGAACGGAGAGGCCGTTTCGCATAGCGTCAATGGAGACACCGTCACCTTTCGACTGAGTGGGGCAGGACACCAGAGCATCGGCATATACCGCATAACCGTCTGGGCGTTCAGCGGTGACAGGCAGGCTGCAATGGACATCGACGATGCCTTTGAGCTTGTTGACAGTTCGGAGAACGAGACCAACATCGACGGAGGCAAGGTTGAGGTTGCGAGGCTTGTCTTTCTTGGTCCGGTGAACGGATTCATCAAGCCTTCGATGATACTCAGGGAATGGTACGAGTATGATGAGAGCCGCAAGGATGGAATGTTGCTAAGTGCCGGTCTTGGAATGGAACTGCACAACATCATCAGCAACTTGGAGGCTGGTGGAACGGGAGGCGGTGGAAGCATCAGCGACAAGCTGTTTGAAGAGAAACTTGTCATATTTGGAAGGAAGCACTTTCTCAGCAAGACATGGAGTGACACCGCCAAGGGCAAGATAACCTTCGAGCAGGGACTGACGAGCAAGGAAGCCAGCACGTTTGAGAAGGATGTTAGAATCGAGGGCACTGCCTACACAAAGGATATTGTCAACGACAACAAGATCACGACCAAAGACCTTGAAGTCACAGGAACTGCGCATTTCTACGAGGTTGTCATCGACAAGGCACGCAAGACATCAGCCATCAGCTTTCAGTCAGTCGCTTCTGCCAAGCTTGACATCGTAACGCATGATGACAGCATATATCACTGCTTCTTCCTTGCCAAGGATGAGGATGGCCGACAGATCACCAACGACTTTCTTGTCAATGACCAGATATTGATGATGACGTTCAATGTCGGGGTCGGAGTCTCGTATGATGTAGGCAACCGCTATTATTGGGCGAAGTGTTCAGGCGTGTCTTCCGAGCCGGTCACCATCGACGGCAAGGAGTACCACTGGATTGACATCGACATGTCAGTCAGGGCAACCAACAGCAATGCAGTGCCGCAGCCAGAGGACGAGATCGTAGTGCTTGGACATCAGTCTGCCGCCCATACGGAGCGACAGAACACCATCATCTACGCCTCGATCGACAATTCGTTCCTCAACCTGAGGCGACCAGACGCTGACGAGAACGGCAACCATCCTCTGCTCAAGGCACCGATGATAGTCCAGCTTCACGGAATAGACAGCTTCGGTATATACTACGGCAATCCGAACAACTATGGCAACGTGATAAGCCGTGGGTACAACTCCCTGAGAGGCAAGCTGCATTCAATGACATCTTCGCAGGATGATGTGGAAGTGAAGGTAGAGGACACGTCGGCACAGAAGGTGTATTATCTCTGTACGGCTACGCTGAGCACCCCAAGCGCTGCTGCTGCAGGATGGTCGGAAAACTGCGTGCCGACGGATGCAACGCCTTACATATGGAAAAAAACCATCAAGACGTATTTCGACGGCACGTCTGAGCCGTTCGTGGAGTTCGTCAACAAGTACCAGAAGGGAGCGCCTGGAGCCCCAGGCAAGGACGGAACGGACGGCACGGACGGACGTGACGGCAAGGACGGGCAGGGCATAACATTTGACGGAGAGCTGTGGAGCGAGCAGCTTGTGGCAGACAAAGGCGGACTGCTGCCAAAGCTGTATGCAGTCAGGATGTACAACAAGATATACATCGTCGTCAATCCAGAAGGTACTGCCAACCCTCCTATATGGTGCTATACCGACAGCGAAGGAAACCGCCTTACGTACAGTGACGGAGGCTATGTGCTTGCGCAGGACAATGACGGCAACCTGATGGAAAATACCGACGACTGGGAGCCGATGTCTCAGTTCGGTGCGGACGGCAAGGATGGATACACTCCTATCAAGGGTATTGACTACTTTGACGGATATACCCCAGTCAAGGGTGTTGACTATTTTGATGGAAAGGACGGTGACCAAGGCATCGGAGTCAAGTACGTCAACGTGTTCAGGCGCGGCAATGTCGCTCAGATGGACAAGCCGAATGACGCGAGCTGTGATTTCGACAATCCTATTCCTAAAGGCTGGAGTGACGGAGTACCTGCAGGCAGCGAGCTGTGCTGGATAACCACACGTCCATTCTACACCGATGGTCGCGAAACCGACTGGTGCAAGCCTGTCAAGATGACCGATACGGCAGACTTCGACTGCTGCTTCAGCAAGGATGTGAAGAAGCCGTCCGCTCCGACCTCGCACGGAACGCAGGCTGACGTACATTGGCACAATGACCCACAGGAAGGTGACAGATGGATGGCAACATCGGTATGCCGCAACGGAGAGTGGAGCAAATGGCAGATTACGCAGATACTTGGCGAGGAAGGCAAGCCTGCATACCTTCATACGGCATACTGCAACAGTATAACCACGTGGAAGGACTTCACCGTCGAGAATCCCAACGGTCAGAGATACGCATACGTTGGCACATATACCGACAGCAAGCCGGAGGACAGCACGGACCCAACCTCATACAGATGGGTGTTTGTCAAGGGAAGCGACGGAAAGAACGTCAATGCACGTGGCGAGTGGAAGGAGGGCATGACGCTTGAGCATATGGATTCAGTGACGTTTGAGGGCGTTACCTATCTCTATCTCGGCGAGGATTCGTGGACTGGCTATCCGCGTTCCAAGTATCTCGACCGCGACGGCAATGTGCTGAGATACCACGATGGCGGTCTTATCTGGGTCAACGATGGCATGCCATGCCTTTTTGAGACCGATTCGCGCTTTGAGGTCTTGATGGAGGGCGGCTTGTCGCTCGTACTGGTCAAGGGCTTTGACGTTGCCAAGGTCAACGGCAAGGCTTCGCAGAGCGTATTCACGTTCGCTGACGAGCAGCAGGCTCTCGTTGAGTTCAGGAGGGGAACGAACGCCATTGACAACGGAGTGGCATACAGCATTGCCCTCAGTGGATGCAACGGCATAACGATGATGCAGGCAGGCAGCGTGTGTGCTGTCAACATAAGCCGAAGCAGCACGGTCAACAGCACCAAGGTGGATGGCTTTGATTACTATCTGCCTGTAAGTGACTGTCAGGTCACTGTCAATTGCACGTACAGAGGCAAGGTGTTCTCCATCATCCTCCCCATACAGATTGACTATTCTGCACGATGGAGCGAGTTCCTGCAGAGCGATGAACAGTTCAAGAGCGAGATCAACGCGCTGAAGGTCACGCAGGGTGATATCTGGCACGTACAGACGCTGTTCAGACAGCAGGTCGAGGAAGACCTAAGTGGAGTGCATAACGAGCTTTCGCAGAAGTATTCCAAGACCGAAGGCGAGAATAATAAAACTGCCATAAACAGCCTTAATCAATCAATCAAAGAGCTGAAAGATGGCAATGTGGAGATCAGGCAAGAGCTTTCGCAGAAGTATTCCTATGACGATGGAAAGAAGTTAGAAAATGCGTCGAACACGCTGAGTCAGGAAATTATTGCGACGAACAATAAGGTTGACAAAGTGACAACGGAACTGTCGTCAAGCATAGAAGAAAACAAAGCGAAGATAGCCACGTCCGTGCAGAAAGATAGCACTGGAGAAGTCACGAGTGACATTATACTTACTTCCGATCATGTCATCATCAGCTGCAAGAACTTCTCAGTTGACAAATACGGCAATGCAACTATTACCAACAGCGGCAAAATTGCGGGATTGGAAATAGACGGCAACGGTCTGACCAATGAAAGGTTCAACAAC
>JAQYET010000069.1 GCA_028723525.1 Prevotellaceae bacterium
ACTGCTTTTGCCAAAGGCTTCGACTGCTTCCCAAATGGCAGTTTCTGCATGAGTAGCATGTTGGTGGATTTCTCCACCAGTGTGAGTATGGCTCTTTGGGCAGGGTCGACGATCAGGTCCATCTCAAAGTCTCCAAATCTCTTCCCGTCCACTTCCTTGCTTCTCTCATGGATGCTCACCCTGTCCTTGATTGGAAGATAACCGCCCTTGGGACGACGCCTGTATTTCATCTGATGTCTTGTGTGCCCGGCAAGTTTCCCAGTCGGGTCATTGTGGATGATGTTGTAGATGGACTGATGGGACACCCTTATCCCCTCATTCACACGCAGATACCCTGATATTTGCCTTGGAGACCATTGGTCATTAACGATATATTCCTTGATTCTCCAGACCAATTCGTCGGAGAGCCTAGAGTTCGTCACCGTTCTCTCTCTGCGCTGCATGGCCATGGCGTGCGCCTTCGTCCAGATATACTTTCCCGACGGCGTGCTGTTGCGTTTGATTTCACGTGAGAGTGTTGCCTGACTGATGCCGACGATGGCGGCAATTTCTTTTCTTGCGGTTTTCTTTTGAAGTAAGGCGAAAATTTGCGACCTTTGCTCCGAGATTAATTGATGGTACATAAACAATACAAAGTTAGTTAATCTTGGGGAGACTTCGGTCTCCCTTTTTTAATTTGTATTGCCGGTTGTTGCTTTTTCCTCGCCGAGAGATGCAGACAACCTCTCGCTACGCTTCGAGAACGTCTGCATCTCTCGGCGAGGGCTACTCTTTTTTGCACTTCGATTTGGAATCTTCAACGGCTCCACCTTACGAACCCAATAGCGGATTTCCTCCGGGTCAATAATGACAGGAAAAGACTCGTTGTTGGAACACAATACGAACTTGGCAAAGAACTGAACTTCGTTTCGGTCCTTTCCTTTGGCTTCCATCTTATAGGTAAGAACTGTACTCAGGTTCTTCAGTCGCTCGGAATCTTCCCTGCGACTTAACAACACTTCATCTACAAGGATTAGCAACTTTCTCCTGCCCAGTCAGCATTGAACTGGCTGCGAAAATCCTCGTTCGTGTTGAACGTAACGTTATCCTGAAAGATCAGTTTGAGGAAGTTGAGAAAAGAAGTCTTACCTGTATTACGCTCCGTAGAGACCAACAGGAGAACTGGAAGTTTCTGAGTCGGCTTCTCGTAAAGGATTTGCAGGTAATCCATCCCCAACTCATATTGTTCGCCGAAAATGTGTTCCATCAGCGATTTGATACGAGGGAACGGACCTGCTTCCAATTTGTGTGAGATTCGTTCATACAGGTTGTAGAATGTTCCTATCTCTCGGTTATAATCCAGGTGATTGGGAACCGTACAGAAACCATCGTATTTCGGTATATCGGCTATAAAGTTCTTGCCGTAGTCCTGTCGTAGGGCTTCGATGCTCCACGGAATACGTCTCTTTACGGTTTCCCCATTGACCAACGGCTGGTCAACTATCTTATAATAAGTAGTGCCAACACGAATAAACTCGTCATTCTGTTCCATAGATTATTCTTCCTTTTCTTTGTTGGCTTCTGCTTCCTTTGCCAATTCCAGTGCCATGTCAGCATCAACAATAATCTTGCGTCCTATCTGGGTGATAGCCGCATCAATGATGCCGCTTCGTTTGATACGGTTGGCGGTCGGTACACTACACCCAAACACCTGGGCTATTCCCTCTATCCCATAGAAGGTGCGTTTCTGTACAATAGGTGTTTGTTCGTTTGCCTTTGCCTCCATGCTGCTGTTGAACAAAAAGGTCAGTTCCTCGCCCGTCATCATGGCGATGGGCTTCTGGAGAAGTTGTTTGATGTCAAATTGAGTTGTCATAAAATTCAATATTTTTAGAAGTGTTACATTTGAGGCATTTTGAGCCTCGTTTACATTCTCTGAAATCAAATTCTACGGCAAAAGTACTATGGAACAAAAAGGTTGTCGGTCGGCTTTATTTGCAAGAAATAAAACCGACCGACTTTTAACTAAACAGGAGGAAAATATGGGGTCTCAACCGACTTCAATGAAGATTTGAGTCCATTTATCGATAATACGTTTGGCTCGCTTATAGCTGTCACCATAGGGCGAAGAGTTGAGTGTGAACATCTTCAGCTCACCATATCGCTTCTGCGGAATATCATGACCAGTATGCTGTCCTGTGAACTGTTCAATGGCTCGGTGAAAGGTCATATAGGGGATGCTCGCTCCTATCTTCCTTGCACGTATCAAGGCACATAGCAGATAGGCAAGACAAATACCATCTGTATTCTCGTCAAGGAACTGGCATATCCTTTTCTTTAGAATTGCAACGTCACCAATCAGAATTTCATCCAACGTGCGGATAGACTTCTTTTTCCCTCTCTTCCCTTTTGCCTTGTGCAGAGCAAACATGACATCCTTCCAGATTTCTAGGTGGCAATCCTCAACTGCATTCTCCCAAGAAGCTTTGGTGTCAGTTCCCATTTCCATGCTATGATGAACGAGCATGTGGATGCAGTTGTGAACCAATGTCAATCCGCTCTCATCTACCTCTTCTTTGGTCAAGATGGCATTGAGGATTTCCATCATTAGAACAAGCCCATGGTCAAACACCACGAAGTAGTACATACAATAGGCCAACGTGTCTCCTTGGTTTATAATCCTGTCATATAGGTTCGCCAGAAACTTTGGCAAGAACACGGCATGAGAGAGTATGAAGATGTCTGCGAAGAAAGACAATGCATGGTACAGCTGCTTGCGCTCCAATTTACTGAGCAACATACAACCATTGGAGTTTCGTGCGAGTTTATCCAGCTGTTCGATGAAATGGGCTTTTATGTTTTGTGGCAGACGGTTCCATGTTTCAACTGGTGTGCCAGACTTGACCATCAGCAAACCCTTTTGGCATGACTTATAGATATCCACCTTTCCCGTCTTCAGATTGATGCCTAACCATAACTGGCGGTTAACGATGCACTGGGCTATCTTCTCGGTGTGTTCGCCTGCCCGCTGAACATTTCCAGACATCATGCGCTGGAGTTGGGATGGATTCTGTGTGAATAAAGTAAGGAACCATTCATAGAAGGACTGTGCTTCCGGTGGAACGCAATCCTTCATCATGGCATACATGTTATACAATGTGGTGAAATCACCTTCAGCCACCTTGCCTATTCTTTTTTTGAAGTCAGCATAGACTACTTTGTTCAGATTCTTCCATGTGTGGATGAACTGGTCTGTTTTCTCTTTTCTCAGTGAGAAGTCTGGCAATATCTTTGAAAAATTCAACTTAAACATAACTCTGTAGATTATTGGTTAGACGACTTCAGTTTATTCAGGAGTTGAGACAGGTCATCCTCCGAGAGCTCTGCCAATTCTGCAAGCAGTTTTTCACGCTTGGAGTGCTCCGTGTTCAGATCCAATAGCTTGGAGTTGTATTCCATCTGCTTCTCCAATGGATATGTATCAAGATAGATATGTGTGATGGCATGTTCACCAGTTGAATGTCCCATGCTCTCTGAGATGTAATCCACTTCCACACCTGCGTTATGAAGGTTGGTGGCAAAGGAGTGGCGACACCAAGTTCCAGATGGTTTGATGGACTCGTCCCATTGAAGAACCTCATGACAGACTTTGTCCATCCTTTCCCGTACATTCTTATTCTCCTGTTGCGTTCTCTTCCTGCGGTCTTCCTCGGTTTCTGCACCATTGAATATCTGAGGAAATACATAGCCGTCACGTGTGGGCGGTGCAGCAATCTCATCAAGGATGCGCTGTAAAGGAACGATGATAGGGATGATGACCTCAGAGCCATTGGCACTGGTCTTTTCCGTCTTCTTACGGTTGAAACGGAATGCCTTGCCTTCATTCTGGAAATAGTAGCTGTCGTATTTCAATCGGGCTGCATCAGCCATGTTGAATCCGTTGCAGAGATACTGAACCAAAAACAAGCCAAGCGAAAAATGCACTGATGCAGTATATGACTCGCCCCAATGCTCTGGATATTGCTTTGAAATAAAAAGATTGTAGAGTTCTGTCATCTGACAGACACGGAGATAGCACTTGCGCCTTTTGGCGCTTGGAGGAATGCTGACAAGTCCCTTCTCTTTTTTGTTTGAGAACGGATAAGGCACATCTTTGAGGAAACCTTCGCGAATACAGGTGTTCCATACGGCACGACACGCACGAAGATAGATGCCAGCCGTTGTGTCGCTGATTTTACCTATGAGCTTGCCGCCTTTGCCTTTCACGCCATGCTTCATGCCATCCTTCCACTTCTGTATCTCAGCAACACTGATGTTAAAGCCCGTAATGGCATCATACCCCATTATCTTGCGGAAAGACTTTAAGGCATATTCGTAATTCTGCCCAGTTGTAAACTGTGTTCCTCCATCATTGGTTTTGAGGTCGTGGATAATCTTCTCCCAAATACTCATGAAGGAACGGTCATCTTCCTTCTGAAGGGATGTGTTGCCTGTGGTGACAGCCACACGTACCATCTCATAGGTAAACAAACTTCCTTTGTTGAGTTCTGCAAGCAGGTTTTTGTACTTGGGGACGATGGTCTCTCGCCACATACGCTGCTCACGGTAGTTTTCGGATGCGCTCTTTGTAGCATTGCAGATGTCGGAGAACTGTTTCTCGGTGTAGGTACTTCCTACAACATAATAGAAGAACTTGCGGTCAATGGTGAAACGCATGGCCAATGGAAACTCTGTCGCATTCTTTCTCTGTGTGCGACAATCTAAAACCAAGGAAACAGAACAGTTACGCTCCTTGATGACTGGTAATGATTTTGTTAATTTCATAACGACTGAAATAGTTTAATGAATAAATAAGTTTACTCTCGCGTTTGCAACCATTTCAGTACATGTATATATACAAAAATAGCTGCGTTTGACCATTGCCGAAGCAATAATCAAATGCAGCTATGCAATCTCGGCTTCTTCTGTCGCTGTATGGGAACCGGGCTTATGCTAATCGGTCTCACCCCCTGAAGAGCCACTTATGTGGAGTTGGATAGAGTATCTTCCGACTAATACTCCCTCCGCACGATGATTCATCGGAATGGTTTTTACCAGCCACGAACTGGTGAGCAGACTCACTTTCCTGTTAAAAACAAGAAGAGCATCACTTAGGGATCATGGCCCGCTCAAAATGCTAAAGCACTGCAAAGGTACTCTATTTATTTCAATTATTCCTATCTGTCCGCATAAAAATGAGTACCTTTGAGTATCTTTAACTATCATACTTGGGTAGAGTATGAAAATCATACTCAGAAAACATGTTCAAAGGTGTAAATATAGCAGAATTCTATACTTCTTCGAAGAAGTTTGCAACGGATCAAAAGTGTTGTTATACATTATTCATTACTGATATTTTTTTCATCAAAAACAGTCTGAAACTTCATTTGCCTTTATGTGGCTTACATAATAAAGAAAGAAAAAACAGACTGTAAATTTGGATTTTTCAATTATAATTTGTACCTTTGCAATCGGAAATCGCTCCAGTTTCTGCTCCATACTCGAGTCTTGAACCAATGTTAGTAGCTTGATAACGCGGTGCTCGGAGAGCCGCATATTATTAACATAAAATTTGGTTCAAATGAAAGAAATCTGTTTTTTCTGTAAAAGCCAAATGGTCGAGACCAATAGACGATATGAAATCGTAGAAGGTCGACCAGAGTTGCAGGTCGAATTGACATGCACAAATCCTGAGTGTGGCAATGTTTGGATTCGTAGATTTCCAACAGAGTAGTCGCTAACCCAGCAAGTAGTCTTGCAAAAATAAGACGAGGGTGTGTCATATAGGCACATCCTCTTATCTATTTTGTTGTACAACAAAAAATGTGAAAACACTTATTCCGTCTATTTTTCCGGGTTTTTGTCAACTTGTTCCGTTTTTAATCTATTAAGTCGGGCAATTACCAGTTCTTCATACGCCTGTTTCTGTTCTTCACTGAGGAAGGAATCTTTTATAAGCTGTTGCCATTGGGGAAGTGCCTTATGAAGACCTGCAATGAGACGCTGTACTACTTTTTCTTCCAGTCCCATTGTCTTTGCAGCATTCAGGAAGTCTGCCAAACGGATTTTTGTTTTCTTTCCCGCAAGAGTAAGTGCCAATTCTTCTTTGTCCTTGGGATTTGCTATGGCAACATTGAGGAGGTCATAAGCTGGCGTTAGTTGATAGTTCTCTGCAGGTCGGTAAAGTGAGAAGTTCTTCAGGTGCATGTCGTTGTTACCTGTGACAAAACAGAAGAGCAGCAACTGCATGTAATTCGTAAGGTCGAGTTTTGGCGTGTTGCTGTATTGCAAGATTGTCTTGGCAATCTGTTCGTGCGATCCTTTGTATTTATATTCCGTAGGATGCAACGTGAGTTGGCACATGTCTTCCATGTCTATCTTCTCACCATTCTCGGTGCGGTCAATACGCTTTGTGATGTACCCAAGTTTTCCATCAGCCAAACGGATAAGGCTATGAGGCACCACACTAATCTTTGCAACTTCCGCAAGATGCATCGTTAAGTCCTCATTTTCTGGCAACTGCTCGTAACTCTCCGTTTGTGGCTTGAAGATATAATCTCCCCAAAGTCCTACGATAGTCAGTCGGCTACAGCCATCATGTCTGTCGAGGTTCAGAGACAATTTGGGTTGAACGCCTGTCAGAGATGTTTGAGCACGAATTACCTGCTCGGCTAATTGGTCGAGCTCTTCATGTTTGTACTCCAGCAAGGGCACATCCTTTGTTCCAAAGAATTTTCGGGCACAACTTGGATGAAAGTCTTTCTGACCTTCTTTCAATTCCTTATAGCAATACAGACATTTACACATTGTCGCCTCCTTCCTTATTTATAGGCACTACACTGACAGAACCGATACACTCCTTACAGCATAACAACAATAGCGACATACGGTCAAGAATGCTGATGTCGGTATTGCGTAGTGCCACATCAAGCAGCCATCCTTCTGGTATCAACCCGTCAAAGAACGGGAATAGTACAGGACTTACGAATGTCTCCGTTTGTAATGGGAGTGTCAGACTTACAGGTAGCGCATCTTCACGTTTGAGATACGCTTCATCATAACAGAAACGGTATTCGCCACCATCTTCTGTCAAGATGCCAGCAAGGGCATCCTTTCGATAAATCTCAGCTTGTCTCATTGCTTTTTAGTTGCTGTAAGTTCGTAGTTAAACAAATCAAGTAGTTGG
Source organism: Prevotellaceae bacterium (assembly GCA_028723525.1). GTDB lineage: Bacteria > Bacteroidota > Bacteroidia > Bacteroidales > Bacteroidaceae > Prevotella. Next base: position 7,205 of record JAQYET010000069.1, read on the forward strand.
TTGACCTTATCCATTCTTAACGTCGGCTTCCCCTGTTCCAGATTGCGTACAAAGCACAAGCCTACGCCAGACTTCATTGCAAGGTCTTCTTGCGTAAGATCATATTCCTTGCGCAAATCCTTTACCACCTTTGATAACTTTGTCTTTTCCATATAAATTATATTCTTTCGAATGCAAAATTACAATATTATTTGCAAATTACATGCTTTCTGATATAAAAAGTGTAATATTTAACATTTTTATATGCTTTCTACTATAGTTTTTCTGCTTTTACGGTGATTAGTCTGGAGCCCAGTTGCGTAAACAATGCGTAAACAAACTATTTCAGTTAGGGGTATTTTGTGAGTTTCAGTGAAAATCGTAAAGATATAACTCATTGACTATCAGTATAGTTACGAATTATAGACTATCACGAAATATCATTATATTGGTCTCATAATCTGGAGGTCACAGGTTCAAGCCCTGTCTGGTCCACGCCGGAAATCAAGGAGTTACGCTCGCGTAACTCCTTTTTATTTATCTTGTAGTGAACTTCTTACAGGAAAAGTCATACCAAGAAACATTATGCTCGCTAAAACGATTACATTAAATTTCATAGAACATATTCCATATACTTTTTAGCCTTATACTCAAGTTAAGATTTTAGCAAAAACTTAACATGAGGCTATGAATGTGCTAAGTTTTTCGGAATTTCTCAACATGTTAAGGGAACATGTTACAATCTCAGGAATTATTTTTTCTGTTGATTATTTGTATTACAAGTGTAGGGTCAACCAGCAAGTGCAATATTACGAATAATATTTGTAAAACTTCTGCTTTGGTGTTGAGAAGTTTAATGTTTAGCATCATAAATTGATAATAAGTTTGCAATGAAGTGATTTTTGCTATTGTCCTCTCGAAAGTAAAAGGTGCAAGGTCTGTTTCCCAACAAGCCTTGCGCCATCAATTAGAGGGTTATAAAAGTCAGAATAGTTGCTATCACATTGGCAACCACTGCCAAAAGCCACTTCGATAGTATTGTTTTCTCTTTCAGAGTTGCCCACTACGGCACAACAGCCTAATTAGAAATTACTTTCAGTGAGAGAGTAGTACTATCATAATTTATGTCCATTGTAAAATACCGATTTCTGGGTATTGTGCCATTACGTGAACCTTATTATCTTTGCAACGAAAAAATGGAAGTTATGATAAGGACACATATAGATATACTACATAGGCATGAAAGTCTGCCAAGCCAAGCGCACCGTTCTTTATTTGAGCGGTGCGCTTTTTTCATGAACAAAGCCGACGGGTGTTCATTTTTAAAGAAATGGCAGAATAGACTATCATATAAACATATAGAGGAATTGGTATGGAATAATAGGGGCAGATACTCCATTTCCAATTATTTTGTAGTGGTTATTTGCCTATTCGCATGGCAAGACATATACGCTCAAAAAATTATTTATGGAAAAGTCTCTGATGCACAGACTCACAAGCCCTTGAGCGGTGCCACGGTCATGTTGGACAATTCTGAAACAGGAACAACCACTGACCATACAGGTACGTTTAGAATGAGTGTTCCTTCGAGGAGCGGCAAGAAGATAAAAGTAAAATATATAGGATATAAAGGTCGCAGTGTAGCCTTCGGGCAGAAACCGTGCGTCAGCGACAGCATTTGTTGTAATGTAGAGTTGCAGCCCTTGGACAATCTCTTGTCCGATGTTGTGGTATTGGGCAAAAGCAAAGCGCAGACGCATCGCGAAGTCCCGTCGGCAGTGACAATTATAGACGGAAAAACTCTCAAATATAAGACAGCCACCTTAAACGAGATTCTTGACAATGCCGCAGGTATCAAAGTGGCGCAGCAAGGAGGACTGGGAAATGCCTCGCGCATCATTATACAAGGCATGGACGGTAAGCGTATCGGCATATTTGTAAATGGCATGCCAATGGGAAACTCCGATGAGTTTCAACTCAGCAGTATTCCTATCGACATGATAGAGGAGGTGGAAGTATATAAAGGTATTATCCCTGCATGGCTGGGCGGTGACGGATTAGGTGGGGCTGTGAACATTCTGCTGAAGGACTTTAAAAGTAATCATCTGGAAGCAGCATTTGAGGCAGCGTCTTACAACACATATATGGGTAGTCTGCAACTGAAACGCTATTTGGGTAAGACATCAACAGCTCTGCATGTCGGTGCCATGATGAATTATGCTAAAAATAATTATAGTTTTTCTTCTCCGTTTGAATTAGGACGTATCATTCACCGTGACCACGACGCCTACTTGCATGGAGGATTCAGCGTGGGTATAAGCAGCCGGCAGTTATGGTTTGACCAATTTGACATAACACTGAGTGGCGACTATTACCGCAAAGAGATACAGGGTGGACTGATGAACGTGCAAAACAACATCCAGCATGCCTTTACGCGTACACATTCGGCAAGCACGGCACTAAGTCTTGAAAAGAGTTTTATGAATGGCAAACTAACCGCACAACTCCACTCAACTGTCGGACTCAGTCTTGTCAATCAGGTGGACACCTCCCACTATTGTTACGATTTTATAGGCAACAAGTTTCTTAGTGGCTCCGGGCGTGGAGAGATAGGCTCCGTTCCAAACGATTCGCACGATAGGCATATTACTATCCGTGAACTGCTCAACCTGACCTATAGGATTGACAGCCGTCAACTTATCACATGGAACACCAATTACCGCTACGGGCGCAAGATGCCCAAAGACGAACTTGCCGACCGCTATTCGCGTTTGCCTACCAGCGGATACCCGAGCCGGCTCCGTACCATTGTGTCCGGGTTGACCCATGAATGGAAACTATATGATGGCAAATTCACAAACGAATTGGGAATAAAGCTATTCAATCACTATTCAAGAGTCCTTCCATTTGCCGAATCTATCATGTTGCAAGACAAACTTAGAACATCTACTAACCATAGTACCATGATAGGCTGGAGCGAGGCAATGGCACTGCATCTTCTTCCGAATAATGCCCTGACACTGAAAGCCTCCGTGCAATCGACCGTCAGAATGCCCATTGCCGAAGAATTGTTTGGTGACGGCGTTCTGCTGCTCCCGTCAGAGAAGCTTCGTCCGGAGCGGAGTTTTAATATTAACGCAGGTGCGATATGGCTCATCAATGCCGGTCGTTATCCACAGGTGCGGATTGGTCTCAATACATTCTACATGAGTGCGAAGGACATGATTAAACTGATGTATAGTTCCATGAATATGGCCTATGACAACATCGGCAAGGTTCGCGTGGTGGGTATGGACATGGAAATAGACAGCAAAATGAATCGTTGGTTGGATATACAGGGAAATATCACATGGCAAGATGCCCGCGACATGAGAAAGTATGCCGTAGGCGGTGGCGAAAATTATCACTATCGCTATCGCATCCCCAACATGCCTTATTTGTTTGGCAATGTCGGGCTGCGTCTGTATAAGGAAGGCTTGCTTGGGCGTTCTACTTCCTCTGCACTTGCCTCTTCTTTCGGATTTACCAAGGAATTCAGTTACAACTGGGAGGCAAGCAACAACAATACTATGCTTATACCGGCAAGATACAGTTGGGACGTAGCCCTTCATCATTCTTTCAACAATCAATGCCAACTGAGTCTTGAGATACGAAACATTCTCAACCGTGAGAACTGGGCGGAATTTCGTTACCCGATGGAAAGACGCACGTTCCATTTGAAAATGAAATATATTATCAATAAATTATAAACATAAAAAATAATGAAAACAAACAAATTCTTATGGGCTTTGCCCTGCCTGACCATGCTGTTTGCAGCAACATTTTCGTCTTGTTCGGAAAACAACGACGAGCCGGAACCTCAATCCAAGCATCACTTCCTGATGGCTGCACAATCGGACAACAGTTTCTTCATCACAAGTTTTGAGAATTTCAATGAAGGCACGTCCGTTACTTACGGCAAGGCTATAACCCTACCCACCGGGCATTTGTTTATGGAGAAACACGGAAAATATGTTTATCTTCAGTCTGGTTCGATGTATGGCTACGGAGGCGAACAGACTCTTTATAAATATGAAGTGGATGCCAATGGGAAACTTTCTACCCGGTCTGTCGGCAAACTTTCTTTCCCGGGTTCACCCAACGTGGTTGAAATTGTATTTGCAAGCGACACGAAAGCCTATGCCGTCACATGCGCAAGCCGTGGACAACTAATAGTGTTCAATCCGACCACGATGAGCGTAACGAAAGAGATAGACCTTTCACCTTACGCGGAGGAGGATAATGACCCAGACGGAGGCAATGGCATTGTGCGTGACGGTAAACTGTTCCTGCCGCTCAATCAGGCAAAATCCATGAAGGAAATTCTTGCGACACCTGCGCAGGTGGCTGTCATTGACGTGGCGACCGACAAGGTGGAAAAAGTGATAAAAGACGACCGGGCAACCAGTCTCGGAATGATCGGACACACCACACCGGTTATGGATGAAGCCGGCAACATCTATTTCCATACCGGACCACGTGCGGCGATGATGTGTCAGTTTATGCCCGGTAAGGGGTATAAGGATGGACTGCTGCGCATCAAGAAAGGCGAGACAGAGTTTGACAAAGAGTTTTATATGAGTCTGCAAACCACCGAGGGAGCAGAGGTCGGTTCTTACGGAATGTCTATGGCTTATGGTGGCAACGGGAAAATATACACGTTCCTTTATAAGCCCTCGTTGGTAAAAGATCCCAACGACCAAACCTATATTGTCAACAAATGCTATGTTCCTTACGAGATAGACGTGAACAAGAAGACCGGACGTATTCTTCCCCTCCCTGCATCATGTGGTTGGGCATCCAATGCAATTATCAAGGTAGGTTCTTCTATCTATTTTGGCGAGCACACCGACAGCGGTATAGGATTCTATCGTTACGACATGGCAACGGGAATAGGCTCCATGCAACCAAGTGTGAAGACACCTACCGGTGCCTATAAAGTGATTTCTATGGACTAAAACAAGCTTATGGACAGGTTTTGTAAAATTCCACAGACAGTAAGGAGGTTTGCAGAACCCGTCCAACCATTATATGACCAATAAACAGCAAAAAACATGAAAGAAAATCTTAAAATATCCATTCTTTGGGTTGCAGTGATAGCCGGAATGTCTGCACATTCTCTCATTGAGATGATACCACTTTTTTGGAATGCAGACATAGCGATTTCTAATGAAGGTGTGGCTCCGATGCCCATATTGGTGATGATGGCCATCGTCTCATTCACGATACCGGTGATAGGACTGCTCCTTTCGCTCTATGCCGTTAAGCGTTGGCATAAAATAGTTCATGTCTGCCTTGCTTTCCTCCTTGCCCTCTTTTGTGCGGCGCACTGTGTGGAATTGATTACGGATTTTGAGCTTCCTCAACTTTTTATCCACCCCATGCTCGTTGTGTTGAGTGTCACACTTGCCTATGAAGCGTGGAAGTGGAATAGGAAAATATAAATTATTGCATACGCTTATCCTGCAAATAGATATGATACAGAATCATTCATGATTATATCATCAAAACCCAAATGCGCACTTGTGGGTTATAGCATTGTGCGCTTTTTTTTGTGAATAATTTAGAACGGTGTTCATTATTAGAATCCGATTATGCAGAAATTGAAGACAGATATTAGACAACGTATATTGGAGGTGGCGCATCGGGAGTTCATCAAGAATGGAGTACGACACACGTGCATCCGTAACGTGGCGCGCAAGGCTGGTGTGACGGTAGGCAACCTATACCATTATTTCGAGAGCAAGGATGTTCTATTTTGTGCGGTGATGCGTCCGCTTCTCTTGGCAATCGACAGATATATCCTTTCGCACAACGATGAGGAGAATCTATCCATAGAGGTGTTTGACATGCGACAACGGCAGATAGGATATATCTTTTCCATGCTTGTACTCATCAAGGATTTCCGCCCCGAACTGCGACTGCTTCTTTTCAATGCCGAGGGCACTTCGTTGGAAGGATATAAAAACAAAATCATCGACCAGCAGATGCAGGTGGGTATAGAATACATGCGCCTGATGAAGGAACGCTATCCGCATCTTGACGTCAACATCTCTCCTTTCCTGATTCATCTTACCTGTTCAACATGGATGACTCTATTCTGCGAACTTGTGGAGCATGATGATTATAGTGAAGAGGAAATCAAGCTGGCACTCAAGCAATACGTGTCCTTCGGCATGGCCGGATGGAAAGAACTGATGAAACCATAAAAACCTTCAAATCAATGATATGATAAAGACACTCAAACATTTAGGAACCTACATTGGAGGGCGCAAATGGCTGCTGCCATGTTCCGTCGGGCTGTCGGCACTCAATGGACTGCTGTCGCTCGTTCCCTTTGTCCTTTTGTGGCTTGTGGTGCGCACGCTGCTCACGGCTGAAGGCACCCTTGCCGATACGCCTCTGTGGGACTATGCTCTTGCGGCGTTCGTAATATCCATAGTAAACGTGTTGCTCTACTTTGCCGCCCTCATGCTTTCGCACCTTGCCGCTTTCCGTGTGGAAACCAATATGCGACGCAGTGCTATGAAACGTCTCATGCGTGTGCCGCTGGGATTCTTCGATACGCAGAACACGGGACGGATGCGCAAAATCATCGACGAGGACTCCGGTCAGACACATACTTTCGTGGCACACATCCTGCCCGATGTGGCAGGAAGCATCGTTGCTCCGCTTGGCGTCATCATCCTTCTGCTTGTGGTAGATTGGCAGTTGGGCATTGCCTCGTTGGTGCCGATTGTCTGTGCTTTCGGCATTATGGGCTATATGATGAACCCACGAAACAACCAATTCCAACGAATGTATCTTGACGCGCAGGAGAAGATGAGTGCGGAGGCGGTGGAATATGTACGTGGTATTCCTGTGGTGAAAGTCTTTCAGCAGACGGTGTTTTCGTTCAAGCGATTTCATGACAGCATCATCAACTACCGAGACCTTGTCATCAAATATACCCTGCTATGGCGCAGACCAATGTCTGCCTACACCGTTGCCATCAATGCCTTTGCTTTCTTTCTCGTGCCAACCGGCATTATCCTGATTGGACATGGCGGAGAGACGGCAGTCATCGTTTCCGACATGATACTCTATGTGCTGATTGCCCCGATTATCTCCGTCAATGTGATGAAGACGATGTACCTCAGTCAGAATCTATTTCTGGCGAACGAGGCAGTGGAGCGATTGGAAAATCTCACTTGCGTATCACCGCTTCCCGACAGCGAAACGCCACGGAAAGGCAAAGCTTTCGACATCTGTTTCCATGATGTGTCGTTCAGATACGAAGGAGCAGAGAAAGATGCCGTGAGCCATATCGACCTCGCCATTCCCGAAGGCAAGACGGTAGCACTTGTGGGAGCATCGGGCAGCGGCAAGACCACCATCGCAAGGCTCATACCCCGTTTTTGGGATGTGCGCGAGGGTAGTGTGAGCATAGGCGATGTGGACGTGCGTCAAATGGATAAGGATGAACTGATGCGCAGCGTGTCGTTCGTCTTCCAGAACACCCGACTGTTCAAGACCTCCATTTTGGAGAACGTGCGCTACGGCAGTTCCAAGGCGACGCTCGAACAGGTAAACCGTGCCATAGACCTGTCGCAGAGTCGTGAAGTCATCGAACGGTTGCCACAAGGATTGGACACCGTGATTGGTGCCGAGGGAACTTACCTGTCGGGGGGCGAGCAGCAGCGCATCGTTCTTGCGCGTGCCATTCTGAAAGACGCTCCCATCGTGGTACTCGATGAGGCGACCGCCTTTGCAGACCCCGAAAACGAGCATCTTATCCGCCAAGCCCTCGCGCATCTCACTCGTGGCAAAACGGTATTGATGATAGCTCATCGGCTGACCACCGTGCAAGATGCCGACAATATCGTAGTAATGCAGAACGGCGGGATAGCCGAACAGGGAATGCACGAAGAACTCATCGCCCGCAAGGCATTATATTATAAAATGTGGAACGAGTACCAGAAATCGGTAGCGTGGAAATTATAACCATTCAAAAAGCCATACGACAATGATAAAATACTTTCAAAACCGTTTCGCCCTATCGGAAAAAGGGGCAAAAGATTTGCGGCGAGGCATAGCCTATTCCACATTGCTCAACCTTGCATTGATGTTGCCGCCCACTTACTTGTTTCTGTTCCTCATGGAGCGCATCGGAACAGAGTCGCAGGCGCGACAACACACGTTGTGGTTCTACCTGCTCTTGGCAGTAGGGCTGGCAGTGCTAATGTTCATCGTGACCCAGTGGCAGTACGACAGCACTTATACCACAATCTACACCGAAAGCGCACAACGGCGCATCGGTGTGGCAGAGAAGCTGCGCCGTCTGCCGTTGGCGTTTTTTGGTGAGCGCAACCTGTCTGACCTCACTTCCACCATAATGGAAGACTGCACCATGCTTGAACAGATATTCTCGCATGCCGTTCCGCAACTTTTTGCCGCCATGACGAGCGTCATCGTCATTGCTGTCGGAATGTTTTGTTACGACTGGCGACTCGCCGCCGCACTCTTTTGGGTTGTGCCGCTGGGCATTGCCACATTGTTGCTGTCGCGCCGTAAACTCGACAAGGCTTTCCGGCATGTCTATCACGTGAAGCGTGGCGTAACCGAACAGGTACAGGAGGGACTGGAATGTGTGCAGGAAATCAAGTCGTACAATGGTGAAGCGGCGTACTGCCACAGTTTTGACCTACGGCTGAAAGGTTACGAGAAGGAATTGGTCAGCCACGAATTGGTAGCCGGCACGTGCGTCAATCTCTCTGCCATGTTGCTGAAATTAGGCATGCCGTCGGTCATTCTCGTGGGGGCGTGGTTGTTGCAACATTGCGACGTGTCTGTATTCACTTATTTGGCGTTCCTAATTGTCTCGGCAATGGTTTACAACCCCATTCAGGAGGTGTGCAACAACCTTGCCATACTCGCCTTTCTCGATGTGCGCATCAATCGGGTTAAGGAAATCGACGCGATGCCGGCACAGGAAGGGAAGCTGGAAATGCAGATAGAGAACTACGACATAGAGTTTCGTAACGTGAATTTTGCCTACGAAGCCGAAAGGCAGGTGCTGAGTAATGTTTCCTTCACTGCCCGTCAGGGAGAGGTTACTGCTCTTGTGGGACCTTCGGGTGGAGGAAAGAGCACCACCGCCAAACTCGCCGCACGCTTTTGGGACATCGACGGTGGACAGATACTGATAGGCGGAAAAGACATTTCCACGATAGAGCCTGAAACGTTGCTGAAAAACTATGCCATTGTTTTTCAAGATGTATTGCTCTTTAATGCCTCCATTGCCGACAATATCCGCATCGGCAAGCGCAATGCCACCGACGAGGAAGTGCGTCATGCGGCACGATTGGCACAATGCGACGATTTTATCAGTCGTATGCCGCAGGGCTATGATACCGTTATCGGCGAGAATGGCGAAACGCTTTCGGGCGGCGAGCGTCAGCGCATCTCCATTGCCCGCGCCCTTCTGAAGGATGCCCCTATAATTCTTTTGGATGAAGCCACCGCCAGCCTTGATGCCGAGAACGAGACGAAGATACAGGCAGGTCTCTCCGAACTGGTACAGGGAAAGACCGTCATCATCATTGCCCACCGCATGCGCACCGTGCGCAATGCCGACCACATCGTGGTACTCAACGGCGGAACGGTAAGCGAGCAGGGAACACCTGACGAACTGATGGCGAGAAATGGAGAGTTCGCACGAATGATAGCCTTGCTGCAGGAAAAAATAAATGACAATAAAACAAGGATATAACTATGAAAATCGTAAGAATCAACAGTAAGTTCAGGCAGTTGGCAGAATGGATTATCTGCCACCGTCTTGTGGTGGGTGCGCTGTTCGCTGTAGTCGTCGCCTTCTCGTTTGTGGGAGCGAAGCGCATCGTGATGAGAACCTCGTTCGACGACTACTTCGTGAGCGACGACCCGATGCTGCTCAAGACCAACGAGTTCAAGTCCATTTTTGGCAACGACTACTATGTGGCAGTGCTGGTGAAGAATAAAGACATCTTCTCCCAGCGCAGCCTGACGCTCATCCGCGAGTTGAGCAACGAACTGAAAGACAGCCTGTCGTATGCCGACAAGGTAACATCGCTCACCGACCTCGAGTTTGCCGTAGGCACGGAAGATGGCATGACCATCGAACAGATCGTGCCAGACGAAATACCTTCAGACAGTGCCGCCCTGAGAGAAATCAGGCGCAAGGCATACAGCAAGCCCTATCTGGCAAGGAAGATGGTGTCGGCAGACGGCACGATGACGTGGATTATGCTGAAGTTGCGCCCGTTTCCCGAAGACAGCGTGTGGAAGAAGACGAGCGACATTGCCCCCGACATGCTCACGGGCAAGGAGGCAGGGCATATCATCGGCAAGACGAAATACTCCGAGCTGTCGCCCAATGCCGCCGGAATGCCTTATCTTGGTTATGAGAAGTTCGTCTATCTCACCAAAGAGCTGGGGCGGCTGTTCCTCTTCGCCTTCATCATATCCATCGTAGTCATGCTCGTCGTAACCCGCTCGCTCCGCGGCGTCGTCGCACCGCTGCTCACATCTCTCTTCGGTCTGCTCATCAGTTTCGGCATCATCGGCTGGACGGGCATCTACACGGATATGAGCACGACGATGATTTCCGTGATACTCACCTTTGCCTGTTCCATCGCCTACAATATTCATTTATACAACTTTTTCAAGACACGATTTGTAGAAACGGGCAAGCGCAGGGAGTCTATCAAGGAAGCCATAGGCGAAACAGGCTGGGGCGTGCTACTTTCGGGACTTACCACCGTGGCAGCCATGATGACATTCCTCTCGATGAAGATTGTCCCGATGCAGGCTATCGGCATCAACACTTCGCTGTGTCTGCTTGCCGTGCTGCTCACCTGCCTGATGCTCACGCCCATCCTGCTTTCGTTAGGCAAAGACCGTGAACCTGCTGCCGACATGTCTAAGAGTTTTGAAGGCTATATTGGAAAGCAGTTCGAGCGGTTTGGCAGTTTCATCATGCGCAACCACCGTACCGTCATTGCTTCCTCTATACTGTTTACAGTGCTTTGCGGCATCGGTCTCTTCTTCATCGAGCCGGCGTTCGATATCGAAAAGACGATGGGGCGGAAGATACCCTATGTCAAGAAGTTCCTTGACCTTTGCGAGACAGAACTCGGCTCTATGTATGCCTACGACCTCATGATTACCCTGCCGCACGACAACGACGCCAAGAAGCCGGAAAACCTGCAGAAACTCGACCGGCTGGCGGAGACGGCAATTGGCTACAAATTGACGAAACGCCACAACTCCATTACCGACATCGTGAAGGACATGAACTGCACGCTCAACGGCAACGAGCAGCGGTTCTACCGCATCCCCGACGATGCCGACATGGTGGCGCAGTTGCTGCTGCTCTACGAGAATGCGGGCGGAACGGAGTCGGAATACTGGATGGACTACGACTACAAACGCTTGCGTCTGCAAATAGAAATGAAGGACTACAACTCCAACGAGGCGGAAAAGGAAATGAATCTGCTGCAGGAAGAGGCCCGGTGCCTCTTCCCCGGCGCGCACGTCTCGGTGGTGGGCAACATTCCGCAGTTCACCGTCATGCAGCAACACGTGGAGCGCGGGCAGATGTGGTCGATGCTGCTCTCGGTGCTGGTCATCGGCGTCATTCTCCTTCTCGTTTTCGGTAGCTGGAAGGTTGCTCTTGTAGGTATGATACCCAACATCGCCCCGGCCATCATCGTGGGCGGCATGATGGGCTGGCTCGACTATCCGCTCGACATGATGACTGCTTCGCTCATCCCGATGGTGCTGGGTATCGCCGTCGATGACACCATCCACTTCATCAACCACAGCCATGTGGCATACGACCGATGCGGCGATTACTCGGAAGCCATCAGGCGGACTTTCCGCACTGAGGGTCTCGCCATCGTCATGTCAACGGTCATCATTTCGGCAACCTTTGCCGGCTTCATCCTCTCCGATGCCACGCAGATGCGCAACTGGGGCATCCTTGCCGTGGCGGGTATGTTGTCGGCACTGCTGGCAGACCTCTTCCTCACGCCTATACTGTTCAGGTATCTGCGTGTGTTCGGGAACGACAAAAAGGCTTCCTAAGGAACAATAATAACCGAAAAACAATAACGATAAATAACAACAAAACGAAATGAAAACAAGACATCTTACATTATTGCTCATCGCCATGCTGGTGGTTTGCAGCGTACAGGCAGCAGGGCTGTCGGGCAGAGACATCATGCAGAAAGTAAAGAACCGCGCCGACGGCGACACACGCTATGCCACCATCGAAATGACGCTCATCCAAAAGAGCGGGCACAAGCGTGTGCGGAAACTCGAGTCGTGGGCGATGGACGTGGGAAATGACACGAAGAAAATCATGTTCTTCACCTATCCCGGCGACGTGAAGGGTACAGGATTCCTCACATGGGACTACGACAACCCCAACAAGGCAGACGACAAGTGGCTCTATCTCCCGGCGATGAAGAAGACGAGACGCATCAGCGGAAAGTCGTCGAAGACCGACTATTTCATGGGTAGCGACTTCACCTACAACGACATGAGCACGCGCAGCGTGGACGAGGAACAGCACAAGTTGCTGCGCGAGGAAACTTTAGGAGGACACAAATGCTGGGTAATCCAGTCCATACCCAAAGACAAGGACGAGATTTACGCACGCCGCGTAACATGGGTTCGGCAGGATTGTCTGATGGTCGTCAAGGCGGAATACTACGACAAACTGAACAAGTTGCACCGCAGGCTTACCATCTCCAACATTGAGAAAGTGCAGGGTTTCTGGACCATGCACCTTATGCAGATGGAGAACATGCAGACGGGACACAAAACCGTCATCCGCATGAGCAATCAGCGGTTCAACGTGAAGGTGTCGCCCAACCTCTTTACCGTTTCCAAACTGGAGAAAGGGCTTTGATATGAAAGCACTCCGATTATTCATGCTCCTGCTTGTGCCGATATGCTCGGCACAGGCATCAGCCCAAATCGATACTGTGACAATCGGGAGAGACTATGATGACGTGCTGTGCGATACCGTCGTCATGGATGTCTCGGAACCGGTTTTCACAGCAGTTCCGCCGCAGGAAGAACCCGACGACAACGCCCTGCAAGTACAGGTCAAAGGCTTTCTCGACACCTACCATGCCGTCAGGACACAGGGGAAGGCTGACCTGATGGCTTCGAGAACTCGTGCGCGGGGAGAACTGAAACTCGAAAAGGGAGCCGCATCGCTTTTCGTGTCTCTGAACGCTACTTACAACGCTATCTTGAAAGAGCGTACGAGACTGGAACTGCGCGAGGCATATCTCTCCTATGTCAAGGGAAACCTCGACCTGCGCATGGGGCGGCAAATCATCGTTTGGGGTGTGGCAGATGCGCTGCGCGTTACCGACTGCGTGTCGCCGTTCGACTACACCGAGTTTCTCGCACAAGACTACGACGACATCCGCATGCCGGTCAATGCCCTGCGTGCAAGATATACAATTAGGGCAGTAACCCTTGAAGCCGTATGCAATCCGGTGGTCGATTTCTTCGTGCTGCCGACCGACGACCACAACCCGTGGGCAGTGCGGTTGCCATCGGCTGCGCTTCCATACACCATCGATTTGGAAAGTGGCAAACCCGAAAGGCGAATCAAAAACATGGAGTTCGGCGTGCGGCTCATCGTCAACCTGAGCGGAATGGATTTTTCCGTGAGTGCCTTGCGCACATGGAACAAAATGCCAGCCCTTTGCCCCATACTGTCAGCCGACAGGCAGTCGCTCCGTGTCAATGGTGAGTACCGTCGCATGACTATGCTGGGTGCCGACTGCTCCCTGCCCGTAGGTCAGTTCGTCCTCCGTGCCGAAGTTGCCGATTATATTGGCGAAGCACAAGGAACTAGCATAGGACAGGCAGCGGCACGCCGCAACGTTCTCAATGCCCTTGCAGGCGCAGACTGGTATCCGGGTAACGATTGGAATGTCAGCGTGCAGTATTGCCATCAACACACCTCGGGCAGCCTTGATGGTATCTCCGCCTACCGCAACGCCGGACTTGCCACGGCAAGAATCTCGAAGGAACTGTTGCACAACACCTTGAAACTCTCCACCTTTGCCTACATTGACGTAACGAATGGAGGCATCTTCAATCGCCTTTCTGCCTCCTATGCCCTCAATGACCAGATAGAACTTACTGCCGGCTACGACTATTTCCATGCCGATAAAGGCAAGTTTGCAATGTATGCGAAGAACTCGGAGGCGTGGGTTAAAATGAAATATAGTTTTTAATGATATTGCCCCTAAAGTAGTGTAGTGTGTAGTCAGAGGGGAGTAATATGGGCTCAGCGGATTTTTCCATTCACTGCTACATTTTTTTTGAGAGCCTGCTTTTGTGTAGCTGAACTGTATCTGTAGCAGAAAATGCCTTTATATGATAACTTCAAGCCCCCTTTATTCCGTATAAAACAAGACGGAAGCCCTAAAAACAATAGGGTTTCCGTCTTTGCGCTCCAGGATGGGCTTGAACCAACGACCCCCTGATTAACAGTCAGGTGCTCTAACCAACTGAGCTACTGAAGCAATGTTATCATCATTCTCTCGAATGCGGATGCAAAGGTAGAAAGTTTTTCGATAACGTGCAAATTTTTTCTTGTTTTTTTTGCTCCGGCGACAAAAAAGAATAAAAAATAATGTGAAATGGGGCTGTTTCACACTATAATAATGTAACTTTGCAGGCATGTATTTTTTACCAATTCTTTGAATAACATTATTATGATTAAGATAGATATGAGGATGATGGCACGTGTTTTCAGAAGCATTACGTTGGCATTGGCATTGCTGCTCCCTGCCGCAGGAGTGGCACAGAGCACACAAGACCATAATTTCAACGTGGCGAAAAACATCGATATTTTCAATGCGATCTACCGCAACCTCGACATGATGTATGTCGATACGCTGAACGCCGACGAGGTAATCGGAACGGGGGTGAATGCCATGCTGCGCTCGCTCGACCCCTACACCGTGTATTATCCGGCGTCGGAGGTGAAGGACTTGAAACTGATGATTACCGGAAAATATGCGGGAATAGGTGCCTTGATAAGATATAACGCCAAACTGAAGCGCGTGGTGATAGACGAGCCTTACATCAACACGCCCGCTGCGGAGGCAGGACTGAAGAAGGGCGACATCATCCTAAGCATCGACGACTCGGTGACAACAGACAAAGACGTGGCTTACGTCAGCAGTCATCTCCGTGGCGATGCCGGCACCACCTTCGCCCTGAAGATACTGCGCCCGGGCACAGGCAAGACCCTCATAAAGAAGATAACACGCCGCCCGATACAGATGCCTGCCATTCCTTACTATGGCATCATGGAGGAGAACATCGGCTATATCAACCTGAACAGTTTCACCGAGGGTTGCTCAAAGGACATGCGCCGCGCATTCATCGACCTGCGCGAGCAGGGCATAAGCGCACTCCTTCTCGACCTGCGGGGCAACGGCGGCGGCTCACTCGAAGAGGCTGTGCAGATAGTCAACATGTTTGTGCCGAAAAATCTCACGCTGGTCACGACGAAAGGAAAGCTCGCAAGAGCCAACCGCGAATATAAAACAACGAAAGAACCGATAGACACCGAGATGCCGATAGTGGTGCTCGTGAACGGCGAAACGGCGTCGGCAAGCGAGATAACGGCAGGGTCGCTGCAAGACCTCGACCGCGCCGTGGTGCTCGGAACGCGAACCTACGGCAAGGGACTGGTGCAGACACCGCTCGACCTGCCGTATAACGCTAACCTGAAAATCACCACCGGAAAATACTACATACCCAGCGGACGCTGCATACAGGCAATAAACTACAAACATTCGCGCGGCGGATACACCGAGCATATCGCCGACTCGCTGACCAAGGTGTTCCATACCTCGGGCGGAAGAGAGGTGCGCGACGGCGGAGGAATAAAGCCCGACGTGGAGATTATGCCCGACTCGCTGCCCAACATAGCCTTCTATCTCGGTTCCACAGGGCGCGACACCACGGAAGTGATGTTCGAATACGAACTCGACTATATCAACAGCCACCCCACGATAGCCCCGGCACGAGAGTTCGACCTCAGCGACAGCGACTACGAAGAGTTCAAGCGGCGCGTCATTGCCAGCGGCTTCACCTACGACCCCGAGACCGAGAAAGCACTCCGCTCACTGAAGAAGCTTGCCACATTCGAGGGCTACTATGACGGCGCAAAGGCAGAGTTTGAGGCTCTTGAAGCGAAACTGAAGCACGACATCGGGCGCGACCTCGACCGCAACAAGGAAGTGCTGAAGAACATGATGCGTGCCGACATCGTGGCTGCCTACTATTTCCAGTCGGGCGCGATAGAGAATGCGCTGCCCACAGACAAGCAAATCAAAGAGGCTGTGGCGTTGCTGCGCGATGCCGGGAGATATAATTCGATACTCGGGAAGTAGGCAGGGAGAGCCTTATTTCATCTTGTCCGAATTGAGGATAGTAATCTGTTTGCCATCAACCTTGATAGCACCATTGCTCTCAAATTCAGACAAACACCGCAACAGGGAGAACTTCTGTATGCCGAACAGGTCTGCCATCTCCTGACGACTTATGCCGAGTTGTATCGTTCGGCTCTGCTGTTCCTTGGCTGCCTTGATGAGAAAATAAGCCACTTTCTCGCGAACCGTGAAGAGCGACAGCATGCGCAGTTTCTGGGTTAGGAAGGCATCGATAGACGACAGACGGCGAATGAAGTTCATGCGTATGCGCTCGTTGGTGTCTATCAGGCGTTTCAGTTCGCCGGGCAGCATGCGCAGTATGGTCGTTTTGCACACTGTTTCCACGCTCACCGGCATGGCATTGTTCTCCGCGAAGATAAAGGCAGGGGCTATCAGGATGCAACCTCTTAGGCGGTCTATCTGCACCTGCTTGCCCGAAATGCCGTTCATGCGCGAAATCATCTCGCCCTTGATAATAATGTCGGCATACTTACACGGCATGCCCGCAACGGCATACACTGCCTTTGCGGGATATTCCACAATCTTATAGTTCACGGTCTGCAAAACCCACTCAATCTCATCAGCCGTCAGTCCGGCAAACAGCAGACTCTCCTCAAGCCTCTCGTATATTGATGTTCCCATGTATCATAAGTCATAAATATAACGAGCACCGCGCGCTTTTATTGCATGAAGAAAAGAATATGAAAGTTATCTATTTCTTCTTGTTCTTTATTAGTTTCTTCTCTTCGCTCGCAAGCCTTCGCTCCACTTTCTTAATATCTTCTGCAGCAGGAAGATTTTCCGGCACAATACCGCGCTCTGCCAACATCTTTCTCACTGCAAGATTGTTGTCAATATGCTCTTTTGTTATTGTTGATTCTCCGTGCAAGTCCTTTGTTTGCACATTTACGTTTGTCATTTCTGCAGCAAAATCTTTAGCCTTTATGCTTATAGTAGGGAGAAAATCGGCAAGCGGACGGCTGTCGGGCATTCCCAAACGTCGTTTCATCATATTCGTACTCATACGAAACAGAGCCTTGTCCCCCTTTGACCTTATCACTGCAAAAGAATAATCATTAACCCCACGCTCATATAATACACCGGATAGTTTCTTTTCGGTTTCTTGAAGTTTTGCACGAGCCTTTATTCGCTCAACTTCCTGCAAACGTTTCTCTATCAATTCTGCTCTGCGTGTTTGTAGTGCAAAATAAGTTTGGGCAAATGCTATCTGTGACTTTCGGGGGTCGCCGTTCTGTGCAACAAGATAGCACGCATAACGTGTAAGCATTATATCATCCACTTCACGTTGTGCCCCTTTTGCCAAGTCTATCATTTTGCTGACGTCAGCAAAATGATCGGAAACCGTCTGACCGGCACCTTTACACGCTTCTTTCGCCTTGTCTATAACATTGGTGAAATTACGCCATTGCTTATATCCCAACAAAGATGACAACATCCGGGCACTCCAACATTCTGTGTCATCAATCTTGCAGACAACATTTTCGTAACTCTCAAATAGGGCGATTATTTCTTCCTGTTTCATAATACATGGTTTGAAAATTTCAAGCAAATATAAAACATTTTCTTATAACCAACAAATGATTGGAAATAAAAATCTCTGCTTGTATGGTCGCATAAGGGATTTATAAAAGAGCCATATCGTAACCCTTTCTCAAGGTTAGACATGGCTCTTTTATGCTTAACGGTTATAATCTGTAACCTTTCGGTGTGCCCATTTTAATTATGACACACTCTTATCATGCGTGTATTATTACATTACATATTTCTGTATGTCTTCCTCCACAGTGGAGTTGGCAGCCAGACCGAAGTTGTCTATCAACACCTTCAGCACACCTTCCGACACGAATGCGGGCAGCGTGGGACCGATGTGAATGTTCTTTATGCCGAGATGCAGGAGCGAGAGGAGCACGATTACCGCCTTTTGCTCATACCATGCGATGTTGAAGAATATCGGCAGTTCGTTGATGTCGTTAGCCCCGAAGATTTCCTTCAGCTTCAATGCAACCACAGCCCACGAGTAAGAGTCGTTGCACTGACCGGCATCCAGCACGCGCGGAATGCCGTTGATGTCGCCGAGGCTCAGTTTGTTATACCTATACTTGGCACATCCGCTCGTGAGTATCACCACGTCTTTCGGCAGAGCCTTTGCAAACTCCTCGTAGTAACTGCGGCTCTTCATGCGCCCGTCGCAACCGCTCATCACCACAAACTTGCGTATCGCACCGCTCTTCACAGCCTCCACCACCTTGTCGGCGAGGGCGAACACCTGTGCATGGGCAAAGCCGCCAATGATCTCTCCGCTCTCTATTTCCTGCGGAGCCTCGCAGGTCTTAGCCACGGCAATCACTTCGGAGAAGTCCTTATGCCCATTTTCACTCGCCGCGATGTGCTTCCAACCGGGGAAACCTGCAGAGTTGGTGGTGAACACCCTGTCGGCATAGTTCGCGCTCTTTGCCGGCGGCACGATGCAGTTGGTGGTGAACACTATCGGTCCGTTGAAGCTCTCGAACTCCTCCTTCTGCTTCCACCACGCATTGCCGTAGTTCCCGACAAGATGCTTATACTTCTTCAGTTGCGGGTAGTAGTGTGCCGGAAGCATTTCGCTGTGGGTGTAAACGTCGATACCCGTGCCCTCGGTTTGCATGAGCAGGTCCTCGATGTCTCTAAGGTCGTGACCGGAGATGAGTATTCCGGGATTCTTGCCCACGCCGATGTTCACCGCCGTAAGTTCCGGATTGCCGAACGCTTCGGTGTTTGCCTTGTCGAGCAAAGCCATTGCTGCCACGCCGAACTTCCCTGTCTCGAGGACATTGTTCAGCAGCGTGTTCATATCGGCATCGGGGTTGGTCACCACTGCCAGTGCCT
The DNA here is from genome assembly GCA_028723525.1 of Prevotellaceae bacterium. Taxonomy (GTDB): domain Bacteria; phylum Bacteroidota; class Bacteroidia; order Bacteroidales; family Bacteroidaceae; genus Prevotella. The sequence goes on from JAQYET010000069.1 coordinate 26,608, forward strand.
TGCAGATGAAGTCAACAATCTCGTCGTCGGTCTTTCCCAAGTGAGAGGCATGCTCATAGTATGCTGCCATACCCTTAACTCCCAGCACTGCCAGTTCTTTCAGCGAGCGCAGGTCGGCATTTTCGTTGCGCATCACGCCCTCACGTTCACCCTCTGCGTTATAGTCGGCTTTCTCGCCGCCCCACACCACCTCCCGATACTCCGGGAGGGTGATGTTCAGGCTCGCCGCCCTTTCAATCAGCTTCTTCTTTATTGCGATACCTCGGTCTATCTTGTTCAGTATGCTCCGGTCATCGAAGTTAGCGTTGGTAATCGTCGTGAACAGGGCATCCATGATGAAGTCGGCAACCTCCCGCGACGCCTTCTCGCCCAGCGAGTGCTGAATTGTTGCCACACCGCGCACCACACTCAGCAGCAAGTCCTGCCACCTCGAAGTGGTTGCCTCTTTTCCACACACACCTTTTATGGTGCACCCTGTTCCTTTCGCCGTTTCCTGACATTGGAAACAAAACATCTTATTGTCCGTCATAATGCTTTTGATTTTAAAAAAATATGCCTGCAAAGGTATGGGCATAAAGAACAAAACGTGGTAACAAATGTTACCGACCCGTGTTAAATAATTGTTAATAACGCCCTTTAGCCCACTATTACATACCTTTCCGCTCCCTGCCACATATCATCCTGCATACCAATTTCGGCGATTTTGCAAAGTAAAATCGCCGAAATTACAAACCAAAATCGGCGAATTTGCTCTGCAATCCCGCCGATTTTGGTTCATCATCCACGTACACTGGGTTAACATAAAGACATCAAGTCTTATCTCTTTCAGTCCAAACGTTATGCCTTCTTGTCCAGATAGGTCTTGATAGCCTCCACATATCCTTCAAAGGCTTTCTGTCCTTTCCCGGTGATTTTGCAAGAGGTCTTAGGTCGTTTCCCTTCAAAACTCTTTCTCACCTCTATATATTCAGCCTGCTGCAGTTTGTCAATCTGCACGCTCAGGTTCCCTGCTGTGGCTCCTGTCTGTTCCCGAATAAACGTGAAGTCTGCCTCCCCCACGTCTATAAGTATCGACATCACCGCCAGTCTTAGTTCGCTGTGTAACAGCGGGTCAAGTTTTTCAAACATACGCCTTACCCCTCATTTTCTTTCATCCTGATAATCAGTGCGGGCACAATCAGTCCCACAACGGCACTTCCTGCGAGCACAATCATTTCCGACGGACCGCCAAACACCACCGCCAGCACGCTCCCTACCGAGCCTGCAATGAAACAACTTGCTATTATCGTCTTGCTGTTCAGCATGCAGCCGGTAATCATTCCTGCTATGCCCATTGAGAATATGATGATGCAAGTGATAGACATGCAATACACTATTCTCGTTTCTCTGACGACGTCTTGAACGTCTTGTGTGAAGAGATGTGTAAATCCGGCGAGAATGCCCGATATAAGTCCCACGCCGCCTGCCATTACTCCGAAGCATGTCCACACGTAGTTTATGTTCTTGCCCACGAAGGTTATGGGCTTCTTTTTTTTCCTCCTCCTCATGAAATGATCCACGAGAGCGACCACTCCCATAAGTCCCCACAGCCCGTTTGCCCCGGGTCCGATAGGGTAATGTGCCCAAAGGTGTCCCACTACGAGAGCTATCACCGTCACCGACACTCCCCAGAGCATCATATATTTCCAACTTCCGCGCTCAATCTCACGTCGAGACTGCTCTATTGTGCGTGCAATTATTTCCAGACTGCGTTCTGCCGTCATCTTGTTTTGTTCTTCCATAATACTTGTTTTTTAAAGGGTTCATTACTGTTTAAGTTGTGATCACGCTGCAAAAGTAAATAAGTTTATAATATAAACCAAATTATTTCATAGATATTTTGCCCCAACCTATTCATTTTAACATTTCAAACAACATTTTCACTTCCCACTTACCGTTTTTCATGGTATGCCAATCCGCTCTTCCCTTACTTATCTGTCAGCAGTTTAATTGATTGAAACCGCCCCTTTGTTATATTTTGTTAAAGCCATTGTTTGTTTAAAATAAAAAAACTATCTTTGCAAAAATACCGTAAAAATACTAATAGGAGGTTTTGTCATGAAGCATTTAAAATTTTATTTATTGTTTTTATTTTTATCGGTTTTGCCATTATCTCATGCCGGTGCTCAGGAGCATGAGGAGTATTTTCCGCAAGGAACAACGTGGGAAGAGGAGCAGTTCATGGTTACATACGATGAATTCACTGCCCAAAAGCGGAGATATACTGTGGATGGAGAAAAGATTATCAACGGAAAGAAATATATAAAGTGATAAAGGTTACTTACAGCGACATAGTCCATTCTGAAAAATATTACGAGCCGACTGAAACATGGAATTGGCAAGAACAGAACCCCATTTACTTCCGGGAACAAGGCGATTCGATATACTATACTAATCTGTGGAAAGACTATGAAGTGCTGCGCTATGATTTCGATTGGCATGTAGGGAAACAAATTCCCACATATTACGATTGGTATGACGAAGAGTTTGAATATACGGAATTGGAAGATATACGTAAGATTGAATTACTTGATGGGAAAATATATAATTGCATATGGTTCCATACTTTTGAAGATTCTGTTTCATCTAAATTGTACCTAATAAGAGGTATTGGCTTTGTTGACAACAACAGGGGGATTTTTGATTGTCCCTACGGTATTCCCATTTCCTTAAAATACTACGACTACAAGGTAAGGTATTTCATCCGCAAAGGTCAGTTAATATACAAGTGGGACCGTGACGTGGATTTTATTTTGGGGCTTAACAACGCTGAAAGCGACGACATACAGAAGCGGAAAAAGACGTACACGGTGTATGGAACAGAGGTTGATGCGGGCAACATGCAGTCGCTGCCACGCGGAATATACATACGTGACGGCAAGAAGTTTGTCGTGAAATAGTCTCTTGAACGGATGCCTGTCACACTTGAAAATTGCGGATATAAGCATAATCCGGCAAATAATATTATATGATGAAAGAAAGAAGACTTTGCTACATATCCCGCAATTATAAAGGAAGACATAGCGCGGGGAATAAGGCTAAGGGAGACTATGAGGACATAGTGGCTCGGGCGGGGGCGCATAACTTGGGCTTGCGGCGCACTTACTGTAGGGAGAAACTGTTGGCGTTCCTGATAGACTTGGCGGGAATAGTGGTCTATACGTTCTCGGTGAGGAAGGGCGACGTGGTGTTCCTGCAATATCCTATAAAGAAATATTTCTCGTTTATATGCCGAACGGCACGTTGGCGCGGAGCGAGCACGGTGGCTTTCATACACGACCTTGGCTCGTTTCGCCGCAAACGTCTCACCGTGGAGCAGGAGTTGCGCCGACTGTCGAACGCCGACTGCATAATCGCAGCAAACGACGTAATGGCAGAATGGCTGAAGGAGAAAGGACTGGAGCGACCCTGCACGGGGCTGGGACTGCACGACTATCTGTCTAAGTCGGACTCGAAGGGCAAGCCATACTCCTTTCCGCCGGGCAAGATAGTGTATGCCGGGTCTATCGCGGAGCGCAAGAACATGTTCTTGGTTAGGCTGTCGGAGGCTATAAAACGCTGCGAGATACACGTGTATGGGAGCAATCACATCGCCGAACTGAAGCCTTCCGGCAATCTGATATTGCACAACCCCGTGGAGCCCGACGAGTTCATAGCAACGGCAACGGGCGACTTCGGGCTTGTATGGGACGGCGACTCGCTTACCGGCTGCACCGGAGATTTCGGCGAATACCTGCGTGTGAACAGTCCGCACAAGGCATCGTTCTACCTCCGTGCCGGTCTGCCGCTGATAGTTTGGAGCCGTTCTGCCATAGCACATATAGTGGAGCGTGAGGGCATAGGCATTGCCGTGGACAGGATAGACGATATAGAAGACGTGCTCGGGCGTCTCACGGAGAGTGATGTAAGGCAGATGCGCGACAACGTTGAGCGCGTTTCACGCGACCTTGCCGGCGGAATGTCGATGCGCAGAGCCATTGAAAAGGTCATGGCCTGGGCATGAAGTGAGCACGCCGTTGCTGTCGGAAGTTACGACATCGTCACTGTTGTATTTCACCGTTTTGACACGATCTTTCACATCAAAGAGCATGAGGTGGGAGGTGATGAAGCCGGCATTGCCGATAGTGTCTTGTGGTTCTTTGTCGTTTTTGGTTGTAACTGTGTCAGGCTTTGTGTTCAAAGGTTTGTGTTAAGTTTTAGTTTTACCGCTGAAGTAAAAGTGAATTTACTTCGGCGGTAAAACTTATAAGGAGCGTTCTGCGGAATAGTCAGTCAAATAATTCCGCGGGAACGGGAGGTCTCATTGAGCGTTAATCTCTTTCAGCAGACGGTCGGCGTGTCCCCACTTGTCCATCATATATAGCACGTAACGGATGTCTGCACCGATGCAGCGTGCCAGTTTGGTGTCGAAGAAGATGTCGCTTGAAAGGCTGTCCCAGTTGCCGTCGAATGCCAGTCCGATGAGTTCGCCCTTGCCGTTGAACATCGGCGAACCGCTGTTTCCGCCTGTGATGTCGTTGTTTGTGAGGAAACAGAGTTGCATTTTGCCCGTCACCTTGTCAGAATAAGGACTGTAGTCGGTCTTGCTGAACAGTTCGTGCATTATCGGTTCGGCATAATAGTCCTCCACCTCGTTGGCACGCTTCATCTTTGCGAGCAGGCTCTCGGCAGTGGTATAGTAGCCCGACGGTGCACCGTTGAGCGTAAATCCGCCCACCTGTCCGTAGCTGAGACGCATCGTGAAGTTAGCATCGGAGTAGTGAGGCATATCCTCCTCCATGCGCAGTTTTGCCGCACAGAGCAGTTTCTCCTGCTTTGCAATCTTCTCGTTGATTGCTTCCACTGCGCCATACATCACTGCACTCTCTGCCAGCAGGTCGATACCCATGCTCACTCCGGGGTCTTTCTCGAAGTTCTTCTTGTTAGGATAGAGTTTCTTTCCTTGCTGCATCAGCACCGACTTCTTGTAAAGATAGTCAACATACTTGCCGTAGTCGCCGCCGAAGTCCTTGTCTATGGTCTCGTAGAAGCCCGGAAGGAACTCCGGTTTCACGTTGTCGCGGTAGTTCTTCATCAGCGCAGCCAGCACCTCTTTGTCGAGAGCGGCATCCCATTGGTTGCTGTTATCTTCCAAAACGAAGTACTGTTTCTCCGGTTTGTCGTCAGGTCCCTGCATCTCCACCTGCAGCGTGTTCACCCTGAGTGAGCGCGACACGAGCTCGTTTGAGCGGTAGAATGTTTCAAAGAAGTAGTTCATTGCGCGTGTGTTTTCGAAGCGTTCCTTGTAGAGTCTGCCCATTTCGTCGAGGTCGAGTTCGCCTTTCAGGTAGCCGGTCTTCTCTTGGAAGTCGCGTATTCTTGCCTCGTGCTGCTGCTTGAGGTTCACGATGCCCACAGAGTCGATACACTTGTTCATGCCGATGGAGTTCTTCCAGTAGTTGGAACTCTGCGCATATTTCGAGTCATACTTGATGCGCACAGCCTCCGAAGCGTCCATGTGGCGTTTCATTATCTCCTGTTTCACGCCGCGCACCTGTGCCCTTACTGCGTTCTCTGCGTCGCGCATCTCCTGTATTCCGAAGCTCGACAGGTAGCGATGTGTGGTTCCCGGGTAGCCGATTGTCATTGCGAAATCGCCCTCTTTATATCCTTCCATTGACACCTTAGCCCAACGCTTAGGCTTGTAAGGCACGTTCTCCGCGCTGTAGTCTGCCGGTCCGTTGGTCTTCGGGTCTGCATATATTCTGAATACAGAGAAGTCGCAGGTCTGTCTCGGATACATCCAGTTGTCTGTTTCGCCGCCGAACTTACCCATAGACTTAGGTATTGTGAACACCAGACGCAGGTCTTTGAACATCTGATAAGTCGTGGCGTAGTACTTGTTGCCTTCATAGAAAGCATCGATTTCCACGTGATAAGTCTTGTCCACGCCCTTCACCGAGTCGTTCATGGCATTCTCCAGCGAGTCAATTATTTCGCCCCAGTTCTCCTCTTTAAGACCTTTCGATGTGGCAATGGCAGTGAGTTGGTCGGTGATGTCGCGCTGGTCAATCATGAAACTCACGAACATGTCCTCGTTGGGGAGTTCGTTTTCCGGTCTCTCTGCATAGAAACCGTTCAGCATATAGTCGTGCTCCACCGTCGAGTGGCTGCGGATGCTCTCGAAACCGCAGTGGTGATTGGTGAACACAAGACCGTCAGGGCTTACCACAACACCCGAACAGAAGCCGGAGAAGTTAACGACGCAGCCTTTAAGTGCGTCAGGACCTTGATAGAGATCGTTGTAAGGCATCTCGAAGCCTTCAGCCTTCATCTGTTCATAAACAGCCAAAGGCAGGTTATACAACGTCCACATTCCCTCATCGGCGCGCGCCTGCTGCCATGAGAACATGGTTAAGATAGAGATAATTAACGATAGTTTTTTCATTTTATTATTGTTGTTTATAAAGGTAATTTGATTTCCTTGAGGAGTGGATATGTAAGGAGGCTTGCCCCCGGACTCATCATTTCTTCCGTCTCACTATCCGCAACTTCTCCCTTTTTATCACCATTGTGGCAAAGAGAAGCACCACAAGCGTGTTCACGGAGAGTGCCGCCCACATCGTGAGATTGTCGTTGCTGAGACTTATTGCGGCGTAGAGCATCATGGCAATGCCTACATAAAGTTGCATTTCTCTTATCGGATAGTTGATTGGATAGTATTTCTGACCGATGAAATAAGACAGGAGCATAGACACCAAGTATGCCGCAAAACCTGCCCATGCGCATGCCATGTAGCCGAAACGAGGTATCAGCAGGATGTCGATTACTATCAACACTGCCGCCCCGATGCCCGAGAAATACGCCCCCCAAATGGTGCGGTCGGTGAGTTTATACCAGAAAGAGAGGTTGAAGAACACCCCGAACATTATCTCCGCAGCCATCACTATGGGCACCACTCGCAGCCCTTCCCAATAACTTCTGCCGATTATAAACCGCAGTATGTCCATATATCCCATCACCGTAAGGAAGGCAAGGAGGGTGAATATCACGTAATATTTCATCGCTCTGGCGTAGGTTTCGCGCTTGTCGGCATCTTTATTGCTGAACACAAACGGCTCATAGGCGAAGCGGAATGCCTGTGTTATCATCACCATTATCATCGCAATCTTTATGCTTGCGCCGTAAATTCCGAGCTGTGCGCGGGCCTCTGCCACCGTACCGTCATAGAGATACGGGAACAGTATCTGCGATGCAGCCTGATTAAGCTGCCCTGCCAGTCCCATCACGAGCAGCGGCCAAGCGTAGGAAAGCATCCTCCGACAAGCCCCCTTGTCGAACCCTGCCGTAATGCCCCGCAGTTCTTTATAGAGCAACAGCAGCGTGAACGCAGAGCAAAGTATGTTGATGTAGAACACGAAAGCCACGTCGAGGGTGAATTTACTGTCGTAAATGCCGAAAGGATTAAGTTCCAACGCGGGCAACACCACAAGATATAGCAGGTTCAGAACGATGTTCATGCCGATGTTGGCTATCTTCAATGCGGCAAACTTCATCGGTCTGTGCTTTATCCTGAGATATGCAAACGGAATGGCGGTGAAGGCATCCATTGCCACCGTTGCATACATCACTGCCACATATTCGGGGTGGTCTGAGTAGCCTACTGCAGATGCAATAGGGGTGAGAAACAGCATTACGAGAGCCGTGGACACGAGCGAGGTGAAGCCCACCATGCGCAAAGTGGTGGAATAGATACGCCCGGGCGACTCCCCCTCCCTTGTCATGAAGCGGAAGAAAGCCGTCTCCATGCCGTATGTGAGCAGTATTATCATCAGCGACACATAGGCATAGACGTTAGTGATTATGCCGTATTCACCACCCGAGGCAGCGAAACACTCCGTCTGTATCGGCACCAACAGATAGTTGATGAAGCGTGCCACGATACTCGGAAGTCCGTAGATTGCAGTATCTTTTGCCAGAGATTTCAGGTTTGCCATTTATCTATACTCCTTCATCCGAAAAACATATACCCAATGAATATTGCCGCTATGATACCCGCAAGGTCGGCAAGCAGTCCGCATGCCACGGCATGCCGTGTCTTCCTTACTGCCACGCTGCCGAAATATACGGCAAGTATATAGAACGTGGTGTCGGTGGAACCTTGGAAGATGCACGACAGTCTGCCCACGAAAGAGTCGGCTCCGTAGGTGGTCATCGTATCAACCATCATGCCGCGTGCCCCGCTTCCCGACAGCGGTTTCATCAGTGCTGTGGGCAGTGCTGCAACAAAGTCGCTGTCAATTCCGCACAGACCCACGAGCCACCCGATACCGTCGATGAGCAAATCCATCGCTCCCGAGGCGCGGAACACGCCTATACTCACGAGTATTGCCACAAGATACGGGATAATCCTCACCGCCGTAGAGAAGCCGTCTTTAGCCCCCTCGATGAACGCTTCATACACGTTGACCTTCTTCACGACACCTGCGATGATGAACGCCACGATGATTGTCATGAGCAATATGTTGGCTGCCGACGTGCTTATTGTGTTCATCGCCGCCTTGTCAACGGCAGAGAAGCCCCATATTATGACTGCCACGGCGAGCGACAATCCGCCGAGGGTGGCAAGCAGCACGCCGTTGAGCAGGTTTATCCTTTGATATATCGATGTCACTATCACGCCGGTAAGCGTTGAGAAGAACGTGGCAAGCAGTATCGGAACGAAGATGTCGGTGGGCTGTGCAGCACCAAGTTGGGCACGATATACCATTACCGACACCGGTATTATGGTCAGCCCCGAGGTGTTAAGCACAAGAAACATTATCATCGGGTTGCTTGCCGTGTCTTTCTTAGGGTTCAGTTCCTGCAGCTGTTCCATTGCTTTCAGTCCCAGTGGGGTAGCTGCGTTGTCGAGTCCGAGCATGTTTGCGGCAATGTTCATGAATATGCTGCCGGTCACGGGATGACCCTTTGGGATGTCGGGGAACAACCTCGCGAACACCGGCGACAGCACCCGGGCAAAGACATTGATTACTCCGCCCTTTTCGCCTATCTTCATTATGCCGAGCCAAAGCGACAACACGCCCGTTAGTCCGAGCGAAATCTCGAATGCGGTCTTGGAAGAAGAGAAGGTGGAATCCATCATTGCAGGGAATACATCGACGTCACCTAAGAACAATAATCTTACTGTTCCGATGACGAAAGCAATGATGAAAAAAGCAATCCAAATGTAATTCAACACCATACCGACTGCAAAGATAGTGCAAGAAAGGTAAATAAAAAAGGAAATGCCGCGTTTTTTTACCCTGCCTCAATCAGAAACCGGGCGGCTGTTTCATGCTACATTCGGGACAGATGCCTTTCAGAACGTAGTTGATGCTCTGCAGACGAAAGCCGTCGGGGAGCTCAACCACGGGCACATGTATTTTGGTAAGACAGAAAGCGCGGTGGCAAACAGTGCAGTAGAAATGTGTGTGCTCGTCTTCCACAACATCCTCACACTCGCAGTTTTCAGGACAAACGTTATACTTCACCGACCCGCTTCCGTCGTCAACGGCATGTATCAGTCCGTGGGCAAGAAACAGGTTCAGTGCCCGCGAGATAGTGCTCTTGTCAACCGTTGGCAGCAATCTCTCCAGTTCGGGCAGCGAAACCATTTCGTCTCCGCGGTACATTTGGCGAAGGATGAGGATGCGCGTGGCAGTAGGGTTGATGTTGCGGTGGAGCATAATGTCCTCCATGCTCAGCCCATGTCCTGCCCTGCCTTTTCCTGTTCCTTCACCAAATGAATGCGTCATGACGTACAGACGTTTGTTTCTTTATCGTTATTCGAAACCTTATTTCTTCGTTGCCTTCACGAAGTAGATTATCAGACAGATGTATGCCGCGAGCGAAAGAACCTCCGAAAGACTGTTCTGAAGCCATGCGCTGTTGAGCAGGTTGACGCCGGCAAAGCGCATCAGGGCACTCACCACACCCATAAGGGCACCGCCGGCGATAAATCCGGAGGCTATGAGAGTTCCTTTCTCGCCACGCTCTTTGTTCTCTTCGGCATTCTTCGAGCGTGATGTCACGAACCAGTTTACGGCACCGCCCACGAGCAGCGGAATGTTCAGCTGTATCGGGATGAACATGCCGAGGGCAAACGGCAGGGCAGGTATCTTGCAGAAAGTGAGCACAACGGCTATCACCGCACCAATGGCATAGAGCACCCACGGAGCACCCACGCCGCTCATCAACGGCTCTATCACTGCTGCCATAGCATTTGCCTGCGGTGCTGCAAGCTCGCCCGAGGCGAAGTTGTAGGTTTCGTTGAGCACTATCATCACGCCGCCGACGGTGGCAGCCGACACCAATGTGCCGAGGAATTTCCACGTCTCCTGTTTCTTAGGAGTTGTGCCAAGCCAGTATCCTATCTTGAGATCGGTAATGAACGAGCCGGCAACCGAGAGCGCAGTACATACCACGCCGCCCATTATCAGTGCCGCAAGCATACCGCCGGGACCATTCATTCCCACTGCCACCATTACCACAGAGGCGAGGATAAGCGTCATAAGCGTCATACCCGAAACGGGGTTCGAGCCGACAATGGCAATGGCGTTTGCCGCAACGGTGGTGAAAAGGAACGCGATGACTGCAACGAGCAGTATGCCGACAACGGCAAAGAGGAGGTTGTCCATCACTCCGAACCAGAAGAAGATGAACGTCACGATGAGCGTCGCCACTGTGCCTACGGCGATTATCTTCAGCGGAAGGTCCTTGTCGGTGCGCTTCTCCATCATTGCTTCTGCAGCCTTGCCTGCTCCCTCCTGACCGGCTTCTGCCGCATTGTTCTTGGGATTGAGCCTCATCACGGCAGCCTTAATGATAGGCCAACTCTTTATAATGCCTATCACACCCGACATGGCGATGCCGCCGATACCGATGCTCTTGCCATAGGCTTTGAATATGTCTTCGGGCGACATGCAGCCCACGGCAACAGTGATTGACGGGTCCCACTGGTTGAGAACGGTGTCGGGGAACAGCAATGCCATGCCCGGCACGATAATCCACCACACTGCGAGCGAGCCGAGACAGATGATGAACGAATATTTCAGACCGATGATGAACCCCAGTCCGAGCACTGCCGCGCCGGTATTTACCTTGAGCACGAGTTTCGCTTTCTCTGCCAGCGTCTCGCCGAAGCCCACCACGCGGGTGGTGAAATTCTCGTTCCACCAGCCGAAGGTGCTTACGATGAAGTCGTAAAGACCGCCGATAATTCCTGCCAGAAGCAGCGGCTTTGCCTGCGAACCGCCCTTCTCTCCGCTCACGAGCACCTGTGTCGTTGCCGTGGCTTCGGGGAAAGGATACTTGCCGTGCATGTCTTTCACAAAGTATTTGCGGAACGGTATGAGGAACAATATTCCCAAAATGCCGCCGAGCAGCGACGCAAGGAACACCTTCATAAACGACGCACTCATCGCCTCGCCATACTTGGCTTGAAGGATGTAGATAGCAGGGAGGGTGAATATCGCGCCCGCAACCACGGCTCCCGAACATGCTCCGATGCTCTGTATTATCACGTTCTCGCCCAAACCTTGCTTGCGCTTGGCTGCAGTACTCACTCCAACGGCGATAATGGCGATAGGTATTGCTGCCTCAAACACCTGTCCCACCTTCAGTCCGAGGTATGCTGCGGCGGCAGAGAACAGCACTGCCATAACGATGCCCCATGTCACGCTCCACGCGTTAACCTCCGAATATTGGCGGTCGGGCGACATCAACGGTTCATACTCCTCACCCTCTTTCAGTTCCCGGAAAGCGTTCTCGGGAAGTTGTGTTTTCTCTTTTTCGTTCATGATTTTTATCGGTAATTGTTTAGTATTCCTTTCTCTTTCTCTGCATTATGCCCGGGTCAGCCCTCCATGAGTTCTGCGAAAAGTTGCTCCATGCCTGCCGATGCACCTTTCTTTATATGTGTTATGTTGCGCTTTCGCCTGCCCATCACGTCGTTAGGGTCAATCAGATAGACCGGCACTTCGGGTCGGGCATGCTGCACCAAGCCCGCTGCGGGATAAACCACCATAGACGTTCCTATTATAATAACTATGTCGGCAGCGGCAACCACCTCTGCAGCGATGCTTATGTTTGGCACTGCCTCGCCGAAGAACACGATGTAGGGGCGCAGCAGCGAACCGTCGCCGGCACGTTCACCGGGCGTTATCTCGAGTCGTCCGGGCGACAGTTGCACGTGGTAGCGTGTGTCGTCAACGTCGTTGCTGGAGCATGCCTTGAGCAGTTCTCCATGCAGGTGAACCACCTTTGTGCTGCCTGCCATTTCGTGAAGATTGTCCACGTTCTGCGTTATCACCGTCACGTCATATCGTTCTTCGAGCCTTGCCACGAGCCGGTGTCCTTGGTTCGGGGCTACGTCGGCATACTTCCTGCGCAGCATGTTGTAGAAGGCGTTCACGTGTTCCGGGTCGTTCTCCCACGCCTCATGCGTTGCCACGCGCGACACAGGGTTGTTTTCCCACAGTCCGTCGTCGCTGCGGAAAGTGCTCAGTCCGCTCTCCACAGACATTCCGGCACCGGTCAATACAGCTATCTTTTTCATATCATAAGAGTTAAATCGGCTTGTCAGCCGTGCTTCCCGCAGTGTTTGCAGAAAGTGTCATCATGTTTTTCCGTCTGCAAAAATAGCGATAAATTTCATCAAATGCAAAAATAGCGTATAAAATGTTTTTAGGAAACACAGGGCAGACGCTCGCTTTACGCGCTCCGGTACAGATACTCACACAACATAACAGTGCCCGACCATGCTGATGATCGGGCACTGTCTTTAGTGTTACGGTTAAGCAGGCTGCCTGCTTATTTCAGTTGTATGGCAAACGACTTGGTCCCTTCTTCGGTAACGAGTTGCAGTATTACCACTCCCGTTGCGAGTCCGGCAGTGCCGATGTTCTCGCTGTAACCGCCCTGCTTCAGGAGTTGTCCTGAAGTGGAGTAGATGCGGAAGGCTGCATATTTGCCGCTGATGCGTATGCCGTCGGAAGTAACTCTCGGTGTGAGAACGTCGCTGCCGTTGTCTGCTGCGGTGTCAATGCCACTCGTTCCCATGAGTTGTGCGAGGAGCTTCACCGTCACCGGCGATGCGCCACGTGTCTGTATGAGTAACGCAGCAGCACGAGTGTTGGGGTCTTCGCTCTTGAATCCCACTGCTATCTCACCGCCTTCCTTCGGCAGTTGCGCGTGGCTGCACTTGAAGAAGTTGCTCATTTGCGAGGGCACCATTGTTATTGTCACCGGCGCGGTGGCACGCTCGGTGGTAATGCTCAAGGCTTGCGGCTCTGCGCCGATGCCGGTCTGGAATACGAAGTTCAGCATTTCCTTGTCAACGGTTATCGTCGGCAGGTCGTCGCGTCCGAAAGTAAAGTCGTCTATCATGAAGTTGAGCGAGGTTCCGTTTCCTCCCACGGGGCTGTAGAACGAGTATGCAACGTGGAAGTTGTCGTCGATATTCAATCCCGAAACCTTCGACAAGTCGATTACGTAGTCATACCAAGTCTCCGACTCCACGGTAACACCCTCCGGAGCATAAGCCACGAGGTCGATGTAGAGTTGCTTTGCCTGTCCGTCTTTTTCGGTAATAACGTATAGTCCGAATGCCTCGCCGCCGTCCTGTGTCGGGTTGTTGAAGCGCATGCTGAAGGTGAGTATCTTGCTCGCGGCATTCTTATACGAGAGTGTCGGCGATATGAGCCATGTCTCGTGTTCGCGCTCGTCTGTTGCTCCCCAGCGGAAGAACGAGATTTGAGCCACTTCGTTTTCCACCACTGTCTGAGAGGCATCTTTCTGCTGCCAAGCATAGAACGGGCGTTCGCCTCTCACTGCTATGTTCTGCCAGCCCTCAAGACCGAGCACGCGGGTGTGGCGCAGACCGTTGAATGTTTCGTTGATTACAGCCTTTGCTTCAGCGTCAGCCGACTTCATCATGGCGTCTTCAATCTTAGTGAATGTCTGTCGGTCTTCAATCTTGTTGAGGTTGAACGCGATAGAGTTAACCTTTATTTGGCTGTTTGCAACGAAGCGAATGAAGGTCGGGCGGTGTGTGTTCACGGTGAACTTACCCTCTGCGTCGGCATTGCCGGCATCAATCCAGTGCCCGCCACCGTCGATGGAATACTGTGCCTTGCAGTTGGCAGCGTTGTCTGCCGGAGTCATTGTCACGCTGTTCACACCGTTTGCGAAAATCTCATCGAAGTAGAGCACACCGTCCTTGTTGAGCGTTACGTCGTTGGCAGCGTTCCATGTTCCGTCGAGTTTCCAGTAGCCGAGGTCGAACTTGTGGAAATTATTCCACGCCTCTCCCGTGAAGCGGCTGTCCATTGGCTTGTCTGCGCTGAACTCCTCAACCATGTCGCCGGTTGCGGCGGTCTTGCAAATGCCCTTCAGATTGATTTTCAATGTGTCTGCCAACACGCTTGTCAGCATCAGTGTGGCGGTGTATTCGCCCGCCTGCAGCGGCTTGAACGTCACCTTGACCGGACCTTTATAGAGTTGCCCTGAAGAGGGAGCATAGTAGAATTGCGACTTGTCGATGGTGAAGATGCCCTTCACATCCTGTGCCACCGAGAGGTCAACGCTTGTTATGACGTCGTTGATTTCGAACTCTAAGGTTTGCTCGTCGGTCTTTCCCGGTTCTGCCTTCATCTCCCGAACCACGACACCCTCTTTCAGTTCGATTTTCGGAGTGGTGCCCTTAGCCTTGAAATAAGACATCAGAGTGAGCGTTCCGGTGTTCTCAGGCTCTGCTCCGGCGAACTTCACAGAGTATGCGTTGCTTCCGAGGAAAGCCCCTTTCTTGGTCGGGGTAACGGTGAGTGTGGTCTTTGTGGTGCCGTTCATAGGCAGTTTGTCAACGCTGAGGCTCAGCACGTTGCTTGCATCGGTGCCGCCGAAGTCAGGCTCTTGGTCGGCAGCGAGGTGCATTCCCTGTATTGCTATGGTGTATTCCTTAGCCACGCCAACCTCACCTATGATGGTGCGATACTGCGGAAGGATGGCCACGAGCGGTTTTTTGTCTTCGTTTGCAAGGCGCATTACGCTGAAGTCGTCAAGGCGAACCTTGCTTTTTGGTGCCACGGCGACATTGAACACGAGCTTCACTGCTCCTGCGGGGCAGACGGTGCGGAACTTCAGTTCGCCCCACGCCTTCCTTCTTCCGAAGTAAATGTCGGGGTTGCAGATGAAGTCGTTCTCTGCGCTTTCGAGTGTGTTGCCCGACGCATCCACCCAGCGTAGTGCGAGACGGAACGGCCCTTCCTCGTTGGCAGACTCGTCTGTGAAGTAGTGTATCATACATTCCAGTTCGTCGCCCTGTGCCACTGTCTTTCCGGCAGCGGTGAGGTCTATTTCCTGTTTGATATAACCAGCGACCATGTCTGTCTCAATGCCCACTCCGAAGCCGGTGTCGGTGCTGAACCTGTCGTTGCTTTCAAGCTTTGTCACCGTGCCTTCTGTCTGCCATTTCTCCGGCTTGTTGCCGTTGAAGAGATAGAAGTACTCGTCTTCGAGAAGTTCCACCGTCGGACCCGCCGGAGCCGCTCCGCCGACAGCTGTGCCGCTGAGGGCTACCGTTTCTGTCACGTCGCCTGCTGTTATAGTGAGTGTGGCAGTCTTTGCGCCGTTTGATTTCGGCGTCAGGTAAACGTCTATTGCTCCGCCTGTTTCTGTGAGTCCTTCAGCCGATATGGTGAAGTCGGCGGCATTGTCGCCCGTGAGTGCTGCGGTGGGAGTTCCGGTGAAGTTGGATATGAGCACGCTCACCGTTTTCTTGTAGCTCGTCTCGCCAACGTTTGTCTCGCTGAAGTCGAGAGCCTTCGGGGTTGCAGTCACGGTGACAGGCAGTTCTCCGGCAACGGTCTTAATGTTCCTTACGCGGAACTGGGCACGGTTATCTTTGTCACCCGAGGTGGCAAAAGCGATGAAGCCCACTCCGGCAAGACCCGACGGGATGGTTGCACTGAACGCCTTCCAGTTGCCCGGAGCCGAGCCGACTTCGCCCGTTATCTCGCCGATGGCAGCCTTGGTTTCTCCGTTCTTGTCGATTACGAGCACCTGTAACTTTATCGTTCCTTTCACCAACGCTGCCTCGTAGTCAAACGAGATTTGCT
The DNA here is from genome assembly GCA_028723525.1 of Prevotellaceae bacterium. Classification (GTDB taxonomy): domain Bacteria; phylum Bacteroidota; class Bacteroidia; order Bacteroidales; family Bacteroidaceae; genus Prevotella. Next base: position 42,783 of record JAQYET010000069.1, read on the forward strand.
GTCCCGACATCGCGCTGAGCGTCAACGCCGGCGAAACGAGATAACTCGAATATGCGTTCTTGTCTATAGCAGAGTTCGACTGCTGAAAATACAAGTTGGTGAATGGCACCATCCATCGCTTGTTATTGTATGAGTAGATGGATTTCCATTCACCACCGTCGATGGCTTCTTTGTACTTCTCGTTGATAGAGATGTCCGTAACCGGATTCTCTTCGCTCAGCGACGAGAAGTCGAGCGCATCCTGTGCCTGTGCTTCTACCAGACCAAAAAGGCATAGCCACAGGCAGAGTGCCAACGCCCTTGTTGTCATTAAACTTAATTTTTTCATCATAATTTTATTTACGTTAATAAATTCTTTCGTTGATTATGCTCGCTTTTTACGCGCAAAATCCCACTCTCCGGGCAACGTGAAAGCCACCGGAGGGTACGCCAAAACATAGATATTTCAATTACATTACCGAGATACTGATAAGGAAGTAATCCTTGATAGGCTGTGCAAAGATAGCCATAAATAGTTAGATTACAATATGGTTTTGCGTGTTTTAACATTTATTCATGCCGCTCCAGCTGCCTGAACAGACCGGCAAACGGCGAAGAAAAAGACCGGCGAAAGGCGTTGCCGAAACCGCTTATTGCCCTTTCTTAGCCCGGTTAGCACCCACCGGTTTTGCGACAACATGTCTTCGGCTTGCCAAAATCGCCGATTTCATCGAGCAAAATCGCCGATTTTGCCCGGTAATTTCGCCGATTTTACTTTGCAATTTCGGCGATTTTGCTCCGCGATACATATCCCGACGGTAGCCGATATGCCGCTGACCGCTGCCGGAAAGGGCGTCAACCGGCATCGGAAACGGCAGGTGTCATCCACCGAATGCCATTGTATCGGGGCTGAAAAGATTGCTAAATGATTATAATAAATAGGTGATTGCTTGCACGTAATGAATTTTATCACTAATTTTGCAACTTGAAATTTATAGTGATAATCTTATTTTTAAAGAGAAAGAATGAACAAACTTAGTTATGGTCTCGGGCTGGGCATAGGTCGCCAGTTGGCGCAGATGAACATCGAAGGACTGAGCATCGACGATTTTGCAGACGCAATCAGGGATGTGATAGAGAATAAAACGCTGAAAATGGAACACCGGGAGGCACAGGAGATTGTGCAGAACCACTTTGCGGAACAGGAGCAGAAACTGCAGGCTGAACGCGCAGAGAAGGGCAAGGCGGCAAAGGCGGAGGGAGAGAAATTCCTTGAAAAGAACGCCAAGAAAGAGGGTGTCATGACCACGAAGAGCGGTCTGCAATACAAGGTTCTCACCGAGGGCACGGGCAAGCAGCCCAAGTCAACCGACAAGGTGCGCTGCCACTACGAGGGTTTCCTTATCGATGGCACGGTGTTCGACTCGAGCGTTCAGCGCGGAGAGCCGGCAGTATTCCCGCTCGACGGCGTAATCGTGGGCTGGACAGAGGGGCTGCAGCTGATGAAAGAGGGCGGCAAGACCCGCTTCTTCATACCCTACAAACTGGCATACGGCGAAGGCGGGGCAGGCGCAAGCATTCCTCCGTTTGCAACGCTGATATTCGACGTGGAACTCATGGAGGTGATTTAGCTACGGCGGCTACCTCCCCGGGCGCACAACATGGCGGCAGACGGAGCAGAAACGGTAGCCGGAGCCTCTGTGGAACGACAAAGAAATAAACCGATTAAAAATAAAAAAACAGAACGATGAAAAAATTATCTTTCGTGGCAGTAATTGCCATCGCAGCCGCTTCTTTCACGGCTTGTGACAACGCGGCACCCAAAGCCGACCTCAAGACAGACCTCGACACGCTGAGCTATGCCATAGGTATGGCGCAGACAAACGGTCTGAAAGACTATCTCGTAATGCGCCTCGGCGTGGATACTGCCTATATCGACGACTTCCTCAAGGGTGTTAACGAGGGCGTGAATGCCGGCGACGACAAGAAGAAAAACGCTTATATGGCAGGTCTGCAGATTGGTCAGCAAATCAGCAACCAAATGGTGAAGGGCATCAACCATGAACTTTTCGGAAACGACTCCACACAGACAATCTCTCTGAAGAACTTCATGGCAGGCTTCTCAACGGCTGTGAAAGGCGGCAAGGGACTGATGACTCCGGAGCAGGCAATGAAGACCGTGGAGGTGAAGATGGACCAAATCAAAGCCGTCAGCATGGAAAAGCAGTATGGCGACAACAAGAAGAAGAGCGAGGCTTTTGTCGCTCAGTATGCCAAGAAAGAGGGAGTGAAGAAACTCGGCAAGGGCGTTTACTACACCGTTATCAAGGAAGGCAACGGTCCGATGCCGAAAGACACCTCTATGGTAACGCTGCAATATGAGGGAAAACTCATCGACGGAACGGTGTTCGACAGCTCTTACGAGCGCGGACAGGCTGTGCCGATGCGCGTAAATCAGGTGATACCGGGCTTCACAGAGGCTCTCCTCCACATGCCGGTGGGCAGCGTATGGGAGGTATGCATACCGCAGGAGCAGGCTTACGGACCGCGTGAGGCAGGAAAGATAAAGCCTTTCTCGGCTCTCGTTTTCAAAATAGAACTCGTTTCTCTGGGAGAAAAATAACAGCATAAGACGATTTCAACCAAAATCGGCCGTTAGATAACTGATGTGAACATTGGCGGTCTAATGACCGATTTTTATTTTAATGATAATATCGGATATGAAGAAGACATTGATTTTGGCAATGCTTGTCATTGCCGGTGCCACCGTTACCACGACAACGGCAGGCAACAAAGACAAGAAAAAGAAAGGCGCAAAGACCACGGCATTGAAACCGGTGGTGCTTTCCACAGGTATCGACTCGCTCTGCTATGCAATGGGATTGGCACAGAGTATGAGCGTGAAGTCGTATGTAGCCGACCAACTGAAGGTGGACACAACATACATGGATGCGTTCATAGAGGGCTTCATGGATGCTGCCAACAGAGAACTTACAGGCGAGGAGGCTGCGCGGTTTGCGGGCAATTCGATAGGACTTCAGGTGGCAAAAACAATGATCCCGACAATGGAAGACGATATAAAGTCTGCCGATGAGAACCTCGTTTTCGACCGCAATGCGTTCATCTCGGCTTTCGTGAGCGGGATAAACGGCAATAACGCCTTGATGACCAAAGAACAGGCACAGAAGGTTTCGCGCGAAAAAATGGCACAACTGAAAGATAGGGCAAACGAGAAAACAAAGAAAGCCGGAGAGGACTTCCTTGCCGAAAACGCAAAGAAAGAGGGCGTGGTGGTGCTGCCCAGCGGACTGCAATATAGGGTTATCACCGAAGGCACAGGCATGATACCTAAGGAGGATGACAAGGTGCGCGTGACATACGAGGGACGACTCATTGACGGCACGGTGTTCGACGCCAGTGCACGACACGACGAAAAGGGTGTTGTCTTCAAGCCTAATCAGGTGATAAAGGGCTGGACAGAGGCTCTCACCATGATGCCTGTCGGCTCAAAGTGGCAACTCTTCATCCCGCAGAACCTTGCATACGGACAGCGCGGAGCAGGAAAAGACATCAAGCCTTATTCCGCACTCATCTTCGAGGTAGAGATATTGGGACTGGAGAACAACTGATAGAGAATGGATAAAATAGATGCACTTGACATTAAAATACTGAGCATCCTGTCGGGCAATGCACGCATGCCGTTCAAAGATGTGGCAGCAGAGTGCGGTGTGAGTCGTGCCGCCATACACCAGCGTGTGCAGCACATGATAGAAGACGGGGTGATTACGGGCAGCAGTTTCGACGTCAATCCCAAGTCGCTCGGCTACAGCACATGCACATACGTGGGCATAACGCTCGACAGCGGAAGCAGGTATCGCAAGGTGGTGGAGCAACTCCTGCACATCCCGGAGGTAGTGGAGTGCCACTTCACGACCGGACCTTACACGATGCTTGTGAAACTTTACGCACGCGACAACGGACAACTCATGGACTTGCTCAACGGTAAACTGCAGAGCATAGAGGGCGTTGTGACCACCGAAACACTGATTTCGCTCGAACAGAGCATCAAGAGAGAGGTGCCGATGGCGTCCGGAAATGTTGAATAAAAACAAGGAAGAAATGCGCACATACGACTTGAAGAGCCATCTGGAGAAGTTTTATGGGCAATACCCGGAAGGCAAGCACCGACCCGTGATAGGCATAACGACGAACTATGCAGAGCGCGGTGCCCGACTTGCCGACCGCTACTACCTCTCGGTTGTGGAAGCCGGGGGGACACCGATGCTCATTCCGCCGGTTGACGACAGTGACGTGATAGTTTCCACCTTGGAACATCTCGACGGCTTGCTACTCACCGGCGGTGCCGACATCAACCCGCTATGGGCAGGAGAAGAGCCGTCGGCTCGCCTCGGAAACATCAACAACACGCGCGACCTTCCCGAACTTCTCATCACCCGACTGGCATACAACCGGCAGATACCAATACTCGGAATATGCCGCGGAATACAGACAATGGTGGTGGCTCTCGACGGGAAGGTGCAGCAGCATGTGGTCTCGGAGATTAAACATTCGCAAGATGCGCCACAGGAGGAGTTGACTCACTCGGTGACGGTGGAGCAGGGAACGGTGCTGCAGAGGATATTCAACGGCAGGGAGAAGTTGCTCGTCAACAGCCTACATCATCAGGCAGTGGCAGACCCGGGCAGGCGTTTCTGTGTCTCGGCACGCGCCGCCGACGGCGTGATAGAGGCAATAGAGAGTCGCGAATACAAACCGATGCTCGGCGTGCAGTGGCATCCTGAATGGCTGCCGGAGGGTACTCCGCTGTTCAAGTGGCTCGTGGAGGAGGCAGAGAAGTTCCACCTCGCGAAACAGATGCACAGCCGTGTGCTCACGCTCGACACTCACTGCGACACCCCGATGTTCTTCCCGAAAGGCATAGACTTCGGCAAGCGCGACCCGAAAATTCTCTACGACCTGCACAAGATGACGGAAGGGAGGCAGGACGCAGTGATAATGGCGGCTTATCTTCCGCAGCCTAAGATTGGCGAAATGTTCTCGCAGAAGGTGGCTTTCGACGTGACCGGTCCCACGCAATATGCCGACCTCATATTCGACAAGATAGAGGAGATTGTAAGGAACAACCGCAACTACCTCAGCATAGCACGCACAGCAACCGACCTTTACGAGGATAAACGGAAGGGAAGACGCTCCGTGATGCTTGGGATAGAGAACGGATTGGCTCTCTGTCACGACCTGCAGAACGTGCGACACTTCGCCCAGCGTGGAGTGGTATATATCACTCTCTGCCACAACGGAGACAATGACATCTGCGATTCTGCCAAGGGGTGTAACACGAATGACGGTCTTAGCCGGTTCGGAAGAGACGTGGTGAGGGAGATGAACGACTGCGGACTGATGATAGATTTGTCGCATGCGGGCGAGAAGACATTCTATGACGTGGCAGAGTTGAGCCGCGTTCCGGTGGTGTGCAGCCATAGCAACTGTCGCGCTTTGTGCAATCATCCGCGCAATCTCACCGACGACCAGCTGCGTGTGCTTGCCAACAAGGGCGGCGTTGCACAGATAACGCTCTATCCGGGCTTCCTTCGTGAACATGGAGAGGCAACAATAATGGACGTGCTGCGTCATCTCGAGCATGCCATCAACGTAATGGGAATAGACCATGTGGGCATCGGAACCGACTTCGACGGCGACGGAGGAGTGCGCGGAATGGCTGATGCTTCGGAGATGATAAACTTCACAAGGCACCTCATGGCACGCCGATACAGCGAGCGAGACATACAAAAGATATGGGGCGGAAACTGGATTAGGGTGATGGCACAGGTGCAATCAGCAGCGAATAAAAAATGAACAGCATGTATATATATAATAAGGAGAAGGGGGGAAGGCTTGCTATCATTGTGTTTGTGATGACCGCATTGGTTACATTGGCATACGGATGCAAGACCAACAACACGACAAATGACAGCGAAATGCTCGTGAAACAGACTCCGGTGGGTCCGGACTTCAATGCCGACAGTGCATATAATTTCTGCAAGACACAGTGCGACTTCGGACCGCGCACGATGAATTCCAAGGCACACGAGGACTGCAGGGAGTGGATTATAGGGAAGTTCAAACAGTATGGTTGCACCGTTACCGAACAGCAGGCAGACATCACTGCATGGGACGGAAAGACGCTGAAATGCACCAATATCATAGCATCCTACAAGCCGGAGAAGACCACACGGGTGTTGCTCTGTGCGCACTGGGACAGCCGACCGTGGGCTGACAACGACCCAGACTCGGCAAACTGGAAGACACCTGTAATGGCAGCTAACGACGGTGCATCGGGAGTGGCAGTGCTGTTGGAGATTGCACGCATCGTGAACAAAGCCGACTCGCTCGACATGGGGGTTGATTTCATCTGCTTCGATGCCGAAGACTATGGTGTGCCTCAGTGGAGTGACGTCACAGATATGGGCGACTCGTGGGCTTTGGGAGCGCAGTATTGGTCGAAAAATCCTCACCGCAAAGACTATGAAGCGGCATACGGCATACTGCTCGACATGGTTGGCGGGCAGGGGGCACAGTTCTATCAGGAGGGTATGTCACTGACATTCGCGCCGATGATAGTAAAGAAGATACATGCCGCAGCAAAGGTTGTGGGCTACGGTAGTTACTTCCCGGACAAGGTTGGGGGCAGCATAACTGATGACCATATACCAATAAATCAGAACAGGAACATTCCCACCGCCGACATCATCGCCTATTATCCCGACTGCGAGCAGAGTTCGTTCGGTCCTACGTGGCACACCATCAACGACACAATGGAGCACATCGACCGCAACACTCTCAAAGCCGTGGGACAGACAGTGGTTCAGGTTCTGTTCTCGAATTGACAGGAAGTGTAGAAAATGAGTGTAATAGTAAAGGAGCGTAGGACTTGTACTAAATCCCACACTCCTTTACTTATAAATCGCCTTGAATATCTAACAACGAATTACAAAATCAATTATTGACTTAATTACTGATTGAAGTTGAAATCTCTTCAAATATCTGATATTCTGTTGTTGATTTAAAATCTATCGCAGCATTTTCCTCGCTATCAAAAGAATACTCATCAAAAAAAGACTTAACAGTGCCTGTTTTATCCTTATTTTTCTTAGAGACATAATCCCCAAGCGGTTTCGCTCCATTCTCAAAAACGGTCTTTTATCACCCTGATAGACTCATCTCCGATGTCCACACCTATCCACTGTCTGCCTAATGCTTCGGCTGCAACAAGCGTCGTTCCGGAACCGGCAAAACAGTCGAGAACGAGGTCTCCCGGACTTGAAGACGTTTCTATAATCCTCTTGAGCATGTCAATATTCTTCTCTGTTGGGTAGCCCGTGAGATGTGAGTTCTGATTATTCACGTCTAAAAAATCGAGCCATATATCTTGAACAGGCACACCTTTGCTTTGATCCAAATAAACTTTTCGTCTTGGATTTCCATTCGAAGACCAATATATTTCTCCCCTCGCATCCATTTCATCAAGCCTCTCCGGGGTATATTGCCAATGCTTTCCCTCCGGCGGCATCATACCACGCCAAGCCCCACCGGTCGCTCCGTTCCGAGTTCCCGGGGCATGGCAAGGAACTCTCTTGTGACGTCTCCCGGTTCCTTCTTCAATGAATGGGTATTCCTTAAACATCTTCTCGTTGTCCCATTCTTCATAAGGTCTATTCCATTTCGGCGCATCCGTCTTTACATAAAAAAGTATATAGTCTGAGATATTGCCATAAGTAGTCCTCGTAAAGTTCTTCGATTTGCACTTCTTACGTGTAATCATACCTCGGAAATTCTTTTCTCCGAATATCTTATCCATAAGGATTTTAATATGAAAAACCATGTTACTATCCAGATGTACATATATTGAGCCGGAGGGAGACAATAAGGTGTGCATGAGAAGAAGGCGAGCTTTCATGAAACTTACATAGCCTTCAGTAGTGAAATTGTCGTTGTAGGCTGGCACGAAATCTCTTGTTTCGAAAGCACCACCGGTATTATATGGAGGGTCGATATATATCAAATCCACTTTACCACACACTTTTTCGTCTTTGATAAGATGATTAAGCACATTCAAGTTATCAGCATGGTACAGTCTTTTGATTGCTTCTCCGTTGTAGTTTGTTGTGCATTTAAATTTCACTGTGTCTTGAGGAACAAGTGAAATCGAAGACACTGATGAACGAGTATTTGATGTTATCCCTACTGCCATTGTTTATTACTGATTACGAATTCAACCATTTTTCAGTCAGACGCTCATAAAACATTCTTAGTGTCAGAACCATAATATTCTTTGAGTCTATTCTTTCTATTCTGGAATAATCATCCCACATCGACCCCAATAATAAACCGGGACCATCGTTTAGGAATACAACTTTCGTATTCAATCCTTGCTTTGCGGTGTATGATAATATCTCTTTTGCACAATTATTATATCCTCCGGTTCTGGCGTCTTCCTGTGCTCCGCCCCTGTCACTGTCGTATCTTGCCAGTCCAACAGCCAAAACTTTATTGTTCTCATCTCTGATAATGAAATCTACGGGGCGGGTTGGATTGGGATAGTCGGGAAAAACATTCTTTAATTGGATATCAGCACCTGCTCTTTTTGGTCCTTCTATCGTGTAGTTTGGAAATCTTGATTGAAACATATCGAAAAATTTTTCTGTAAGGGAATAACCCTTTTGTCCCCTATCTTTATATTCCCAAAGTATTGCGCATAATGCTTCGTCGGGCAAAGGTCTTTCGTTAAACCGCTTCTGAACAACATTGATTGACCTGAAATCTTTACCAAAGGTTTTACAAACCATTGAAATTTTATTCTTTGCCTTGAGCATTTCCACTGATGTGTCTGGTGATACATATTTCCTAAATACTCGCAGTAGTTGTATTCTCATCCATGTTTCCGTCAGCTTTGTTATTTCTTTCAGGAGCATTTCAGAAGAAGGAGAGGTTTTAAGAAGTTGACCAAAATATACAAGTACAGGCTTATACAGTTCGCAAGCCTGAACTAAAATATCCGGATAAAATGCTCCATTGGTCATTGTTATTTGATTTGGCGCATCATTCTTATAATCTGCAAATGACTTAATATACTTTCTAAATTGGACACATACGGTATTTAACAGCCTTTTTTCTTCCCAAAAAGAACATGGCTCAAAGGTAATCATTTTCTTTATAAGTTATCACCAATTAGCCGTAAAAAAAGATTATTGACAGGCGATTTTTATTGTTTTCTTATATATTACACAAAATCCTTAAACACACTAAAGCAAAATCGGGAGAGTCTGACAAAAATAATACTACTCCTGCCGGCTTCCTTTCAGCACCCCTCTCACGTCCTCCAATATCCTCAGCAGGTCTGCTGCCGTCTCTGCCCTGAGCATCTCGATGCGTTTGGTTCGGAAGTCGGGGATGCCCTTGAAGATAGGAGTGGCGGCGAGGTGACGGCGTGTGTGGAGGATGGCACGCAGTTCGTTGCGTGGGTCATCGTCGCCACGCTCCTTGTTGATGTGTTCCATGTTGATGTGCAACTGCTCTATTAGGATATCTATCTTCTCGTCTGTTGAGAGCGGAGAGGCATCGGGATAGTTGTTAATCTCCTTGAAAATCCACGGTCGCCCGAATGTGGCACGCCCTATCATCACCGCATCCACGCCGTAACTGTCGAACGCCTGCCGAGCCTCTTCTGCCGAGGTGATGTCGCCGTTGCCGATTATCGGGATGCTGATGCGCGGGTTGTTCTTCACCTCACCTATCAATGTCCAGTCGGCTTTGCCTGTGTACATCTGCGAGCGTGTCCTGCCGTGTATCGTCAACGCCTGTATTCCGCAGTCCTGCAGTTGCTCGGCAAGGGTGGTTATCACAATCTGTTCGCTGTTCCAACCTAACCTCGTCTTCACCGTCACCGGTGTTTTCACCGCCTTCACCACCTCCCGCGTGATGTCGAGCAACAGCGGAATGTTCTGCAGCATACCTGCTCCGGCACCTTTTCCCGCCACCTTCTTCACCGGGCAACCGAAGTTTATGTCAATCACGTCGGGGCGAGCCGTGGCTTCAACAATTCTCGCCGCCTCCACCATCTGCGGCACATCGCGCCCGTAAATCTGTATTCCCACCGGTCGTTCGGCGTCGTCTATGGCGAGTTTGCTCACCGTGCTCTTCACCGAGCGCACCAAAGCCTCTGCCGAGACAAACTCCGTATATACCATTGCCGCACCGAAACGTTTGCATAAATGCCTGAAACCGATGTCGGTGACGTCCTCCATAGGGGCGAGGAACAGCGGTCGTTCGGCGAAGTTGATATTTCCTATTTTCATTGTATAAGCACAAAAAACAATACTGTTAACACACTAACCCAGCAGATGATAAGCCCCGCCTGCCAGCGGCTTCACCACCCCTTTCAGTTCCATTTCAAAGAGAATGGCTGTGAGTCGGGCTATTGTTATGTCGGTCTTCACCGAAATCATGTTCATCTGCATGTCGTTCTGCCGTTGCAGGGCATCAGCCACGGCGCACTCTTCTGCCGACAGCGAGGGGAAGAGTTGCCGCTCGATACCTCTCTGCCGCGCCGCCCCGAGTTCAGCGTCGGTATTCCATACCATAGCGTCAACGAAGTCTTGCGCCGATGTTATGAGTGCCGCGCCGTTGCTTCTGATAAGGTTGTTGCACCCCACACTGTACTCATCGCCCACCTTTCCGGGAAATGCGAACACGTCGCGGTTATAGTCGCGTGCCAGCCGTGCGGTGATTAGTCCGCCCCCTTTGGCAGCACTCTCCACGAGTATGCAGGCGTCGCTCATCCCTGCCACTATGCGGTTGCGGCGCACGAAGTTCACTTTGTCGGCATTGGTCTGCGTGAAGAACTCCGTCAAAAGCCCGCCTCTGCCTATCATCTGCACCGCCGTGTCGCGGTGTCGGGCAGGATATATCCGGTCGAGACCGTGAGCCAGCACCCCCACCGTCTCATAACCGTTGTTCAGAGCGGCGCGGTGGGCATTTATATCCACACCATAAGCCAGTCCGCTAACTATCAGCACTTTCGGGCAAAGACGTTTCAGTTCGCTCACGAAACGGTCTGTCATCTCCCTGCCGTAGGCTGTACAATGCCGCGTTCCCACGATACTCACCACCCGTTGCCGGTTCAGGTCGGCATTGCCGCGATAGAAAAGCACCAGCGGAGCATCGTCGCACTCGCGCAGTCGGGCAGGATAGCGGCTGTCGTTCATCACCAGCGGCTCTATGCCGTGCTTGCTGCAGAAGTCCATTTCCGCCTCGGCGCGAGACAAAGCAGCATCTATTCCGCGCAGTCCGTTTGCCAACTTCTCCGACGCATCGGGAAACAGCTCCCTGATATTGTTGCGATGTTCCACTATCAGACTCGCACTGCCCAGTTCGCGATACATCAACGACAGCCCCGACAGGCTGAAATAGTTGATGCGCATGAGCGCAAGTGCCGACAGAATTTCTTTCTCATCCATTATGTTTGTTCTTCTCCAATAACCTGTTACTACACGAAACAGCACGCTGCAAAGCATTAAACGGCATGCCGTTCATAACCCGTTGCCCGCTGATTTCGCCGATTTTACTCTGCAAATTCGCCTATTTTGCCGACCAATTTCGGCGATTTTACTTTGCAATTTCGGCGAAATTGCTTCGCACGACCTATCTTTCAATCCTCGAAATAGTCCTTAAACGCCTCGTCATATTCTGCCGAACGCCCCAGTTTTCCGTTGATTAGGCATACCAAATCCACCTTAGCCCGAAGGCTGAGTTTGTTGTCGCAGGCGCGTATTATGTCTTGGTGGAAGACATATCTCATGCCCTCTTTAGTGATGCTCAGCCGCGAAACAAACTCGTCGTCGCACCGCAGCGGCACCTTATATTGCAGCGTCATTCGCGCCACCACAGCGTCAACGCCCTTGCGGTGCATCTCGGCGAAACTCAGTCCGCAGTGCTTCAGAAAGATGTGCCGTGTGTGTTCCATATAGTGCAGATAGTTGGCATTGTTCACTATTCCCTCTATGTCGCACTCGTAGTCGCGCACCTCCATTCGTGTTTCAAATACTTTCTTCTCCATATCTTGCTGTTTTTATTCCTTTTATTGCTGTTTATCCCGCCTCAAATACTCTCCGCCTATTCTGCATCTGAGGCAGTCTTTCCTGTCGCAATATTCCTTTTTCAGTTGTATCAGAGCCTGACTGTCGCCGGCGTTGGTCACTTCCAGTCCGCACTCGCGCCACATTCTCGTTATATGATTGTTCTCTGCCCTCATCTCTTCGAGCATCTGCATCGCCCTGTCGCAGAACAATTCTTTCTGCTTATGCCTGCCATAGGCGAAGAGTATCGGCACTGCGGTGTTGATAATGAGCAGGTTGAGTGATGCTGCAGTCAGCGACTTCTCTGCCTTTCCGCTGCTGCTGCCGAAGGTGTAGTGAGTCTCCCAGTAGGGCGTAACCCTCGTGCTGAGCATCGAGCGTATGTCTGCCGGTGTCTCACATTCCAGCAGTCGGCTGAGTTCAGAGCGTCGTTCGTGGTAGAGCAGTGCCAGTTGCGCGAGCCTTATGTGGGGGAAATTCTGCGGACGCAGGCGTAGGAAACGCCACAATCCGGTGTCCATCGGCTGCAGCGAGAACTTACGCGAGAGATAGAGATATTCGTTGCGCAGGCTCTCGAAGTAACTGTCGGCAGCCGCCTTGTCGCCGTTGTCCCCGTTCATCGATGAGGGTTCGAGCAGTCCTGCCTGCCCCATGAAGAACGCTTCCACCTGAAAGAGGTCGTCGCGGTGGTGTCCCACTTGTGAGAGAGGTATGTTCTTCGCCCACGTTTCAAATGCGTCGCCGTTCACCCCGAAGCCGAAATTCCGCGCGAGAGTGATGAAATAGGCTGTCTCCCACGAGCCGCCAGCCTGTTCGAGCCGTTCCTTTATGGCGATTGTCTTTTGTTCGAGCCGCTCCGTCTGAAGCACTGTCAGCCAACCGTGCATCATGAGTTGCGACAGCCCGGGCACGATCTTGTGGCATGGCGGGTATTTGTCTATGCTCAGCAGCTCGGCATAGTGCTCTCTGACATGCTGCGGAACTGAGAGTTGTATTTGCGGAATGATGTTACCCGAGGCAGTCGTCACGTCGCGGTCTGTTGTCTCTGCCACATGCAGTACCACGTTGTTGTAAGCCTTGTCGTGGTCGTGACCGTGGCGATACCAGTCTGATGCGCGGTCGTGTATCTCCACGTTGCCCACCCACAACGTGCCTCCCACCTTCACCTTTGCGTTGAAGAAGTCGGGACCGGCGTTGCTGTTAGGCAGTCCGGGGTCAATCACTTCCACTCCTATTCCCCCCGTGGTGACCAATCCTTGCAGCGGAAACAACCTGTGTTTCCAGCAGTAATGCAGCAGTAACTCCATCTAACCTTTTCCCTTTCTCGCGTTTACGTGACACAAAGTTACAAAAATTCTGCGTTTATCAGGCAAAAAGGCATAATGTTTTTTATACATAAAGATGAAAAGGGAAAAGGGGTGCCAAAGGTTTAACTTTTGACACACCATCTTTAAATGTTAAAAAAGGGGGGCACTTCAATCCGACATCTACCGACTATTGCAAGAGAACTATCGGAGAAAAAAGAATCAATTTATGAAGCCAAAAGACATGATAAAAGAAACAATTTAGTAATTTTGCACTTGCTTATTGAAACCGCCGGTGATACTCCTATCTGCCGAGCAATGGCACTTATGCTGTCTTTTCTTTGTAGTCCCGGATAAATTGCGTATCTTTGCTCACGGGTTAAGTGATTATACATATGCAATACAAAATTACTTAATCTTGGGGAGACTGCGGTCTCCCTTTCTTATTATTTGTATTGCCGGTTGGCATTTTGCCTCCCGAGGATGTGCAGACAACCTTTCCGCTACGCTTCAAGAACATCTGCACATCCTCGGGAGTGATTCCTCTCTATATGTAAAATTGTGCACTTCTATATTGAATGTTTACTCTTCTGTCGGTTATCTTCTCCGGCCTCTTCGTTACCATTCGGAGAATAGACTAACGATTTGGTAACGGAACTTCTGCATAAATCCACATCCTCTGCAACTTATCTATCACCAACAAGTCTGCCGGCAGCCATTTCACACAGCTCAACTCATCTTTTGATAACCAGCGAGCAGCCTCGTGCTCATTCAGATGAAGCGACTCCGATGATAAGGAACAGAGGTAGCAGTGCATCGTCAAATGGAACTTTGGATAGTCATACTCCACCGTGCAGAGATACTCATCAATGCTAATCTCTGCAGACAGTTCTTCGCTGATTTCTCGTTTCAACGCCTCTACCGGAGTTTCTCCTGCCTCCATCTTTCCACCGGGGAACTCCCACCAATCCTTCCAATCGCCATAGCCTCGCTGGGTAACGAACACCTTGTCGGCTTTACATATAACAGCCGCAACCACCTCTATTCGTTTCATTGTCATGCTGTCCATTTGAAATCCTCCATGAGTTCGTCTGATATGGGAGAGTCCATGCGTATGTCGTAAAGTATAGAACCATTTGTAGTGGCATCCTTGCGAGGGTTGTGTAGTTGCCCCGTTCCGACGAAAGTAAAAGGCAAGGTGATGCCATTTTCCGACTCCACCTTACGTACAAACACAAATGCCTGCTTGCTCTTTTGTTGTATGTGCTCCTCTTTTGCAGATATCTTGGCAACGCTCTCCCATTGGAATGTGGAATTATCAATGAACTTGTTCTTATAGTTTAGGTGTTCCTGAACAGAAACGTCTTTCTTCAGTCCGGCAAAGATATACATATTCCCATTCTTGTAGTAGGTGCCTAACTGGTTATGCTTAGGATTTTCCAAAATCTTCAACAACGCTTGGTCTTGACGATAATCTTGATAAAGCAAGAAGCCGTCTTCGTCATTATATCTGACAGCATACTGTGACAAACCATACTCAATCAGGTCTGATATGAACTCGATAAATTCATTGTCAACGCCGCAACGAAAAAAAATGTCACCATCTGATTGTAGAATTACTCCACCCTCACTCATAAACCTGAGAGCATGGTCTAACTGCTCATCCGTATAACCCGCAATTTCTTTTGCAATGGTTTGACGAATAGCATTTTTCGATGTGATACCATTGAGCAAAAAGCTTCACCACAAAAAATTCGTGTCTGCGAACCAATGGTAAGAGGTTTGAAATGTAGTTGATAGCCGTGACCTGCTCTTCTGTAAACAAAGGCACGTCTTCTCCTATACCCTTTAAGAAGCCGTAGTATGAATCGGTTTTCTTGTTTTCAATCTTTATCTTCATGAACTTCAACAGGTTCGGCGCATAGTCACTATTCACGTAGTCCATGTGCTTAGGGTATGTCGGTGTTTTCAGATAACTCTTAAAGTTCTGATAGTCCTTCTTCAAATATCTAATATTGTTGAAGTTCTCATTGTCTATATGGTGTAAGATTTCCTCCTTAGATAAATCATCGATATGTATTTTAACACCAAAATCTTCCAGTCCAAGGGTTTGGAAGTCTTCCCTAACCATAGTTTTAAGCAGTTTCTTTTCTATGATATACCCTTTTGATAAACTGCCAAGAGCCAATGCGATATGTACGCTTCGCTTATAGCTGTTGCCGATAAAATCGAGAATGGTTACATAACTCTTGTTCTCATATTTACGCAATCCACGTCCCAACTGCTGAATAAATATGGTACTCGATTCGGTAGGACGAAGGAACAGAACCATGTTTACACCCGGAATATCTACACCCTCGTTCAAAATATCAACAGCAAAGAGTATTTCCAAGTCTTTACTTTCACTTTGCAGGTCGTTGTAAGCCCGTATGCGCTCTCCTATTTTGTTTTTTCCGCTGAGGAATGCTGTGTGGTAATACTCGCCCATGTTGTCAGCCATCATCCGTGCATGTTGAATATTACGACAGAAAGCCAGTGCTTTCAGTTTCTGACCTCGCAGACGATGATTTTCAATCTGCTGGTAAATAAACTCGCAGTTATCCACATTTGAAAGTTGTGCGACAAGGCGTCGCTCGTCAGCATCGCTCAATCCATAGTCCACCAATTCGTCACGGATGCCATAATAGTGGAAAGGCACAATCAAATCGTTAATGATAGCATCTCTCAACCGCAGTTCGTAAGGAATGTTGTTTCCGAAAAGTTCCACCACATCCTTATTGTCCATACGGTTTTCTGTGGCTGTAAGACCGAGCAAAAATTCCGGTTCGAAGTAGTCGATTATCTGGCGATAAGTGTTTGCAACAGCGTGGTGGCACTCGTCTATGATAACATAATCGAACTCTTTCTTGTCAAACAGTTCCAATGAGCGACACATTGAGACATTTGTTGAGAAAATAAAGTCGGCCTCAAGTTCTTTTGCCTCTCCGGAATACATACCGCACGTCTTAATGCCTCCAAACACACCTTGGAATGTTTCCAACGATTTGCGCAGTATAGAGCCTTCGTGCACAACATATAACAACCTGTCTGGAGCGAAATTAAAAGCATCAAATGCGGCAAGGAATGTCTTTCCCGAACCGGTGGCTGAGACCACAAGCGAGCGATTTACGCCTATGGCTCTGTTGCGATTTAACTCTTTCAAAGCTCTGCGTTGCATGTAGTTTGGCACCATTTTCTGTTCCGCTGGGTCATAGTCCATATCCCAACGCTCAATGGCAAAGTTTATCTTCTGTGCGTATAGGTTTATTCGTTCCTGTGTGAGTTCGAGAGTTTTATCCCATAGGGCGTCAAACTCATTGCAAGCACTACGATAAGTGTTATCCTCTTTTTGACAGTCAACAACGAGGTCCCATTCTATGTTTTTAAGTAAAGCATATCGGGTAATATTTGACGAACCCACAATCAGTTCGCAGCGGTCTTCAAATTCAAACAGATAACCTTTGGTGTGAAATCCATTGTTGGAGTAATTCTTCTCGTCGTAGAAGCACTCATCGTCAAGATGACAATCAAAATTCTCTAACGTAAGAGCCAGTTTTAAGAAGAAGTTCAGGGACTCCACATCAGTGAAATTCTGATAAGTTGACGTTATAAGTTTGCCCTTTGCTCCGCGTTCCAAGGCAGACTTGATGTCATTAGCCAGCAATACCAATCCCGCTTTCTTGATAAAACTCACAGAAAAGCAGAAACTTTTGCAAGTCCTCAGGTTTATCTGTATGGTTGCAAGGAACGTTGTATCTGTATAATTGGTTAGAAATCGGGATTTCATATACCTTTATTATTCTTTTAATCCAAGTTTCTTTATTGGTGACTTAATGGCACCGGTGCGGCTTATTATCTTTTGAATAATCACACCTACTTGCTCTCTTATAAGATTGGAGGTGGTTATATAATGTAAAGAAAGAGGTAAAGAAATCGAGTCTGCACTGCCTTAGCAGTCCGACTCGATTTCTTTTTGAGCCATTTATGAATGGCGGATTGTCATTCCATGTTTATCTTCCGGGGTGTGGTCGGGTTATTTCAGAACGACCTTCTTTCCCTTGATGATATACACTTGACCACGCTTCAAGTTGCGCGTGTCACCATTTGAGTTCACAAGGCGTCCGCTGAGGTCATAAACATTCTCGCCTGCGAGTTCGTCGGCAGATACAGAGTCGATGCCCGATACCGGTCCATTCTCCTCTTCCATGTATATGTCATACTCTCTGTCTTTCTCGAGCGGCAGCAGGTTTACTCTTTCGCTCAAGTAGCCTTCCTTAATTGCTACGAGCCAGAACCTCTCTGTTGTGTTCTCAATGATAAACTCATATTTACCGTCTTCACCGGTATAGATTGACGGAGAGTTAACATTGTTTATCGAGTAGAACATCTCTACGCCGCTTATCGGCTCGTTGGTTTTCTCGTTTCTCACCACTCCGTAAATCCTCTTTGCGAGCGTTTCGAGAGCAATGTTCTTCTCAACGTCGGCTGCGACAGCCGTCAATTCTGCCTCGGCATCGGCAAACTTGTCTGCCGTAACCGTAATCTTATAGTCGGCATCAAGCATTCTCACCTTGAAACTATACTTGCCATCCTCTGCGGTGGTTGCCGTTGCCACAACCTTTCCGGCAGCATCCAGCAGCGTCACCGTGGCACCCGATACGGCACTTTCGTCGCGTGCAGAAGTGATTGTACCGCTAATGGTGGCAGCCTTGCGCAATGCAACGTCATTCACCGGATTTGTCTTAACGTTTCCAATGAAGATGTTTCTGAGTTCATAGTCCTCGGTAGCCTCAACCTCAAGGGAGTAGTCCTCAAGTTGGAGCTGCTTCACCACGATGTCGTACTTACCGTCATCGCCTGTTGTACCGGTGTACAGAACCTCGCCGCTCTTGAATTTCACAGAAGCACCTGCCAGCGGCTGTGTTGTGACAGCATCGGTTACGGTTCCCGTTACGTTTGCTCCCACTGCAACAAAGAAGTAAGCCACAGGAGTATTTGTACTTATGGTAGTTCCCAATGCTTCAGGAGCGGTGTAGTCGTTCCTGCCCACATAAGCCGTAGAATAGTCATTGTCGTAAGCGAAAGCGTTAACGTTTACATATTCAGAAGCCGATTTTTCAACAATCAGTCTCACGCTGCTAACACCGTCGTTTACTATAGGATTATCGCTTAGGTCGATTTCTACCTCCACGAGATACGGGTTGGCAGGACTGATACCTTCGGGTGAGATGTTCTCGTAGGTCTTGTCAATCAAGGCGTGGGTCATGGTTTCCTTTGCAGCAGTCTTTTCTTCTGCCGTCATCGACTTTATGCTTCCTTCCGATTTTCCAACCCATGCGTTCACGGTGAAGTTAACGTTAGCCTTCGGCGACGACGACCACAACTTATACATAATCTTGTTTATCGAGCCTCCTACGGGCACACCATACTTCTCCAGCATCTCCGGAGTGTAGTATATATCGGCAGCCGAATTGTTGTAATAGAGGTTAAGCGGAGCCTCATTATACTTTAATGTGCTGTCGCATACCTGTATTATTCCGCCCGCGTTTTCAGGCTTTATCACGATGTCCTTGGTCTCGCTCACTGTGGTGTTTTCGCCCTGAACAAACTCGATGTATGCCGGGAACGTGCCCTCAGCGTGCGGTGTGAACCTGAATGTGAAGTCTGCGCTTTCGCCCTTCTTCACCTCCACAGCCTCTGCTTCATCCACTACCTTGTTGTCAACGTAGAGCTTCGCCGTGTAGCTTCCTGCTCCGAAGTCGTTCAAGGTGTAGTTAGCGGCTTTTGCCTTAACCTTTGTGGCGAAATTCACCATGCCTTCCTGCGGGATGTCGGCAGTATCGATGAACAATCCCTTAGCCACTTCGAGCTGAATGTCATTGTTCTCAATAGAGCCACCGCTCAGGCTAAGCATCTTCTTAGACGGAGCATATCCCTCTGCATGAGCTACGAGTTCGTATTCATATCCCGGCTTCATTATGTTCAGTGAGTACTTGCCCTCGCTGTCTGTCTTGGCAGAATACATCACGTCGCCGGAAGCAGCCTTAACTTCTGCCCCGCCTATAGCCTGTCCGCTCACCTTGTCGGTGACGACGCCGCTCACGGTCGGTGCTTCGGCATCAATTCCTAAGTAAGCCACCGGGAGATAGTTAGGCTCTGTGGAGTATCCTGAAAGTGACAGCAGACTCCACCCCGCATTGTCCAGTTCAGAACTGTCAACACCTCTGCGTATCGACCTTGCCGTCGGACTCGTGCTGCATCCGAAACCTGCGCTCATGTTATAAGTGTCGGCAACGTTGCGCAGGTTGACAACGAGGTTTCCGCCCTGATAAACGTAAGGCTCGGTGAATGTGAACACCACAAGAACCTCGTTAGCGTCGGAACCTGCAGTCTGGTTAAGCGTCACTTTGCCGTCGAACACCTTCGTGAGCAGATTTTTATCTATCGGAGTATATGGCACTGCATATTGGTCATTGGTCGTTTCTCCGATCCACAACTGTGCATCATATTCTATGTTGCCGGTCTTGGTGTTGTATCCGCGATATGTTATGCTCTTGATCTTGGTGCCCTTGGCAATGCCTTCGAAGTCGGTGGGCAGGTATATCGTCTGCGACTCGCTCTTCTTGTAGTAAGTTCCGAACGGACCGTAGTAGCTCTTGACCGTTGCAGGACCGCCCGCTTCAATTTCAGCAACAAACATTTCTTCTGCAATGGTAACGCTCGTCTCGGCAGAAACAGCCTCGTTGCCGTCGGCAAACACGAACTTCACCACGGCATTGAACGTTCCTGCGGTGTGCGGTGTAACATCGATGTTGATGTCGGTGTTGGCTCCTGCCGGCAGTTTAACGCCCGGCATTTCCTTCACCACTTCATCTCCGAACATCACCTTTATCACGTAGTCTTCGCCGTTTTCAGGTCTGCCGAGCAAGTTTGTTGCCCTCACCTGAATAAGCATTTTGCTGTTCACCGTGCCTGTTTCCGGCACAGAAGCCTTCACGCTCACGTCGTGAGGCACGTCAACCTTAGTTCCTCCGAGGATGTTGTCCACGAACACCTGCTTGTTGTTTCCTCCCTCGAAAGCCACATACCACTTTCCTGCCGGGATGTTGTTTATAGTGTAGCGCAGGAATGCCCTGCCATATTTCGGAGCGTACTCATTAGAGAACATATCCTCTGCAGCCGTTCCTTCGTCGGTGCTCAGCGTGCGCACGAGGTTCCAGTTGGTACGGTCGTCAGAGTAGTACACCTTCAGTTCGGCGTTGGTGGTGTAGTAGCGTGCTGCCTCGAAACTGAATGTCTCGCCGTCGGCAAGTTCTATCTGCGGAGTGATAAGTTTGAAAGGACCCTTCGCTTTTTCCGATGCGTCGGTCTTCAGGAAGGCATTTCTGTTGTTGCCCGGGTATCCGGCCTCGTTGGTGTTGTTTGTAATCCAACCATAGGTGAAGTATCCGTCTTCAATTCTTTCGGCAATCATGCCATTTGAGGAGTCGTCGCTCTCGAAGTTGACGAAGAACTTGCCGGCTTCGGCAATCATTGCTTTCACCTTGAGGGTGAAGTCTCCGGCGTTGCTCTTTATCACGAAGTCGCCCTCTTTCATTCCCGTTCCATCAGTCGTTGAGATGTTGAACGCCGCACTGCCGTGTGCCTGAATTTCCTGTGCAACGAGCGTGGTGGAGAAGCCTGCAGGCACTGTCACTCCTGTGATTTGCAGCGGTGCGCCGCCGGCGTTGTTCACCATCATCTCCAGAGACAAAGCCTCAACAGAGGTTCCCATATAGAGTTCCTCGCCGTTGTAGTAGTCTTTTGTGGAGTTGCCCACCTTTGTCTGCAGTGCTATGCTCGGCACGTATGGCACCACCTTCACCGTCTTTGTAGATTTGAATGTTCCGGTGAGGTCTTCATATATACGGAAACTGATACCGTTTGTCACCGCCGTTGGATAGTCGCCGGTATTGAGAGTTGCGCTCAGTGTGAGCTCGCCTGACGTGGCATTATGCGCCAAGTTCTCGGTGATTGGCAGTGTCATGACGAACTGGTGGTCTGTCTTGTCTGCGCCGCCTCCTGCGTTATACTTATAGAGAGACACGCTGTAGTTTTCCGTTCCGGTGGTAAGGTCGAAGTCGCCGTTGTTTGTAACGGTGGTCTTGAACTCCACATTGAACTTTCCTTCGGCGTCAGCGTCGATAGTGATGTCGGAGTTCGGCAAGATGTCGTCAACCTTCAGACTTGCCATTTTCTTGAAGTTCGCCTCCGTAGCGGTGAAGTTGTCCACATAGCAGTGAACCATTCTGATGCCCACGTAGGTGTATTTCGTAAGTTCCGGGAGTGTGTAGGTCACGAAGTTGTCGGTGTTAGGCGTCACCAGAGCCGTGCCTGTTATAACCAGTCCTTTCTCCCATTTGTCACCGTTTTTCTGCATCGTGTAGAACTCCACGAAGCCTCCGGTGTTTGCCTTCTTCATCTGTATGGTAACAGTTCCTTTCACTAAAGGAGTCACCAAGATGTCGATGATGTCAAAATAGTCTTGTTGGAAGGAGTCGTAAACCGAACCGGCACCTGCCTGAAGGCATCCGCTGTCATCCACTCCGCCCGTAGCGTTGTAGGTGTAAGGCACGTATGTGGGAATACTACCGAAACCGGTTTCCAACATTCCTACCATGTGTCCCCACCCTGCACTCACGATAAAGTCGCGGTTTTCACTTCCATTCGCCGATGAATTGGTCGTTATGGGAGTGTTGAAATCCACTTTGTAGTCGTTTACTATGTCGTCTTGAGCAGTGGCAAAGATGCTCACCAGCAGTCCGAGAAGCGACAATAGAAAGGTTTTCGTTTTTTCCATAAACTATAAATTGATTTTTGAAATAAAAAGGATTAAACCTAAATGTAATTCAGTGTTTTTCTTTCGGCAAATACCGAAGTGGTATTGTGAGGCTTCGCTTTTAATCAATCAGAAGGAAAACCCTCCGCAATCGGAGCACGCTTTCCTTCTGACTTCAGTGCGTCATGTTATTTCACGACGAATTTCTTACCGTTGCGGATGTAGATACCTCTCACTACATTCTCCACACGCTGTCCTGCGATGTTGTACGTAGGAGCGTTGCTTTCGTTGTCTGTGCTGACGTCGGTTATTCCGTTTGTTGCGTTCTTTGAGAGCCCTGTCACTCCGATTGCCGGAACATTCTTCAAGAACACGACGATACCGGTCAATGTAACGTTGTCGCCGCTAACGAGTCCCGAGAGGTCGGTGCCTTCGAGCGACTGCCACTTGCGATAGAACTGCACAGAGTTTTCGTCTTCGTCTTCGAGGAAGTAGTTGGTGCGTTTCTGCGTTGCTCCGCTATTGTCCGTATATTCTTCCTCTGCTGTTGCAACCTTGCCCGACACCTTCACGAGTCTGCAAACCATTGCATCGTTGATGGCCTCAATGGCAACTTCCGTCGGCACTGCCTCGCCATCGGTGGCAACGAGATTGTTGTCTGAAACGATGGTAATCTCCGGCAGTTTGTTGTAGAGTTTATACTCCTTAACCTTTATTGTGCCGTTGAGCACCTGACCGGCTGTATATTCGAGCTTACAGTCATAGAAGTCGATCGCGCCTGTTGCGTCTTCCACATACATGTCCTTGCCGTTAACGAAGTTCACGCGCGCATTGGTAAGCGTGAGTATCGCCTTTGCGCCATCTCCGAGAGCCTTGAGTTCGGCGATGTTTGCCACCTCGGGATAAACCTCGGCTGTGGCTCCGGCAACGAGTTTGATGTTGTCGATACGACCATTTGTACTTGCCTGCTGGTTGCTGAATGTCAGTTCGAGCGAACCGGTGCCTGCCGGCACTTTTATCATTGCTCCGGCCTTGTCGATGTCTGAAATGATAACACCGGTAGTAGATGATGTTATGGAGAAGTTGTCCTGATTGTATTTGTAAGAGAGTTTGAAGTCGCCGGTCTTACCTTTGAGGTCGTTGATTTTCACAGTCCATGTCTCACCGCGACCTGCATGCGGCATGAGCAGTTCGAGATCGTTGTCGGTGCCGGTCTTTACATAAAGCTGCATATACTTAGGTGCTGCACCGGCTGTGGTGTTAATGATGTAAACAGCGTTGGGGTTAGTCACCTCATTGACGAGTTTGTTTTTCTCCGACGACTGCCAGTCTTCCTCCCAAATCACGGTCTCCTGTGCATATACACCGAGCGCGAATGTTGATAATAATGCTACAAGAGTGATGTGTAAAGTTTTCTTCATAATAAATAAGTTTTAAATTAGTAAATATATCCACTTGCAAAGATAAGCAAAAAAAATATACAACGGTTATTATTATCAGTATTTTAAGTTATGTTAAGCAAAGATTTTTACCCTGCCGGAACAGGCGAGCGATTGGGAGCCGGGCGAAAGAAGCTCGGAGCGTGGCTCGTTTGCTGCCTGTCGCTTGCCGGGAGCAATCTTTCCGGGAAGCAAATTCGCCGAAATTACCGACCAAAATCGCCGAAATTGGTCGGTAAAATCGGCGGTTTTACTTTGCAATTTCGCCGATTTTGCTTTTCGTTATGTATCAGCATGAACGGCAGAGTGTTGTAAATTGCAGGCAGAAATCATGCCTGCAAACCTACGGAGGCAAAAAGACCGAGACGACTTCCGTAACATCATCTCGGTCTTCCGGTTGTATATATTGTCTTTTAAGGGATGTAAATCTTGTATGTTTCGTTTGCCACTTTCAGCACGTAAACGCCCGAAGGCAGGGTTGCCCGGTGTTGGTTGCCCATGCCCTGTACAGCGATTTCTGCGCCTGCGAGGTCATAGACATTAACCTGTTTGCCGTTGCTGTCGATGAGGAGTGTCTGCCCCTCAATGCGGTAGGGCTTTTCCGCGCTCACGGTCTCTATGCCGGAAGGCTCTTTCTCGGGCAGGTCGGCATAGGTGTAGGTGAATTTAGAGTTGGTGGTATAGTTCCCGTTGACGTCTGCCAGTTTTGTTTCTTCAGAGAGGCGCACGAACTTTGACGCCTCGAAGTCGGGGAAGTAGTTCAGCGGGGTTTCGCCGAGGATGACGCCTTTCAGTTCCACGTCGTTGTTGTTGACATAGGTTGTGACATACATCGGGAAACCGATGCCCACGGCGTAGGTCTCTACCTTTGTGCATCCGCCGGCCTCGTCGTATAGGTATTTCATGACTTTGTCGGGCGTCATTTTGCCCTCGTAAAGCACAGAGACTGCTTTCTCTATGAGTTGTCCGTCGGCGTTGTACTTATATTCTTCGCGGTTGTATTCCTTCAGACCGTCTTGATAGACGTTTTTTCTCACCACGACGGTCTTTACTCTCCCCTGCTCGTCATATTCGTAGGATGTGTTCTTGAGCACATCGTCGCGGCTGTAATCATAGACTTCGATGCTTTTCAGGCGGTTTGCGGCGTCATACTCGTATGAATATTCCTCATATTCAGCATAGTAGTCGCCTGCTATCACTTTCTTGTCTATCGATTTCAGCAAACCGTTGCTGTTA
Source organism: Prevotellaceae bacterium (assembly GCA_028723525.1). Classification (GTDB taxonomy): domain Bacteria; phylum Bacteroidota; class Bacteroidia; order Bacteroidales; family Bacteroidaceae; genus Prevotella. The sequence continues at coordinate 67,750 of JAQYET010000069.1, forward strand.
TATTTGCACACAAACATATTGGCCTTTGTCCACGCGTTGCGACTCTTCGACCACTGCATCTCTTCCATCGAGGCAATCTTGTCGGCTTCGGTGTATGACAGTATTTGCTTTGTCCTGAACTGATAACCGGTCTGGTCGTGTATTACGGAGTCGAGACGGTTGTCGGTATAGAAATAATCGTAGGTTTCTTTCCCTGCGTTTTCGCTTTCTCCTTCAATCTTAACGAGCCTTGGGAGGTTGTTGTCTGCGTTTGCAGAACCTGCCACCGAGAGTAACATTGCGGTGACAGATAAAAATAGAATGTTTTTCATTTTTAATGATAAAAATAGTTATTTTGAGAACCGTACAAAGGTAATAAGGATTTTTTTCGCAACAAACTCTCTTCCGAATAATTTTGAAAGATTAACGGTGAATTCCCCAAATTCATCGCTCAATAAAGCTGGTCGTGGTCGTTGACGAGTTCTTTCATGAGTCTTGCGCTTTCCTTTATTTCGTCGGGAGAACGGAAATTGATGCCGGAAAGGGTGGCAGGAACAGCCTTTATGAGTTTTCCCCGGTCGTAGTAGAAACGCACTTCACCAATGTCGCCGTTGTCGAGCGGGGCACGCTGGTAGCAGAAGACGAGTTCGCCCGAATGTCTGTCGAACAGCATCTCGCGGTAAAGGGGCGTGGAGGCGGTTCGGTTCTCCCTCGTCAGCCACGGTCGGAATGTGTTGTAACCAGCGTATTCGCTGCTCTCGGCAGAGCGCGTGAGCAATACCTCGATGGTGCGTTCCGCCCGTCCGCCACCGGCATAGTTCACTCTCGACTTAATGGTAACGGTATGACATTCTGCCTCCATCCACTCGTCGCTGCCGATGAATTTCATGACCTCTTGTGCATCATTATACTGCTCACGTATGAAACCGACCTTCTGTTCTGCCGACTGCGAAAATACGAGTTGTGAAAGAGTGACAGCCAGCGAAATGAGAATAATTTTCCTCATAACATAAACGTTTAACATATTACGCTCGCAAATATACATATAAATAATGAGAAAAGAAAGCAAAAGGCGATGTTTTTACTTATGGTATGGCTGCGAAACGATGTCCTTAATGACAAGTCCGGCGAGGGTGAAGCCGAAGATTGCCGTGATGTGAGCCACTGTTCCGTTGGTCTGCGCCTTGCGGAACGTGGTGGTCTCTATGGCTTCGGCAGCGTTGTTACCGAGGTTTGGCAGCAGTTCGTCGCTGTAAACACAGAGGAATTTCCTTGCCGGGCGACTGCCGATGCGCTTGAAACGCTTGCGCAAGGCACGCGCCAGTGGACAGCCTTCCACCTTATTGAACTCTGCGACACGGATGCGCGAGGGGTCCATCTTGAGTGCTGCGCCCATAGATGAGAACAGAGTTGCACGGCTCTCGCACACTTTATATATAAGGAGCACCTTGTCCTTGAGCGAGTCGATGGCATCTATGACATAGTCGTAGTCGTCGAAACAAAACTCGGGAAGCGTCTCTTCGCAGAACACCTGACGGCGGACAGAAATCTCTGCCGAGGGGTTTATCTGCATAAGACGGTCGCGCAGAGCCTCAACCTTGGGCTGACCCACGGTGCGGGTGGTTGCCATGAGTTGCCGGTTGATGTTGGAAACGCACACTGCATCGCTATCGACAAGGGTGAGCCGCGTTATGCCGGAGCGCACAAGACTCTCGGTACACCACGACCCGACACCGCCGACACCGAACACGATAACGCGACGGGAGGATATTCTCGCCACCGCATCATCGCCCACGAGCAGTCTGGTGCGTGCGAGAAAGTCGTTGTTTTCAATCATTTTCGGCTGCAAAGATAAGCATAAGATGTGTAATAAACAAGAAACGTAGCATATATGTAGCCACATGAAACTTGATTTCGCTTTACCAACATGCTACCTTTGCAATCGCAAACACGGAGACGAAACCGCGGCTCGAGACACGGCAACGGAGAAGTGGATGCACACCGCGCGGTAAGAAAACATTTCAGTGATAACAAACAAACAGTAACAACAAATTAAAAAAGAAAGGGAAAAACAATGGCAGTATTTTATAAACTTTATCAGGACAACAGAAGGAACAGTAAGCAGAAGGGTGCATGGTATGGCAGGGCAAAGCACATAGACACCGTGACCACCGAGCAACTCGCAGAGGAAATGCAGGAAAACTGCACCGTGAAGCGTGCCGACATATTGGCTGTAATATCGGAGCTTGTGACTACGATGCAGAAGAAACTGCAACAGAGCATGGCGGTGAGAATAGACCGTCTGGGGACTTTCAAGATAGGAATAAACACCACGGCAGCACTGACCGTGAAGGATTTTTCTCCTCTGAGCAACGTTAAGGGTACTCATCTCTTGTTCAACCCCGAGACGAAGATAGACAAGAACGGCTACCGTCATCGCGCCATGCTCACCGGAGTAACCGTGAAGGAGTTGCCTAAGAACGACGTGAAGAAAGAGAGCGAAGGCGAAACCGTGAAACCTTAATAACCGAAAACATGAATAAGGAAATGTTGAAGACGATTTTGAAAGTGGTGGTTGCCGTGGCAACTGCGCTGCTCGGAGTGTTTGGAGCGAACGCCGCAATGGGCGCGCTTTGATGCCAAACAGGTTTTGAACGAAGGCAACATTGAGAGTAACACCTTGACAACATAGCCTTCTAAGCGAAAGGACTATGCCCTCACATCGAAACGAAGAAGAATATAAAGTAATGGTGTGGGGGCATTTTTTTTGTTTTTTGTTTGCACGATTGGAAATATTTTGTACCTTTGCAGCATGAAAACTTTCCCAAAACGGAAAACTTTTTGATAAAAAAGAAGAGAAATGTTTTCCAAAAGAGAACACCTGTTTTGGATTTTAATGATACACAAAGGTAAATAAGAGAAGTGTCTAAAGGATGTTAAACTAAATAAAACCATGATGGAAAATAAACTTTTCTCTATTACCAAACGCGACGGGCAAAAAGTTCGTTTCTCGTTAGACAAGATTATGAACGCCATTATAAATGCGTTCGAATCTGTGAAAGAACCTGTTGATTTATCAATACTTAGCAAGGTTCTTGCCCACCTCGACATTCATGAGGGCATAAAGGTGGAGGATATTCAGAACCAAGTGGAGGAGTCTCTGATGAAAGAGGGCTTCTACCATGTTGCGAAGTCGTTCATGCTCTATCGCCAACGCCACACAGAAGACCGTGAGACGATGGAGAAGTTGAACTTTTTGGTTGACTATTGCCATGCAGAGAACGCTGCAACCGGTTCTAAATATGATGCCAATGCCAACGTGGAACACAAAAACATTGCAACACTCATCGGCGAACTTCCAAAGGCAAGTTTCATCCGTTTGAACCGTCGGCTTCTCACAGACCGCATAAAGAAGATGTATGGTAAGGAACTCGCAACAAAATATATCGATCTGCTGAGCAAGCATTTCATATATAAGAACGACGAGACGAGCCTCGCAAACTACTGCGCAAGTATAACAATGTATCCGTGGCTCATCGGAGGAACGGCATCAATAGGCGGCAACTCCACCGCTCCGACAAACCTGAAATCGTTCTGCGGAGGCTTCGCCAACATGGTGTTCATGGTGAGTTCGATGCTTAGCGGAGCATGTGCCACACCGGAGTTCCTTATGTATATGAACCACTTCATCGGTCTGGAATACGGCAAAGACTACTGGCAGAACGCCGAAAAGGTGGTTGACCTGAGTCTTAAACAGCGCACTATCGACAAGGTGATAACCGACTGTTTCGAGCAGATAGTATATACCCTGAACCAGCCTACGGGCGCAAGAAACTATCAGGCGGTGTTCTGGAACGTGGCATACTACGATAAATATTACTTCCAAAGCCTGTTCGGAGAGTTCTATTTCCCCGACGGAAGCCAACCCGACTGGGACGGACTGTCTTGGCTGCAGAAGAGATTTATGAAATGGTTCAACAAGGAGCGCACGAAGACTGTGCTGACATTCCCCGTAGAGACAATGGCTCTGCTCACGAAAGACGGCGACTGCATGGATAAGGAATGGGCAGACTTCACGGCGGAGATGTATGCCGAGGGACACTCGTTCTTCACATATATGAGCGATAATGCCGACTCGCTGAGCTCGTGTTGCCGACTGCGCAACGAGATACAGGACAACGGCTTCAGTTACACTCTTGGCGCAGGAGGAGTATCGACAGGCTCAAAGAGCGTGCTGACGATAAACCTCAACCGCTGCATACAGTATGCGGTGAACAATAAAATGGTATATACGGAGTTCCTCGGAGAGATAATCGACCTCTGCCACAAGGTGCAGATAGCATACAACGAGAACCTGAAAGAACTACAGAAATCGGGCATGCTGCCGCTGTTCGACGCCGGATATATAAACATCGGCAGGCAATATCTCACCATAGGAGTGAACGGACTGGTGGAGGCTGCGGAGTTCCTCGGAATAAAAATCAACGATAACCCGGAATATCTGCGCTATGTGCAGACAGTGCTCGGACTGATAGAGAAATACAACAAGCAATATCGCACGAAAGACCTGCTGTTCAACTGCGAGATGATACCGGCAGAGAATGTCGGCGTGAAGCACTCGAAGTGGGACCGCGAGGACGGATATTTCGTGCCGCGCGACTGCTACAACAGTTATTTCTACATCGTGGAGGACGACTCGCTGAACATTATAGACAAGTTCAAGATGCACGGAGCACCATATATCGAGCATCTCACAGGCGGCTCGGCACTGCACATGAACCTCGAAGAACATCTCACACCGCAGCAATACCGCAACCTGCTGAAAGTGGCAGCAAAGGAGGGATGCAACTACTTTACGTTCAATATTCCTAACACGATATGCAACGAATGCGGCACGATAGACAAGAGATACCTCAAGGAATGTCCGCACTGCCACAGTCGGAACGTGGACTACATGACCCGCATCATAGGCTATCTGAAGCGAGTGAGCAACTTTAGCGAGGCTCGACAGCAGGAAGCTAAGCGCAGGTTCTACTACGAGTCGCAACCAAAAGAACTCACCGAAGCATAAAAGACACTCGGAGTGATGCTGAAATATGTAAACACAGGCGTGGTCTTTCAGGAAATACCTGACGAGACCACGCTTTCGATAAACATTTCAGGGTGTCCGAACAGATGCCCCGGTTGCCACAGCAGATACCTGTGGGAGGACATCGGCACGGTGCTCGACACTGACACCATAGACGCGTTAGTGGAGGAATACCACGGCGATTTCACGTGTGTATGCTTCATGGGAGGCGATAACGACCCGCAGGAAGTGGAACGGCTCGCGCTATATATACGGCAACGGCATCCGCGGTTCAAGGTTGGCTGGTATAGCGGTAAGCAATACTTCCCCCACCACTTAGACCGCAACTCGTTTGACTACATAAAACTCGGTCCCTACATCGCGCACCTCGGCAGTCTGAAAGAGCGCACAACAAACCAGCGCATCTATCGCAAAGCAGCCCCCAACCGCTTCGACGACATAACCGAGAGGTTCTGGAGGAAGGGTTGAGATTGAGGTATTGAGGCTGGCATCTATGATGTCTCGCTCATCTCCTTCTCCACATTGATGAACTGCTTACGATAGACCGAGGGAGTCATTCCCACCGTCTGCTGGAATATCTTGTAAAAGGTTGCAGGGGAGTTGAAGCCGAGGTCGCACCAGATTTGTTTCAGGGGATAGTCTATTTTGCTGCGGTCTGACAATATATGTATTGCTTCTTGAATACGATATGAATTGACAAACTGAATGTAGTTCATACCACTATTCTCCTTAATTATTCGTGAGAGATAGGTGCGGTTAGTGCCTAACAGTTCTGCCAGTCGTTCCCGGTTCAGCTGCGAGTCGGCATATAATCGTTCGTCTTCCATCATCTGGCATGCCCTTTCGTAAAGGTCGTTGAAGGTCTTGTTATCCTGCGTCTGTCCACCCTGTCCTACCATTCCGCTTGACGGTTTTGCCTGAACTGCAATCCTGCTGTTGAGCGAATCGATGCGCTGTTGCAGTTGAGCCTGATATGCCAAGGCACGTGTGTTTTGCTTCACGATATTCTTATACAGACGGTTTCTACGCCTGTAGTTGGCTACGATGATTGAAAGCAGCACAATCAATATCATCGTTGTCACGGCGAGAGTTACGTTAATCTTGAGTTGCGACTCCATTTCCTTCTTGTGGATTACCGCCTCTCGCTCCTTCTGTTCGATGTCAAGCATTATCGTTCGTTCGTGCATCAGTCGGTCCATGTTTATCCTCGACAGGGTGTCCATCATCAGATTAGCCTTTACGAGGTATTCTATCGCCTCGTCTTTCAGTCCGAGGTGTTTGCAGTTGTCGGCAATCAGGCGCATGCAAGTCACCCTCTTGGTATGTATCGACACGTCTTTGGAGGCGTCGAGTGCCATTCTTGCCACTCGGTTTGACTCCGCATACTTGCCCTGTTCGTTCAATATCGTGGCATACTGTGTGTAGGCATCGGGGACAAGTTGCGGCTGATTTTTCTCTCGTGCAAGCCGTATTGCAGTGGTTGCATGCAGCGTTGCCTCGTCCAATTTGCCCTCGTCTGCCTTGATTTTCGACAACAATGTATAAACTGCCGACACGTCATCATAGTCGTACTTTCGGTAAAGTTCGAGCGACTCCTTGATGTAATGTTCGGCATTTTCGTTGTCGGAACGCAGGTTATAGTACATTGCAAGGTAGTAAGCCCCCATGAAAGTCTGTTCGTAATCGCCTTCCCGCTTGCCGTAGTTGTATATCCTGAACGCGTTGCCGAGTGCCGTGGTGTCTCTGTCAGACTGTGTAAGAATGAGCATGTTGCCATATATTCTCGACTTTAGAGAGTTATAGCCCGAATTGTTTGCCAGTTTTATACCTTTGAAAAAATACTGCTGCGCCATGAAGCTGTTGTTCTCTACCATTGCATGATAAATTCCAACGGCGTTCATAACGAGAGCCTGCACCGAGTCGTTCTCTATTTCTTCTGCGATGCTCTTTGCCTTGTCGAATGTGGAAAGGGAGTTTTTCGCCTTGCCGGAGAACAACTGCGACAATCCACGATAGAATAAAGCGTAAGATTGCATACGCTTGTCATTATCTTCAACAGAGATTGACATCAGCTGATTGGACAATTTTTCCAGCGCATTATAGTTACTGAGTATTCTGGCTTTTTCACACTCTTTCCACAACTGACTTTTCGTTTTTTGCCCTCCACCAGATGCTATCGTGACATGAGGACATAGAAAACACAACAAGATTGCCACCGACAGAACCAATATTTTACGCGTCATATTATATATATCGTAACTAATGTTGTAACCAAAGATGTTTTGCAAATATATTATTTTTAGTTCAAAAACGGCAATAAAAGGTGAAAAAAGAGACATTGTTTTACGAAAATGACAATTTTGTCGTTTTGATAAAACCTTTTTTTGGACTATGTTTTATCTGTTCATACATTTGTGACAGAGAAATTCGAACCAGCCTATGAATTGACACCGGGCAGTATATTGTTTCACCGATGAAATCCCTAACGTAAATTATTAACAATAAAAAGAAAGGTATTATGAAAAAGAGTTTACTGACAACGATTGTGGCATTGACGTCCATGTCGTATCTTCCGTCTTTCGCGCAGGGCGTAAAGATAAACGGAGTTTATGAAGACAACAGGTTCGACGACAACGGCAAGGAGGTTAAAGACGACCCTTACCACAACTATTCAATCTATGTTGGCTGGAACGATGAACTCAAAAAGAGCATCTTCATCGTTCAGAACGGTCTCTACACGATGACATGGGACGGGACAAACCTTTCCACACCGGTGAAAGAACCGCCTGTGAACCTGAGCGATTTCTATTCGGGCAATGTTACCAATAACGGCAGCTGCTACGGCGGAGTGTTCACAGACAACCAGAAAGCATTGTGGGCAAGCAACTTCAATCTTATGTCCGGAAAGTCGGGAGCAGTCTATGTTGACGGCATTATCACCACGGTGCATAGTTCCGATGAGCAATCCACGGTTCCTGAAGAGATGTTCAAGGTGCGCAAGTGGAACGCCGTAACCGGAGATTTGATTGAGGGTTCACAGAAGATTCTTCCCGAAACGGCACGACTTGAGTCGGCAGGAATGGCATATAACCCTATTGACAAGAAGGTTTACGGACTATTTTACCTCACACAACAAAACCTGCCGTCTGACATTACAGACGACCCAGACTTCTTCACAGACGAAGAGGGCGATGCCACCAGCACCGATGCCGGCTATTGTATATGCGAGATAAATCTCGAAACAATGGAACTCAAACCAATCACCCCGGGACTCTACTACTACAACTTCATAACATTCGCCATAAATTCAGAGGGTCGCGCCTTTGCACTCACGAGCGGAGGAAGCAGCGGTGTGCCGGGAAGCGATGGTAAAATCACCGACATCAACGGCAATCTATCGGGTGCACAACTGTGCGAGTTTGACCTTTCCACAGGACTGATGCTCACCGTTCCACAGGAAGTTACCGACCCCGAAACAGGCAACAAATACACAGTGAACGTGAACAAATACTCACACGGCACAGGGTATGCTTCTCAGTTCCGCCGCCAAAGCGCATGTTTCGCGAAGAGCAACCCTAACAAGATGTACTGGAACGGATATGTGAACAGCGGCAAGGGAATAAATGACAATGGTTCGTGGACATCATTATCCGACAAGAACTGGAAGGAAAACGAAAAGTATGACACAGCTCTCTATGAGGTTGACATAAATACCGGAGACGCTACACGCCTGTCGAAGATTACCAATCGCTACCGTTTCTCATGTATGTGGGTTGACGGAGACGACAACAGTCAGGGTGTAACCGAAATTCAGAACATCGACAACGACAGCAGCAACGAGGTGAAGGTGTATAACACATCCGGACAAGAGGTGTTCAGAGGAGACGCTTCAAGACTTAACCTATCGCGCGGATTGTATATCGTTAAGCAAGGACAAACTACTAAGAAAATCATAGTGAAATAACACTTCCGCAACGCGAAAGCACATAAGTCGGTGTCAGTAAAGAATTGACACCGACTTATGTAATAAACCGAAAGAAACTTAGAATTAACCAAAAGCATAATTTCTATGAAAAGAAAATCCTTTTTAATCATCATATCCTTGTTGCTTGCAGCAGTCACGATGGCTCATGCCGAAGTAATCACTGACTACAACGAGAGTTTCGAAGGACTCGACGTGAGCAACAAAGACTTCCACCCAAAGGGCTGGGCTCACCATTATTACACCTCGTCATATTATAGTTACAACGCCACATACACGCTTACCGACGGGGGAAAGAGCGGGCAATATCTCATCGTATCACAGAAATATCCTAACTATACCACATACGACGACCTGCTCATCTCGCCCGCAGTGACCGGGAGAGTGAGCCTGTGGGTGAAGTCTTCGGGCACAGCGGCATCGGTGAAATTCTACAAGATGACGCAAAGCAGCACCGGGGCATGGACGAAAGCAGAGGAAATCACACCCGATGTCGCGCCCTCGCTGACAGAAAATTTTCAGGAATATGTCTTCAACAATATCGCTGAAGCCACACGCATCGGCATCCGCGGACATCAAGTGGGCTTCGATGATTTCAGCGCAGAGTCGGCAGAAGTAGTGCTGAAAACATCACTGAAGATTGGCGAAACGAGCACTACGGCACTTTCTGCCGTCGATTTCGACGGCACAAACAGTTACGGTCTCGTGATTTCCGTACCTCTAACCAACAATGGTGAGAGAGATTTGAACAGCGGAGACGATAAATTCTCGCTGACATTGCGTGCCGGTTCGCTCACCACAAGCATGGAGATTGCAACAGTGGCAGCAGCCGACAACATCGCAGTGGGCGAAAGCAAGACACGCGATTATACATTCACAATCGATGGTTCTAAGATAAACGGCACACACAGCCTGTATCTTTTCGAGAACATTAGCGGAACAAGCAACTTCGTGAAGCGCATCACTTTCAACCCATACATGGCTAAATTTGTGATGAGAGACACCGAGGGAAGCGGCACATCATCGGTTGTCAGTTCCGGAACGACACAGAATTTCGGCTCGGTAAAGACCGACACAACACGCACATTCTATATATACAACGAGGGAACGGCACCGCTGGTTCTCGACATCGCTATCTCTGAAGGGTTTGAAACATCGCTGCCGACGGGCACGGTGATTGCCGCAAAACAACACGAACAGATTGCAATCACGATGAAAGCAGACTCCTACGGGACAAAAAACGGACTACTTACGATAAAAGGCAACGATATGGACGACTTCACCATGAACCTTCAGGGCATCGTGTTAGATCCGGAAGTGTGGTTCGAAGGGTTTGAAAGTGGCAGCCTACCGGCAGACATGACGGCATCACAGCAGTGGGAATTTAAGGCTGACAACGGCGGATATGCTTTCGTTGCTTCGTCAACCGTATCGCGACTCACAACCCCAAAACTTACCGTCGGCGAGGGTCAGACGATTACTTTGCGAATTGCAAAACATTCATATTCCGCTTGGCAGACCCCGACACTGAAGGTTTTCAAACTCAGCAGTCGCGGAGATGAGGGCGAACTGATTGCCGACTTCTCTTCGGAAGCGGAATATGGTCTGTGGAAGACTGTCACTATCGACGATGTGGCAGCAGGCGAATGCTACCTCGCAATAAACGGAGCATACATCGACATCGACGAAATATATGGCTTCAAGAAGACCTTCGTGGCTCACGACCTTATGGTTACGGCTCAGTCATTGCCTGCAACAGGCGAGGTAAACTCGGCAATGAAGGCAAGCATGACAGTGAGAAACCTCGGACCTACGGAGATTGCCGGCTCCTACAAGGCGCAGTTGTTGATAAACGAAGCAGTGGCAGCAGAGGCTGATGCAGTGGAAATGGAACAGAGTTCTACCGTAACTTTCAACTTCAACCACACCCCGCATGCCGCAGGAGAGAACATGCCAATCGCAATAAGACTCGTATCAAATGCCGACAACGAGGTAATGGCAAGCTCGGAAGATGCCACGCTCACAATAAAAGAGGAAACCGGGAACGCAGAAACCACCGTGGGCACTGTCTCTTCAGCCACCGGTTACAGGTCGCCGATATACACTTACGACAAGTATTCGTGGACAGACATTGTTTATCCTGCCGAAAAGATTGGCATTGAAACCGGTGCACGAATTTCAAAATTGTCATTCAAGGGGAAGAACAGCACCGACCTCAAGGCTGCAAACATTAAGGTGTGGATAGAGAATACCGACGTGGCAGCAGCACCCTCGAAATGGAGCAGTCAGGCAGAGAACCCCGCTGTGGAACTCTCCGACTACGTATTCCCTGTTACAGCCGACGGCGATGTGCTCGTGATAGACATGGGCGAAAAACCGTTCACATACGGCGGCGGCAATCTGCGCATACGTTTAAAGAAAACGATGGACACTCCTGCCGGCAAAGTAAGTTTCTTCATAGACAATGCCGCAGGCAGTGCTGCATACAACTATGACTCAACCGACAAGGAAGAACCTTCGCTCTACAACACCAAGGCACCCGTAGTGAGCCTCTCACTGATAGCCGACCCGATGACAGTCAAAGGCTCCGTGACCGACAAACATTCCAAGGCGGCGATAAAAGATGCAGAGGTGGTGGTGAAGTCGGGCAACATTGAATACTACGGCAAGACCGGCGAAGACGGCACTTACTCAATAAACGTGCTGAAGAAATTGTCGGGATATTCCGTCAACGTCAATCTCGAAAGTTATTTCCCATACTCCGGCGACATCGCATTCACCGCAGGAGAATATGTTCACAACATCACACTGACAGAGGCAAAAGACCTGTATGTCGTTGCATCTGACATCCCTGCCGAGGGGATGGTGAACCATGAATACGTCGCAACGATAGATCTCAAGAACGTGAACAACGACACCTTCAAGGCTTCCAGATACACCGCGGAATTGTATTTCGGCGACGAACTGATGGCGGCAGCACAAACAAAGGACATCGGCGCAGGCAATACGGAGCGACTTTTCTTTAGGTTCACACCGCATGCCGATGTCATAAGCAAAGCCCGTTTGGTAATTAACTGGGACGAGATCACCGAAACCACCGACGAGGCGGATGTGAAAATAGTCAAGGAAGTGGCAACAGGCACCGTGCGCGTGGGAACTCCTACCGACAACGACAACAGTTTCGCACCGGTGTTCATGAACTGGAAAGCAAGTGCATCAGAGACGGTCTATGACAAGAACGGGCTGAATATCGGCGAGGGAAGCAAGATTTTGTCGATTTCATACAGGGGCTACACAAGCAACAACCACAACGATGTGGCGTTCAAAGTATGGCTTCAGAACACCGACGATGCTGCCGGAAGCGTAGGCTCATTCAACAGAGAGAGCATGACTTTGGTATATGATGCCACAAAGAGCATAGAGGCTGCGGGCAGCAGTATAGAGACTGTGGAGTTGCTGAAGTTCGACCTCACAACTCCTTTCGTTTACACCGGAGGCAACCTTCGCGTGATTGTGCAGGAGGTGCGCAGCGACTTTGCAAGCGCGTTCTTCGAGTGCGACAACACGATGTATAACGCAACGGCGTATGAACGTGCCGGAGATGAGGCTACATTACTATCGGGAGGAAGTTTCTCAGACAAGACTCACTCGCCTGTGATGTATCTCACCTATGATAACTACAAGAAGATTGAGGGCGTTGTCACCGATGCCTCAGACAATCAGCCGATAGAGAATGTAACGGTGACGGCAGTGTCGGGCGAGGTAATATATACTGCAACGACAAACAGCGAGGGCAGATATTCAATCGGAATTGTGCAGCACGACAGGGAGTATAGCCTCAACGCAGCAGCCGAAAGCTATTTCCCAGCAGAGCCTGTCTGCGTAACACTCAACGAAGGCGACGTGGAGCACGACTTCGCTCTCACCCGGTTGCATTATATCCTGTCCGGAAGCGTGACCGACAAGGCAACCGGCATGCCGATTGAAGGGGCAGAGATAAAGGCAGTGTCGGGAGAAACGGAATACCTTGCTACAACCGATGACGAGGGCAAATATCAGATTGCGGTGTATGTCATCAATGCCACATACGAGGTTACAGCCTCGGCAGGCGATATGTATAGACAGGAAACAAAGAGTATCGAGATAGCAGACGGTGACGTCGTTGCCGACTTCGAACTCACCGACTGGATGACATTGAACATCTACAACGCGACAATCGATTTCTCAAAAGGTGACATCTTCGACATTCATGGGCGCAAGATGACCCGCGGCTCGTCACTTCCGCGAGGGATATACATACAGAACGGAAAGAAGTTCATAGTGAAATAGAAATCTTACTTATAAAAACGGAGAATGTGGTATGCGTACCATCATTCTCCGTTTTTGTATCTTGCCGTGAGAGATTATCCCCCGACACGGCGAACTTACGAGTCTAAATCATATCACTTGAACACGAAGTTTATCACGAACAGCAACGAAAGCACTATCAGCGTGGGGTTGAGAGCCTTCCACTGTGCCGTACAGAGTTTTATTATTACGAAACTCAGGATGCCGAGACATATGCCGTCGGCAATGGAATAGCACAACACCATCGTTATCATGGTGATGAAGGCAGGGAAGGCTTCGCTGACATCGCTGAGGTCGATTTTCTTCACCGAGTCGAGCATCAGCACTCCTACGAGCACCAGCGCACCACTCGTTGCAGCACCGGGGATGAGCAGGAAGATTGGCGACAGAAGCAATGAGATGACAAACAACATACCTGTCACAAAGGAGGTCATTCCAGAACGTCCGCCCTCGGCAATCCCCGACGCACTCTCCACATAGGTGGTGATGGTGCTGCTGCCGAGCATTGCGCCGCAGGTGGTACCGATGGCGTCGCTCATCATTGCCTGACTCACTCGTGGAATACTGCCATCGGGCTTCACGATGCCTGTCTTCTCGGCAAGCCCTACAAGCGTTCCTATCGTGTCGAAGATGTTCACCATGAGCAGAGAAAACACCACAAGCACCGTCTGCAACGACAAGAAGCCGTCGAAATCGAACTGACAGAAGATTGGCGACAGCGAATGAGGAGCCGAAACGGGTATCCAGCCCTCAGGAATTTCGGTCACTCCCATCGGTATTCCCACAACAGTGGCAATGATAATGCCATAGAACAGCGAGCCTTTCACGCGTCGCGCCATGAGCACACCGCTCAACACGATGGCTATGATGCCGAGCGTTGCCGTGGGAGTGAAGTTGCCCAGCGACACGAAAGTGGCAGGGTTAGCCACTATGATACCCGAGTTTTTCAATCCGATGAACGCTATGAACATTCCGATACCTGCCGACACCGCAAATCTCAGGTTCTGAGGAATACTGTTAAGTATCAGTTCGCGCACATTGAAGAATGTTATTATTATGAACAGCACACCCTCGATGAGCATTATCGCCAGCGACTGTTGCCACGAGTATCCCATTGCCTGACACAGCGTGTAGGCAAAGAAGGCGTTCAATCCCATCGACGGAGCCTGCGCAAAAGGCAGTTTCGCCATGAACGCCAGCAGCAGTGTTGCTATGGCAGAAGCAACGGCAGTGGCAGTGAACAGTGCCCCTTTGTCCATTCCGGTGGAAGAAAGAATCGACGGATTTACCGCAAGGATATAACTCATCGTGAGGAAAGTAGTTGCGCCGGCGATAATTTCCGTGCGCATCTTCATTGTCTTTGGGTCGAAGCCCAGCAGTTTATTTAACATAGACTCTTGATGTTTTTATTTTCAGAATGTCCACTTTGCCGCAATCGTGGGTATTGCATAGAACTTGTCGTTGCGCCCGTTGTCGTTCCACACGAAATTGTTTGAAATCTCAACCTCGGTTCCCAGACTGAGGTTTACGCCCTCCATTCCCTTGAAGGTGTTCAGGTTGAGCCACAGTTGTGGCTCCGAGAGCAATATCAGGTTGCCCCTTACGCTCGGGTCGTACCACAAATCGCAGAAGCCACTGAACGTGACACGGTTGTTTGCCAACTGCAATCCCCATACTCCCGTGACCTGAAATCCGCTGAAAGGATTGGCGGCGTAGTGTCTGTTTTTGAAATAATACTTATACATTGCCTGCACTGACAGGGTCTTGGAGAAGTCGGCAGAGTGCCAGTTCCACGCTCCACCGGCAAGCACTGCATGGCGGAAACGGGTGGCGTTCCATGTCTCTTCGTTTGAAGTCAGTCCGCCGTCATACTCCACGTGGAATGCCCACTGCTTGTTTTTCGTGATGTTGAATTCGCGGGCTATTTCCCAGTATGCGCCGGCAACGCCGTCACGCTGGTAGTCGATGTCGGTGAAGAGGTAGGTGCTACCCCACTTGTCTGGTTTGAACATCTCCACCGTTGTCGTCACACTCGGGCGCGACGACAGGTCTTTGTCTAACGAATGTCCCAAATCATAGTGCAACTGCACGTTCTGGGCACGACCAATTCCCGCCGATGCGAGAACGATTGTGCAAGTAAGTAAAAAGCGATTCATGATTTTATTTTATAAAAAATTAAGGGTTTACGGTGCGTACATTGGCACACACCCGATTGATGAATGAATGATATTTCAGATGTTTTTCTACTCCTCTTGAGCCTCTTCGCTGCCATCCTTTGTCTTTGGCAGGAGCAGGTTGAGCAGCACTCCGATGATTGCCGACAGACCAATGCCCGACAGGGTGAAGCCGTTAGACGAGAGCACTGCGCCGCCGATGCCCATCGTAAGCGTTACAGAGATGATGACAACGTTGCGCGTTTCGCTCATGTTCACCTTGTGCTGAATGAGGTTTTGAATACCAACGCTGGCAATCGTACCAAACAACAGCAGCATTATTCCTCCCAACACTGCCTTCGGGATTGACTGAAGCAGGGCACTCAACTTACCTATTACCGAAAACACTATTGCCGTAGCTGCCGATATTCTTATCACGGCAGGACTCGTCACCTTGGTTATCGACATCGCTCCTGTCACCTCCGAATAGGTTGTTTCGGGCGGTCCTCCGAGGAAAGCGGAAACCAAACATGCCAATCCGTCACCCAACATGGTGCGGTGGAGTCCCGGGTCTTTGATGAAGTCTTTATCTGCCACGGCACTGACCACATAGACATCGCCGATGTGCTCGATGACAGGTGCCACGGCAACGGGTATCATGTAGAGGAACGGAGCCCATTGGAAGTGGGTTATCGTGGTGAATGATACGGGATTGGTGAGCCACGGCGAGGCTGCCACAGGCGCGAAATCAACCTCTCCCATCACCACTGCCACGATATAACCGGCGACGATGCCACAAATCACGGGAACCAGTTTCATCAGCCCCCGGGCAAAGGTGAGCACGAGAATTGCGCAGGCAAGCGAGACGAATGCGAGCGTCCAGTTTGATTTTGCCATGTCAACGGCACTGCCGGAAAGCGACAGTCCGATGAGAATGATTACCGGTCCGATTACCACCGGCGGGAAAACGCGGCTAAGAAACTGCCTGCCCTGCCACTTCACAAGCGCACTCATCAGGAAATAAACCAGCGAAACGCTCGTCAGTCCTGCCAGTGTGCCGGGCAGTCCCCACTCTTCGGTGGCAGCGATGATTGGCGCGATGAAGGCAAACGAACTCCCCAAGAAAATCGGAACCTTGCCTTTTGTTACCAAATGGAAGATGAAGGTGCCGATACCTGCAGTGAAAAGGGCTGTCGAGGGATTGATGCCTACGAGCAGTGGCACGAGCACCGTTGCCCCGAAAGCAACGAAAAGAAATTGCACTCCGACAATTGTCTTTTTAGAACTTGAAAGTGTTTCTGTTCTCATTTCTTTATTATAAGTAGGTGGTTCTCTATGAATGGGAATGCCGTTTGGACCGCGCAAAATTACAAAGAAAAGTTGAAACAGCAATGTTTCATTTATATATTTATAACACTTGCGGTAAAAAAAATGTTTCGTTACCGCGCTATCCCATAACGTTAAACCCCAATCTCTTTATTTATTGCAATTCATATTGCAAACTTAGAGATTGGGGTTAAAGATAGAAAATGGCTTCGTTTCCCATGTTGAAAAGCAGGTCGAGCACACTGAGGTTGGGAATGAAGCCGTGCCTGTGGTCATACACCTGATAGTAGGGTTGGGGATTGAAATCGGCGTCGGGCATCGGATGTTTCGGACGAATGGCGTCGCGGAAGTCGTTGGCGGCAGCTTCGGCATAACCCGAAGTGACGCCTATTTGCGGTCTCACATCAAGAAGTTCGCACAGGAGTTGGGTCAGTTCCATGTTGAAATCGAAGAGGAAGTCTCTCTTTTTTTCAAACAGCGGGCGCAGGTCGTCGGCATAATAGTCGAAAAACGGACTGTCGCCGTATGCCGTGGCAAGTGCAGTCCAGTGCTGCCGCCGCCAGTTTCCATGATCGCTGATACGCACATCGCGCATCAAGCATTTCTCCTCTTCAGGCCGTTCCACAGGTATTGTGAGCGACTGCGTGCCGTTGGCAGTGGCTATCACGCAACGGTTGCGGTAGGTTTGTTTCAGGAAATGGTCATACTGCTCCACCAGCACCATGTCATAGCGGTTAAGTTTCTGAAACCATTGCACCGGAGCGCAGTAGGCAGACGAGAGCAATGCTGTGGTCATCGTTGCGCAAATGATAGTCTGTAGGCCTTGCCGATGATGTCGTCGCGGTGTATCAAAGCCTGCCTGCCGCCCTGCCGGACGAGGAACACCGCCCTCTCGCTGCAGCCGCAACGCTGACAGCCGCAACGCTCCGGGAGCACGTATTGCCTGCCGCCGAGTGCCACAGTGTCGCCGGGGATGTTGCCGATGACGCCGATATACGACGAGTCGGCAGTAAACACCACGATGTCGCCACGCAGGAAACGCCCCCGGCTCAATCTGTTCACCACAACACGGTCGTTCTTTTTCAGCACAGGCTCGAGACTTGAGTTCGGCACTTTGTATATCGTGAAAGCGTAACTCCTCACTGCCAGCATCAAAACCAATGCCAGAGCCAGAGTCAGAATGAACTTCAAGGCGTTACGCATACTTCCTTACCTCCCTACTCCCTTTGCTCCGACGGCAATCACTTTATGTTGTCAACCCATCTGAACAATCTGTTCCAACGTATGCTGGAAAGTGCACTTCGGTCTGGGTCGATGCTCCACCAGATGAATATCGGCTTACCCACAATATGGTCTTCGGGCACAAAGCCCCAGTATCGGGAGTCGGCAGAGTTGTGCCTGTTGTCGCCCATCATCCAGTAATAGTCCATCTTGAAGGTGTACTCGTTTGTTTCCTTGCCGTTGATGAAGATTTTCCCGTTGCGCACTTCGAGCTCGTTCCCCTCATACACACGTATCGGGCGTTCATAGATAGCGATGTTGTCCATTGTGAGTTTAACGCTCTTGCCCTTCTGCGGAATCCATATCGGACCGTAATTGTCTCGTGTCCAACCATAATGTCCGTTCAAAGGATAGAGGAACATGTCGCCTTCCACGTCGGTGTTTATGGTCACATCGGTCACCATTTCCTTATGTCTGCGCAGTTCGTCGGCGGCACGCTTCGTTAGCGGCATATATCCGTTTTGGTTCAGACACATCTTGTCTTCAATGGTGATACCGATTTCGCGCATCGTCTCTTCGGGTATGTCGCCGGTCTTCTTCATGCGGTAGGTGTATTGCACATTGTCCGGTTCCTTGTTCGCCTTGCCGTCAAGATATATGATGCGGTCTTTTATCTGCAGTGTCTGTCCGGGCAGTCCCACACAGCGTTTCACGTAGTTCTCGCGGCGGTCTGTCGGTCGTGAGTCGATGTCGCCGTATGTGCTGCGCTGACCTTCGATATATCCGCGCCCGGCGGCATACACCTTGCGGAAATAGTCCCACCGCTGCTGCGGAGAGAGTGAGTCAACGCTGACCTGACTGTTGTATATCTGATAGCCGTACGAATAGCACATCTGATAGTAGTCCTGCGCCTGCCATTGCGCGGCAGAGCAGATGGTGTCGCCGGCAGGATAGTTGAACACCACGATGTCGTTGAGTTCAACCTTTCCGAGACCTTTCACCCGGCGGTAGTCCCAATGCGGGAACTCCACATACGACTTGCACTCAAACAGCGGCAGTGTGTGCTGCGTGAGAGGCAGTGTGAGCGGCGTCTGCGGGATGCGCGGACCGTAACTCACCTTCGACACGAAGAGATAGTCGCCGGTGAGAAGAGACTTCTCAAGCGACGACGAGGGTATGACATAGTTCTGAAAGAAGAACTGATTGATGAAATAAACGGCTACGAGGGCGAACACCAAGGCATCTACCCACGACATGATGAAGCGCACCGGTCCCTCGGAGTCTTTCCACCACTGCCATCTTATCTTTTTGGTGATATACACATCGAAAATGAACGGCACCACAATCAGTCCCAGCCAACTCTCCACCCATAAGAGGAAGAGAAGGTAAAGCACCGTCACCGCAATGAACTTTGTCCACTGCCATTTCATGTTGAGTTTCTTCTTTGACTTGTCAATCATATCTTTTCTTTAAATTAAATTCCAATTCCATTGTTTCCTTCTCTGCGGGTCGGCTCTCGCGTTCAGCCTTTCATCCAGCCGAACATGTCGTCGATGGTGAGCAGTCCGCTGTGGCTGTAGGTGTATTCGGCGGCAAGAACCGCACCTATCGCAAATCCCTTGCGCGAGTGAGCGTCGTGACTTATGGTGATGCAGTCTGCCTCAGAGTCATATCTCACGGTGTGTATTCCCGGCACTTCGCCCCGGCGCAGCGAGTCGATGCGGAGCATGTTCGGGGCGTACGGCTGGTTTTCCTGACCTTTCACCCAGTCGTCCTTGCGGTCAATCTCGCCGATTATCCCTTCTGCCAGTGTTATCGCCGTACCGCTGGGGGCGTCAATCTTGTGCACATGGTGGGTCTCCTCGAGGTGGACATCATAATCCCCGAAACCGTTCATCAACTTCGCAAGATAGCGGTTGACGGCAGAGAAGATTGCAACTCCCACCGAGAAATTGCTCGCCCAGAACAGTGTGTGTCCTCCCTCGCCGTCCTTTCCTCCGGCGGGGTCTGCCTGCCGGCACGAACTGCACATGCGTTTCACCTCCTCGCCGTGCTCCTTCTGCCAGCCTGTGCTGCCGCTCACCACCTTCACATTCTTCTCGAAAGCGCGGCATATATTGTCGTAAGCCGACTGCGGAGTGGTGAACTCTATCGCCACATCGGCACTCGCGAAAGCCTCGCTGTCAAAGTCGGCGCGGTTGTTTACGTCGATGATGCTCACTATCTCGTGACCGCGGCTCAGCGCAACCTGTTCTATCATCTTGCCCATCTTGCCGTAGCCTATCAATGCAATTTTCATATCGTTACGAATTTAAAACTCTGCAAAGGTAAAAAAAAATATGTATATACGATTGGTTTTCAACTTAAAATAACATTTCTGACCTGTCTTCGTAACTAATTTCCACAATATCATCGCTGTGTTTTATCGCTAACAACAATCTCATAAACGCCTATCCACACCCTGAATGATACGGTCTTGGAAAGTAAAATCGCCGAATTTGCTGACCAAAATCGGCGAAATTACAACGCAAAATCGGCGAATTTGCAAAGCAATTTCGCCGATTTTATAGTTCGTTTAATGGTATATATCACTGTGGTTAGACATATAATGGCAATCGAAACATCAACTATCGAGATAGGAGTCTTTAAATCCGAGGAAATAGAGCACCCCGTCGAGACCGATGGTATTGATGCTCTGCTCGGCGTTTGCCACGACTCTCGGCTTGGCGTGGAAGGCAATGCCCAGCCCCGACTCGGTGAGCATGGGCAGGTCGTTGGCACCATCGCCGACGGCAATGGTCTGCGCTATGTTAACCTTCTCAACCTGTGCTATGAGGCGCAGCAACTCGCGCTTGCGCTGACCGTCAACGATGTCGCCGACATATCGCCCGGTGAGTTTGCCGTCTTTGTCAATCTCAAGCTCATTGGCGTAAACATAGTCCACTCCCCAACGCTTCTGCAGATGTTCCCCGAAGTAGGTAAATCCTCCGCTGAGAATGGCAATCTTGTAGCCATATCGTTTCAGTACACTCATCAGGCGGTCGGCTCCCTCGGTGATGGGAAGGTTTTCGGCAATGTCTTTCATCACGCTCACGTCAAGCCCCTTGAGCAGTGACACGCGCTCCTCGAAACTCTGCTTGAAGTCTATCTCTCCGCGCATGGCACGCGCCGTTATCTCTTTCACCTCTTCGCCAACCCCCGCACGCATCGCCAGTTCGTCGATACACTCGGTCTGGATGAGCGTGGAGTCCATATCGAAGCATATCACCCGGCGCATGCGGCGGAACATGGTGTCTTCCTGAAAAGAGAAGTCCATCTCCATCTCGGTGGACAGTGCCATGAGCTTTGCCTGCATCTCGTTGCGGTCTTTTGCGTTTCCGCGCAGCGAGAACTCTATACATGCCCGTGCGTCTTTGCGCGGATTGCGGAGCGAGGGGCGACCCGTGAGTCGGCGTATGTAGTCGATGTTGAAACCCTGTTCGGATATTATGTGCGTTGCCGCCTCTATCTTTCTCGCCTCAAGATAGCGGCCGAGAATGGTGAGAACGTAGCGGTTCTTGCCCTGACGGTTGACCCACTCCTCGTATTCATCGTCGCTGATGGGCGAGAAACCGATGTTAACCCCGAGCTCGGTGGCTTTGAAGAGCAACTCCTTCATCACGTGACCGGAGTTCTGCTCGTCAATCCTGAACATCACTCCGAGCGACAACGAGTTGTGTATGTCTGCCTGACCGATGTCAAGCACCGTGGCATCATATTTCGCCAGAATACTCATGACCGAGGCTGTAAGTCCCGGCAGGTCGCTGCCGGTGATGTTGGCAACAATCTGTTCCTTGCGTCCTTTTACTTTCATTGGTTCTTGTTTTTTTATGTTTTTATTTCACTTCGCAAAGGTAGGGAAAAAAGAATATATATCGTCAAAGATATGTCGTTGTTTAACAATTTTTGTTCTCTATATGCTGCTTCTGTCGCCAAAAATACCTATCTTTGTGCTTTCTGCATAGCATAATGATAAACCAAGCGACAATAGATTTCTCCATTCAGCACCGCAACGACGACCCCAAGAGTCTCGCCCTGCGCGCAAAACCGGCTGCCGATGTTGACCTTGCCGCCGCTCTGAAACAGATTGCGGGGTGGCAGGCGGCACGCAGGAAACTGCCTTCGTGGGCAGAGCGTGAGGGCATTGTTTATCCACATCATCTCGCAATGGAGCAGTGCTCGTCGGAACATACGGCGCGGTATAAGGCGCAGGTGGCAGCAAGGATTTTGGGCGAGGGGACGAAAGGGGGCACGATGTATGACCTTACGGGCGGTCTGGGGGTTGACTTCTCTTTTCTCTCGCCGCTGTTCGATAGGGCGGTGTATGTGGAACAGCAACAGGAACTGGCAGAAGTGGCACGCCACAATTTCGGCGTGCTCGGACTGGAAAACGTGGAGGTGAGATGCGGCACGGCAGCAGAAACACTCCATTCCATCGACCATGCCACAATGATTTTTATAGACCCGGCAAGGCGCGACGCCAACGGAGGGCGCACTTTCGCACTGAGCGACTGCACCCCCGACGTGCTGTCGATGAAGGAGGAACTGCTCCGCAAGACCGACATGCTGATGATAAAACTCTCGCCAATGCTCGACTGGCACGAAGTGGCACGGCAGTTGGGCTGCGTGAGGGAGATGCACATAATATCGGTGAGGAACGAGTGTAAGGAGGTTATGCCCGTGGTTGTGGCTGCTTCGCGCCGGGGCGACGACCGGGACGTGGCAGACGTTGCGGCGCAGGGCATAAAGGTGTTTTGCATAAACGACGGTCAGGATTTTTCTTTCGTGCCGAGTGTCTGTGCCGGTGGCAGCGATGTCATGGGCAAAAGGGTGAACGAAGAGGGCGGAAACGGCGAGGAGGGCGGTTTCCTTCTTGTTCCGAACTCTTCAATAATGAAAGCGGGATGTTTCGATGAGGTGGCAATGCGGTACGGGATAAGGCAGGTGTCGGCAAACAGCCATTTGTTTGTTTCGTCCCATTTCATCGACGATTTTCCCGGCAGGGCGTTCAAGATTTCTGCCATTTCATCGATGAACAAGCGCGAACTGCGCCAAACGTTGGGCAGCATCACCAAAGCCAACATCGCCGTGAGAAACTTCCCCATGACGGCGGAACAGCTGCGAAAACGCCTGCGACTGTCTGACGGCGGCGAGCACTATATCTTTGCCACGACAAACAGCGGCGGAGAGCATGTTCTCTTCGTGTGTAAAAAGGCATGAGAACGCAATAACGAAACCGACCGCGCAGCAGACTGATGAAACAATCCGATTGCGCGGTCGGTGGCATTATGCCACACACAGGGTAACACGTGTGGGTTATTTCTTCTTTTTTGGTCGGCGGCGTGCCCAGCCTTCCTCGTCGGAGCCTGCGCCAACGGCGTTGATTGCGTCGGGATTGAGGAACTTCAGCCAGTCGTTCTTGCTGAATTTCATCTGCTTCTCTCTGCGTGGCTGCTGTATGTCGTCACGGCTGCGGCCGGGTCGGAAGTCGCGTTTCTTGCCGTGTGGCTCAAACTGTTTTCTTGCCGACGACCCGGACTTTCCGCTCTCATCGGCATCGTTGCAGCGCACTTCGCGCCCCTTGAACACCGTGCCGGAGAGTCCGCGCATCACGCGGTCGGTATCTTCGTCAGACACTTCGATGAACGAGAAGGTGTTCTGAAGGTCGATATGCCCCACCTCTACGCGCCCCTTCACGTGGCGATTGATGAACTGCATCACCTCGCCGGGGAAGAAGCCGTCTTTCTTTCCGAGGTTTATGAAGAGCCGGCGGAAACCCTCTTCGGTCTGTCGGCGACCGTTCTTTCCGCGCTCCTTGCGGTCTTTTCGCTGCTCGCCCCGTTCCTTCTTTCCTGTCTCAATGCGCACTTCGGGGGCATCGGCATAGTAGGCAAGGAACTTACCGAACTCCACACTTACGATTTTCTTAATCAAATCGTCTTTTTCCACGAACTCGAAGAAGCGGTTGATGTCTTGCATGAAAGGCGCGATTTGGTCTTCATCGACGTCGGTTTTCACGATTTGGTCCATCACCTTGAATAGTTGTTTCTTGCAGATTTCCTGCGGCGAAGGCATCTCGCCGACCACGAAGTCTTTTCCCAACTGGCGTTCCACCTGCTTGATTTTCCCCTTCTCGCGGGTGTGTACGATAGCAATGCTTGTTCCTTTCTTGCCCGCACGCCCCGTTCTTCCCGAGCGGTGGATGTAGTTCTCGATGTCATCGGGCATTCCGTAGTTGATTACGTGGGTCAGGTCGTCAACGTCGAGACCGCGTGCTGCCACGTCTGTGGCCACGAGCAGTTGCGTCATGTGTTGGCGAAATTTCTGCATCGTGAGGTCGCGCTGCTGCTGCGAGAGGTCGCCATGCAGCGATTCGGCGTTGTATCCGTCCTTTATCAGCTTGTCGGCAATGTCCTGTGTCTCTATCTTTGTGCGACAGAAGATTATCGCGAAGATGCGCGGGTGGAAGTCAACGATGCGTTTCAGGGCAAGATATTTGTCCTTCGCGCTCACCATATAGTATATGTGGTTGACGTTCTCTGCGCCCTCGTTGCGGCTGCCCACCACTATTTCCTTTGGTTCGTGGAGGTAGGTGCGTGCTATCTTGTCTATCTCCTTGCTCATCGTTGCAGAGAAAAGCAGGGTGTTGCGCTCCTCCGGCACGCCGGCAAGAATGGTGTTCAGGTCTTCAGAGAAGCCCATGTTGAGCATTTCGTCTGCCTCGTCGAGCACTACATTGCTCACGGCTCCGAGTTTTGCAACGCCTCGTTTCATGAGGTCGATGAGTCGTCCCGGGGTGGCAACGATGATGTGGACACCTTTCTTGAGTGCCCTGATCTGGGTTTCGATGTTCGCACCGCCATACACAGGTATGACATGCACGTTGGGAACATACTTCGAGAAGTCTTTAAGGTCGTCGGCAATCTGCAGGCACAATTCGCGCGTCGGCGAGAGAACTATTGCCTGTGTCTGCTGGATGCGGGTGTCTATGCGTTGCAGCAACGGTATTCCGAAGGCTGCGGTTTTTCCTGTGCCGGTCTGCGCAAGGGCAATTACATCATTTCTTGTTCCCAACAAATATGGGATGACTTCTTCTTGGACAGGCATCGGTTTTTCGAAACCCATCTCTTCGATGGCGCGGCGAATCTCTTCGCTAACGCCTAATTCTTCAAATGTCTTCATTATAAATTTTACGTAATAATTAGAAGTTTAGGAGTAAAGAAATTCAAAAGCCCGGACACCGCCATGCCGCATTACCACAGAGGAAAACCCTTCCTCTCAATGCAAAAATTGCCCAAACTTCTGCTCTTCTCGAGTCCTGAACATACAATTCGTGACTGCAAAGGTACTGATTTTTTTGCATTTACAGAATGTTTCGGTATTTATTTTGTATTTTTGCAGATAATTTACGAAATTATGAACATAGGTATATTCTGCAGCGCAAACGACAACATAGACAAGGCTTACTTCGATATGACGCGCGAACTGGGCGAATGGATTGGAAAGAACGGGCACGGGGTGGTGTTCGGAGGGTGCGACATGGGACTTATGGAGCACATGGCACAAGCCTGTCACGACGCCGGAGGAAGGAACATAGGCGTGATTCCTTCTATAATAGAGAAGAACGGACACGTGAGCCGATATGTGGATGTGGCAATACACTGCGACAATCTGAGCGACAGGAAGGATTTGCTGCTTGCCAACAGCGACGTGATAGTGGCTCTGCCCGGCGGTATCGGAACGCTCGACGAGGTGTTCACCGTGGCTGCGGGGGCTACGATAGGCTACCATTGCAAGCAGGTGATACTCTACAACATGAACGGCTTCTGGGACAAACTCATCGAATGTCTCGACGATTTGCAGCAAAAGGGTATGATAAGGGGCAACTACGGCAGACAGATAAAAACGGTCGGTACGCTGAAAGAACTTGTTGCGGCACTCGGTTAAATGTTAGACGCTTGGAGAGAAATGCGCTGATAGGCAAGTCGTTCAGCACCGTCAAGGAGATAGATTATGCCGCAATAGCGGAAGCCGTTAGCCGTAAGGATGTGCTGCATCACGTGGTTTTGGCGGTGGGTATCAACGCGAATGTTGTCGGTTCGGCGTGAGCACCATTCGAGAATGGTTCGCATCACACCGTGCACGGCGGGCATACCGGCTGCGCGGTGTATAACATAATAAGGTGTCATGGCATCTGTCCAACTGCCTTCGAAAATCTCGCTATATGTAATATCAGGTCCTTCCACGAAAGCGAAGGTGGCTATTGCGATGCCGTTTTCGATGACGAGATAGCTGTTGCCGCCCTCGATGTCGCGCATTATGGTCTCCTGACGCGGCTCTCCCCCACTCCATTGCTCCGCGTTTCCATCGGCACGCATCTTCTGCCTGCCATATTCTATCAGTTGCATGATATGCGGCAGGTCGTGGAGTTCAGCCTTGCGTATATGTCTCTCAGTGTTCATCCCGGTGCGTTTTACAATCTACAGATAAAAAAAATATATGGGTTCCCTGTGCGAGAACCCATATATTTATATATGTAAGGAGTCCAAATTCCGGGGTTAATCCTTGAACTTGGCACAGATGAACTCGCGGTTCAGGCGTGCGATGTTGGATATTGACTCGTTCTTAGGGCACTCTGCCTCGCAAGCGCGGGTGTTGGTGCAGTTTCCGAAGCCGAGTTCATCCATCTTCATTATCATTGACTTGGCACGCTTTGCAGCCTCCGGGCGACCCTGTGGGAGCAGTGCCAACTGGCTCACCTTCGAACTGACAAAGAGCATTGCAGAACCATTCTTGCAGGCAGCGACACAGCAACCGCAGCCAATGCAGCTGGCAGCGTCCATCGCCTCGTCTGCATCGGGCTTCGGGATGAGTATCGCGTTGGCATCCTGAGCCTGTCCGGTGCGTACGGTTGTGTAGCCACCGGCAGCGATTATCTTGTCAAACGCGGTGCGATCCACCATACAGTCCTTGATGACAGGGAACGCTGCGGAACGCCAAGGCTCAACCCAGATGTCCTGCCCGTCCTCGAAACGGCGCATGTAAAGCTGGCAAGTGGTTGCACCGACACCCGGTCCGTGGGGATGTCCGTTAATATACAGAGAGCACATACCGCAGATACCCTCGCGGCAGTCGTGGTCAAACACGAAAGGCTCTTTGCCTTCGTTGATGAGTTCCTCGTTGAGAATATCGAGCATTTCGAGGAATGAGGTGTCATCCGGAATATCCTTCATCTGACGAGTATCGAAGTGTCCTTCCTCTTTCGGACCGTTCTGACGCCAGAAATGTAAAGTGAATGAAATATTTTTTGCCATGATATTAATTCTTGTAATTACGTGTTTGTACCTTTATCGCTTCATACTCCAGAGGCTCTTTCACCAGCTCGGGAGCGGTGGTATCGTCGCCTTTGTATTCCCAACAACCAACGTAGAAGAAGTTTTCGTCGTCACGTTTAGCCTCACCTTCCTCTGTCTGATACTCCTCACGGAAGTGACCGCCGCACGACTCGTTGCGGTGGAGTGCATCGTAAGCCACCAACTGACCCATAAGGATGAAGTCGCGCAGGTGGATAGCCTTGTCGAGTTCCACGTTGAGTCCTTCTTTACTGCCGGGCACGAAGAGGTTGGTGTCGAACTCTTTCTTGAGTTTCTTCATCAGTTCGATGCCTTCTTTCAGACCCTCGGCGGTGCGTCCCATACCAACGTGTTCCCACATTATATGACCCAGTTCCTTGTGTAATGAGTCAACCGAACGCTTGCCCTTGATGTTCATCAGACGGTCGATTTCCTTCTGAACGCCCATCTCTGCCTCTTCAAACTCCTTGAGGTCGGTTGATATGCGAGGCCAGATATCCTGATTGGAGAGGTAGTTCTGAATGGTGTAAGGCAGCACGAAGTAGCCGTCTGCAAGTCCTTGCATGAGGGCAGAGGCACCAAGGCGGTTGGCTCCGTGGTCTGAGAAGTTACACTCTCCGATAGCGAACAGACCGTCGATTGTGGTCTGAAGTTCGTAGTCAACCCATATACCACCCATTGTATAGTGGATAGCGGGGAATATCATCATCGGGTTATAGTATTTCACACCGTTTATCTCGTTGGCAAGTTCGCCCGGATTTACGTCGGTGATTTCCTCATACATGTCGAAGAGGTTGCCATAACGCTGCAGAACAACGTCGATACCGAGGCGTTCGATAGACTCGGAGAAGTCGAGGAACACGGCAAGACCGGTGTTGTTTACACCGAAGCCCTTGTCGCAACGCTCCTTTGCGGCACGGCTCGCAACGTCGCGCGGCACGAGGTTTCCGAACGCAGGATAGCGACGTTCCAGATAATAGTCGCGGTCTTCCTCGGGAATATCGGAGCCTTTCTTTGTGCCCGCCTGCAATGCCTTGGCGTCTTCAATCTTCTTGGGAACCCAGATGCGTCCGTCGTTACGCAGCGACTCTGACATCAGAGTCAACTTAGACTGCTTGTCGCCGTGCACGGGAATACAAGTGGGGTGTATCTGAACGAAAGACGGGTTGGCAAAATATGCACCCTTACGATAGCACTGAACTGCTGCCGTACAGTTGCAACCCATTGCGTTTGTAGAAAGGAAGTAGGCATTGCCATATCCGCCGGTAGCTATTACTACGGCATTGGCAGAGAAGCGTTCCAGTTTTCCTGTAACGAGGTTCTTTGCGATGATGCCGCGCGCTCTGCCGTCAACAATCACCACGTCTTCCATTTCGTAGCGTGTGTAAAGCTTCACCTTGTTGGCGTTAACCTGACACATCAATGAAGAATATGCGCCGAGGAGAAGTTGCTGACCGGTCTGTCCCTTAGCATAGAAGGTACGACTAACCTGCGCTCCACCGAAAGAACGGTTGGCAAGCATACCGCCATACTCACGTGCGAAGGGCACTCCCTGAGCCACACACTGGTCAATTATATTGTTGGAAACCTCTGCCAGGCGGTACACATTTGCCTCACGGGCACGGTAATCGCCGCCTTTCACGGTGTCGTAGAACAAGCGATAGACCGAGTCTCCGTCGTTCTGATAATTCTTTGCTGCGTTAATACCACCCTGTGCCGCAATAGAGTGAGCGCGGCGGGGTGAGTCCTGTATGCAGAAATTAAGCACATTGAAGCCCATCTCGCCAAGAGAAGCGGCAGCACTTGCACCCGCCAGACCCGTACCAACAACGATAACGTCAAGCTTCAACTTGTTTTTTGGGTTCACAAGTCGCTGGTGTGCTTTATAGTTAGTCCATTTCTCTGACACCGGACCTTCCGGAATCCTTGAATTTAATGTCTTTGTCATAATGTAATCTACGATTTTCGAATTTACAATCTACAATAGTTCATAATCATCACGCCGGCATATTAGCAGCCGATGCCGCAGCAAAGGCTCGGCGCGAAGCCGAAAGCGAAGGCGAGAACAACGATGAGGAACGCTGCCATGAGCACGGTGGTGTAAACAAGACCGATAACTTTCCAGCGATTGAACCATATCCTTCCGTTGATACCGAGGGTCTGCATGGCACTCCAGAAACCGTGAGAGAGGTGAAACCAAATGGCAACAATCCAGATAACATAGAGGACAACATAAACCGGATTCTTGAAAGTCTCCTTAATCCAAGCAAAGCCATCGGTGGGACTGATAGCCGTATGGATGCCCACTATCTCGGCAAACATCATGTTGTACCAGAAGTTGAAGAGGTGGAGAAGCAGCCCCAGAACGATGATAATGCCCAGAACGAGCATGTTCTGTGATGCCCATGAAACCTCACTTCTGCGTGCTGTCTCATGGTAACGCTCCGGACCGCGCGCACGACGGTTCTGCATCGTCAACCAGAAAGCATAGAAGATGTGAATCAATGCCAGCGCAGCCAGACCACAGGTGGCGGCTATGGCATACCAATTGGAACCCAACAGTTCGCAGATTGTGTTGTAAGCCGCTCCGGAAAAGAGAGCCACAACATTCATTGCACCGTGGAAAGTCAAGAACAGGATAAGGCAGACGCCTGTGACAGACATCACTACCTTCCTTCCAATAGATGAATTAGTTAACCACATAAATGATTGATTTTGAATTATTTAATATTAGAATTATTTTAGATTCAAACTCGATTTAAGTTCAAATTATACGGTTTTTAACAGCCGAATACCTCGTTTTAGGTATTGCACTGTTCATTTTAGGGTGCAAATATACCATAAATTAGTGATATTTCAAACATTTAACGGGGAAAAATCAAAAATAAATCATGTATTCACAATTCAACGACGGAATATTCATCATCATCATTATAATATGGCGGATACGAACACCGGAGAAACCTTTCCGGCATCTCCGCCCTCCAACTACTCCGTTAATGATTTGCTGAAACTGCATTTCTCGTTTATCATTCATTAACACTTGTGCCCAGATTACTCAAAAAATGAGAATAAAAAGCTTATTTACGAAACTTTTATTACTTTTGCAGAGCATAAGGATTGAGCATATATGATTTTGAAATATGATGTCATTGTTATAGGAGGTGGGCACGCAGGCTGCGAGGCTGCGTGTGCAAGTGCCAACGTGGGGGCAAAGACCTGCTTGGTGACAATGGACATGAACAACATTGCGCAGATGAGTTGTAACCCCGCAGTGGGCGGGATTGCGAAAGGGCAAATTGTGCGCGAGGTTGACGCTTTGGGCGGACACATGGGGGAAGTAACCGACGCCACCGCAATACAATTCCGCATGCTGAACCGCTCCAAAGGACCGGCAATGTGGAGTCCGAGAGCACAATGCGACCGGGAAAAATTTATATGGCAGTGGAGAA
The DNA here is from genome assembly GCA_028723525.1 of Prevotellaceae bacterium. GTDB lineage: Bacteria > Bacteroidota > Bacteroidia > Bacteroidales > Bacteroidaceae > Prevotella. Next base: position 98,691 of record JAQYET010000069.1, read on the forward strand.
CGGTGCTCGACAACACTCCGAACCTTGACATTTGGCAGGACCAAGCCGACGAACTGCTCGTGGAAGAAACCGAATGGAACGGGGGAAGCGGGCGTAACGAAACACCTAACAACCCCGACCGACCCGGAAAACGGGTCGTCGGGGTGCGCACTATATGGGGAGTGGAACTGCGAGCCAAAGCGGTCATCATCACGGCAGGGACTTTCCTGAACGGACTTATGCACGTAGGTAAAAGAATGATTGCCGGTGGCAGGATTGCAGAACCTGCCGTGGAACGCTTCACCGAAAGCATAACGCGCCACGGCATAGCATCGGCACGCATGAAAACCGGCACCCCGGTACGTATCGACCGCCGCTCCGTTCATTTCGAAGACACGGAGATGCAACCGGGAGAGAACGACTTCCACAAATTTTCATACATGGGGGAGGCGCGACAACTGCCACAACTGCCATGCTGGACATTCTCAACAAATGCTGCCGTGAACGAGGTGCTACGGAGAGGATTGGCAGACTCGCCGCTATATAACGGACAGATAAACAGCATCGGACCGCGCTACTGCCCTTCGATAGAGACAAAACTGATGACGTTCCCCGACCGCGACAGCCACCCGCTTTTTCTCGAACCGGAGGGTACAGACACCAACGAGATGTATCTGAACGGTTTCTCTTCGAGCATGCCGATAGAACTACAGATAGAGGCATTGAAGCAGATCCCCGCTCTTAGAGACGTGAAAGTCTATCGCCCGGGGTATGCTATAGAATACGATTTCTTCGACCCTACACAACTGAAACATTCGTTGGAATCAAAAAAAATAGAAGGTTTGTTCTTCGCAGGACAAGTGAACGGCACCACGGGTTATGAGGAAGCGGCAGGACAGGGACTCGTTGCCGGAGTTAACGCAGCACTGTTCGCCGGCTCCGACAAGAGCGTTTCGGCAGAAAACAGCCAATTCATCATGCACCGAGACGAGTCATATATCGGAGTGCTTATCGATGATTTGGTAACAAAAGGCGTTGATGAACCTTACAGGATGTTCACATCGAGGGCAGAATACCGCATCCTTTTAAGGCAGGATGACGCCGACGCACGACTCACAAGGCGGGCATACGAACTCGGAGTGGCGAAGCGCGACCGCATGGATTGGTGGGAAGAAAAGAGTCGCCACATAGAACATATAATAGATATATGTAAGAACACTTCGCTGAAACCAAAAGAAACGGACAGCACACTTGAGTCGTTCGGAACCACACCATTGCGCACCGGATGCAAGGCAATAGAACTTCTCGGACGCCCACAGATTGACCTGAAGAAACTGTCAACGATGATTCCCGCATTGCAAGAGGCTCTCGATGCTCCCGAAAACAGAAAAGAAGAGATTGCAGAGGCTGCAGAGGTGAGAATGAAATATGCCGGATACATAGAGCGCGAACGCGAAGTGGCAGACAAGATGCACCGACTTGAGAACATCAGAATAAAGGGAAGGTTCGACTATATGTCGATAAATCACATCTCAATAGAGGCGCGACAAAAACTCTCACGCATCAATCCCGAAACCCTTGCACAAGCATCACGCATACCGGGAGTGTCTCCGAGCGACATCAATGTACTGTTAGTAATGATGAAACGATGAGTTGCGGACACCAAAGATATGTGTTTCACGTGAAACGAAAAAGTTGCAAACAATTAAACATCAATATTATATAAGATTACTTATGAACAACAAATTATTATTAGACAACCTGAGGTGCATACCCGATTTCCCTGCAAAGGGCGTGAATTTTCGTGATGTCACCACTTTGTTTAAGAGCCCGGAGTGTCTCAAAGAAATGGTAGACGAGATGTACGAACTGTACAAAGACAAGGGGATTACAAAGATAGTGGGCATTGAAAGCCGCGGATTTGTGCTCGCTTCGGCACTCGCTTTGCGCCTCGGAGCAGGTGTTGTGCTCTGCCGTAAGCCCGGAAAACTGCCCACAGAGACCGTACAAGAGAGCTATGAGAAGGAGTATGGCACCGACACTATTGAGATACACAAAGACGCAATCTCGTCAGACGATGTGGTGTTGCTCCACGACGACCTTCTTGCAACGGGCGGAACGATGAAGGCTTCATGCAACCTCGTCAAGAAGTTCAACCCCAAAAAGGTATATATAAACTTCATCATAGAACTCGTTAACGAGGGATTTGAGGGAAGGAATATCTTCGACAAGGATATAGAAGTGAGCACCCTAATTCAGGTTTAGTTCTCAGAAAAACATGTCTGTTCCTGCCAAAAAACGACAGGTCCAGACCATGTTCCACGTGGAACAAGCACATAACGTCTGATGAAAAAAGAAGAAAACGACGCCCGATTGGAGCATCTTAAAAGCATAGTGACATCCCTCCCTTCACAACCCGGCTGCTACCAGTATTACGACAGGGAGGGAACAGTCATCTATGTAGGTAAGGCGAAAAGCCTGAAAAACCGGGTCTCGTCTTATTTCCACAAAGAAGTAGATCGCTTCAAGACAAAAGTACTTGTGAGCAAGATATGGAACATCACCTACACCGTGGTGAATACGGAGGAGGATGCGCTGCTACTTGAGAACTCACTGATAAAGAAATACCAGCCGAAATACAACATTTTGCTGAAAGACGGAAAGACTTATCCGAGCATCTGCATCACCAAAGAACTCTTTCCAAGGATATTCTCCACGCGCAACATCAACAAGAAGTGGGGGCAGTATTACGGTCCGTATTCAAACGTAAGCACCATGTACGGACTGCTCGACATCATAAAGGAACTCTTCCACCCACGCACCTGCCGCTTCCCTATCACGCAGGAGGGAATAAAGTCGGGGAAATACAAGCCCTGCCTCGAATACCACATACACAACTGCGGCGCGCCATGTGTGGGAAAACAGACCTGCGAAGACTACACCCAGAACATCGTTCAGGCGCGGGAAATACTGAAAGGTAACACCCGGGAGGTGCAGAAAATGATATACGAAAAGATGATGCAGGCAGCCGAGGAACTGCGCTTCGAAGAGGCAGAAATGCTGAAACGCCGCTATTCACTGCTCGAAAGGTTTGCCTCAAAGAGCGAAGTTGTGAGCCACAGCATCACCAACGTTGACGTATTCACCCTCACAAACGACGACACAAAGGCTTACATCAACTATCTGCACGTGACTAACGGTGCAATAAATCAAGCCCTTACGTTTGAGTTTAAGAAGAAACTCGACGAGAGCGAAGACGACATTCTCACCACCGGCATAATGCAGATACGCGAGCAGGTGGGCAGCGACGCCACCGAGATAATATTGCCTTTCGAACCCGAAACGCAGATACCCAACGCCACAATCATCGTGCCACGGCGAGGCGACAAGAAACACCTGCTGGAACTCTCGGCAATGAACGGAAAACAGTATCGTTTCGACCGACTCAAGCAGGCAGAGAAACTAAACCCCGAACAGAAACAAACGCGACTGATGAAGGAACTGCAGAAGGCTCTCGGAATGAAGAAAATGCCATACCACATAGAGTGTTTCGACAATTCCAACATCTCCGGCACCGACGCCGTGGCTGGCTGCGTGGTGTTCAAAGGCATGAAACCAAGCAAGAAAGACTACCGTAAGTATAACATAAAAAGCGTTGCCGGACCCGATGACTACGCCTCAATGAAAGAGGTGGTGCGCCGCCGATACACCCGCATGATTGACGAAGAACAGCCCCTACCCGACCTCATCATCACCGACGGAGGCAAGGGACAGATGGAGGTTGTGAGGCAAGTCGTGGAAGACGAACTCCACCTTGACATCGCCATTGCAGGTCTGGCAAAAGACGGTCGCCACCGAACCAACGAACTGCTCTACGGCTTTCCCCCGGCAACAATAGGCATGAAGACAGACTCCGAACTGTTTCACATCCTCACCCGGCTGCAAGACGAGGTTCACCGCTACGCCATAACCTTCCACCGCGACAAACGCTCGAAGCACGCACTGCACTCTGAACTCGACGACATACGCGGCATAGGGGAAAAGACAAAAGACCTGCTGATAAAGAGACTGAAAAGTATCAAGCAAATAAAATTATCTGATTTACAGATACTTACAGAAATTATCGGGAAACAGAAAGCCAACATCATATACTCACATTTCCACCCACAAGACACCAATTAACACCCTCTCTGCCTGCAGTTTACACCCAACCGCTCCATAATCCGTGGCGTGACATAAAGTAAAATCGGCGAAACTGCCGAGCAAATTCGGCGAAATTACTTTGCAAAATCGCCGAAATTGCAGAGTAAAATCGGCGATTTTACTTTTCCATAGAGCATGTATCAGGAGTCGAAAAGGCAGAAAAGGCTGTCTAAAATTGCACAATCAGAGAAAAAACACTAACTTTGCACTATGAGAATCGTAATACAGAGAGTGAGTAGTGCGAGCGTTACCATCGGCGGGAACGTGAAATCTGCCATCGGAAAAGGCTATCTGATACTCATGGGAGTGGAGGAAAGCGACTCTGAAAGCGATGCCGAATGGTTGGTGAAGAAGGTTGTCGGACTGCGCGTTTTCGACGATGAGAACGGCGTGATGAACCTCAACATCGGTCAGGTGGGCGGCGAGATACTCGTTGTGAGCCAATTCACGCTGTTTGCAAGCACCAAGAAGGGCAATCGTCCCTCATGGCTGAGGGCAGCCCGCCACGAGATTTCCGTGCCGCTATACGAGTTCTTTTGCCGCCGGCTGAAGGAGGAAATGGGCAGAAAGGTGGGCACAGGCGAGTTCGGGGCAGACATGAAGGTTCTGCTCGTGAACGACGGACCGGTCACTATCTGCATTGACACCAAGAACAAAGAGTAAGACAATCGCGGCGCAAACGTGTGTCCATAGCCAAGCATGAGTTGGCTGCATACCCCTTAGACAAACATCATCAGTATGGAACATAACGAAAAAGAAACAAGGCATATAGCCCACTTCGTTGAAGACAATGGCAAGTCGCTCACCATCGGCGATATGCAGGCTGCCGTTGACGAGTGGGTTAAGACCTACGGAGTGCGCTATTTCTCCGAGCTGACCAATATGGCATGCCTCACCGAGGAGGTGGGAGAACTGGCACGGGTCATCTCCAGACGCTATGGCGACCAGAGTTTCAAGGAGGGCGAGAAGTCCAACCTCGGCGAAGAAATGGCAGATGTGCTGTGGGTGCTTGTGTGCCTTGCAAACCAAACCGGGACAGACCTTACGGAGGAGTTGAGGAAGAGTTTCATCAAGAAAACCACCCGAGACAACATGCGTCACCGTCAAAACCCGAAACTGAAGGAACAATAATTCATTAAACATACACACAATGGAACAGAAAAACAAGTATGAGCAGGCTCTCGAAAAGTATAACTGCGACATCAATGATGCCGAGGTGAAGGAGGCTGTGAAGAAGATTATCGCAGAGAAAGTGCATGAGAACGACACAATGGAGGTGAAGAAATTCCTCTTCGGAAGTATCGAACTGACAACCCTGAAGACCACCGACTCGGAGGAGAGCGTTATGGCTTTCACCGAGAGAGTGAACAAGTTCGACGAGGAATACGCTGACATGCCCCACGTTGCCACCATTTGCGTCTATCCCTGTTTTGCCAAAACGGTGGCAGAAACGCTTGAGGTGGAGGGTGTAGAGATTGCCTGTGTGAGCGGCAGTTTCCCCTCTTCGCAGGCCCGCATCGAGGTTAAGGTGGCAGAAACGGCACTCGCAATAAAAGACGGTGCAACCGAAATAGACATGGTTATGTCTGTGGGAAAGTTCCTCTCGGGCGACTATGAGGGCGTTTGCGACGACATACAGGAGATAAAGGCAGCCTGCGGCGGGCACGACCTGAAGGTTATCCTCGAAACAGGCGACATCGTTACGGCGTCTAACATCAAGAAAGCGTCTATTCTGTCGATGTATGCCGGTGCCGACTACATCAAGACTTCCACCGGAAAAGAGAAAATTTCTGCCACTCCGGAGGCGGCTTATGTGATGTGCCAAGCCATAAAGGAATACTACGACGAGACCGGCATACAGATAGGCTTCAAACCTGCCGGCGGCATCAACACGGTGATGGATGCCATCACTTACTATACGATAGTAAAGGAAGTGCTCGGTGAGAAGTGGCTCACCAACAAGCTGTTCCGCCTCGGAACAAGCCGTCTTGCCAACCTGCTGATAAGCGAAATAGAGGGCAGAGAGGTAAAATTCTTCTAATATCCATAAACTGTTTTAAGCGGTTAGGGGATTATTTTCCACCCCCTAACCGCTTAAACATACCCTTTCTCACTTCCCTGCTCTCTCAAACGAGCATCCGTTGTTCGTGCCTATTCTCTCTCACCGTGCGGTAAGAAACAGTCGAGGAGTCGCACTTCATGCCCTCCAAGATGTCCGAGGAATGCCGATAAATCTGCTTTTCAGTTATTTATTGCGATGCACTATAAAGTCGATATACGCCGTGAGAGCGCGTTTTATGTCGTCTTTTTCTACGTTGCGGTCGATGAATTGCTGTGCAAGGTTTCTGAAATGTTCCATCTTTCGCTCCGCATATTCTATTCCGCCGTTCTCTTTTGTGAACGCCACTAAAGTGCCGATTTCATCGGTCGTGACGGTGTGTTGCTTCACCTTTCCTGCCAGTTCGAGCATCTCTTTGTTGCCGGTGGAATTGAGCGCATAGATTACCGGCAGCGTAAGCTTGCCCTCTGCCATGTCATTTCCTGTGGGCTTACCAATCTCCGCCGAGTCGTAATAGTCGAAAATATCGTCTCTTATCTGGAAAGCAAGACCTATGTTCCTACCGAATTCTCTCGCCTCGGCAAGCTCTTCCTCCCCCACTCCTGCCGACAGCGCACCCATTTCGCAGCACGACTCGAACAGGGCGGCGGTCTTCTGTCTAATCACCTGATAATAAACCTCTTCAGAGATGTCTTCATTGTCTATGTTGGTCAGCTGCAACACCTCCCCTGCCGACAGTGTCTGCCCCAGCCGTGCAAGTTTTTTTATAATCAGTTCGTTGTCTGTCTCTGCCACTCTCAGCAATGCCGACGAGAGAATAAAGTCGCCAACGAGCACTGCCACCTTATTGTTATACGTGGCATTTACAGACGCCTGTCCGCGCCGTTCGTTGCTCTCGTCAACCACATCGTCGTGAACAAGACTCGCCGTGTGCAGCAGTTCCAGCCCCACAGCAGCCCTCTGGGTCATGTCACTCACCCCGCCGTAGTTCTTGGCAATAAGCAGGATAAGCATAGGTCGCATGCGCTTGCCACCGCGTTGGCGTATGTGGTCAAGCACGTTCTGCAACAATCCGTACTCATGTTCCAGCGTAGAATTGAACAGACCGATAAATTCAGCCAGTTCGTTACTAATGGGTTGTTTTATGATTGACAGGAAGTCCATAAACATTAAATTTGCGACAAAATTAGTGTTTTTATCGCATTTATGGAAAAGTTTTTGTAATTTTGAGCGTAAAATAAGTATATTTATGGAGAAATTGTTTCTTTTAGACGCATACGCACTTATCTATCGGGCATATTATGCTTTCATAAAAAACCCGAGAATCAATTCGAAAGGGCTTAACACTTCTGCCATAATGGGCTTCTGCAACACCCTTCACGAGGTGCTGGAAAAGGAAAAACCTACACATATCGGCGTGGCATTCGACCCCCACGGACCCACTTTCCGCTCTGAGGCATTCCCCGAATACAAGGCGCAACGCGAGGCAACGCCGGAGGACATACGTGCTTCTGTGCCAATAATAAAGAACATTCTCGCAGCAATGAACATCCCCACGCTCGAGGCTGAGGGCTTCGAGGCAGACGACGTGATAGGCACCTTGGCTATGAAAAGCGGTGGGGCGGGCGTACCAACATATATGCTCACACCCGACAAAGACTACGGTCAACTTGTCGGCGGCAACGTTTTCATCTATCGTCCGCGGCATGGCGGAGGCTACGAGATGCTCGACGCCGATGCCGTTTGCAGGAAATACGGCATCGCTACCCCACTCCAAGTCATCGACTTGCTCGCACTCATGGGCGACAGTGCCGACAACTTTCCCGGCTGTCCGGGCGTTGGCGAGAAGACGGCAGTGAAACTCATCACGCAGTTTGGCGACGTAGAACAGTTGCTACAGCACACAAACGAACTCAAAGGGGCATTGAAGCAAAAAGTGGAATCGGCTGTTGACGACATCCGCATGTCGAAGTTCCTCGCAACGATACGCACCGACGTACCGGTGGAATTGGATTTGGAAAAACTGAAAGTCACCGACCCCGATGAGACCGCCCTGTGCAAAATCTTCGACGAATTGGAATTTAAGACCCTCTCAAAGAAGTTTTTGAAAAACCAAACAAAACCGAAAGAAAATCACGTTATACAGCAAGATTTATTCGGTTTTTTCACGGACGAAACTGCGGAAACAGAAAAAACATCGCACAAATCACAGTTAAATTCCATTAAAACCGATTACCAACTGATTGAAGATGAGCGCGAAGCACGCAAAATTTGTGATTTTTTATCAACATACAAAATATTAAGTTTAGACACCGAAACCACCTCTACCAATGCTATCGAGGCAGAATTGGTGGGTTTGAGCTTCTCTGTGGAGCCTCACAAGGCGTTCTACGTTGCCATACCCGAGGACAGGGAAAAGGCACAAACACTTGTTAACATTTTCAAACCGCTATACGAAAGTCCCGACATACAGAAGGTGGGACAGAACATAAAATACGACCTTGAGGTACTGGCAGCCTACGGCGTCACACTCGAAGGCGAGATGTGGGACACCATGATTGCCCATTATCTCATCCAACCTGAACTCCGCCACAACATGGATTACATGGCAGATGTATATCTCAACTATGAAACGATACACATAGAGGAACTCATCGGACCCAAGGGAAAGAACCAACGGTCTATGCGCTCACTGCCTCCGAAAGATGTTTACAGATATGCCTGTGAGGATGCCGACATCACACTGCAACTGAAAAACGTGCTCGAACCGAAGCTGAAGGATGCCGGAGTTGACAGGCTTTTCCATGAAATAGAGATGCCTTTGGTGAGAGTACTTGCCGACATGGAACTCAACGGCGTGAGGATAGACACCGCATCACTCGCCGAAACGTCGGCGGCGTTCTCCGAAAGAATGCTCCAATTAGAGCAGAAAATCTACCAACTGGCAGACGAGGAGTTTAATATAGCATCGCCGAAACAAGTGGGCGACGTGCTGTTCGGCAAGATGAAGATAGTGGAAAAACCCAAGAAGACAAAGACGGGGCAGTTTGTCACCAGCGAAGAAGTGCTGCAAACGCTGCGACATAAACATGAGATAGTCGATAACATACTGCAACACAGGGGATTGAAAAAACTCCTCGGCACTTACGTCAACGCCCTTCCCAAGTTGATAAACAAGAAAACCGGGCACATACACACCTCTTTCAATCAGACCGTTACTGCCACCGGACGACTCTCTTCGTCAGACCCTAACCTGCAGAACATCCCCGTGCGAGGCGAAGACGGAAAGGAAATTCGCAAGGCTTTCATCCCCGACCCGGGCTGCCTGTTCTTCTCTGCCGACTACAGTCAGATAGAACTGCGCGTCATGGCACACCTCTCCGGCGACCAAAACATGATAAGGGTGTTCAACGAGGGTCACGACCTGCATGCGGCAACGGCAGCAACGATATATAAAAAGGAAATCGGCGACGTGACACGCGACGAGCGAACGAAGTCGAAGAGAGCAAATTTCGGCATCATCTACGGCATCACCGTCTTCGGACTTGCCGAGCGATTGGAGATAGAAAGAGGAGAAGCAAAGCAGCTGATAGACGGATTTTTTGAAACCTTTCCGCAGGTTCACCACTACATGAAACAGTCGAAACAAATGGCACGGGAGCAGGGCTACGCCGAGACGGTGTTCCATCGGCGACGCTACCTTGCCGACATCAACTCACAGAACGTCGTGGTGCGCAACTTCGCCGAGCGCAATGCCATAAACGCTCCGATACAAGGCTCTGCGGCAGACATCATAAAGGTGGCTATGATACGCATCCACAGGCGTTTCAAGCAACTCGGACTCAAGAGCAAGATGATACTTCAGGTGCACGACGAACTCAACTTCAACGTCTTCCCGGAAGAGAAAGAGACCGTAGAAAAGGTTGTTATCGAGGAGATGCAGAACGCCTATCGTCTCAAGGTTCCGCTCATTGCCGACTGCGGTTGGGGCGAGAACTGGTTGGAAGCCCACTGATTACGGCAGCCCACTCCCGGCAATCGGGACGTGGGCTGTTGTCATTTCAGTTCCCCAACCCCCTTGTTATACTTATCGAACAAGGCTTTCATGTTGTTATATAAGATGTTACGCTTTGTTCGCTCTGCACCGTTAAGCATGCTGTCGGGAATGTCAACGGGATATATTCTGAAGTTTTTATGCCCCGAAATGGCCGGTCGCGACACCCACACAAGACGGTATCCGCAGTCTTCGAGCGTCACTTCCCCACCCCGTTTCCTGAAGTCTAACCTCACCATTGCACCCCCGTCGGTGTTCGTCTTTGTCATGTTGCTGACATAGTTTCCGAGCGAATACGCCACCATGTTGCCGCCCCGCGTTTCCTTGTTGAGCAGTTCCATTGGCTGCAGTACGTGCGGATGCGACCCTATCACATGGTCAACGCCCTTCGCCAACAGCCACGTCGCAATGTCGCGTTGCTGCTTGTTTGGCTGCAGCACATACTCCACTCCCCAATGCGGAATGGCGATGATGATGTCGGGCTGCATAGTCTTCGCCTTCATTATGTCACGTGCTATCTCGGTGGTGTCCATATAGTTAACCACGTTAGGAGCCTGAACCTTCAGTCCGTTGGTGCCGTAGGTGAAGTTCAGCAGCACCACCCGAAACCCATTTCTCTCCACGAGCAGAGGATATTTCACGTCGCGTTCCTCCTTGTTCTTATATGTTCCGAGATGCATAACGTCCGCTTTGTCCATCATGTCTATGGTGCGTTCCAGTCCTTTCTGCCGCAAATCGAGACAATGATTGTTGGCAGTCAGCAGGACGTCGAAGCCCGCATCAACTGCCGCATCGAGATATTCATCGGGCGCAGAGAAGCAGGGATAACCCTTGTAAGGACGTCCGCCGAGTGTCACTTCGAAGTTGGCAATCGCCAAATCAGCACCGCTCACCTCCTCCTTTACATATCTGAAGGTCTCCTCGTAGTCGTATGTTCCGTCGCCTTTGCTTGCCGCGTTTATCTGTCCTTGGTGCTGCATGAGGTCGCCTGCCACAAGTATCGACAGGGTAAACTCGGCGGAGTCTCCATTCTCTGCCTGCCTATTGACGCTCTCCGGGCGCACATCAGTGTTGCAGGCATTTGCCATTGCCAGCATTGTCAGCAGCAATGTGGTGGATAAAAATTTCTTCATGACAATAATTGTTTTTATGGTTTTTGAGGGTGTAAAATTACAAAAAAAAAACATAACAGTGATTATTTCGCATGAAAAACTTTGCCATTTCCGTTTTTTTCGCTATTTTTGCGCTGTTGTCCATACCGTCTGCGACGCTCTCGAAACGGTAAAGACCGGCAATACAGATTAGCAAAAACAAAACAGTTTACACGATGAAAAGAACGCTTGCAACAACATTCGCGCTTGTCCTTAGTGCGCTGTCGTTTGCCGATGTGCCCCCGGTTTCGCACCCGAAGATTGGCACCACGACTCAGTCTGACGACGGAGCAATCACCATGACACTGATAGCAAAGAAGCAGAACTATGGCGGCGGTGCCGACACTCGCGACACCGACATCAACAGTCCTAAGTCTATCAACATCCACCCCGACGGCTCCAAGTACTACGTAAACTCGCTTGAGGGCTGCACAACAATAAGTTACGACTTCCGCACGCATAAGAAACTGGCTGTAATCAAACATCATTTCAAGGAGGGCAGTGACGATAATCTGTGGTCGAAACCCTCCGGACTATACCCGTGGAGGCACTATCACAACAACGTGAACACCTTCTCCGGGAAGCCCGTGGAGAGCACTTTCAGCCACAACGGACGCTACCTCTGGGTGCCTTACTACCGACGCAGCTTCGACATCAACGCCCAAGACCCCTCGGCAGTGGCAATAATAGACACCAAGACCGACAAGGTGGTGAGACTGATGGAGACCGGACCGCTGCCGAAAATGGTGAGTACGTCGCCCGACGGCAAGACAGTTGCCATATCACACTGGGGGAACAACACCGTGGGACTCATCGACATATCTTCAGAAAAGCCCGAAGAGTGGCGGCACAAGATGGTGCTCGTGGTTGACCGACAACTCGATTTGAACTTTCCGTTAGACCGTACCGTTGATCGAGACAACGGCAGCGGATATGCCCTTCGCGGCACAGTGTTCACCCCGGACAACCGCTATCTCATAGTGGGATGTATGGGCGGAGGAGGCGGTATCGCCGTTATCGACATCAAGGAGCAGAAATATCTCGGCAGGGTGCTGGGCATGATGAGCAACGTGAGGCATCTTGCAATCTCCTGCGGCTACCTCTATCTCAGTATCAACGGCGGCGGAATGGTGCAGAGAATGCTGCTGAAAGACTTCATGGACGTGGCAAGGACCATGAACGGAGCAAACAAGAAAACCGCGATTGTCAAGAACTGGGAGAACTGCAAGGTGGGAACCGGAGCACGCACCATAAGCATCTCGCCCGACGGACGATATGTCTTCGCTGCCTGCAACAACGTCAGTCAGATATGTGTGGTTGACACCAAGGTGATGAAAACCATTTGCCGGATTGCCGTGGACAGCTATCCCGTGGGGCTCGACCTCTCTGCCGACGGTCGTTATGTCTTCGTGACATCACAGGGAAGGAGCAACCAAGGAGGCAACGCGGTGAACATCTACGAGGTGGAATATAAGAACCCGCCCACCGCGCGCTTCTGTCCGGCATGCGGAGCACCGCGAACCGACGACATGAAGAAGTGCCCGCAGTGTAACCTTCAGTATGAGGGGATGACCGTGATGAACGGCAACGCCGACACCGACTCTACCCCGCTCCACCCCGAAACGCTATCTGCCGACAAGCAGTCTGCCGACGACTCATCAGCAACCAACCACATAGCATTTGCCGGAGGAGCACTCACAGGAGTGCTCTCCGTCATGTTTATATACAAGCGTTTGCGCCGAAAAAAGTGAGGATTGCTGCACAGAAAGCCCCTCTTTATCACACCCTGCACAGCATAAAACACCCTTTCCCACCCCTAAAGATACCCTTCCGGCATCTTCTTCGCAACATATCACACACCAATTTCGGCGATTTTACACACCAAATTCGGCGAAATTGCAAAGTAAATCCGGCGATTTTGCTAAACAATTTCGGCGATTTTGCTCTCTCGTTCATAATCTCTTGAAAACCTATTGGGGTTTAAGCGCGGTATGAGTGGTTATAAAATATAATGCCGAGGGAGAAAAAATGAGAAAACAAAAACTTCAGAGTGCGAAAAAACTACTTATCTCTTGGTATTCTCAAGGGAAAAAAGTATCTTTGCATCTTACAAAAATCCAAACGTAATGGCTACCAAAAAGGAAGAGTTGACACCGATGATGAAGCAGTTCTTCTCGTTTAAAGCGAAGCATCCCGACGCCCTGTTGCTGTTCAGATGTGGCGATTTCTACGAGACCTACGGCGACGATGCCGTGACATCAAGCAAAATTCTCGGCATCACACTCACTCGACGCAACAACGGCACGAGCGACAAACCGGGCACCGAAATGGCAGGTTTCCCGCACCATGCACTCGACACCTATCTGCCGAAACTTGTGAGGTCGGGCAGGAGGGTGGCCATTTGCGACCAGTTGGAAGACCCGAAACTCGCTAAGAAATTAGTGAAGCGAGGCATCACGGAACTCGTAACCCCGGGCGTGGCAATGAGCGACAACGTGCTCAACTACAAGGAGAACAACTTCCTTGCGGCGGTTCATTTCGGCAAAGGGAGCTGCGGCGTGGCATTCCTTGACATCTCAACAGGCGAGTTTCTCACCGGGGAGGGGACCACAGACTACGTGGAGAAACTGCTCGGAAACTTCCAGCCGAAGGAGGTTCTGTATGAACGTGGGCGAAAGAACGACTTCGAACGAGCCTTCGGTTCTAAGTTCTTCACCTTCGAAATGGAAGACTGGGTGTTCACGGAACAGACTGCCCGGCAGAAACTTTTGCGCCACTTCGAGGTGAAAAACCTGAAAGGCTTCGGCATAGACAACATGCACAACGGCATCACTGCAAGCGGAGCGATACTGCAATACCTTGAAATGACACAGCACACGCAGATTGGTCACGTCACGTCTTTGGCACGGATAGACGAGGAGAGGTTTGTAAGGCTCGACAATTTCACCATCCGCTCGCTCGAACTTCTGCAGCCGATGCAGGAAGACGGGACAAGCCTGATTGACGTGATTGACCGCACCGTGTCGCCAATGGGTTCGCGACTGCTGAAGCGTTGGACCGTGTTTCCGCTGAAAGAAGAGCGCGGCATAAACGAGAGACTCGATGTCGTGGAGTATTTCTTCCGCCAACCCGACTTCCGCATGCTCATTGACGAGAAGCTGCAAAGCATCGGCGACCTCGAACGCATCATATCAAAAGTGGCAACAGGGCGCGTCACTCCGCGCGAAGTGGTGCAACTGAAAGTGGCTCTGCAGGCACTGCAACCGGTGAAGGCGGCGTGCATGCAAGCCGACAACGAGGCTCTCAGGAGGGTAGGGGAGCAACTGAACCTGTGCGAGGAGTTGCGCGAACGCATCGAACGAGAGGTGGAGAACGACCCGCCACAGTTGGTGAACAAGGGCGGAGTGGTGAGAAACGGGGTGAACAGCGAACTCGACGAACTGCGCAACATAGCATACAGCGGAAAAGACTACCTGCTGAAAATACAGGAGCGGGAGACTCAAAAAACAGGCATCTCGTCGCTGAAGATAGGCTACAACAACGTCTTCGGATACTATCTTGAGGTGAGAAACACATATAAAGACAGGGTTCCGCAGGACTGGGTGCGCAAGCAAACGCTCGCCCAAGCAGAACGATACATCACTCAGGAGCTGAAAGAATATGAGGAGAAAATACTCGGAGCGGAGGACAGGATATTGTCGCTCGAATGTCGTATATTCGGCGAACTGGTGGCTTCCATGCAGAAATACATCTCCGCGATACAGGTGAATGCCAACCTCGTTGCGCGCCTCGACTGCCTGCTGTCGTTCGCAAAGGCGGCAGAGGAACACCGCTACGTGCGACCGGTAATCGACCAAAGCGAAGTGCTCGAAATAACACAGGGGCGGCATGCCGTGATAGAAACGCAACTGCCTCTGGGCGAAACCTACGTGCCCAACGACATCACCCTCGACACCGAACGGCAGCAGATAATAATCATCACCGGTCCTAACATGGCAGGAAAGTCTGCCTTGCTGCGCCAGACTGCGCTCATAGTGCTCATGGCTCAGATAGGTTGTTTCGTGCCGGCAGAGAGTGCCCGCATCGGATTAGTGGATAAAATATTCACAAGAGTGGGGGCTTCAGACAACATATCTCTGGGCGAATCGACATTCATGGTGGAGATGACGGAGGCGTCGAACATACTCAACAACGTCACCCCTCGCTCACTTGTGCTATTCGATGAACTCGGACGTGGCACGTCAACCTACGACGGTATCAGCATAGCGTGGGCTATAGTGGAGTATCTGCACGAGCATAAGAAGGCGCAGGCACGCACCCTCTTCGCCACGCATTACCACGAACTGAACGAGATGGAGAAGAATTTCAGTCGCATAAAGAATTACAACGTGTCGGTGAAAGAGGTTGACGACAGGGTTATTTTCATGCGAAAACTGCAGCGAGGAGGTTCCGAACACTCTTTCGGAATACACGTAGCACAGATTGCCGGAATGCCTAAGAGCATAGTGAAGCGCGCCAATACCATACTGAAACAGCTGGAGAACGACAACAGTGGGGTAGGGACGGTAGGCAAACCGTCGGCAGAACAACTCAACAAAAGCCGGGACGGTCTGCAACTTTCGTTCTTCCAACTCGACGACCCGGTGCTTTCGCAGGTGCGCGACGAAATCCTAAACATCGACGTAAACAACCTGACGCCGCTCGAAGCACTGAATAAACTCAACGAGATAAAGAAAATCGTGAAGGGGAAATAATCCCTCACGCGACATGATATAACAAAAAGCACACGGACAATGACAAGAAGCCATAGTCCGTGTGCTTTGCTTTTATCAGAAAATCAGTTCTTAACCGCCTTGCAGCTGCGCCAGATACAGAACAGACCTATTATCACAAAGGGAATGCTGAGCTGCTGCCCGATGTTGATGGTCATCGCGGCTTCCTTTGCCACCTGTATGTCTTTGGTGTATTCTATGAAGAAACGGAAGGTGAAAATCAGCGTCAGGCAAAGTCCGAAGAAGAAGCCTGTGCCCACTCGTCCGGGATATTTGCGGTAGAAATACCAGCCGATGGGGAAGAACAGTGCGTATGCAATAGCCTCGTAGAGTTGTCCCGGATGGCGCGGACTCATATCCACCCGCTCGAAGATAAACGCCCACGGCACGTCTGTCACCTTACCGATAATCTCCGAATTGACGAGGTTTCCGAGCCTTATGAAGCATGCTGTGACCGGCGTTGCAATGGCGATGTTGTCAAGTATCTGCCATATACCAAGACCCTGTTTGCGCACTCTGAACCAGTAGATTATGAGTGCGAGGGTAAGTCCTATGGTGCCTCCGTGACTCGCAAGTCCCTCATATCCCGTGTATTTCCAATCTCCATTGGGCAGGAAGCGGACAGGAACGAAAATCTCCGCGACGTGCTCCGGCGAACTAAGAAAATACTCCTCGTCATAGAAAAGGCAGTGCCCGAGCCTCGCCCCGATGAGTATTCCGAAGAAGCAATATATGAGAAGCGGGTCGAACAAGCCCTCTTTCACGTTCTGTTCCTTATACAGTTTCTTCACGATGAAGTATGCAAGAGCCACTCCAACGAGCCAACACATCGAATACCAGCGCACTGCCAAGCCTCCGATACGGAAAATCTCGGCATCGGGATTCCATGTTATGTAAGCCAAAATGTCGGTCATAAGCCTTTATACATTAAATCTGAAGTGCATTATGTCGCCATCCTGCACCACATATTCCTTTCCTTCTATTCCCATTTTCCCTGCCTCTCGCACAGCCGCTTCGGAGCCATACTTGATATAGTCGTCATACTTTATCACCTCTGCCCGTATGAAACCCTTCTCGAAGTCGGTGTGTATCACGCCGGCACACTGCGGTGCTTTCCAGCCCTTGTGGTATGTCCACGCCTTCACCTCCATTTCTCCTGCCGTTATGAATGTCTCAAGGTTGAGCAGCGCATAGGCTTTCTTTATCAGTCGGTTGACGCCACTCTCCTCAAGTCCGAGTTCCTCAAGGAACATCTGTTTGTCCTCATAGGTCTCCAGCGAGGCAATATCCTCCTCGGTCTTCGCCGCAATTACCATTGCCTCGGCATCCTCCTGCCGCGCTATTTCCTCTATTTTCTTGCTGTATTCGTTGCCGCTCTTTGCCGAAGTCTCATCCACGTTGCACACGTAGAGCACCGGTTTTGAAGTGAGCAAGAACAGGTCGTGCGCCGCCTTCTGTTCCTCCTTGCTCTCGAAAGTCACCGTGCGCGCGTTCTTGCCCTGCTCCAACACCTCCTTGTAAGCCTGCAGAACGTTCATCAACACCTTTGCATCCTTGTTCCCTGCGGCGGCAGTCTTCTGTGTCTTTGCCAGCTGGCTCTCTATCGTTTCAAGGTCTTTCAACTGCAGTTCGGTGTCTATAATCTCCTTGTCTTCCACCGGGTTGACAGCCGCTCCGCCCTCTCTCACGATGTTGTCGTCGTTGAAGCATCTCAGCACATGTATTATGGCGTCGGTCTCACGGATATTTCCGAGGAACTTATTTCCCAACCCTTCACCTTTCGAAGCCCCTTTCACGAGCCCTGCTATATCCACAATCTCGCAGGTGGCAGGCACTATCCGTCCGGGGTTGACAATCTCTGCGAGGCGTGTCAGCCGCTCGTCGGGCACGGTTATCACGCCCACGTTAGGCTCTATCGTGCAAAAGGGGAAGTTTGCCGCCTGTGCCTTGGCACTCGACAGACAATTAAAAAGCGTTGACTTGCCCACGTTAGGCAGTCCCACAATACCACATTTCAATGCCATCTTGTTATATTCCTGTTTTTTATCTATTTTGAATAATTATTTATCTCACTAACAATTCTGTTCTTCAACCCCTCCCATTCAAACGGAAGAAGCATTTTAGGCATAATCTGATTTTCTGCATCTGTAAAATAAGTTAGGCTCATCAAAGCCCTAAATACAGAATATTCTGGATATTTTTCCCTATAAAATCCAATTATTTCACTAAGACTATAATGCTCAAGAAGGAAAAACATGTCTATAAAATCTTTCCTCGATCCTCGCCCTTCTATTGCATTAACTTTCATCGCAGCAATATCCTTTGGTGAAGCCAACCTGATACCTCCTTCCTCTACCATATCATCAATCCAATCATATTTGTAGTTTACGAAGTCAACTTTTACTCCGTTAACTTCATAAGTCCTAATATTTTCAGTATGGTTGAATATGGTATAATTTCCTATCTTGCCCAATGCTTCATCAATTTCTTCGGCACTCGCATTCCATTTGCCAAAAAAATCTAAATCCACAGATTGCCTGTGACCGTATTGCAAAGCCAAAGCAGTACCTCCAACAAGCCTCATTTCGGATAAAACCGGAGCACTCATCAACTCTTTCAAGAGTTCCAAGGTGTCGGGAACGACTGTCTCGTATGATAACATCTGTATTCTTCCTCCTTAGTATTTGACTTTGCGCAAATGAAAGCGAGACATATCGGGTCGAGAGTTCTCATCTGCTTGCACTCTTCCACAATCTTGTCGAGCCCATAGTAAGCGTGTATTATCCTCCAATCGTCAAGAGTACCATATTCCAAAACACGCTGAATGATATGTTGCGGATACTTATCCATATCTACAAACTCCATATCCATGTCCCAGAATAACACTTTCGACAATCTTGATATACACTCCTTACTGCTCATTATTAAACTTTTTTCGGTTGCAAAGTTAGTACAAATTAGGCGTATGACAAAACTATTTATGCCCTTTTTATTCTCCTGTCGGAATGACATAGGAGAACTCGTCAAAGTTTTCCACACCCATTTCGGCAAGTTGTCCGCGACTGCGTGCCACGTTTTCCGGTGTGTTGTATCCGGGGATATGAGGCAGGCGCACAACCACTTTCTCTGCCATTCCCTCGTGAGACAGCAGCCGGCGCAGGTTGGAAAGCATTCTGCCGGGCGACTGCGAGGTGTATCGCTCATAGATGTCGGCATCCAAGTCTTTGATGTCAATGTAGTAACGGTCAACGTATGGCAGCAATCTCTCCACATGATGCCATTCCACATTGAGGGCTGTTTCCAGTGTAACATTCCATTCCGCAGGCATCATCCGACAGAAATTCTCTATGAACACGCTCCGCAGACACGGCTCGCCACCGCCGAAAGTGATGCCGCCTCCGGAGGCAAGGAAATAGAGGTTGTCCGGCATCACCTCGCGAAGCAGTTCCTCGGGCGTGGCGGTCTTGAATACACCATCGGCACGAAGGCATTCCCTGTTGAGACAATAGCGGCATGAGAGGGTACACCCGTGGAACGCCACAAGCGTCACAACACCATTTCCGTCAATGCCAAGCCTGTGACGACAGACACCTATCAGAGGTACCCGGACATCATTGCTCATTGTTGCCGACAGGTATTTCTGCCTGCACTTCCGGAGCCTCTCCGAGAACAGTATCGTTCTGTTCCACCGTGTCAGGTCTATGACTTGGCACGCGACCTCTAAGCAGGTTTCTCTTATCTGTAAACAACGAACACGACAATGCGGTAAGACTCACACCGAGCCCTGCCACCACAACCGCCTTTCCGAGCATACGCCTGACGCCGAGTTGCTGCTCTATATACTTCACTTCTTCCTCGCATTTCGGGCATGTCCCCGAGCAGTCGCCTTCAGCGTTACACTCTTCCGGCTCATACTTAATATCGTTTGCCTCGGCTATCCGCTTGCGTATAGCCTTCAATGTGTTGCATATTCCTTTTCCTTCACTCATAGTTCTGTAATTTAAATATTTGTGTTTTATAAATGCAAAGTTATAAAAAAATCCATTATTCTCCAAAGTTTCGGTAAAAAAACAATGCGGTGTCAACCGCTGCCGACACCGCTTCCCATGAATTAAAAGAGAAATCTAACCTAATCATAATCATTCATCAGTCGTCATTTAGTTGAATGTGCCATACGGTTTCCTTATCTGCGAGTTTCAGAATAGTCGTCAACCATCTTTGTTTCCTGATGCAAAGATAGTGGTTTTTGCGCACGGTTGCAATAGGGAAGTTCCTATGCTGTAAGGGGATTTTCCCTATTTGTCAGCATCGTTGGGCAGAAACCGGCTGCGGGTTGGCAGTATATCGGCATACAATGGACTGTCTCTTGAGAAGTAAAACAGCCGAAATTGCACTGTAAAATCGGCGAAATTACTTTGCAAAATCGGCGGTTTTGCTGTGCAATTTCGGCGAATTTGGTCTCCGGGAGGATAACTTGCCGGGGGCGAAAGGGTGCTGTTAAGTCCTTATAATGATGTGAATTTGTTGGCATAAGGGTTAAAATTAAGAACGAAATTCTTTTGTGTTTTTCCTTATTTGCAGTACCTTTGCAGGCAGATTTGTCCTGATAAAAGAAAAAAATCATAACGAAACATAATGGAATACGATTTCAGAGCCATTGAAAAGAAATGGCAGGCGCGTTGGGTGGAGCAACAAACCTACCGTGTGACAGAGGATAAGAAGAAGAAAAAACTATATGTGCTCAACATGTTCCCGTACCCTTCGGGGGCAGGACTGCATGTGGGGCACCCCTTGGGATATATCGCAAGCGACATCTATGCACGCTTCAAGAGGCTCGAAGGATATAATGTGCTCAACCCGATGGGGTATGACGCCTACGGACTTCCTGCCGAACAATATGCCATACAGACCGGACAGCACCCGGCAATAACCACCGAGGAGAACATCAAACGCTACCGCGAACAGTTGGACAAGATTGGGTTCTGCTTCGACTGGGAGCGTGAGGTGCGCACCTGTGACCCGGGTTACTACAAGTGGACACAGTGGGCGTTCATGAAGATGTTCGGCTCCTTCTACAGCAATCGTCCGCTCACAGCCGCAGAAGGCGTGGAAACGCCGAAAGCAAGGAGCATAGACGAACTGACGGAATATTTCGGCGAGCACGGCACCGAGGGTCTCGACCGCTACGGAGTGGCATGTTCGGAAGAACTGAAGTTCACCGCTGCCGACTGGAACTCGTGGGACGAGAAGCATCGACAGGAAACTCTCATGAACTACCGCATTGCCTATCTCGGCGAGACAATGGTGAACTGGTGTGCCGGACTGGGCACGGTGCTTGCCAACGACGAGGTTGTTGACGGCGTGAGTGTGCGCGGAGGCTACCCCGTTGTGCAGCGAAAGATGAGGCAGTGGTGTCTGCGCGTGTCGGCATACGCACAGCGAATGCTCGACGGTCTGGACAAGGTGGATTGGACAGAGTCGCTGAAAGAGACACAGCGAAACTGGATTGGGCGCAGCGAAGGAGCAGAAGTGAAGTTCCGGGTGAAAGACTCCGACTCGTCGTTCACCATATTCACCACCCGCGCCGACACCATGTTCGGTGTCACGTTCATGGTTTTGGCACCGGAGAGCGACCTCGTGGGCATGCTCACCACCGACAAACAGCGCAAGGAAGTGGAGGAATATGTGGCATACGTGAAGAAACGTACCGAGCGCGACCGCATCTCCGACAAGAGAATTACGGGAGTGTTCTCCGGTTCGTATGCCATCAACCCGCTCACCGACGAGCCTGTGCCGATATGGATTTCGGAGTATGTGCTCGCCGGCTACGGCACCGGTGCTATCATGGCAGTGCCTGCACACGACTCCCGCGACTATGCTTTCGCCCGCCACTTCGGACTCCCCATAGTGCCGCTTATCGAAGGTGCCGACGTGTCGGAAAGCAGCTTCGACGCGAAAGAAGGCATTGTGTGCAACTCAAAATCGGACAAACTCTCGCTCAACGGACTCACCGTAAAGGAGGCGATAGAGAAGACAAAGCAGTATGTTACGGAGCAGGGATTGGGGCGCGTAAAGGTGAATTTCCGCCTGCGCGACGCCATTTTTTCACGCCAGAGATACTGGGGCGAGCCGTTCCCGGTGTATTATAAAGACGGCATGCCATACATGATACCGGAGGAATGTCTGCCTTTGGAACTGCCCGAGATTGACCAATATAAACCCACCGAAGACGGACAGCCGCCGCTGGGACACGCCAAACGGTGGGCGTGGGACACCAAGACCGACAGCGTGGTTGACAAAATGCTCATCGACAACACGACGGTGTTCCCATTGGAACTTAACACCATGCCCGGATTTGCAGGCTCAAGCGCATACTATCTGCGCTATATGGACCCCCGCAACGACGACGCATTGGTGGGTAAGGAAGCTGCCGAATACTGGCAGAATGTTGACCTCTACATGGGCGGAACTGAGCATGCCACGGGGCACTTGATATATTCCCGGTTCTGGAATAAGTTCCTTTTCGACATGGGAGTGTCGTATAAAGAGGAGCCATACGAGAAACTCGTGAACCAAGGTATGATACAGGGAAGGAGCAACTTCGTGTATCGCGACAACGCCGCAACAGCCGAAAAGGGACATCCGGTGTTCGTTTCACTGAACCTGAAGAACAAATATAATGACGTCACACCTATCCACGTGGATGTGAACATCGTGTCGAACGACGTGCTCGACACCGACGCTTTCAAGGCATGGCGACCCGAATACAGCGACGCCGAGTTTGTTACCGAAAACGGAAAGTACGTCTGCGGGTGGGCGATAGAAAAGATGTCGAAGTCGATGTTCAACGTTGTCAACCCCGACATGATTGTAGAGAAATACGGCGCAGACACCCTTCGGCTCTACGAGATGTTCCTCGGTCCGGTGGAACAGTCGAAACCGTGGGACACGAATGGCATCGACGGATGTCACCGTTTCTTGAAAAAACTGTGGAACTTGTTCGACAACGCCATTGCCGCAACAGAACATCAGGCTGCCACGAAGGAGTCGCTCAAGAGTCTGCACAAACTGATAAAGAAGGTGACACAGGACATTCCGCTCTTCTCTTACAACACCAGCATATCGTCGTTCATGATTTGTGTGAACGAACTTTCGCAGCAGAAGTGCAACGACCTCAATGTGATGAAGACCCTGACGATACTCATCGCGCCGTTCGCACCACACATTGCGGAAGAACTTTGGGAGCGTATAGGGCAGCAGGGAAGTGTCTTCGATACCTCATGGCCTGCCTTCAACGAGGAGTATCTGGCAGAAAGCAGCGTCACAATGGGCGTGGCATTCAACGGCAAGCGACGCTTCGAGATGGAGTTTGCAGCCGATGCCGACAACAAGACGGTGGAAGAGGCGGTGAGAAACGACGACCGCACGCTGAAATATACAGAGGGAAAGAAAATCGTCAAGGTGATTATCGTGCCCAAGAGAATGGTGAACATCGTTCTCGGAGGAGCATGAGAAACAGTTAGAAAGCAATAATATAAATAGTGAATAAACCCATAACCATTCATCAACAATGACAATGAACAAAACGTTAATAAAGGCAGAGATGAGGGACTACGTAGGAATTACCCTCGCACTGATGCTGTACTCCTTCGGGTTCACATTCTTCCTCATGCCTTACGAAATCGTTACGGGAGGCGTGGCAGGTATCGCCGCAATCGTGTATTATGCCACATCGTTCCCCAACTCTTATACCTATTTCCTCATCAATGCTTCGCTATTGATAATGGCTTTGAAGATATTGGGCGTGAAGTTCCTGATAAAAACCATCTACGCCACGTTCATGCTGTCGTTCCTGTTATGGCTTATGAAAGACTTGGCACCCGTTGATGAAGCCGGCAACATGATAAAAATACTCGGCGAGGGACAGGATTTCATGTCGCTGCTCGTGGGCTGTCTGATGACCGGAACTGCCCTCGGACTCACCTTTTTGTATAACGGCAGTACGGGAGGAACCGACATCATCGCCGCGTCTGTCAACAAATACCGCGACTTCTCGTTAGGAACGGTGCTCATATTCGTTGACTTCATAATAATAGGAAGCTGTCTTTTCATACCTAAGTTCGGGCCCTTCCTCGACCGCATGACAATGGTGGTGTTCGGTTTCTGCACCATGATTATAGAGAACTTCATGCTCGACTATATCATGAATCGCCAGCGACAGTCGGTTCAGTTCATGATTTTCTCGAAGAAATATGAGGAGATTTCAAAGGCACTTGCCGAGGAAACCGACCACACCATGACACTTCTTGACGGTCACGGATGGTATAGTGGCAACGACGTTAAGGTGATAGTGATGCTCGCCAAGAAGCGTGAGAGCGTGATAATATTCCGCATCGTGAAGATGATAGACCCCAATGCCTTCGTCAGCCAGAGTGCAGTGATAGGCGTGTTCGGCGAAGGTTTCGACAAGATAAAGGTGAAAGTGAAGAAGAAACACATTGAAAAGGCGAGAATAAAGTTGGAACAACAAACATCAAGAGGAGACTTCAGAAAATGAAGATAGTATTCGCCACGAACAATAAGAACAAACTATCGGAGATAAGAAGAATACTCGGAGCCGGCTTCGAGGTGGTTTCGCTTGCCGAGATTGGTTGTGATGAAGACATCCCGGAGACCGGAACCACACTCACAGACAATGCCATTCAGAAGGCGCAGTATGTCTTCGAGAAATACGGTTACAGTTGTTTCGCCGACGACACGGGGCTTGAAGTGGATGCCCTCGGTGGCGAACCGGGGGTGTATAGCGCGCGATATGCCGAGGGAACCGACCACGACAGCAATGCCAATATGGACAAACTGCTGCGCAAGTTGGGTTACAGCACCAACCGCAAGGCACGCTTCCGCACCGTGATAGCACTGCTTGAGAAACAAGAAAGCAAAGAGGGTGGGGCAGCAACTGCCACATTGCACACCTTCGAAGGAAAGGTGGAGGGCAACATTATAACCGAAAAACGAGGCAACGAGGGTTTCGGATATGACCCGATATTCATGCCCGAAGGCTACGACAAGACCTTTGCCGAACTCGGAATGGACACGAAGAACATGATTTCTCACCGTGCAAGAGCGGTAAAGAAACTTGCTGATTATCTCATGAACGATCAGAAAACGACAGATAAAAGGGAAGAACACATTAACGGAAGAACAAAAAATATCTCGAATAAATGAAGCGTGAAATATCCGTTTTGATATCTGTTTTCAACTGCCGATGCCGAGATTTGGTGGAGTCTCTGCATCGGCAGTTGCGCGTTATGGCTGTGGAATATGAGATACTCGTTGCTGATGACGGATCTACCGACGACGAAACAATCAGCGAAAACAGGAGTATCAGCTCTTTGGAGAACGTTAAACTCATCGAACGAGGCTTCAATTCGGGGCGTTCAAAGATAAAGAACTTTCTTGCGAGAGAGGCCCGATACGGAAATCTCTTGTTTCTTGACGGCGACATGAGTCTAAGGAAAGACGACTTCATCGAAAACTATCTCAGTCAAGACTCACCAGTAATCTACGGCGGTTACGACATCATCCATGACGACGAAACACTCATGTCGAACCTAAGATACAGATATGAACGCTCGTCGAAGGGGAACCACTGCGCCGCAATACGCAACCAACGACCCTATCAAAACTTCCACACAAGCAATTTCATGACCACAAAAGACGTTATGCTGCGCTTCCCTTTCGACGAGCGTTTCAGGCATTACGGCTACGAAGACGTGCTCTGGGGCAAGACACTACGCGACAACGGCATAGTCATAAAGCACATAGACAACCCTCTGACCTTCGCCGACTTCGAGACAAACAGGCAGTTCGTGAGCAAGACAGAGGAAGCAATGCACACCCTGAGAACATTCTCCGACGAACTAAAAGGCTATTCCTCACTGCTTGATTACGAAAAAAAGATAAGCACGTTGCGCCTCACTCCGCTAATGCGAATTATCCATAAAATTCTGCATAAACCGTTATTACGCAACTTGGAAAGCAATAATCCGAGTATTTTAAAGTTTAATATATACAAACTCCTTTACTTTATAAGCGAAGGAAAGCGAAACATCAAATAACGTGCAAAACAAGTTTTCTATGAAGAAATACATATCATTGGTTGTCGGGATGATTGTATCGGCAACAGCAACGGCTGCGAGCGTAGGGCAGTGGAACGCTTACATGGCATACAGTAAAATCACAGATATAGAGCCGTCGGGCAACAAGGTTTACGTGCTTGCAAGCGACAACCTCTTCGCCTACAACCCAAACGACAACAGCATCGAGACATACGACAAACTGAACTCGCTCTCCGACACCGGCATTTCATACATAGCGTGGTGTAAGGCAGCGAAGAAACTCGTAATCGTTTACAGCAATCAGAACATCGACCTCGTGCATAACGACGGTACGGTGGAGAACAACAGCAGCTTCTACAGCAAGATAATGACCGAGAGCAAGAAAGTTTTCTGCCTCATCATCAGCGGCAAATATGCTTATCTCGGCACCGCTTTCGGCATCGTGAAACTTGATGTTGAGAAGAATGAGATAAGTGCAACCTACAACATCGGGCACAAAGTGGATAAAATTGAGGTTACGAACAACATCATATTCTGCGCAACAGAGGTTGGAATAAGGCGCGGCGACATGAGTGAAAACCTGCTCGACCCCAACAAATGGACAACAGCGAAGAAAGGAGAAAAGCCAACTTTCAAGGATGACAACGCCATAACGAAAAGCACAGAGCAGGGATATACCGAACTGATTGCCTACGACGAGAAGAACAAATGCTACTGGAGCACGCAGAAAGACGGTAAACTGCAGTCGTGGAAACTCGACAACGAGGGCAACAGAACTATCACTGCAAGTGGCATTTTGCCCGATGGACCTACCTACAACTACTTCACCACGATGCGGTTCTACGGCGACAAACTGTATAGTTGCGGCGGAAGTTTCACGCGTTGGAGCGACTACAACCGCCCCGGCTGCATACAGACATTCGACGGAAAGGAATGGTTCAACTATGAAGACAACCTCGGAGAGAAGACAGGAGTGAGCTATGTGGATGTAATGGACTTCGATATTGACCCTACATACACCGCCGGCGTCAGGCTCATGGCAGGCGGAAGGGCAGGGCTGTATGAGTTTATCGACGGCAAGTTCGCGAAACTCTACAACACAGACAACTCCCCACTGCAGGCTGCTTACACCGTTCTAAAGAACTCCTTCGTGCTGGCACTGGGCGTGAACTTCGACAAGCGTGGAAACCTCTGGGTGCTCAACGGAATGGCATACGACGTGTGTCTGCTGAAATACGGAGCCGACGGAAAGTGGGAGAAAATAAATAACGCACAGCTGTTGCAGAGCGGAAATGTGGCACTTCACTATCCCTCACACTCGTTTATCGACAGCAACGGACTGCTGTGGTTTGCCAACGACTACTGGCAACTGCCGAGTTTCTACTGCTTCGACACCGAAAACAAAAAACTCGTTCAGTATAAAGAGGAATTCAAAAACCAAGATGGGCAGAAGTATGTGATTAACGCCATAGAGTCGATAATGGAGAGTAAAGACGGCAATATATGGATAGGAAGCAGCGGAGGACCGGCTTATCTGCCAAAGAAACAAATCGGCACAGAGGATAATACGGTGGTACAGGTGAAGGTGCCCCGCAACGACGGCACCAATCTTGCAGACTATCTGCTAAACGGAATCAACATAAACTGCATGGCAGAGGATGCCGCCGGGCGCAAGTGGTTTGGCACTTTCTCAGACGGTGTGTATCTAATCGACAGCGACAACATCACCGAACTGCAGCATTTCACTTTCGAAAACAGCGGTCTTCTCAGCAATTCGATAGAGTCGATTGCCATAAACAACAAGACCGGAGAGGTGTTCTTCGGCACCGAAAAAGGTCTTTGCTCCTATATGGGCAACGCTTCGCAGAGCAACGACGAGATGAACGAAGACAATGTTTATGCCTATCCAAACCCCGTCAGACCTGAATACAACGGACTGATAACCGTGGTAGGACTCACGTTTAACGCCGATGTGAAGATAACAACGAGCAACGGCGTACTCGTAAATCAGGGTCGCAGCAACGGAGGAATGTTCACTTGGGACGGGTGCGACCTCAACGGCAAGCGCGTGGCATCGGGCATATATATGGTGCAGACGGCAACAGCCGAGGGCGAGTCGGGCACGGTGTGCAAGATTGCAATAGTCAACTAATGCCCGGCAACAGCCTTCAGTATGGAGAGGAAACAGTGGATTGACACGCTGCGCGGGTTTTGCATGATTGCAATTCTGCTGTATCACACAGAGATTTACTATTCCGGCAGCTACATCATTCCATACCGGTGCTATGTTCACAACGCGCTGGCAGCGTTCTTCTTCGTCTCCGGCTACCTGTTCTGCGGCGACATCGCGAGCGGTGGTAAATTCCATTTCGCAGGCAAGATACGCTCGATATTCAGAACCTTAATAATCCCTTACTTCATCTTCACCGTTCTTCTCGGCATAATGAAAACCGTCACCGGCAAGGAAGAACTCGCCGAAGTGTTCATGAATATAGTCCTCGGCAAGGCATCATGGTTTGTCGCAGCCCTCATTGTGGCAGAACTGTTGCTCTCGCTGACAATGCTGATAACGCGCGGAAAAACAGTCCTGTTGTCAACCGTTGCCGCTCTCTCGCTTGCCGCAGCCTTCGTCATCGGCAACAAATACGCGCCTTCTCCACTCTTCTATGAACAAAATCTGTGGTACGTCAACGATGCTTTATTTGCCTTGGGAATAATGATTTGCGGAATGTTCTACCGCCGCGGAGAAGCCTTTTTCAACCGTTTCAACAGCATATCATACATATCATTGCTATTTATTATTTCATCAATATTAAAAGCAATAATGATGAATGAAGATGCTCAAACTGTCATAGGAAGCATCGAAGTGTCGAATATCCCGCTTTTCTTCGCCGACATCATCGTCACCACACTGTTCCTTGTGGGTCTCAGTAAGTTGCTCGGCAAACTGCCGTTGGTCGGTTTCACCGGTTCACACTCGCTCGTTTACTACTTCTTCTGCGGCGCAATACCGTCTGCAGTAGCCACGTTGTTCGATAAAGCAGGATTTGAATATCGCCACTATTGGCAGGTTGTCGCAGCCCTCATTGTTGTCTATTCCGTTTCCACAGCCGTGGCATACTGCATCTATAAGTATTGTCCTATCTTGGTTGGGAAGACGAAGAAGAGAGAACATACAGCTCTGTTCTAACACCCATTCTGCTGAACTGCTTCACCATACGATATTTCCTACCGATAATTTCCATATCATCATCAGAAAGGTTGAACACGTTAGAATATAACACATAGCGTTCAGTGCCCGTGAAATCAGCCCACTGCCTGTGGTCGCCATTGAGTTCCACACCGTCTATCTCGCCATTGTTCGGGAAGAATGTTGCCACCTCACTGACGTCTATTTTCCTCTCATCGATATAGTCTATCATATCGCGGCGCACGTGCCAATAGTTCAAGTGGGCGAGCGAAGCATCCCAACCCTGTGCCATTCTGTCCGGATATATGATGAAATTGCCGGCAATCAGGGCTGCCAACATCAGCACATAAATGGCTTTCCGGCGCGTGTATTCGCGCAGCATCATCACCGCAAGCAATGCCAACAGAACATAACCCGCGGTGAAATAACGATGCCCTATGGGATTGACAATAAACAAACTCATGCCCCATACCACTGAAGTGGAGCCTAATGCCATTACCAACACGTCGCGATAGGTCTTCTCTCTCCATCCTTTTCGCAACAGAAACGTTGCAATGATGAACAGCAACGGCACAATTCTTCCTAAGTCTGCAAACCGCTGACCGATAACTGCCACGTTCCAAACAAAGTTGTTCATGAAGCCCACCGGTGAACCATAGCCTGTGGCATCGCCCCAAGTGCTCTCCGGATTGGATATTATCCAACCCTTCACCGACAACCTCCAGCCGATGAAAAGAGCGGCAGGAAACGCACCGACAACGTATGGTTTCCACTCCAACGACTTTCTGTTCAGGAACACATCAACCAAAAACAGTCCTCCGCAGAGCATCATTCCGCGCAGCGAAACTATGCCGAGAAAAGCCAGTCCCAATGTTTTCTGCCACGCACAGCGGCGCAATAGTCCGTTAAGCGACAACAAGAAGAAGAACATCAGCGGCACTTCTGTCGTTACGAGAGTCATCTGCGACAGAAGTGTGGCGTCTGAAACCATCAATACAAAAGCTGCCACAGCGCTCTTTCTGTCACTGAAATAATGAGCACAGAGACTCCAAATCTGCCATAATATACCGAAAACAAAAGGCAGCAGAACAATATGCGAAACCGTGAGCGACCGCCCGAAAACCTTCCACGAGGCAGCCATCAGAGTGGCAATGAACGGCGGATGACCCGGGTCTGTTGCCACGGGAATACTCCCCCAAGCAAATATCCCGTTCTCATATAAAGCATTGCCCATAGCAGAAATAAACGTGGTGTTGTCCCAGAAAATACCGGTGTGCAACCCCACAACGCCTATCAAAAATGTGATAAATAATAATATAAGTGTCTTTTCAGTCATCTCTCACTGCTATAAAGGCAGATGCAAAAATAGCAAAAAAATCATCAAAACCCACCAATACAAACATAAAATATCGCGTTATGCCGTGAATTACATCCCAGTTAACCAACCAACACACCGCGAAAGCATATCTTTCGCAAAGTAAAATCGGCGATTTTGTTAACCAATTTCGGCGGTTTTGCACTGTAATCTAGCCGAATTTACTTTGCAATTTCGGCGATTTTGTTCTGCTATATATAACCAACCGCACTCCCACAGAATGCCAACAAGCGAGTGTTAATAACTATGTGGAAAACCATGTTGATAACTTATGTAATATCCACAACATAACCATCGCAGCCTAAATCATGCGCATAACCACGGTTTTATTTATGCCTTTTAAACAACTTTTCCACACAAAGTTGGTAGAAAAAGATATAAACTTATTAAATTTGCAGGCATTAAGGATAGTTGTTGATAACTGACTTAAACAGTTAATATAGAAAGAGTAATGGTATTGATAACATGTGCATAACTGCGAGCAAGATGTGGATTGAATAAAAAGACTAAAACAAACATAAAGTTTTCAACGTTTTCCACACCATATCATACTAATATTCTTATCTTTATTTCAAGAAAAAAAGAAAAGGTAAAATAATAATGTTATGTTGAAAAACGAATGGAAGGAGAAGGGGTTCGTTGACGAACCAATAGCAGAAGGGACCGACCTGAAGGCGGAGATAAGGCGTCTGTGCAAGGAGAAGGATGCCGTTATTCTGGCGCATTACTACACCGTGGGCGAGATACAGGATGTTGCCGACTTCATCGGTGACTCTCTGGCATTGGCACAGCAGGCGGCAAAGACAGACGCAAAGATAATAGTGATGTGCGGAGTTCACTTCATGGCAGAGACCTGCAAGATACTCTGTCCGGAGAAAATGGTGCTCTGTCCCGACCTGAATGCCGGTTGTTCGCTTGCCGACTCGTGCAAGGCTGACGACCTGCGGAAATACAAGGAGGAGCATCCGGGATATAAGGTTATCAGTTATGTCAACACTACTGCCGCTGTGAAGGCACTGACCGACATCGTGGTTACGAGCGGAAACGCAAAGAAGATAGTTGAC
Source organism: Prevotellaceae bacterium (assembly GCA_028723525.1). Lineage (GTDB taxonomy): Bacteria > Bacteroidota > Bacteroidia > Bacteroidales > Bacteroidaceae > Prevotella. The sequence continues at coordinate 130,656 of JAQYET010000069.1, forward strand.
AGTATGCCGAAAGACGAGAAGATAATCTTCGGTCCCGACTATAACCTCGGTTCCTACATCAATTCCATAACTGGCAGGGAGATGCTGCTGTGGAACGGCGGCTGCCACGTTCACGAGCGTTTCTCGGTGGAAGGAATACTGAAACTGAAGAAAGAACACCCCGAAGCACTGGTGCTGGCACATCCCGAATGTAAAGGTCCGGTGCTGGCACTTGCCGACATCGTAGGCTCCACGGCAGTGATATTGAAGCACTGCAAGGAAAGCGATAGGAATGAATTCATCATTGCCACAGAGTCGGGAATACTGCATGAGATAGAGCGTCAGTGTGAAGGAAAGACCTTCTATCCCGTTCCGCCGGAAGTGAGTGAGGACACCGTGGGCTGTTCATGCAACGAATGTAACTACATGAAACTTAATTCTCTCGCCAAGATATACAATTCGCTGAAACACGAATGGCCAACGGTGGATGTCTCTGAAGACATACGCAAAGAGGCTGTTAAGCCCATAGAGCGGATGCTGAAACTGAGTTGATGAGGCTCATAGTGGTGCCATGCTCCACTGTAATAAGTCACTGCAGGGTGGTGATTGATGATGAAAAGGGTTGTTGACAGATTTTTCTTCTGATATTATTTCTTTGTTATCCGATTTTTGTATATCTTTGTATTCAAAAGAAAAAGGTAATGGCAAAGGATAGTTTATGGCGGGATGAATACTGGCTTCTGCTGATGCAACTCTATCTCAGGAAGCCTGCCGGGGTGAAGGCTATGTATAGCAAGCCGCTCGTTGACCTGAGCATCGAACTGCACATACCTCCACAGGTGTTGCACGAGAAGATGTTCAGGCTGCGCAGAATTGACACCCCGAGGATGGAAAGACTGTGGAAAACTTACGGAAACAGTCCGCAGAAACTTGTCAAGGGGGTGAGTATGCTGCGAAGAATGAACGGTTTCAGCAACGCAGAGGAGTTCTACGACGGCGTGGAGGTGAACGAAAGCTTCGAGAAATATTTCCGACCGATAGACGGAAGACCCGAACTGAAACCGGTGATGCTGGTGATAATCCTCAACCTTTACTTCCGTCTGACACCTATAACAATGGTTGAAGACACGCCGGAGATAAGACACCTTGCCAAGATAATGAAGATTAAACCGAGTGTGGTGGTTGAAGTGATGGACATCTTCCGCGTGTTAGACCCCTACATGAAAGACGAAGAACCGATTACAAGCAATCTTCTCGACCATTGCCGACAGGTGTGGCAGAGGTTCGGAAACGATAATCCGGAAAAGCTGTCGGCATTGTCGGCACTGTTGATGGAATATTTTTAGTTGTTATGTCGCAAAGATTGATACATACTCAGGAGCAGAAACTCGTGCAGCAACAGAAACTCACGCAACAGCAGATGTTGCAGGTGAAGTTGTTGGAGATGCCTATTGCCGAACTCGAGCAGAGCGTACAGGCGGAAATTGACGACAATCCGGCATTGGAGACAGCACCTGACGACGGCGATATGTATGACGAAGAGCCGTCGCAGATGAGCGAAGAGAATGACGAGGAAGACTTTGAGCAACGCACAGAAAGGGAGGAAAGGGAAGACGAACTCGACAATGTGCTGCAGAATATGGTCGGCGACGACGAAATGCCGGAGGCAAGCGGACCTTCGATTGGCAATTATGCAAACGCCGATTACGAGGAGATAACCTACGGCGACCGCACCTCTTTCTACGACAAACTGAAGGAACAAATGGGCGAACTCGAACTCGACGAACGCCAAAGGGAGATAATGGAGTATATCGTTGGGTCGCTTGACAATGACGGATTGCTGAGAAAAAAGACAGATACCATTGTTGACGAACTCGCCATATACCATAATATATTTACCTCGGAGAGTGAGGTTGACAACATATTAGAGGAAATTCAGGAGTTCGACCCTGCCGGGATAGGGGCGCGGACACTGAAGGAGTGCCTCCTGATACAGATAGATCGCAAGCAGGCTAACCCCATAAGACTGATGCTGCGCGACGTTATAGACAACCACTACGACGACTTCATCGGCAAACATTGGGATAAGATAGCCCGCAGTATGGGTATAGACGGTGACGATGTGGCACGTCTTCAGGAGGAAGTGCAGAAGCTTAACCCTAAGCCCGGAGCGTCTTTGGGAGAGGCTGAAGGAAGGAGCATGCAGCAGATAACGCCCGACTTCATCATAGATACTTCCGACGACGGAAACATAACGTTCTCGATAACAAAGGGAAAAATACCGGAACTATATATCAGCGAGTCTTTCTCAGACCTCGTGAAGACATACCGTAAAGACAAAACCCTGCTGAACGCCAAGGAGAAAGAAGCGTTGATATATGCCAAGGAGAAAATAGACAGGGCACAGGGGTTCATAGAAGCTATAAAACAACGTCGCAACACGTTGTATGTTACGATGCGGGCAATCATAGACATACAGAGAAAATACTTCAGAGACGGAGACGAGGGAGACCTCAAACCGATGATACTGAAAGACATTGCCGACCGTACAGGACTGGATATAAGTACAATATCGAGGGTGAGCAACTGTAAATATGCACAGACAAGGTGGGGAACGTTCAGGCTGAGGCACTTCTTTAGTGACAGCATAAAGACTGAAAGCGGAGAAGAATTGTCAACAAGGAAACTGAAGACCGTGCTCCGTGAGATAATAGACAGCGAAGACAAGCAGAAGCCTTTGGGCGACGATGCACTGAGCAAGGAGATGAAACGCCGCGGGTATCCCATTGCACGGCGCACTGTTTCGAAGTATCGCGAACAGATGGGAATACCGGTTGCAAGACTGAGAAAGTGATGACGGAGAAACGACTGATACTTCTCTCAAGGGTGATAAGTTCTGTTATATCACCGTTCTATCTGCCTATGTTCGGCATGATAGTGCTGTTCATGTTCACATATCTCGGCATGCTCGACCCTTGGATAAAGTTGCGCGTGCTGCTGATAGTGTATATCTTCACGGTGATAATACCCACATACCTGATACGGTTGTATCATTACTACCACGGCTGGACACCGATACAGATTGGTTCTAAGGAGAGGCGAATGGTGCCTTACGTAATAGCGATAGTGTGTTATTTCGTCTGTTATTACATCATGAACCTGCTCCACATGCCTCACTTCATCGGTACGGTGATAATGGCAGCGTTGATGTTGCAGGTGGCTTGTGCCCTTGTCAACCTTCGTTGGAAAGTTTCCACCCACGCAGCGGCTATCGGAGGAGTGATAGGTGCACTGATAGCATTCTCGTTTCTCTTCTCTTTCAACCCCACGTGGTGGCTTTTCTTCCTGTTCTTCATGTCGGGACTGGTAGGCACAAGCCGCATGATACTCCGCCAGCACACCCTTACGGAGGTGTCGATGGGCTTCCTCATGGGTATAGCGGTGGCTTTTCTCTCGGTGATGTTCTACAGAAATATAGTGTGATGTAAGGTTTAAACATGATATAAACATAAGAATTATGAATCCACAGGTAAGTATAATAATGGGCAGCACGAGTGATATGCCTGTTATGGAAAAGGCAATGAAGTTTCTCGATGAAATGGAAATACCGTTCGAGGTGAACGCTCTCTCGGCTCACCGCACACCTAAGGCAGTGGAAGAGTTTGCCTTGAACGCCGCAGGTCGTGGCATAAAGGTTATCATTGCGGGTGCAGGAATGGCAGCGGCGTTGCCCGGTGTGATTGCAGCACAGACTACACTGCCCGTAATAGGAGTTCCGATAAAGGGCTCGGTGCTCGACGGTGTTGATGCGATGTACAGCATACTGCAGATGCCGCCGGGCATTCCGGTGGCTACGGTGGCTATCAACGGAGCGATGAATGCCGCAATACTCGCAATGCAGATGATAGCACTCTGCGATGAGACTGTGGCAAGGAAATTTGCCGAATATAAGTCGGGACTTGGAAAAAAGATTGAAAAGGCAAACAAGGAACTGGCTGAAATAAAGTTCAAATACAGGGTTTAGTATTGTTTCTATGCGTAGAATTACTTCAGTGACAATGGTCGGCAAGGTTGCTATAGGAGGCGCCAACCCCATCAGAATACAGTCGATGGCGACCACCGACACCACCGATACCGAGGCTTCTGTGGCGCAGGCAAAGCGCATTATAGATGCCGGGGGCGAACTGGTGCGCTTCACCACGCAGGGAGTTCGCGAAGCAGAGAACATGAAGAACATACGTGCAGCACTGCGGGCAGACGGATATGATGCCCCGCTTGTTGCCGACGTTCACTTCACTGCACACACTGCCGACGTGGCAGCGCAGCACTGTGAGAAGGTGAGAATTAACCCAGGAAACTACGTTGACCCCGGTCGCACGTTCAAACATCTTGTATATACGGATGAGGAATATGCCTGCGAACTGAAGAAGATAGAACGCAGACTGGTGCCGTTCCTGAACATCTGCAAGGAGCATCACACCGCAGTGCGCATCGGAGTCAATCATGGCTCGCTGTCAGACCGCATCATGTCGCGCTACGGAGACACCCCGGAGGGTATCGTGGAGAGCTGTATGGAGTTTCTGAGGATATGCAGGCGCGAGGATTTCAACGACATCGTAATATCCATCAAGGCGTCTAACACGGTGGTTATGGTGACTACAGTGAGGATGCTTGTGGAGACAATGAACCGTGAGGACATGCACTATCCGCTACACCTCGGCGTCACCGAAGCAGGAGAAGGTGAAGACGGACGGGTAAAGAGTGCCGTTGGTATAGGGGCGTTGCTTACTGAAGGCATCGGCGACACTATCCGAGTGTCGCTCTCGGAAGAGCCGGAGGCAGAGATACCGGTTGCAAGAAGTATCGTGGAATTTGTCCCGGAGTGTACCGAACTGCGCCGAACTGCTGTGATAAAAGACGACACTCTGTTCCTCGATATTGCCGCTTCCACGTGGGAAGAACTGCAACTGAAAGCGTCAATGGCTGCCGGGGCGATACTGATAGACAAGCGTGCCCACAATCTTTGCATATCGTGCAGGGCGGCGGATGACGCGACATTTGCTCCAACACAGGAGGAACTCGTGTCGCTTCAGGACTCTATCCTGCAGGCAGCGCGCATCAAGTTCACCAAAACAGAATACATCTCTTGTCCCGGTTGCGGCAGAACACTCTACGACCTGCGCTCCACCATTGCCCGTATTAAGGAGGCAACGAAAGGTATGGTGGGCGTGAAGATAGGTATCATGGGCTGCATCGTGAACGGTCCGGGCGAAATGGCAGACGCCGATTACGGGTATGTAGGGGCAGGACGAGGCAAAATCAGTCTCTATAAAAACAAGGAGTGTGTGTTGAAAAACATCCCGGAGGAAGAGGCTGTTGAACGTCTTCTGGAACTTATTGCCAACGACCGGCAGACTACTTCGACAGCGACCGAATAAAGGTATGGCTGCCCATCACTGCCTTCACCTTGACAAGTGAACCGCGGAGTGATACAAACTCGCTCAGCCCTACGTGTGTACCGGTGGGCGAGTGCCAGTCGTATGTATATCCGATTTGCGTCCACGGGTATGGATTTTCCGGCTGATAGGCGAGTGACAGGTTATATTCAAACCAGTCTCGATGACCTTCCGACACTCCCTCGGGATATGTCAACTGTGCCACGCGGTCGTTTGTTTCAGGGTCGCGAGACGGTCTGAACAGCGTGTTTGCGTCGATATACATCAGCACCACATGCGTGTTCTGCGACTCCATCGGCAGTCCCAACATCTGAATTATCCTCATACGGCTCTCCACGGAGTCCATTTCTGCGAAGCACCCGGCTTTCTTTTTCCATTCAGCAGGTATCGTAAACCACGACTCGTTGGCAGCAAGGCGGAACGTGTCGGTGGAGTTTTGGTACAGCACGGCATATTTCTCCTTCATGAAAGAGGCAACGAGCACCATGTCGGTATTGCCAATCCTTATCCATTCCTGACCGTTTCCGCTGTCTGTCTTGTCAATACTTACAAGCGTGTTCACCAACTTGTTCTGCGTCGGTTGTGCCGCATCCTCCACCGCCTGCTTGTAAAGTGCGTGCAGCCTCACCGTGTCTTCATACCAAACGCCGTCCCTCTGCCGCCTGTTTCCACCATTGCCTGCCACGCAATAACTACCTGCCAGCAGCAGCATAACCACAAACACAATCTTCTTCTCAATTCTTTTCATTTCCATAACATCTATAATCAGTTTTTGTTTTTTAATTTAAGTATTGTTTAACTCTGCATCTCATGCAGTTTCTTATAGTACCCGTTCATGGCGAGAAGTTGCTCGTGGGTGCCGCGTTCAACGATTTTTCCCTCGTGGAGCACGCATATCTCGTCGCTGTTCTTGATTGTTGACAGGCGGTGGGCAATGGCTATTGTTGTTCGCGTTCTCATGAGCCGTTCCAGTGCGTCCTGCACTAATCGCTCGCTCTCGGTGTCAAGAGCCGATGTCGCTTCGTCGAGAATGAGTATTGGAGGGTTCTTCAGTATGGCGCGGGCGATGCTCAGTCGCTGCCTCTGTCCGCCCGAAAGTCGCCCGCCGCGGTCGCCGATGTTGGTTTCGTAGCCGTTTTCCGAACTCTTGATAAACTCGTGAGCATTGGCTATCTTTGCCGCTTTCACAATGTCTTCTTCCGTGGCATTGTCAACGCCGAAGGTGATGTTGTTGGCAAAAGAGCCGTTGAAGAGGATAGCCTCTTGGTTCACGTTGCCGATGAGTTGGCGCAGGTCGTGTATGCCGAGGTCTTTAACGTTGATGCCGTCTATGAGCACCTCGCCCTCCTGCACGTCGTAGTAGCGCGGTATGAGGTCAACAAGCGTAGATTTTCCGCCGCCACTCTGCCCCACGAGGGCAATCGTCTTGCCTTTCGGTATGGTGAGATTGATATTGCGAAGAACCCATTTCTCGCCATATCTGAACGACACATTGCGGAACTCTATCTCCTTTTCGAACGACCCGATGTGCTTGGGATGCTCCGCCTCCACGATGTTGTTTTCTGCCAGTAAAATCTTATCCACTCTCTCCATCGATGCCAATCCCTTGGGGATATTATAGCTTGCCTTCGAAAATTCTTTAAGAGGATTGATGACAGAGTATAGTATCACCATGTAATATATGAACACCGGACCCGACAATGCCATGTCGTTGAGCACCAGAACTCCGCCGAACCACAGCACTATTACTATCATCAGCGTACCGAGAAACTCGCTCATGGGATGCGCCATTGCCTGCCTTATGTTCACGCGCATTATGTTGTTGCGGTAGTCGGAGTTCACTTTGTCGAACCGTCTGTTCATCTTCTCCTCGGCGTTGAACGCCTTTATGATGCGCAGTCCGCCGAGAGTTTCCTCCACTTGGCTCATCGTGTCGCTCCACAGAGCTTGTGCCTTTATCGACTTCTGTTTAAGTTTTCGCCCCACAAATCCCATGAACCACCCGAATATAGGCACGAAGATTACTGCGAAAAGCGTGAGTTGCCACGAGGTGGCGATGAGCGTTATCAGGTAGGCGAGTATCAATATAGGGTTTTTGAAGAGCATATCGAGGCTCGACATTATCGAGTTTTCTATCTCCTGAACGTCTCCACTCATTCGTGCTATGATGTCTCCCTTGCGCTCTTCGCTGAAAAATCCCAGCGGCAGCGAGTTTATCTTCTCATACAGTTGGTTTCGTATGTCTCGCACTATTCCCGTTCTTATCGGCACAATCGTTGCCGAGGAGAGGAAGTAGGAGGCGGTTTTCAGAGCCGTCATCAGTGCGAGGAAGAGTCCTATGACGAGCAATGTCGCCGTTGGTCCGAGACCGTTCACCATTTCCTGAACGTAGTAGTTCATGTTGTTCATGAACACATCCTTCACCTGTCCGCTTCCCCATGCCATATACTCGAAGTGCTCTGCCGTCTCTTTTGTTTCGAAAAGGATTTGCAGTATCGGCACGAGAGCCATGAATGAGAATATGTTGAGCACTGCCGACAGGATGTTGAAAACCACTGTCAGCAGCAGATATTTCTTGTATGGCGGTACAAATCGCCTAAGCACTTGCAGGAACTCTTTCATTGTGTGTTATTATATAGCCTGTCTGAGAAGTTTGTTTCCGCGGATTGATTTCTGTATATGGCAAAAACAACCTTTGCAGGCAGAAAGCCGTTTCTGCCTGCAAAAGTAACTAATAAATAGTTTCTTACAAAATTTTTTCAGTTTTTCTTTGCTGCGATGCACTCTATCTCTACCAGTGCTCCCTTAGGAAGTGCTTTCACGGCGAATGCGCTGCGTGCCGGATATGGCTCGCTGAAGAACTCTGCATAAACCTCGTTCATCTCGGCGAAGTCGGCTATGTCGGCGAGCAGCACTGTGGTTTTCACAACGTCGTTGAGGCTCAGTCCTGCCTCTTTCAATATGGCCTGTGCGTTGAGCAGCGACCGGTGTGTCTGTGCCTTGATGCCTTCGGGGAATGTTCCCGTTGCCGGGTCGAGCGGAATTTGTCCGCTGGCATATACGAAACCGTTTACTTCAATGCCCTGGCTGTATGGTCCGATGGCTGCCGGAGCGTTCTTGGTGCTTATTACTTTCATTCGTTTCAGATTTTTATTTGTAACAATCTATTTGTTTTTCTCTCGCCGCAAAGTTATGCAAAAATCCCAATACTGCCAACAATAATCCGTGATTTTGTGGCAGCGACAGTCATTTTTTAACCTCAATCGGTCATTAAGTATTCTAATGAACCTATCGGGGTTTATTGCCGTTATTGCCCTTTCATACCCCGCCTGACGGCATATCTCTTCCCGAAAGTTGTTATACGTGAAAGTAAAATCGGCGAAATTGCGGAGCAAAATCGCCGATTTTGGTTTTCAATTTCGCCGATTTTACAATGTAATTTCGGCGGAATTGGTTTTCGTTATGCCGTGTTCTGTGAGTCGATTTACCTGCAAACGCGCTTCGACAGGGCGTAAAGAAGGAAATAGAAGAGCAGTCCGGAAGCGAGTCCGGCAATGGCGTCGATAGCGTAATGAGCCTGAATATACACCGTTGCGAAGCAAAGCAGGACATAGAGCGGCATCAGTGTCCACACGAGCCAGCGTTTCCTGCTGTGCCATGCCAGCATCATCAGCACAGTGCTGCATCCCACGTGGCTGCTCGGGAATGCTGCCGTGGGTCGTTCGCCGGCTTGCTTGGCAGACTCCACGAGCTGATAGAACACACCGTCGGTATCTCCCGGTGACGGCAGACACTCCTGATTGCTGCTGAAATACTGTCCGAGGTCGGGGAATATGCCCTGTGATATGCTATCGATGCCCACGGCGTGGAAGTAGAATGTGGGTCCCACGACGGGCACGAAGATAAATATCACGTAGTAAAGGAAGAACGCCCCGAGCACCACAAACGCCGCACGGTGGAACTCCTCGTAGCGTGCCACGAAATAGAACACCACCACGAGTGCTATCATCGGGTAGTAGGAGGCATATCCGAGGTCCATAAGTTCGCTGAAGATGTGGCTCGGAAAGGTCTGCGAGAACAGCAATGCGGGCTGGAAACCGAACAGCGACTGCTCCCAAGAGGCAAACACATGGTCGAGATTGGGGAACATACGGTTGATTTCGTATGTGTCGGGATACCACCACGAGAGCAGTGCCATTTGTGCTGCAATGCGTATCAGGCGGGTCACACGGCACGGCCACATGCGATAGACGAGCCACTGTGCCGCCGTCATTGCCACCACTCTGGCGCGCCCCCAGAGCATTGCCTTGGGGTGAACGGCATCGGTGTAGCAGAACAGGATTACCACTGTGGTGAGCACGAGATAAGCCATCACGACCCATTCCACAGCCATCAGCCCTTTAACGGGCTTCTCGGCAGAGAAATATTTCTTTATATTCTTCATGTTATCAGGTTTGTTTCGTGCGGCAGAGACGGGTGTTGCCAAAATCCGTTCACGCCACAGGCTGTTGCAATGTCAAATCCACTTGTTTGCACGATACCACTCCACCGAGCGTCTCACGCCCTCCTCCAATTCCACGGTGGGGCTGTAGCCGAGTTCCTCTCGTGCCGGTTTGATGTCGCAGAGCCAGTTGCGTTGCCGCATGATGTTATATTTGTCGTCGTTCAGGGCGGTTATCTTGCGTGTAATCCTGCTGTATCGCTCGCCCACGAACGTCACTGCCCGGAGCACTGCCAGCGGAGCCTTGATGCGCAGGAGCATGCCCACGCCGAGGTGCTTCCTGAGCAAGTCGCTGAACATCTGCGAGGAGTAGCTGCGCCCGTCGGTAAGAAAGTAACTTGCTCCGGTGCGCCCCCGCTCGATTGCGAGGAACACTGCCTGCACCACATCGTCAACATATACGAAGGTGATTACCTGCCGGCGGAAGCCTACGGCGAAGTCAACATGATTCTTTATGCTCTTTGCCATCATGAAATAGTCGCGCTCCCGCGGGCCGTAAACCCCGGTGGGGCGGAGCACTACGTATGGCAACGACGACTGTTCGCGGAGGAAGTTCTCTGCTGCCAGTTTGCTTTGTCCGTATGCGGTGTTTGGTACAGGGGTGTCGTTGTCGGTAATCTCGCGGTAGGGCATGTCCTCCCGAGCCGGCCCGAAAACGCTGAGGCTGCTGAGATAGATAAACTTTCGTATCGGCATTTCGAGCGACAGGAGTGCCATCACGAGATTTTTCGTGCCCTCGGTGTTCACGCGGAAGAAGTCGTTGCGGTCGATGCACTTCGTCACTCCGGCGGCATGCACCACGTAGTCGAACCTGTGCGGTGCGAGAGCCTCGCGCATCTGCTTCTCGCTGTCGAGGTTGAGTTTGATGAAGTTGATGCGCTCGTCGGTGAGATACTTTGTAGAACTGCTGCCTCTGATGGCTGCCCATGTCTCCATGCCCCGCCTCAAAGCCTCCTCTGCAATGAAACTTCCGATGAACCCAGTGGCTCCGGTTATGAGAATTTTCATGGCTGCAAAGTTAGTCAGAAAAAATGAGTTTGTGAAAAAAAGCAGGGAAATTTGAATGTAAGTCGTGGTTTCCTAACATTATATATGCTCCTGAACCACTCAAAATACCCTTCCCAATCTCCTCTTCATCGCAATTTTCCGCACCTTTTGAATTAAAAAAGTGAAATAAATATGGTATTTTATGGAAATGTCGGAAAAAATAGTTATCTTCGCACTTGATAATCAATTATAATCGGATTATGGCAAAGGGAAAAAACAGTGGCAAACGGCTCACTAAGAAAAGATTGGTGGAGATGCTCTCCACTTTGTTCCAAACCAACCCTAACGAGACTTTCAGTTTCAAGCAGATATTCAAGCAACTGCATCTCACCAACCACCCGGAGAAGATGCTCGCCATTGACATCATGGAGGCAATGGCATGGGACGACTATCTCAGTAAGGTGTCGGAGAACTCCTATAGGCTGAACACTCACGGGCAAACCGTTGAGGGAACGTTCATCAGGAAGGCAAACGGCAAGAACTCGTTCATCCCCGACGGTTCCGACAAGGCGGTGTTTGTGGCAGAGCGTAACTCGCAGTTTGCACTCACCGGCGACCGTGTTAGGGTCACGATGATGGCTCGGCGAGAGAAGCATATAAAGGAAGCAATGGTGATAGAGATAATCAAGCGCGCACACGACGAGTTCGTGGGACGGCTCAAGGTGGAGCGCGACTTTGCGTTCCTGATAAGCGACTCAAAGATATTCGTGCACGACATATTCATCCCCAAGCGTAAGCTAAAGGGCGGAAAAGACGGCGACAAAGCCGTGGTTCGCGTCACCCACTGGCCCTCGCATGACGATAAGAACATCGTGGGAGAGGTGGTTGACGTGCTCGGAAAGGTGGGAGAGAACAACACCGAGATGCACGCGATACTCGCACAGTATGGTCTTCCCTACAAATATCCCAAGACAGTGGAGGCTGCCGCAGATAAGATAGATGTCCGGATAAGTGCAGAGGAGATTTCCCGCCGCGAGGATTTCCGAAACGTGATGACATGCACGATAGACCCGTATGATGCCAAGGACTTCGACGATGCGCTGAGCATCAGGCAGGTTGGCGACGACTGGGAGGTTGGAGTGCATATTGCCGACGTGTCGCACTACGTGAAGGAAGGCTCAATCATCGACAAGGAGGCTTGCAAGAGAGCAACAAGCGTCTATCTCGTTGACCGCACCATACCGATGCTTCCCGAACGCTTGTGCAACTTCGTCTGCTCACTGCGCCCCGACGAGGAGAAGCTTTGCTACAGCGCAGTGTTCGTTCTCGACGACGAGGCGAACATAAAGACGTGGCGACTGGTGCACACCGTGATAAAGAGCGACCGCCGTTTCGCCTACGAGGAAGTGCAGGACATTCTGGAAAAGAACGGCGTGAAGGAAGGCACCGGCGAGCCATCGCCCATACGGGTGCACAGTCTGGCAGAGGCGAAGACAAGCAAACCGATAGACTGCGGCGACGCCAAAGCCACTCCCCAACTGGTTTGCGGACTGCTGATGCTTGACAAACTGGCAAAGAAGCTGCGCGACAAACGATTTAAGAATGGCGCGGTGAAGTTTGAAAGAGAGGAACTTCACTTCGATGTCGATGAGAAAGGAAAACCCACGAGGGCGTTCTACAAGAAATCGAAAGACGCCAACAAACTCATCGAAGAGTTCATGCTGCTTGCCAACCGCAAAGTGGCAGAGAGCATAGGAAATGTGGAGAAGGGCAGGAAAGCGAAGACGCTGCCTTACAGAATACACGACCGTCCCGACCCGATAAAGCTGGACAACCTCTCGAAGTTTATCGCACGCTTCGGATATAGGATAAACACTGCCGGCACGAAAGGGCAAATATCGCGCTCGCTCAACAAACTTATGGACGACGTAAGCGGCAAGCGGGAGCAGAACGTGATAGAAATGGTGGCTCTGAGGGCTATGATGAAGGCAAAATACAGTGTCCACAACATAGGGCATTACGGTTTGGCGTTCGACTACTACACCCATTTCACCTCGCCCATACGCCGCTTCCCCGACATGATGGTTCACCGTTTGCTCACCCGTTATCAGGAAGGTATGCGCTCGGCAAACAAAGACCACTACGAGGAATTGTGCGAACACTCAAGCGACATGGAGACTCTGGCACAGCAGGCGGAGCGCGAATCAATCAAGTATAAGATGGTGGAGTTCATGGGAGAGAGGCTTGGCAACGAGTATGATGCCCACATCAGTGGCATAACGAGTTACGGAATATATGCCGAGATTGACGAAAACCACTGCGAGGGAATGATTTCCATGCACGACCTTGACGATGATTACTACGACTTCGACGAGAAAAACTACATGCTTGTAGGTCGCCGCAGGCACCATAAATACCAACTTGGCGACCCGATACGCATAATGGTGGCGCGCGCGAACATAGAGAAACGACAGCTCGATTTCGTGATAGCCGACTGACATCAACAATCTGAATAAATGGACACAAGACAAATAGACAACATTTTAAAAGGACAGAGGCTGTGGGTTATAGCCGCTGTAGTGGCGACGTTGGTCATTGCCGCCATATCCGTTATTTCGCTGTCGCAGTGCTCTTCAGACACTGCCGACGACGGAGAGTCGCTCTCCGTGGCAGCAGCACTCGACAGTCTGGAGCAGAGATTGCCCGGGGGAACGGGCTTCTTGGTGAAGTTTGCCGACGAGCGACGCCACTGCCTGTTCTATCTCAACGGCGGACATCTGTATAAGTTTGACGGCATCACGAAACGCCTTGACGAGGTTCTCTTCACCGCTCTCACCGAAGGAGCGGCGATATACTACAACGACAGCGACATCAATGCCGGCATACGCGAGGCGGTGTTGTCGCCCGACGGAGAGTTTATCATGCTCACAGCCGCGGTGTCGCCTACCGGAAAAGACGGCAAGGCGATGCAAGGTCTTTACAGGATGAACACCGTCAACCTCACCATCGATGCTCTCGCACAGGGTTATGTGGCGCGTGAGGGCGACCTATTCTTCGTCTCCGTGATAGACAAGAACACCGGTAGGCAGCGTGCAATGCTCGGTTTCGACAGGTCGGGGAAGCAGGTATCGCGCGAGAAACAGCAGGAGATGCTCAAGGCTTACAAGCCCGATGTGAAGCCGACCGCCGATGAAGAGGGTGCGGAAGGTGACGGGCAGGCTCTTTCGGGAGGCTCCGACAATGCAACCCCGGCAGTGAATAGCGGCAGCGGAGTGTCTTCTTCGGCAGATGTTACGAAAGACAAGGCGGAGGAGACACAGGCAAAGCCGGCTTCTGCTCCTGCCACGGCAAAGCCTGTGCAGGCATCTGATAAGGAATGAGAAGGATTTTTTACAGCCATAAGGAAGAACTATGGAACAGTTGGAGTCATGCCGGCGGCATTTTTCTCGGTGTCGTCGTAGGCTCCGTATTCCTTTATATGTGTTTCGCGAAAGGCAACGGTTGGGCAACGGCAGGCATCACGCTATATCTTTTCGGCATGCTGATGTCGTATGTAGCGAGCACAGCATATCATGCCGTCAGTGCGTGGTCGAAGTGGAAATCACGCCTCAGAAAGTGGGACCATGCCGCAATCTATTGGCACATCGCAGGCAGTTATTCGCCCATAACACTGATAGCACTGCGGCAGGAAGGCTATTGGGGCTGGGCATTGTTCTCTTTTATATGGCTCGCTGCGATAGCCGGAACGATAGTAAGTTTCTGCAAACTGAGTGAGCACAGCATCGTTGAGACGGTTTGCTTCGTGCTTATGGGGCTTTCGGTGCTCGTGGCTTTCGGTCCGCTTCTCAACAATGTGAGTACCGCTTCGATAGTTTGGCTCATCGCGGAAGGGGTGGCATATATCACCGGGGCAGTGTTCTATTGCGTCAATAAACGCAAGTATATGCACACGGTGTTCCACTTCTTTGTGCTCTTAGGGTCGGTGTGCCATATTGTTTCGGTGTGGGATATGCTGTTGGAGCGGCTTTGAGGAGAAGAGGCTTGCCGGGATTTATTTGTGTTTTTGCTGTGATGTTTAATGATTTCGGGGGTAAAAAGTTACCCCCAAAATCATTTTATTTGATAAAAGAAATCAATATGCAGGCTCCAAGTGCCAGCCTCTGCTGTTGCCTGAAGACGGGTTGCTTGCCGGCGGGTCGGTGCTTTGCTTACTGCTTGCAGGTTTTTTCTTCTTAGGTTTAGCGGCAGGCGCGGTGTTCTTAGGTGCGGGTTTGGCAGCCGGTTTTTCCGTTTGTATGTCGCGATTGGAGGAAACGTCGGTCGCATTGTTACCGCTTTCGGTTGCCGTGTTGCCAGTGGTGTTGCCGATGCCTTCAATCTCTCCGTTGTCGGTTTTGTTCCGAACATCCTCCGTTTCGTTCTCAACATTGTCCTCGGTGGAGCCGATTTGGTCGGCGTTATTGTCGGGTGTGCTGTCGGTTGGCTTGAAACCATTCTCGTCATACTCTTCTTCTGTTTCGCCCTCATCGATGACATTGCTGATGTCGGCAATCTTGTCTTTCAGCACGAAGAAGTATAATGCCGTTCCACCGCCACCGAGCAACAGCAGCGCGGCAATCAAAATGACGATGATAAGTCCGGCTTTGCTCTTCTTCTTTGGCGGCATGTATGGCTGCGCAGGTTCCGGAACGGGAGTCGGTATCACCGGTTTTACCGGTTCCATCGGCGGTTCCGGTGCAGGAGGTGGTACCGGTGCGGGTGCTTCCGGCACGGCAGGGGGGGCTGCTTCCGGCACTTCAGGTTGGACTGCTTTCGGCACTTCAGGTGTCACGATAGGTGGTGTTTCCGGAACTTTCGGCACTTCCGGCACGGCAGGAATTTCGCTTACAGGGGGGACCGGTACCGGTGGTTCCGGCGGGGTTGAGCCCGGAATTGGCGGCGGACCCATTGGTTTTTCATTGTCAATAGTCATAAGTCTCAGTTTTATAAAATTTGGTAATATCTGCAAAGATAGCAACAATAAAAATCTCATGCAAGTTTTTACGGAAAAAAATAAATGCCGCTTCCTTTAACAATAAGGTTTTAACCATAAATCAGAAAGGAACTCTCGAAACAAGCTTCAGTCGCTTTCCGTCTGTGGAATTGATGGTTATGCGCTCGCAGTGCAGCATCAGGCGGCTGCCTGGAAGCCCATACAAGGCATCCCCGACGATAGGGGCAGCCAAGCCGTCGCGGTGGGCACAGTGCACGCGCAGTTGATGAGTGCGCCCTGTTACGGGATAAAGTGCGATGCGTGCCTTGTCTCCGTCTATTCCTATTATATTATAATGTGTCACAGCCTCGCGCCCGTTCTTCCGGTCGATAATCTGCCGCGGACGGTCGAGAGGGTTGGGGCGCATGGGCAGCGAAACCGTTCCGGTATGTTCTTTAGGTACCGGCGACACTAATGCGACATATCTCTTCTCCACCAATCGCTGTTCAAACTGCCGTTGCAGGCACTTCTGTGTCTCGGCGTTTTTTGCAAAAATGAGCAATCCCGATGTCTCCATATCAAGGCGGTGCACAACGAGTGGCTCGGTGTCATCGCTGCATTTCGCTTTCAATATGTCGAACACCGACTCACGCCTTATCTTCCCCGGCACACTCAACATTCCCGAAGGCTTGTCAACAACCCACATATTATTGTCTTCATATACTATCGGCAACTCACGGCTCACATCGTTCTCCTGCGGATTGGGGTCAACTTCCAATCCCTGCATCATCCACGACAATATCGGCAGACAGCGACTTCTGCACGAAGGATAGTAAGCGAGATGGTGACGTATCTCGCTTTGCGGCGACTCTCCCCACCAAAACTCGGCCATGCACAGTGGATGCAATCCGTTGCCATAGGCATATTGCAGCAGCTTTGGAGCACAGCAGTCGCCTGCCGCCGCAGGAGGTAACGCCCCTCTGAAGTCGCTGAAGATGTCAACGATATTCTTCACTTCGCCCCTCGCGTTCAGCATTTCGTATTGGCTGAAAAGCCAGCGTTGCAGACTGTCTGACATCTCCCTGCGTTGCCGTCGTAGCGCAGCGAGCCGCTCTTCGATACCGCGCAAAGCGTCTTCGGCACGCGCCACAATCGCGGCATGCGCTTTTTGTATTCGCTTCAGTTCGGCTTTCTGAAACTGACTCTCGCGTATCAGTTGGCTGCGCACTTCTGGTTCGATGTTGTGCTGCATGCGTATCATGTCGCGCAACCTCTTCGACCGCTCCATCACAGCCTTGTGTCTTTCGACAGCCCTCCGCTCTTCCTCGCGACGTTCGGCGAATTCGCGCCTCAATCGCAGCGTTTCCGTATTGTGTTCGATACTGTCAATCAGTCTGTTGACAGCCGAAATCTCCTTCTCTCTCGTTTTGAAAACACCGTCAGCCTGTTGTGCATCATACACCGGAGGAACGAACCACCCTCGGTTGTTACCGCCTTTAAGAAGTCCGCTGAAAGTAGCGAGGAAGCCAATCTCCGGCATGCCCCGCTTGTCTTTCCTGCCCGTTTCCACCACCAGCACACCGAACATCTTGCCCCGGTCGGCATCTCTCTTTATGCCCGGATGCGACTCGATGTATCTGCACACCTCTGCTACTGCTGCCTCACAGAGCGGATGCGGTTCGTAGCAGAATGGATAAGTGAAGCGCGGTGGCGGCAATAATGCTGTTTCAAGCGGATGTATCTTTTTCATGAAGTTTCGTTTATCGGCGGCTAAGTTACAAAAAAACAATGAATAAGAGTACATTTGCACGTATTTAAATGACTGTAAATATTGATTTTATAACTATCAGCTGGGCTATTTGAAGAAAATGAAATTAAATAAAGCATTTATGCTATGATTTGAATTTTTCTGGTTGCTATTGAAAAAAAAACTATTTTTTTTATAATTTTTTTTGGCGGAAAAAACAAAAATAAATATATTTGCAGCCATGTAACAAAAAACCTATGTGTCAAGAGGATGCAAAATGGTAGGAAAAGAGAATATCTGTTCGCAGATAAAGACAATATATAAGTGATAATATTGCTTGTCAATATTCAAGAGATGAATAGAAAGAGAATTATAAAAATAATAACTAACCGTGTGGAGGCGTCATTGTTGGCAACTCCCTAATTAAAACTTAATTGTATGATAAATAATCTTTTTAAAAAACTTTTGCCGGTGTCGGTGGCAGTATGTGCCATGACATTGGGTTCTTGTAGTGATACCGATTTGCCCATCGATGGCTTTGAAGAAGACACACAGTCGGGAATCGCTTCTTACCTCAACAGTCTTCCGTTAGCTCCGGGCATGACCCGTGCAGGTGCTCCTATAGACCCGGATGATGGCACGCCAATACCTATTGACGATGCAGACGAGTCTGTTGTTGAACCGGGCAAGGCAGTTCTTGAGGGTATTCCCGGCTATTGGGTAAAGACGTCACGTCGTTATAAGATGACCCAGACCTTCGACGAGAACATTCTTTTCGACCCGACGACAGACATGCTTTATCCGGGATGCGTATTAAAGGGCAGTTCCATTGCCGACGGTACGTATGCAATGATAAGCGACTGCAAGACAGGTGATGTGACATTCTCTATCAACCTTGTTCCTGCCAACCCGCAAGAGCGAGCCGAAACATCCGCAACAATACCGAATATCCGCAAAAGCGAATATCAGGAAGTATGGAACAAGTGGGCTAACATGGACTGGAAAGAGTCGCCTGTGACAACTATAGAGAGTGTTGACAAGGTGAGTTCACAGACAGAACTTGTTACAAAACTTGGTGCAGCGGTTAAAAGTTCGATTGCAGACGGAACCCTGAACTTCGGTTTTAACTTCAGTGGCAAGAAGAACCACATACTCGCTCGCCTCATACAGAAGTCTTTCTCCGTTTCTACCGATGCTCCTAAGAACGGTACAATATTTGAAACGGTAAACAAGGAATATCTTGATGGTTATCAGCCTGTTTATGTTTCCAACATCAACTACGGACGCATAATCTACCTCTGCATCGACACTGATGAGAAAGAGACAGACATCAATGCTGCCATAGAGTTCGCTATGAAGAAAATCAAAGGTACGGATGTTGACATAAGTGCTGACTTGGAGACACACTACAGGAACATTCTTGCCAAGAGTGACATCCGAGTGCTGATGTTCGGTGGAGGCAAAACCTTACAGCAGGAAGTGCTCAAGGGAGACATTGATGGTTTCCAGAAATACCTCATGGCAGACATCCCGATGGAGCAGATGCACCCGATAAGTTTCTCGCTCCGTTATGCTTCCGACAACTCTCAGGCTCGTGTCGTTACAAGCAACGAGTTCACTATCACACAGCGCGACTTTGTTCCTGATTTCAGCAAGGTACGCATGACACTCCGCGTGATAGGTTTCTCCGGCTACAACGATGGTCCTTTCCCTAACCTTGACTACAAGGCAAACCTCTGGGGAAGAGTTGCCGTAAGCGTGAATGGCGAAGAAAAAGAACTCGTAAGCTATGACAGGGACAACTCTTTCTGGTTCAACTACCGTGAAACTCCGGAGGTGATGCACGAAATAACCAAAGGTGGCTATGAGACTATTGATTTCTCACGCAACCCGAATGACAACATCCAAGATTTCATCGACCACCAGAAGATAACATTCATTACCGACCTGCATACTGCATCTCAGCCATATAACTACGACTATGGTTACACAGTATTCAACCATACTCTTGGCACCGCTTATTCGGTTTACAAGTCTGACCAGCCTGTCGTTCGCCTCGAGTGCTCTTATGGACCGATAAAGATTCATACATACGTACAGATTTACGATATGAAATTCTTCTAAATACCGTATTATAAACAAAAAAGAAACAGATTATGAGAAAATTAGTATCATTGTTTTCTGTGCTTTTACTGTTCTGCATGGGAGCCTTTGCAGGTCCGGTGGATCAGTCGGAGGCACTGAAAATTGCAGGCAACTTCATGGGTTCCGGCAGCAACCTGAAGATAAATTACAAGTCATCTTATAAGATTGCACGTGCAAACCAAGCGGAACAGAACCTGTTCTATGTAATCAATCGTGGCGACAATCAAGGTTATGTTGTTGTGGCTGCAGACAATAGGGTGATGCCGATTTTGGCATATTCAGACAAGGGTAGCCTTACGGAAGAAGACATACAGAACCATCCTTCGATAAAGTGGCTTTACGAAGAATACGGCAATCAGATTAAGTGGGCTATCAATAACCTGCCTGATGTGCCGTCGGATGAATATCGTAAGGTGTCTGCTGCACGTGCGGCAAACTACGAAGTAGAGATTTCGCCATTGCTCGAAGTGTCGAACGACCGTTGGACGAGACTTTCATCTCCTATCAGCTGGGGACAGAGTTGGCCGTTTAACCTGTATGCTCCTAACTATCGTTACAATGGCTATTCGTATCCAACAGTTGCCGGATGTGTGGCAACTGCAATCTGTACGGTAATGCGTTGGCACAAATGGCCGCGTAAAGCGACCGGTTCAGTAAGTTATTATTGGAAAGGTAATTACATGGCACTGAATTTCGATGGGAACGGTTCGGAGAACGCGTCTTACGATTGGTCGCAGATGCCTTCGGGCGTTGACTCTTACGGACGTGACCGTTCTACCGGACGAAAACTGAGCGACGTGCAGGCTGATAACATCGGTCGCTTGCTCCGAGACATCGGTTATGCCGTGCAGATGGACTACAATCCGGCTTCGTTCGGTGGCTCTGGTGCTTATGTATTCAATGCACCGCGTGTGCTCATGAACAATTTCGGCTATCGCAACACTGTTCGTTTCCTTGAGCGCAACAACTATTATCAGGCAGACTGGATGAAGAATATCCACGACGAACTCCGCGACTACGGTCCTGTGGTTTATGCAGGCTTCTCAAGCGGTGGCGGTCACTGCTTCGTACTTGATGGTTACGCTTCTAACGGATACGTACATGTGGACTGGGGTTGGAACTATTCTTCCAACGGATGGCACCTGCTCAACGTACTGCAGCCCGGTACTGAAGGCATCGGCGGAGGAAGCGGAGGATACAAAAGCAGTCAACAGATGCTTCGCTATCTCTACCCCGACCGCGACAACGACCCCGACCCGGAACCAAATCCTAACCCAAATCCGGAACCTGACGAAGAAGAGAACGGCTCAAGCCTTTACATCTATTCGAAGGCAACACAGTCGCAACTCGCACAGGCAAACTCTCAACCTGTTACAATAACAGTGGGAAACAACAATAAGACAGCTTCTTATTCAGGACGCCTTGCAGTGGCTATCTATCAGGATGGCGACCAGTATTCAACTATCGTAGGCACCACAAATGCCCTGATAGGCGCAAACAGTGCAAAGAACGTCACGTTCTATGCTAACCTTGCAAATGTCAAGGCAGGCAATTACAAACTCACCGTAAACTATGCGTATGGCTCCACTTACAAGGCCATCGATGCAGAGGCAGGCAGTGTTACAATAGGAAACATCGACCCGGAACCGGATCCGCAGCCGGAACCGATAGTAGAGAAAGGTCCGGAATTGTATTCAGTGCAGAAAGTTGTTGAATATGTAACGAAAGGCACGAATACCAAAATCACCATGACAATAGCCAATGAGGGTGATGCCGCTTATAATGGCAAGTTGATGCTCTATGCCCTTGCAGAAGGCAGCAATGATGTCAATGAGGCTGTTCTCATCTCCGAAGGTAATGCAAAGATAGACAAGAGCCAGCGCGTAACATTCTCATTCTACACGAATGATGATTTCAAAAAGCTGGAGGCGGGCAAATATTACCTTATTTCAGGATACATGCTTGATGGAGAAGAGCAGGCTGTTAAAATCAACTCTGATGAGCAGGTATGGAAGATTGGCGAACTTACGATAAACGAGCCGGAAAATGAAGAAGAGGAAGAGGTTGTGAACGACATAAAGCTTCAGACCGTATTCTTCTATCAGGGAGGCACATATCTCGGTTCAGACAACTCAACCATACTCACAAGCAACAGCAACTTCACGGCTCGTGTTTACTTGAGGTCAATGACTGGTTTCGAAGGTCGCGTTAAGTTCTACGTCACCGACACTCAGTATGGAACTAAGAGTCTTAACAGTAATTTGGGAATAACCAAGACAATCAATCTTGCTGCAAACAGCAACGGATATGTTGACATTACTTTCCCGACACGTTATTTCACCAAGAATCGTTACTATGTGAACATCCTTTATAACACTGGCGGTTCGCAGTGGCTTTACTATCCGACAGACGTCGTTCCGTTCTACGTTAACAATGCTGCCGGAGAATATGAAGGAAATGACGGCAACCCGACAATGGGTCCGACCTTTGACTTCGATGTATTGCCAAATGTCAACAACAATTTCCAGTCAATAGGCTACAAAGCCGAAGGCAGTGAGATTATCAATGGCAACACTACCGGCATAAATGAGGTTGGTATGTCAGGCGATTTCTCTCTGATGCCGAGCGTTGCTACTTCCGACATTACTATCACGTCTGCAGTAGATTGCAGTGCAAGCATTTTCAATTCTCAGGGTAAACTCTTCGCTAAGTTTAACCTGAAAGTAGGCGACAACACCGTAAGTGTGGCAAATCTCACATCAGGAGTATATTTCGTGAAGATAAACGACGTTACTCTGAAATTCATCAAGAAGTAATATCTTTTTGACCGAAACTAACGAACCGGGGTGCAGACTTTGTGCTCCGGTTCTCATTTTTTTTATATATATAAACCGCGAAATTATGATAATTTGGTGAAAATAAGTATCTTTGCAGGGAGAAACGTTTTTGCAAATGGAATATGACAACAGTGGTGTGAGGCGACAGGACAGGTTGCTCGATGAGGCGAGTGCCGTGAAGTTGCTGCGCGAGAGTGAGTATGGGGTGCTGTCGATGATTGACGAGAACGGACTTCCGTATGCCGTGCCGGTGAACCATATATGGGATGGCGGATCGTCGATATACATCCACTGCGCGCCGGAAGGCAGGAAACTGCGAGCCATAAAGAGCCACCCCGAGGTGAGTTTCTGCGTTGTCGGGCATACAAATCTGCTCCCTAATAAGTTCACCACCGAGTATGAAAGCATCGTGATAAGTGGCAAGGCAAGCATCGGACTGACCGAGGAGGAGCGGTGGCACGCGCTCGAACTACTGCTCGACAAACTCTCGCCCAACGACAAGACCATCGGACTGAAATACTCCGAAAAGTCGTTCCACAGAGTAGATATTATCCGCATAGACATTGAAAAATGGAGCGGTAAGGCAAAGAGAGTAACTTAAAAATCAACAAAAAAATTGAAAGCATGAAAAGCAAGATTAGAACAATGACTGCCGTTACGGTGGTGGTGGCGTTAGGATTGTTCGTTTCCTCGTGTTTAAGGAGTAACACCGGCTCGAAGAAAGCAGAGGAAGCGGAGCAGGAGAACACCGTGGCTGTGAAGAAATACGGCGATGTTGACGCAGCGCAGATTATGGACTGCTACATCACTCAGGACGATGCCACGTGGCTGGGCGTGACCAAACGCCTCGGACTGAAGCCGAAAGGGGAGGGCATAATGAGACAGGCAGACTTGAAAATGAACTTCTTCTCACGTGGCATTGACTATGATGCCACGACAGACAAGTTTGAAGTGGCAGAAAAAGACGGCATCGCAATAGCCGTACTGGAGCATAAGATTGACGGTGTTTCGTGGGAATTGCTGCTTGCAGACAAGGCGGAATACGATGCCGCAATGGAAAGGATGAAGGAGCGGAAGGATTATAAAGATGATGCCGAGATGATGAAACTCTATGAAAATGATGCCGACCTGAACTTTGACAAAATCTTTATGAAGGGCGTTTACGACGAGAAACTGAGCAAGGATGCGGGCATGCGGTTGGGCACCGCCTACTATATCTTCTTCGAAGGCAAGCGAAGCGACTGTTACGTCATATCGTTCTCGCACGGAAATGGTGACATAGAAATATAATAATACGCGATGTGGCGCAATCGAAAGATGTTTTTCCCGATTGCGCCACTGTTTTTCTTTTTACCCCCAATCGTTCATTAGACCGCATACTGATTATGTTCGATTGTCGAGAAGATTGTCCGACATATTATCGAAGTCGTAGCGGGCTACGTCAAGATAATATGGCTGATAAGATGCCGGCAAGCGGACGAAAGCAGTCGTGGAACGATACAATTAACATAATTTAATGTGAGTTCGACTAATTCAGAACAGTGTAAGCTGTGTATCAATTTCCCTTTCGACATTGATACACGGCTTTTTAGGAAACAGACAATATGCGGCAATGGCTCCCAAAGTGTTTACTATGAAATTGTGGAATGCCCTGTGTCTGGAGTGTTCTATCTGCGCGATGTTCTTGAGTTCATCATTCACTGTTTCAATGATAGCCCTTTTCCTCAGTATTACACAGTCTGCAACACTCCTCAGTGCTCCCTTCATATTGCTTTTTAGTTTAGTTATGAGCTGTATACCGTCGACGAAGAGTTTCTGGAAGAGTTCCTTACTTATATATCCTTTATCACCGATAAGTTTTCCATATATGGAATCTACAAAAAGGCTTTGTATTCCAGAGGTTTCCTGTCGTCTACATCTCCTGGTGTTATCATAAAGCTCAGCAGTTCTCCCATCTCATTGCAAATCAAATGTAACTTGAAACCGAAGAACCATCCCATAGAGGATTTACCTCTCTGGGCAATTCCATCGAATACCTTGTGGATGTGAATCCTCTGATTGCGACATACTCTTAGAGTAGTGCTGTCTACAAAACTAATCCCGGTACACTTGCCCAAAAGTACCTTCTTAATAAACAGATAGAGAGGTATGGCAACCTCCTTTTGGAGCTCAACGAAACGAGTATATGATACAACATTAGGAAACAAATGACGCAGATGATTGCACACTTTTTCCTGATAAAAGTGTTTTATGCAACGATAACCCGAATCATGGAAAAGGATGACGATCATCATTATTTCTGCCTTTGACATTGTAGATTCACGGTGATATTTCCGTTTATTGACCGGCTGTAGCGTATATTTTGCCATCATTGCGTCAAAAAACTTGCAGAAATCATCAGCCATATAAAATATTTCAGTAACTTTGTCCTCGGTGATCATAGCGATTTTTGTTTGTAATTCTTTGTTATTCAGTACTATAAAGATACAACAAATTTCGCTAATCACCAAATTCTTAGACACTTATATTTCGTCGAACTCGCGTAAAAATATCTGCAAGATTTATGCTGTAAAGGTACGAAATCTTGCAGATATACGCAAGTAAATTGCAATATAATTTACTGTAAATAAAACGAATATAAAGTTTTTAAGGAACGACTATGTAAAATCGGCGAAATTATAAATCAAAATCGGCGAATTTACACGCTGATAGTTGGTCGGTTGCCTGAGGTTTTCCGGCTTTTTGGAACGCAAAAGTTTATCTTTTCTTCAGGCTTTCTATCGATGCTTCCAACATTCCGCGTGACATCTTGTCGGAAGTTTTTGAAATCATCTCGTCGATAACATCCTTAACGATACTCACTTCGGCATCACTGAGACAACCCGACTCCTTGCACAGGTTATAGATGTGTGATATATAACTGTTGGCATAGACGCCTTTCGGGTTTTTCATGAAGTTGTCACGGAACAGTCCGAACCGCATAAACCAGTTTTCCGAGTTGTTTTCGACGTTCTTACCCATAGGTTTTATGGAAAAGCCTTCCAGTATCTTCTGCTTTGCTTTCTTTGGAATACGGGCGTAGGATATAATGATGCGCCCCTCCACAGCATCGTTTTCAGGCTCGTTCCACTCCACGGCGTAGGCATATCTGAACTCCTTGTTTGCCTCATCAATGAAGTTAACGTTGACGTAGTTGGCATACTGCAGACCTATGGCGATGCTCTCCATGTCGTTATACATCACGCTCCGCCGCTTGTAATCTGTATCATTGGATACCGCGCTCTCCCAATATTCGGAATACGCTTCCTCGCTGTCGCTGCGTATGGCAGACTTCAACTCGTCTATCAGTTTGATGTCGCCCGCTTTGATGGTGAACGTGTAGGTGTCGAGTGTTCCCACCAACTGCTTCGTCATTGGGTCGCGTGTCTTGGAGTGCGACTCCTTCATCTGCACCTTATTGTTGCCTATAAAACTGTCCAATGCGCGCTTAATGTTCTGCTGCGCAAGCATCGCCTGCGGCATGAGAAGCAGGCAAAGACCGATTGCTAATGTTCTTAACTGTTTCATAACTCTGTGATTATTTGGTTGTTATTGTCTGTAAATTCAATGCTGCCATCCTCCATATATGCTGCGCTGTAGCCCATTGTCTCCATCTGCGAAACCACCAGCCGGCGTTTCATTTCGAGCATATCCTCCTCCATTTTCTGCAGTTCGTCGTTCAGTCTGCGGTTCTCTTCCATGAGTCTTTTTATGCTCTCCTCTGCCGTTATGCCGTCTGCGATGTTACTGCCTGCCTGTTGTCTTTGGCGCGTTGCGGGTGTTGCGGTCTTTGCTTCTGCCGTTTCCGTCACCGCTGCCATGCCTTCCGTTGGCTGCGATATGTTCGTTGCGCCGCCCTTTTCGCTGCTCTTTTGTTCCGTCTTCGCCTGCACTGCTACCGTTTCCGTTGCTCCTTGCGGCGTGGTTTTCAGCATTGTGAAGGTGATGACTGCCAGCAATGCCACAGATGCAGCGGCAATCCACCATATCATCGCCGGCTTTCGGCGCCTCGTTTCCTCCTTTTCCGCACCGTATGCCGTGCCGCAGCCTAACAGACGGAGCATCTCCTTATAGTCAGCCCAACAGTCAGGCACATCGTCGCGGCGGAAATATCGCGCCAGCAAACGTTCCTCTTCGAGCGTCGTCTTGCCGTCCATGAACTTCTCCAGCAATACCTCCATGTCTTTTCCTGAACCTGTTTTCATCTCCTGTTCCTCCTTCTTATTTCTTCGAGTAGCGAATGGCGGGCGCGCGACAGCAGCGTAGATACCGATGACACCGTGATGCCCAACCGCTTTGCAATGTCCTCGTGGCTCAACTGTTCGTCGTGTCGCATGCGCAGTATGGCGTGCTGTGTGGTTGGCAGTTGTTCCAATTTCCTCATCAGCCACTGCTCCTCCTCGTCGGCTTCTATCCGCTCTGCCGGCGTTTTGGCAGGCGAAGACAAGTCGCGTTGACGGTCGTCGAGTGTCACGGTGCGCTCCCGTCGTTTGCGGTCGATGCTCATGTTCCGCGCCATTATCGCTGCAAGGTTCTCCGTCTTGCCCCTTTCGTCGAGTTCGTTGCGCATCTGCCATAGCCTCAGCATCACCTCTTGGGCAATGTCTTCAGCCTCGGCACGCCCCATTCCGAGACTCATGCCCACCTGCAAGGCTCTCTTTCGCAGCCCCATCGCCAACTTTTCGTATGCTTTTATCTCCATTGCTGTAAATATAACGCATCCCACCCGGATTATCAAACACGTTTAACATAAAATAACTCTTGCCAATTTAGTCCTATTATTTTAATCCTTGTTATAATGGATATTATGTACATCCACTTCGCTGTTGGGAGTGTGACCGATTGCGTTTTAATCCTTGTTATAATGGATATTATGTACATCAACTCATGCGCTACGATGGCAAGAAGTACGGTTTTAATCCTTGTTATAATGGATATTATGTACATCCTGATAGGCAATGGCATGGAATGGTAATCAGTTTTAATCCTTGTTATAATGGATATTATGTACATCAGGCTTCCTGAGATAGATTTGCATCAGCAGGTTTTAATCCTTGTTATAATGGATATTATGTACATCCCGTGCGCGTATTACTCACGAAGGAACGTAGTTTTAATCCTTGTTATAATGGATATTATGTACATCTTGGTGGAAATATTTCAATAGAATTCGGTGGTTTTAATCCTTGTTAAACTGTATATTATGAACATCTGGTAAACTTGAATAAAAACGACGCTGTAAGTTTTAATCCTTGTTATAATGGATATTATGTACATCCGTGACCGTGACGACCATGTTACGGTGTATGTTTTAATCCTTGTTATAATGGATATTATGTACATCAGTGTACCTATAGGGGTCATCCCATATTTCGTTTTAATCCTTGTTATAATGGATATTATGTACATCAGCAACGCTCCCCATGTGCCAAGGTCGCTCGTTTTAATCCTTGTTATAATGGATATTATGTACATCGGTACAGAGGAAAGCCACGAGTGGGACGGCGTTTTAATCCTTGTTATAATGGATATTATGTACATCAGTACCACAAGCAACTAACGGCGCAGTTCAGTTTTAATCCTTGTTATAATGGATATTATGTACATCTGCCAAGTTCCACACCTCCCCAGCCACGAGTTTTAATCCTTGTTATAATGGATATTATGTACATCGCTGCTTTACGTTACCACCTTTAACCACCTGTTTTAATCCTTGTTATAATGGATATTATGTACATCAGCCTTGCTCTGTACCTCCTTGTCGAAAAAGTTTTAATCCTTGTTATAATGGATATTATGTACATCCTCCAGTGCTTCAGACCTCTCAGCGACATGGTTTTAATCCTTGTTATAATGGATATTATGTACATCACGAGGTGTTGGAAAACCGCATGGTCGATGGTTTTAATCCTTGTTATAATGGATATTATGTACATCGCCTTGCGTGTGTTTGTGTCATACTCTCCCGTTTTAATCCTTGTTATAATGGATATTATGTACATCCAAAGTCGCCACTACCCTCGCATACCTTCTGTTTTAATCCTTGTTATAATGGATATTATGTACATCACGTCGAAGATACGCCCCCTACAGAAAGGAGTTTTAATCCTTGTTATAATGGATATTATGTACATCTGATATGTGCAAGAAGTGTTTGAATTTCCGGTTTTAATCCTTGTTATAATGGATATTATGTACATCCCAATCACCTGGATTATAACCGAGAGATAGGTTTTAATCCTTGTTATAATGGATATTATGTACATCATGGCTAAAATAGTTTTATTTGAAGAAAGCGTTTTAATCCTTGTTATAATGGATATTATGTACATCTTGTTTTGTATAAGCATGTGTTTTACAGACGATTATTTGCTGTTATTCGTCTGTAAAACACGCGCTTTTAGTGATTGTAAGGGTCTTTTCATCGTATTTTTTGTTTCTATTATCATAAAGTTGTCAAAGAACTACTATGTCTGAACATGCCTTTCGGTTCAGGGTGTTACGCCTATTACAAAAACAAACCACGGCGTGCCGGACAATCGGACATAATCTGTCAATGTTCTAATGACCGATTTGGTGATAAGAGATTATCATTTCTTATCATAGTATTTTATATAATAATCCACATGCTTTTTAAGTTCTTCGATTATTGTAGCTGAACTTTTGCTCGCCTTATTATTGTTCTGCGACTTGTCGATATTGTGCGCTATAGTGTTGCGTATGTTTTGCAAAACCCAGTATTTCTGTATGTATTCCTTTTCGAATGTTTTGAATATTTTGTCGTGTATCTCTATTCTGTAATCATAATCTGCCGTACTTTCTACTTCTCTTTTCTTTTTATAATCCTTGTGCAAGGCACCCTTCACGAAGTCGCGAATATCCTTATCGGTGTGTTTTTTAATGTCTGCGGCTTCGCAAAACGATGTCAGTAGCCCCTCGCAGAGCGTTATTGCGGCAGAGCCATAGTTGTGACATTCTAAGTGCCATTGTGCAAGTTTTATCTGAAAGAGGGAGTCTTTGAGGTCTGTTCCGTTGAAACGTTTCGTGAAACCGTTAACTACCGGCTTGACGATGAGTTTTGCAAACTCCGGCATTCCCTCCTTATCCCACTTCGTTTTATTCAGTTTGTCCACCTGTTCTCTCATGTCGGCGATCATGTTGAGGTTGTTTGTCTCGGCGAAATTCAGGAGTTTTCCGGCTATTTCCTTGTTCCCCGACTCATTGATAAGTTTCGAAATCTTGTATGTGTTGCCAAATTCCGAGAAGCTGTATGCCCCCGAAATCCATTCATACACATCCATGAGGCTTTTCATTTCCACCACAGGAGTCTTGTCTCCGAGTTCTTCGCTTGCCTCAAACATTCCGTATGATATGCTTTCAATCTTTATGTTTCGCCTGCTTACATTTGAGATATATGCCATGCAGTTCATGATATAGATTGGCAGGGAGCGGAAAGAGTGGGTTATATCCAAGTATATTTCATCTCCGGTGTTGAGCATTCCCTCGATAGAGAATATCTTCTTTATGTTATATCGTATCTCCTCTTCGGTGATGCCATATTTAATCATTACCACGCGCGAACCGTTCCCGATGGCATTCTCAACAGCCTTTACGTATTCGGCGGGGAAGTCGTCGGGGTTGGAGTGTGCGTTCTGTTTTTCGCAAATTCCACCGATGTCCCAGTACATTGGGTCGTGTTCAATGTCTCCTTTGAAGTTCCGGTACACCTCTTCCCACATTGATTTTGTCGTGCCTATTAGTATAAGTTTGTCTATGTTGTGGTATTCCTTCAGTGCTTTGGCTATGAACGTGGTCTCGATTACTGTCTCGTCTTTTGGAAACATGTATTTTGCCGGACGATATTCGCGGTTCTTTGCGTGTCCGATGAATGATATTAGTACTTTCATATATTTGTATTTGTTATTGTTAAATGATGGGGTTGTTTATTTGCTTTGTAACAAGCACTCAGTAAGTTCCGACCTCCACTCTTCTCCGATAACGCCTATTATGCCGTTCTTTTCCTTCGATATCTTCTTTTGTTCCTTGCCCGGCAACATCCTTATGGCGTCAATCAGTGCGTCGAACTCTGTTCTGCCGAAGGTGTGGTTGTCGGTTTTCATCCATTTCTTCGTGGTGCCGAGCAGGTTGCCCAACGACTTCACTCCCTTTATTGCTTCGCATAACGGTTTTCTGAATTTGTTTTCCGACTCCTCGCGAAGTTTGTTTGCGGCATCTTGAATTTCAGCATCCTTTGCGGCTTTACACTGATTGAAGAGTTCGGTGTGTGCCTTGCCATTCGGCAGTACTTTTCCTGCCTCGCCCGATTTCTCCATTGCCTTGTCCCACTCTTTGTTTTTCATCAGCCTCTTTGTCTCCGCAATGAATTCGGCATATTCGCGCTCCATTATCTCGCGTTTTTTCTTTTCCTCGATTTTCTTCTTGTCGAGTTCGGTTTTCGTTTCTTCGATATTGGCTCTGTTTATGTTGCCAGCCTCGTCTGTGGATATTGCTTTCAGTTTTGCAAATCCCATGAGTTGCAGTTTGCCGTTGTGCTCTGCCACCCGTCGCGACTTATATTTCACCTTCCCGTCTGCCCCTTTCTTGTTCTCCCAAACTCCGGTGTTGATGAAGTCTTGATACTGATAGTTGCCGGTGATGGAGTGAAACCCTGCTCCGGCAGACATCTTTATGATGCAGTATGAGTTGTCTTTGGGTATCATTGCGATGAGTTCGTTGAGGAAATCGATTATTTCTTCAGTACGGTCTGCACTGTTGTAATATTCGAAAAACTCTATCTCGTTGATCAGATACGCCCTCGTTGCATTGTTGATTGCCTCGAAGAGTTTTTCCAAACCACCCTCAAGAAGCATTGTTTTCTTTCCCTCGTGGCTGATGCTGCCCTTCTTTTTCAGGCGCAGAAGGTCATATTCGGTCTTTTTCAGGTCGATTGTTCCTGCGCCTTTAGTTCCCGGTTTCACACATTCATATAATGTATTGAAGCCATACGGCGAGTAATGGCTGTTGGTGTTATCAACTCCGTGTTTCCACCCTCCATACCATTCGTCATCGTAATTGTCTTTCATAAGATTGAACAACTTGCTGTTCACAAGAACCGTTGAAGACATAATTATGTCGCCCACATTGATGAAGCGCATGAAGTCGGTGCCCTCTTTCAGTGAGCCATACACCGAAGCAAAGTCTTTTTCTCTCTCCCTGATATGGTTGAACAGTGCCGAGCGTATCGCGCCTTTCAGCGAGCTGCCGGGCACTATGGGCTTGTTCTTCAGTTTCGTGCGCATGAACGACTTTATCTTGTTTGACGTGTCTGCAGGTGCTTGGAAAACAAACCGTGTCACTTCGGGCAGTTTGTTCCCTATTATCTGCGATAGTCCTTTGTCGTTTCCGGTCTGAAAATAACTTTCCAGCCTGTTCAAGTCGATGCCGTTTTCTAACATCCTGTCGATGTCGAGGACATGCACCTTGTTGTCTTTCTTCACGAAGTCGATACCCGGATACCAGTCGTTCTCGTCTCCTGCGCATACCGACAACGGAGAGATAACCTCAAACTCTATGTTATATCGTCTTTCTGTCATAAGCCATCGTTAAGTTTTATCGGCAATGTTATTGCCTTTCCGCATCTCCATACATGGTGATTGAAGGCTGTGCCGTTATTGATTTTTGGCGTGAGGTCTGCTGTTTTTCCTATCTTTCCACCGTCGAAGCCGTCGGGTTTAGAGAACACCGAGCCCGGCACGAAGCCGTAGATGACATTCTTTCGGTATCTGTTGAACGGATATGTCGTTATCCACCCGCCCCGCCGCATCACCTCGTAGGCGGCATGTTCGCCGTCGAGCATCTGCCTCAACTGCGACTCCGACTCTGGGAAAAACATCGACAGATTGAGCAGATAACGGCAGTCGCAGTCCGGTTGGTCTATCGTCATTGTTCCCGAAGAGTATTCGAATAGTCCGTAACCCACGTTTCTGTCGGTTCCGATACCCTCTACTGCGAGGATGTTCAGTGCCGTCTCAAGCAGTGATGTGTTGCCGGTGGCGATGAAGTACAGTCCGGAGAAGTCTTTGAATGTAATCCTGTCAACATAGTATGGCAGCGCATCCTTATCCCCGGTTCGGCTCTCTATCTTCACCCTTTGGCATGTTTCCGATGTCATGAAGTCGGCAGGCATGTCGTTACTGCATATATACTCTCCTTGTATTTGTGAGAAGATATTGTCCTTCTCGTCGTCAAATTTTCTCCCGGAGAGAACTTCGCCGTATCGTTTGCTGTCTATCCATTTCACTTTCTTCACCTTCTTCATCAGCGATATGTCTGCATGCTCCACAAGTTTTGCATTTAGCGGAACCGGCAGGAACAGCACCGGAGACAGGCTTTTATCCTTCTGATAGAAAGGAAAGAGGCTGCTCAGACAGAAGCCAAGGTCGCCGTTATCCGGAATGTCGTGCCCGGTTTTTGCCAGACATGACATCAACGCAGAGTACATAGTGTCTGACTGTATCGACTTCAGACTCGTACTGCTGTCATCACGCTGGTCGCTTATGTGAAGCGGCGAGGTGAAATGAAGTTTATATATCTTATATTCTGACATAGGCAAGGGTGCTGTTATGCTTTCCAGTTGTTTGCTTCGGAGAGTTCATCCCAATACATTTCGCCGAACTTTATTTGTCCGTATCCACGCGAACCTGAACCTCCGATGTAGTCGTTTTCTATCAAGCTCATTCCCTTGTTGAATAAATCGAGCATCTCTTGTTCGTTGTCATCGTCCCAGATGTTGATGATGAACTCTGCATTGAACACCGCCCCGGCCGGCACTCGCTCTATCTGTCGTAGATTATTTGCCACGCCCTGCACTCTGTCTATTGTGTTTTCGAACTTGTTTTCGGTGTAAGGCATGTCGAGACTTTCGCACTCGATAAGTTGCTTTACAGACTCTTCGGTGAGCATGGCATCCCTTACTATCAGTTTCGATGGCAGTGTGCCACTGTCGTTTTTGTTACCATTTTCTGTTATTCCGAACAGGTTGTTCACCTCACTATTTAAGCCTATTTCCGGCGACCCGGCAACTTGTTCGAGCAGGCAGCGCATCTTGCCTTTCAGCGAACTTCCGGGAATGTATGGTTGATTGCCTTTGCTTGCCAGTTTAATCACGGGAATATCGATGCCGCCGATTTCCACATTATCTTTGCTTCCACCGATATGCAGTCCGGTGATGAGCGTTATCGTTGTGCGTATCCTTATTTTCTTTGTTAATTGTTTCATGGCTCTTATGTTTTTTATTTTTCCTAAAATCCGCAACTATCATCCAATACACGATTAAGGGTAGATTTATGAGTCGTTAGTAGCAGCTTTCAGTAAAAAGCAACAGCACAACATCAATATGTAGCCACCATCCCCTTACCCCACGATGCGACTTGAG